>JAHHTQ010000001.1 GCA_020024555.1 Angelakisella sp.
GAAAAAAATTGAGTAAAACTTTTATAGACTTCGTCATTATGACAAATGGCTATACTTTTTTTGACACGCAGAACCGACTTTTTTATATGAAGTCGGTTTTTGTTAAATTATAATATTTGAGCTTACGAAGAGTTAATTTTGTAAGTAATAAGGCTATGCCACATAATTCAGCAGTTGAGTTCTTTTGACTATGCAAAAGATATGGCAATAGCGCAAGACTTATTACATATAAAAATATAGAGGACATATTTTTAAATCTATCACCCGATAGTAAGTATATGGGGCAAGACTATATTGATACACTGGACAGAAGTATAGATTTTTCACAAAATTACATAAATTGATATATAAAATTAAGGAGTAAAATATATGAAAAAACCATTGGCATTGATAATCCTTGACGGATTTGGCATACGTGATAACGAAAAAGGCAATGCAATCAAATTTGCGAAGACACCTAACCTTGATAAAATGCTAAAAGAAAATCCTGTTGTACAAATAGGCGCAAGCGGTATGGACGTTGGTTTGCCTGATGGACAAATGGGTAACAGTGAAGTTGGACACACAAATATAGGCGCAGGAAGAATAGTTTACCAAGAGCTTACAAGAATAACAAAAGATATCAATGAAGGTACTTTCTTTAATAATGAAGCTCTTTTGGGCGCTGTTGAAAACTGCAAAAAGAACGGTAGTACGCTACACGTAATGGGACTGTTGTCAGATGGTGGTGTACATAGCCATATTGAACATTTATACGGTATTTTGCAACTTGCAAAGAACAACGGACTTACAAAAGTATATGTACACGCATTTATGGACGGTCGTGACGTTCCACCGTCATCTGGCATAGACTTTGTTAAGGCTCTTGAAGCAAAAATGCAAGAGATAGGTGTTGGCAAAATTGCTACAATCAGCGGCAGATACTATGCTATGGACAGAGATAACCGTTGGGAACGTGTTGCCCGCGCTTATGACGCAATCGTCAACGGAAAAGGCAATAAGGCGGACAGCGCTGTTGCAGTAATGGAAAATTCTTACAAAGAAAATGTTACTGATGAATTTGTTGTACCGTCTGTTATAGTTGAAGGCGCGCAAATAAATGCAAATGACAGCGTTATTTTCTTTAATTTCCGCCCTGACAGAGCAAGAGAAATTACCCGTACGCTTGTTGATGAAAAATTTGAAGGTTTTGAAAGAGAAAAAGGCTTTATGCCACTATATTATGTTTGTATGACACAGTATGATGCGACAATGCCAAACGTTTATGTTGCTATGAAACCACAATCACTTAATAATACTTTTGGTGAATATATTTCAAAGAACGGTTTGACACAATTAAGAATTGCAGAGACAGAAAAATATGCGCACGTTACATTCTTCTTTAATGGTGGCGTAGAAGCTCCGTACAGCGGTGAGGACAGAGCTCTTATAAAATCACCTGAGGTTGCAACTTATGACCTAAAACCTGAAATGAGCGCTTATGAAGTAACAGATGAAGTTATATCAAGACTTGAAAGTGGCAAATATGATGTAATTATACTAAACTATGCTAACTGTGATATGGTTGGCCATACAGGCGTATTTGACGCTGCTGTTAAAGCTGTTGAGGCTGTTGACGAGTGCTTGGGCAGAACAGTTAACAAGATTACTGAAATGGGTGGTATTGCTCTTATTACAGCTGACCATGGTAATGCTGACCAAATGTATGAAGAAGACGGTTCACCGTTTACAGCACACACAACAAATCCTGTGCCGTTTATGGTTGTTGGTGGCAACAACATTAAGCTTCGTGAGGGAGGACGTTTGGCAGATATCGCACCGACAATGCTAAATCTGCTACAACTACCACAACCACAGGAAATGGACGGAAAATCACTTATTATATAATTGATTTTTGTGAATATAAATAACTTGTAAATTCTTATAAATTTTACAGATATTTAATTGCTTTTTTAGTTTAAAAGTATTATAATATGAAATATGGTACACAATACAATGTGCTACACGATTTGTATTATAATAAATTCAAATGGAGGTTTTGGTTTATGAAAAAAAGTTCAAAAATTATAGCAATAGTTGCTTTGATAGTTTCTCTTGTTGGTATAGCTATTTCACTTGTAGCATACTTTAAAAAGAAAAGTTGTGTTTTGTGCGATGATCTAGAAGATGATTTCATAGATTACTATGATGACGAAGACGAGTGCTCATGCAACTGTGAAAGCGGTGACTGTAATTGCGGTGAAAACTGTTTGTGCCATTCGGAAGAAGCAACAGAAGCGCCTGCAAATGCAGAGCAAACAGAAGTAACACAGGAGACAAAAGAAGAAAAAGCTGACAAAGGTACAAAAAAATCAGCCAAAGCAGAAGAAACAAAATAATAAGACGAACTGATAAAAGAGATACCATTGTTGTGCATTTTGAGTGCAATAATGCGTGTCTCTTTTTTATTTAAATATTAAATAAAAATTTTTGAAAAAGGAGAGTAAAAGTATGGTATATATTCATTTGGCGGAAGGCTTTGAAGAAACCGAAGCAATAACACCTACCGATATATTAAGACGTGGTGGTGTGGAAGTACAACTTGTATCTATGACGAATAATTTAGCAGTTACAGGAGCGCACGGAATAAAATTAACAGCAGATATATTGTTTGAAGACGCAGATTATGATAGTTGTGAAATGATAGTGTTGCCGGGTGGTATGCCTGGAACATTGAATTTGCAACAACATAGCAAACTTTGTGATAAAATAAAAGAGTTTGCATTAAAAGGTAAATTTATTGCGGCTATCTGTGCCGCGCCAATGATACTTGGCGAAATGAATTTGCTTGAAAACAGACATGCAACTATATATCCCGAAATGGAAGAACACCTGAAAAAAGCAGAAGTGTTAAAAGATGCCGTTGTGGTTGATGATAATATAATAACATCAAGAGGCCCCGCGACTGCCGCAAAATTTGGATATACATTACTTATGCTTTTAACAGATGAAGAAACAGCAGATGACACATACAAGGGTATGTTATATAATTGATTCTATAATCATCTTTAATAACTATTGTATTAAATAAGAATATTTTACATATATATTTATTAATACATAGTTATTGAAGGTGATTTTTATTTGAGTAAAAAACAGAGTTTTTTGGAGGGCGTTGCAACTCTTACCATTGCAACGGTTATTGTAAAAATAATAGGCGCGTTTTTTAAGATACCTCTTGCAAATATTATTGGCGGAGTAGGTATGTCGTATTTCAGTACGGCTTATGATATATTTACGCCTCTTTACAGTATAATTGTATCGGGACTTGGAATTGCAATGGCAAGATTGATAGCGGAAAGCACTGCGAAAAGGGATATTTGCGAAGAATTTGCGGTGCTGAAATCCGCAAAGGTTTTTTTCTTTATATTGGGTATAGTATGTTCGCTTTTGCTGTATTTTTGTGCAATGCCATTGGTTAAAACCATAGGTAATAAAGCGGCATATTTTTCCGTGCTGGCAATTATTCCGTCTATACTTACAAGCTGTATATCGTCCATTTACCGTGGATATTATCAAGGTAAATCCAATATGCGCCCTACGGCAATATCGCAAGTTATAGAGGCAGTTACAAAATTGTTTTTAGGACTTGGCTTTGCGTACTTTGTAAAGAATAAGTTAATGGAAGATTTTTACAGAACAGGAAATATTTTTGGAAATGTATTTGCTGATGAAAAACAAGCGGAATTATACACATTACGTTTTTCGGCGGCGGGTGCGATTTTGGGTATATCTATAAGTACAATTATCGGCGCGGTTTATGTATATTTCTACTATAAAAAAGACAGAAATAAATTTAACTGTCCTAAAATACCGAAATCTTTGCAGAGACAAACTTCAAGAAAATTGGTAAGTGTCGGCGTACCTATTGCGCTTAGTACGCTTGTTGTCAGTTTATCTAACCTTATAGACCTTGTAACTGTTATGAATTGTTTGAATATTGCAGTAGAAAGAAATGTAGATGTAATATACAGTATGTACACAGGTGGAATACCGAATTATATAACTGCGGCAGATTTACCTGAGTATCTCTTTGGCAGTTACTCGGGACTTGCTCATTCTATTGCAATGCTTATACCTTCTTTTGCAACTGTACTGTGTGTTACCGCAATACCAACTGTCAGCGAAACATGGGAACACGGCAATATTGCCAAAATAAATGAAATAGTATCAATGGTACTGCGAATAACAATGATAGCTGTTGTTCCAATGGGTTTTGCGCTGTATCTGATGTCGCAACATGTACTGCAATTTTTATATCCACTCAGAGTACAAGAAAGCATAGTAGTTTCGCCGATACTTAGTATAATGGGGCTTAACGCAATAGTAATATCGTTATCCGCATCAATAAACAGCGTATTGCAGGCAATAAAGCGAGAAAAAACTCCGCTTTATTTAATGGTGGTGGGCGCTTTGATAAAAGTGTTCATTAACATAACGTTAATTTCAAAACCTGAAATTAATATACAGGGTGTGCCTTATGGTTCGCTATGTTGTTATATAGCTGTAACGTTGTTTGGACTTATTTCATTACAAATGGGTACAGGTATCAAGATAGATTTTATGGGTATATTTATTAAACCTATACTATGCTCTGTGGTAACACTCGGCTTAACAGGACTGATATATAGAAAAATTCCACTTGCAAATACACCGAAATTGTGCGTATATATGGTTTTGACAGCACTTTTTTATGTATTTTTCGTGTTATTTTTTGGTGTTATTGATAAAAGTGACCTAAATAGCCTAAAAATCAACAAAAATATTATAAAAACACTTGAAAAATGCCATATAATACGTTAAAATAATAAAGGCATAAAAATAAAGGAGAAGTTGTAATGGATATACAATTTTGCGAAAAAGATAAGTATGATATATCTGACCTTGTTAGCATTGTAGAACTGTTGCGTGATAAAGAAAACGGTTGTCCTTGGGATAAAGAACAAACGCACAAAACTATCCGCAATAATATGTTAGAAGAAACGTATGAAGTTATAGAAGCTATTGATACAGATAATCGGGAACTTATGCTTGAAGAACTTGGTGATGTTTTATTGCAGGTGGTATTTCATTCTCAAATTGAAAATGAAAAAGACAGTTTCGGTTTTGATGATGTATGTAATGGAATTTGTCAAAAATTAATTCATCGTCATCCGCATATTTTCGGTGATGTTGTGGCAAACTCATCACAAGAAGTATTAAAAAACTGGGAAGCAATAAAAAAGACAGAGAAAGCTCAGGAGACATATACCGATACGCTTAATGGTGTGTCTAAGTCTTTGCCGGCGCTTGTGCGTAGCTACAAACTACAAAAGAGAGCCTCAAAAATCGGGCTGGATTTTAAGTCGCCAAAACAGTCTTTGCAAAATTTAAAAAATATGATAGATATTCTTGAAAAGGATATGGATAATAATGATACAGATAATATATCGAAAGATATAGGAGAGGTGTTGTTTGCAACCGTAGGACTAGCGAGACAATTTGATTGTGATGCGGAAGAATGTCTGTATATCAGCAATGAACAATTTATTGAGAAATTTGCTGTATTTGAAAATCATATAAAAGAGTCCAAAGAAGATATTTCAAAGTTATCTTATGAGGAACTTTTCAACTTTTATAAACTTGCCATTCATAAAAATGATTAAAATTTGGAGGATTAAAAAAATGACAAAAGCAGAATTGGTTAATGTACTATCAGAAAAAACAGGTTTCACAAAGAAAGACAGCGAGAAAGCTGTATCAGCTGTAATCGAAGCTATAACAGAAACACTTACAAAAGGTGACAAACTATCACTTGTAGGTTTTGGTACATTTGAAGTTAAAGAGCGTAAAGAGCGTCAAGGTGTAAATCCATCAACAAAAGAAAAAATAACAATACCAGCTTGCAAATCACCGGTATTTAAAGCAGGTAAAGCTCTTAAAGATGCTGTTAAATAATCATTTTTAAAATTAATACAAAAAGTCTCTTAGTGATATTGATTTATCATTAAGAGGCTTTTTTACTTTACATAAATATAATATGTCATAAAAAAATAACAGGAGTTTTGTTATAAAGATAGTACAATAAAACTCCTGCTATAATTTTTGAATACTAAGTTTGGTTAAAAAATTGTTTCGATTATTTTTGAAGCATCATCAGGTGAATATTTCCAATAATCAATGTGTGGTTCATCTACAAAATATTTTATTTTTTCTTTTTGATAGTCGGCGTCAAATGCGTCAACTAGCACAAGTTTAATTTTCATTTTATCCGGAACAATGCTCTTTATGTATACGCTCGCCTGCTGTCCTACTTTTACTCCGTCAACGGGTTCTGCAAGTCCTGCAAGGTTTGGCATAAGCTCTATAAATATGCCATAGTTTTCAACACTGCGGACAATACCACTGACTGTTTCGCCGACTTTAAATAAATTTGCGTTTTCTATCCAAGTGCCAAGCAGTTCTTTGTGTGTCAATGATATTCTACCAAGTTTATCACAGGATTTTACAATAGCAAGAATATTGTCCCCTACGCTAAATCTATCGGCAGGGTTACTGATGCGTGAAATAGAAATTTGGTCTATCGGTAAAAGTGATATAATGCCTGCCCCGATATCCACAAAAGCACCAAAAGTTTCGAGATGTGTAACTTTACAGGGGATTACATCACCGGAAGTGAGTGTGTTTACATAATCATTCATACATATTTCTTGCGCTTGTTTTCTTGATAAATATGGTGTAAACGTACCGTCCTCGTTTTGTTTAATATCCGTAACAATAAAACATACGGCTTTATTTACACGAGAGATGATAGCAATATCACGGGTAGAGCCGTCACTGATACCCATTGCACATTCGTTTCGTGGAATAACGCCTTTTGTAAAGCCAAAATCGACTATTAAATCATGTTCGCCTGTACAAACAACAGCACGCGCCTCCAATATTTGCTTGTTTTTCATAGCTTCGGTAAGTGTTGTAATGGATTTTAGTGCTGTTTGATTTTTGGCAGTGCTATATAAATCACCCTCTGAATAAAATAATGACATAAAATTATCCTCCTTAATTTTATGTGATAAGCCATATTTTGTAAAATTGATTATTTTGGCTGTCTCACTTAATTTAAAATACCATGTAACATATATATATTAAAATTTACGAGTTTTATGCCTATTTGGGAAAGCTTTAAATACAAAAAAAGTTTTGTTGTATTATTGGGTGATTTATTCTATTTCGTAAATCTTTTACGAAATTCTATGGGGCTTATTTTGGCTATTCTTTTAAAACTCTGAGAAAAGTAGCTTAAAGACGAGAAGCCTAAAATTTGTGAAAGCTGAGAAAGTGAATGGTCAGTGGTTATTAAAAGATATTTTGCTTCTTCGATGCGTTTTTCGAGCATATAGTTAATTGGGGAATATCCATAGTTTTCTTTAAATGTGTGCGCGAGATAGTATTTATTTATATGCGCGGTTTCTGCGAGTAAATCAAGAGTTAAATCCTGTTTAAAGTGATTGTCGATATAGTTTTTGATTATGGCGCATTCTCGGGAGACATTTTGTGTATTTGATATTGCCAGTATGGAATTATTTTGTCTAAGCACATTTATGATAAAAAGTTCAAAAAGGTGTTGGCAATATTTTGTTTGAAATATATCCTTTCCCTGAATTTCGTTTATAAGTGAGTTTAGTATAAAATTCATTGTATCTTTTTGCTTTTCAAAACTGCTTACAAGATATTCCTGATTTTTAATTTCGTTAATTTCAAATTTTATTCCTTCAACAGCCAATACAATATAGCTTAGCGGATTATCTTTATCCGGTGATTTTTCTGTATGGCTTATGTTTGAATTTATTATAATCAAGTCATTTGCTTTTATATCATATACTTTATCTTCAATATATACTATACCTTTTCCGCTTGTCACATAAAATATTTCGGTAAAATAGTGTGTGTGCATAATACTGTCCCAGTCGTGTTCAAAAGTTGATGTGGCAACAGATAACAGTTTGTATTTATTTTCATTATCGATATTTTCATTTATGATATTGGTTTGTTCGTTTATATCATAAATATAGTCATAATGTTTATTACTCATAATTAATGCCAATTCCTCCATAGATAAATTATTGAAACGTATCGTTATTATGATTAAAAAATATTGTCATAATTTAGTTATTTTGCTTTATTAATATTGTTTTAAAATGAGATGATTTAATTTTGTCAAAATAACATATTGTTTATATAGATATATTTTAACTTATTTTACTGAAAAAAACATTGACAAAACAACTAAAATATTTAAATAAATTTATGTATTTTATTCAAAATAGAAAAAACAGAAAAAATCAAATTAAAAAACATAAAACATAATTTGTAGCATTTTGCTATAAATTGTCGTTAAAAAATAAACGAAAAGCAATATATCTAAAAAATTAAGCAATAAGCGGTCTTGCGAAAAATTTTGAAAATAGTATAATTTAGTTAATGAGTGACATAAGAAAAGTCACTTAAAAATAGGAGGAAGAATAAATGAAAAAGTTTTTAAGCGTAGTTTTGGCAATGACACTTGTGCTTACTTCGTTTGCAGGCTGTGGTAAGACAGAGACAAACACAAGCGCAAACACAGAAACATCTACAAGCACAAGCACACCGGAAAATACAGATAAACCTGCTCCAAAAGGCAAAATAACAGTTGCAGCACTTGAATCTGCTTATGGTGTGGAGGCATGGAAAGAGGTTACAGCAGCATACACAAAACAAACAGGTGTAGAAGTTAACCTAATAACAGATAAAAACATCGAAGATGTTATAGGCGCAAATATGAAAGCCGGCGAATATCCTGACGTTGTTCACCTAGCAACAGGACGTCCTGCCGCTTTGACAGAAACAATGATAAAAGACAATGCTTTGACAGACTTGACAGATATGCTTTCAATGACTGTTCCGGGCGAAACAAAGAAAGTTTCCGAAAAAATAGCGAAAGGTTTTACAGAGTCATCTCTTACAAACCCATATTCAGACGGTAAGACATACTTAGCACCAATGTTCTATGGTCCATGCGGACTTTTCTACAACCAAGGATTATTTGAGGCAAAAGGCTGGACAGTTCCAACTACTTGGGACGAAATGTGGGCTTTGGGTGACAAAGCAAAAGCGGAAGGTATAGCGCTGTTTACATATCCGACAGCAGGTTATTTTGATGCTTTCTTCTATGCGCTTGTATACTCAGTTGGCGGCGCAAGCTTCTTTGACAAAGTTACAAACTATGCAGAGGGCGTATGGGATACACCGGAAGGTAAACAAGTTATAGATATCATCGCTAAACTTGCTACATACACAGAAAAATCAGTTCCATCAAACGCAAATAATGATAACTTCCTAAAAAACCAACAACTTGTTCTTGATAACAAGGCGCTATTTATGCCAAACGGTACATGGGTAGTAGGTGAAATGGCAAATGCTCCACGCGCAGACGGATTTAAATGGGGACTTACAGCACTACCAGCTGTTAAACAAGGTGGCGACCGTTATTCATTCACATGGTTCGAGCAAATTTGGATACCTGCGGCAGCAGAAAACAAAGAAGATGCTAAGAGCTTTATAGCATATCTATATTCAGACGAAGCGGCAAAGATTTTTGCAAAACAACGTGAAGGTTCACAACCTGCAATCCAACCAATCATCGGTCTTGCAGATTCATTAGAGGGCGACAACAAATTGTTTTACAGCATTTATGACAATGGTGCAAAAGCAGCTTTGGGCGGATTTGCAGCAACAGATCCAGTTGAAGGTGTAAGTATTGCAGAAGCAACATTTGAGGCGGTAAACTCACTGGTAAGCGGTGACAAAACAGCAGAAGATTATAAAGCAGGCATAGTAAAAGCTAGTGATGCTCTACGTCCACACCTAAAAAAATAAGTATTAAAAAAATATGGCGCTATTAAAGAAATAGAGCTTGTATAATACATAGTTTATGGTGAGTAGAAAGTCCTACTCACCATAATTTTTTTATAATTAAAATAATTTTTATAAAAAGTATTTTGATGATAAAAGAATTTAATTTGCAAAAAGATTTATTTAAAAATGTAAGGAGGGGTATTTTTATGGATAAACAAAAGGGCAGAGGCAAATTTGTATTTTTGTGCGTTGCGCCGGCAGTGATATTGTTTACCATATTTATGGTTATACCAACATTTAATATATTTAAAATGTCTCTTTATAAATGGGGCGGATATTCAAACAATAAAACATTTATAGGTTTTGAAAATTTCAGAAAACTCTTTAATGACCAAAAATTTTTGGGAGCTTTCCAAAACACAATACTAATGATAGTAATCGTTACAATAGTTACTTTTGCGTTCGCGCTGGTATTTGCGGCAATACTTCAACGTGAAAAAATAAAGGGACAAAACTTTTTCAGAATTATATTCTACATACCGAATATTTTGTCAGTTGTTGTAATAAGCGCAATTTTCAGCGCAATATATGATGCAAATAACGGTATGCTTAACAGCATAGTCAATCTGTTCAGAAATGCCAATGAACCTATATATTGGCTGGGTGACCAAAAGATAGTTATATATGCAATTATCGGCGCTATGATATGGCAGGCGATAGGTTATTATATGGTTATGTATATGGCAAGTATGGCGGCAGTTCCGGAAAGTCTGTATGAAAGCGCAAATCTTGAAGGAGCAAGCAGACTTACACAGTTCTTCCAAATTACAATACCACTGATATGGACAAATATCAGAACAACACTTACTTTCTTTATAATAAGCAGTATAAATCTAAGTTTCCTATTTGTAAAAGCAATGACAGGCGGCGGACCAGATGGCGCGAGTGAAGTATTCCTAAGCTATATGTATAAACAAGCTTACACAAATTCAAGCTATGGTTACGGTATGGCGATAGGCGTACTTGTGTTCTTATTCTCGTTTGCGCTCAGCGCTGTCATAAATGCGGTTACAAAACGTGAAGTTATAGAACTGTAAAGAAAGGAGATTTATTTAAATGAAAAGTAATAATGCAAAAGAAAAAATATTTAAAATATTTGTGTATGTCGCATTAATCGCTCTTGCAATAACAATAATTATTCCTATTCTTTGGGTGTTTATGGCATCATTCCGTGACAATAGCGAATTTTACGGCAATCCTTGGGCATTACCAAAGAGTTTGCGTTGGGAAAACTTTGTGGAGGCGTGGACAACAGCCCGTATGGGTGAATTTATGCTAAACAGTATACTCACAACTGCAATGGCTCTTGTAATGCTGTTGGTAATCGCTTTGCCGGCGGCATATTGTTTGAGCAGATTTAAGTTTAGGGGTAAAAAGTTCCTAAATACAATGTTTATGGCAGGACTTTTTATTAATGTAAACTATATTGTTGTACCTATATTTTTGATGTTTGTTGATGCAGATAAATTTTTAAAATCTATGGGACTTGAAAGATTTTTCTTAAATAATATTTTTGTACTTGCTTTGGTTTATGCGTCAACGGCGCTTCCTTTTACAATCTATTTGTTATCTGGATATTTCGTAAGTTTGCCTGTTGCCTATGAGGAGGCGGCTTATGTTGACGGAGCCGGATATTTCAGAACAATGGTGCAAATAATTTTCCCAATGGCAAAGCCAAGTATTATAACAATAATCTTGTTTAACTTCCTATCATTTTGGAATGAATATATTATAGCTATGACAATGCTATCCGACCCAAAAGGACCAAAAACTTTACCTGTCGGACTGATGAACCTAATGAAAGCGCAAAATGCCGCCGCCGAATATGGCAGAATGTACGCGGGACTTGTTCTTGTAATGTTACCGACACTTATTTTGTATATTTGTGTTCAAAAGAAACTTACACAGGGTATGACCTTGGGTGGATTGAAAGGCTAGGTGATAATAATGAGTGATACAGTTAAAAAAATACTAAATGTAATATATGTAATAGTATTTATTGTTTCTATGTATTTATTGATTATTGGTCAAAGAGATATAAGCGGAACAGGGCTTATAAAAATGTTAATAGCCTTAGTAGGTGTTTTGTCTTTATTATACATATACAACCGAAAATACAAATAAATTTTTTATAGGAGATATAAAGTTATGGAAAACATAAGGGGCAGAGTTACTATACCGACAGATGTTGACGTAGTACCACAAACTCTTGAATTGATAGAAAAATGGGGAGCAGATGCCATTCGTGATTGTGACGGAACGAATTATCCGGAAGAACTCAAAAAGACAGATGCAAAAGTATATAGTACATATTACACAACAAGAAAGGACAATGAATGGGCAAAGGCAAATCCTGACGAAGTGCAACAGTGCTATATTATGACGGGTTTTCATACAGCAACATTTGAAACTCTTAAAATAAATCTATTGCAAGGTATATCTGACGAATTAATGCAAGTTAATATTCGAGATGACATTAAACGTTGGTGGGAAGTAATTGACAGAACTATCGGAGAGCCTATAAATCCGAATGATTTTGATTACGATGAAAACACAGGTAATGTTGTAATAAAGAATGCTGTTCCTTTCCACGATTATACGGTAAGTTTTCTTGCATATCTTATTTGGGATCCGGTGCATATGTATAATGCTGTTGTCAATGATTGGAAAGACTTTGAACATCAGATTACTTTTGATGTTCGCCAACCTAAAACCCACAAATATTCTATGGAGAGACTACGCAAATTTATTGCAGACAATCCTCATGTAGATGTAATTAGATACACAACATTTTTCCATCAATTCACACTTGTTTTTGATGAACTTAAAAGAGAAAAATATGTTGATTGGTATGGATATTCGGCATCGGTAAGCCCATATATCCTTGAACAGTTTGAAAAAGAAGTTGGCTACAAATTCCGTCCCGAATTTATTATAGATGAGGGTTATTATAATAATCAATACCGTATTCCGTCAAAAGAATTTAAAGATTTCCAAAAATTCCAAAGAAAAGAAGTTGCAAAACTTGCGAAAGAAATGACGGATATCACACACGAATGTGGCAAAGAGGCTATGATGTTCTTGGGTGACCATTGGATAGGTACAGAGCCGTTTATGGAGGAGTTTAAGACAATAGGACTCGATGCGGTTGTTGGCAGTGTCGGTAATGGTTCAACACTTAGACTTATAAGTGATATCGAAGGGGTAAAATATACAGAGGGTAGACTTTTGCCCTATTTCTTCCCTGATACATTCCACGAGGGAGGCAACCCTGTAAAAGAGGCAAAGGAAAATTGGGTAACTGCCAGACGCGCAATTTTGCGTAAGCCGATAGACAGAATAGGTTATGGCGGATATTTGAAACTTGCTTGCGATTTTCCCGAATTTATAAGTTATGTGGAGAGTGTTTGCAACGAATTTCGTGAGCTTTACGAAAACATAAAAGGCACAACGCCATATTGCATAAAGAAAGTTGCAGTGCTTAACTCTTGGGGAAAAATGCGCGCTTGGGGCTGTCATATGGTTCATCATGCTTTGTATCAAAAACAAAATTACAGCTATGCAGGTGTAATAGAAGCGCTTAGCGGCGCGGCTTTTGACGTAAAATTTATTAGCTTTGACGATATAAAAGCCGATAAAAATATACTTAAAGATATTGATGTAATAATAAATGTAGGTGATGCCGATACAGCTCATACAGGCGGTTTTGAGTGGGAAAATCCTGTAATATCATCGGCAATAAAGGAATTTGTATATAATGGAGGTGGCTTTATAGGTATCGGTGAACCATCTGGACACCAGTATCAAGGACATTATCTTCAACTTGCAAATGTACTCGGCGTAGAAAAAGAGACAGGTTTTACGCTAAATTATGATAAATATAACTGGGAAGAAGTCGGTAAGCACTTTATAACAGAAGATTGCAAGGCAGATGTGGACTTTGGTGAGGGTAAAAAGAGTATCTATGCCTATGAGGGTACGCAAATTCTTTCGCAAAAAGACAAAGAAGTGCAAATGGCTGTCAATGAGTACGGAAAAGGACGCAGCGTATATATCAGCGGTTTGCCATACAGTTTTGAAAATTCACGTGTTCTATACAGAAGTATTTTGTGGAGTACGCATGAAGAAGAAAATTTACATAAATGGTTCAGTACAAACTATAATGTAGAAGTACATGCCTATGTTAAAAACGGAAAATACTGTGTTGTAAACAATACCTATGAGCCACAGACAACAACAGTGTATCGTGGTGACGGTTCAAGTTTTGAAATTTCTCTTGAAGCGAACCAAATTCTATGGTACAATATTTAAACAATTTACTGATTAAGAAAATATCCCTGAATATAGGGGTGTTTTCTTAAATATTATATAAATATATTGTATATGTATTTATAAAAAGGAGTGTTTTTAGTATGAAGAAACCTATATTGGTGGTAATGGCAGCAGGAATGGGCAGCAGATACGGCGGACTTAAACAAATGGACGCTATCGGCGAAAACGGCGAAGTAATTATTGATTATTCTATATATGACGCTGTAAAAGCAGGTTTTGAAAAAGCTGTTATTATAATTAAACATGAAATAGAAGAAGATTTTAAACGTCTTGTTGGCGATAGACTTGCAAAACATATTGAGATAGAATATGCTTATCAAGAAGTAAATACATTGCCAGAGGGCTATGCAGTACCAAGCGACAGAGTGAAACCGTGGGGAACTTGTCACGCAATACTGAGCGCAAAAGGACTTATTGACTCCCCATTTGCAGTAATAAATGCCGATGACTTTTATGGCGCCGATGCTTTCAAAAAAATATATGACTATCTAAGTCAGGCGCAGGACACAGACAAATACGACTACTGTATGGTAGGATATGTACTGAAAAACACACTTACAGAAAACGGACACGTTGCTCGTGGAGTTTGCAAAGCCAATGCAGAAGGCTATTTGACAGATGTTACAGAGAGAACACACATAGAAAAATGCACTTGCGAAATGGGCGCAAAATACACGGAAGACGATTGCAAAACATGGACACCTATTGACCAAAACAGCATAGTAAGTATGAACTTATGGGGATTTACGCCAAACTTTACAAAAGAAGCTGAAAACAGATTCAGCGCATTTTTGGACGAAAATCTGGAAAAAAATCCGCTAAAATGCGAATACTTTTTACCAACAGTTGTAAATCAACTTTTGACAGAAAATAAAGCAACGGTAAAAGTACTTACAAGCGCGGACAGATGGTATGGCGTAACATATCACGAAGACAAAGAGACCGTAGTAAATGCAATCCGAGAAAAACACACAAACGGTACATACCCAACACCACTTTGGAAGGAGTAATATAAAATATATGATACACGAAGAACAAGGAATACAGCTAAAAGAAGCCATAAACGGATATGACTTTGGAGAAGTGACAAATGCTGTCCGCTATGGCGAAGGACATATTAATGATACTTTCTTGGTAGAGACAACGGGTTTACGTTATATTTTGCAAAGAATAAATACATCAATATTCAAAAATCCTGTTAAACTAATGGAAAACATTGTTAACGTAACGGAACACTTACGCAAAAAAATAGTTGAAAACGGTGGAGACCCAATGCGTGAGACACTGAATGTGATTAAAACAAAAGAAGGCAATAATTATTTTGTAGACAGTGATAATCACTATTGGAGAGCGGTGTACTTTGTAGAAGGAACATTTTGTTTGCAAATGGTAGAAAAACCTGAACATTTCTATGAAAGCGCAAAGAGTTTCGGTAACTTTATGCGTCAGCTTGAAGATTTCCCTGCCGATACTCTGTTTGAAACAATAGAGAAATTCCACGACAGTGAAAACAGATTTAAAAACTTTAAGAAAGCTCTTGAAGAAGATAAAATGGGCAGAGCAAAAGATGTACAGGAAGAAATTAACTTTGTGCTTTCACGTGAGTCTGATTACAGCTATCTTATGAACAAACTGCATAACGGTGAAATTCCGCTAAGGGTTACACACAATGATACAAAGCTCAATAATATACTTATTGATGAAAAATCAGAACAGGGTATATGTGTAATTGACCTTGATACAATTATGCCGGGACTATGTGTAAATGACTACGGTGATTCTATCCGTTTCGGTGCGTCAACAGGAGCAGAAGACGAAAAAGACCTAGATAAAGTGCATTTTAGTCTGGAACTATTTGAACTGTATACAAAAGGTTATTTGGAAGCAACAGGAAACGCTCTTACAGAAGAAGAAAGAAACTGTCTTCGCTGGGGCGCAAAACTTATGACACTGGAATGTGGCACAAGATTTTTAACAGATTACCTTGAAGGTGATACATACTTTAAAGTTCACAGAGAAGGTCATAATCTGGACAGAACAAGAACTCAGTTCCGTTTGGTTAAGGAAATGGAAGAAAACTGGGACAAAATGCAGGAAATAGTAGATAAATATTAATATAGAGATTTTATTGGAAAATAAATGTACCATAGGTTATAAATTAATTTAAAATCAGTATATTTATTTGATAGTTTTGGGAGAGCAGATTTTTATAATAAAACTGCTCTCTCAGTGTGTTAAAAAAGATATAGCCATTTGTTATAATGACGAAGTCTATAAAAGTTTTACTCAATTTTTTTCAAAAAATTGCGGTTCTTAGGCAGCGCCTAAGACGTTTTCCGCAGAAAACGGAACGCTTTTGCCGTGCAAATTTGTGCATATTTTTCTGGCAATATAGTTTTTTGACAGTCTATGAGAGCAGGTTTTTATAATAAAACTGCTCTCTTTTTTTTAATTGTAAAATTAATTTAAATGTATAATGCAATAATTGTTATAAAGAGAGAATAAGAATATATGCTTGTAAAATAATTGTGCAAAACATATAATTTATATTTTTATTAAAATACACGTGATAATATTTGTTTTTTATGATATAATTATATGGTTATGTAAAAAGAAAAATTTGTGGATAGCGGAGGTATGAAATGTCATTATCTTTACAAGATTACAATATATTAAGAGAAAAGATTTTCGATAAATTTTTAAATGGACTGAATAATAAGCAAAAAGAGGCAGTTCTTACCACAAAGGGTTCTGTGCTTATTTTGGCAGGCGCGGGCAGTGGTAAAACAACTGTTATTATTAATCGTATAGCATTTATGCTGATGTTTGGTAATTGCGCAATGTATAGTGATACTGTGCCACAACTCAGCGACAGTGAAATAGCGATGCTAAAAGAATGTGCGTTGAGTGGTAAGTATATGGAGGAAGTTGCAAGAATTATCGCTGTCGAAAAACCAAACCCATGGAATATACTTGCAATAACATTTACAAATAAGGCGGCGGGTGAGCTTCGTGAGAGACTACAAAAAAAGCTTGGCTGTGACGGTGAAAATGTGGCTGCGGGTACGTTTCACTCTACCTGCTCAAAGATTTTGCGTAGAGAAATTGACCGTTTGGGATATACTTCCGATTTTACTATTTATGATACAGATGACTCCTTGCGTATAATAAAGCAGTGTATGGAGGAGCTTTCCATTGATGAAAAACGTTTTCCGCCACGCGCTTTTATCAGTCTTATTTCTTCCGCAAAAGATAATCTTACATCTTTTGAAGAAATGCAAAGTGCTTATCAAGACGAATTTTTATATAAGGTGACAGGACAGGTTTATCAGAAGTATCAAGAAAAACTGAAAAAAGCAAACGCGCTCGATTTTGATGATATAATAGTTCTTACAGTTAAATTATTCAAAGAGTATCCCGAGGTTTTGGAAAAATACAGAAACAGATGGAAATATATAATGGTGGACGAGTATCAGGATACAAACCACACACAGTATATGCTTGTGAGTATGCTTGCGGGAAGTCATGGCAATATTTGTGTTGTTGGTGACGATGACCAAAGTATATACAAATTCCGTGGCGCAACCATTGAGAATATACTTAGTTTTGAAGAACAGTTTAAGGGCACGAAGGTAATCAAATTGGAACAGAACTATCGTTGTTCGTCAAAAATACTTGATGCTGCAAATACAGTTATTGCGCAAAATACAAAACGTAAGGCAAAGACGCTTTGGACAAAGAATGAAGATGGCGAAAATATACAGCTATATAGCGGTAATGACGATAGACGGGAGGCGCTGTTTATTGCGAATACTATCGAAAGAAATCATGCAAAGGGTATTGCCTATAACAGTCACGCAATACTTTACAGAATGAACAGTCAGTCAAATACCATTGAGCAAATGTTTATTCAAAGGGGCATACCTTATAAAATCATCGGTGGCAGAAAGTTTTTTGACCGTAAAGAGATAAAAGATATTCTTGCATATATGCAGTTAGTCAATAATAATACAGATAATTTGAGACTTACAAGAATAGTAAACGAGCCGAAACGTGGTTTGGGTGATGCGACAATAGACACCGTTGAAGAAATCAGCAATATGTTGGGACTTTCAATGCTTGAAGTAATGCTAAATGCAAGTGAATATGCGCCACTGTCAAAAAAGGCAAACGGACTTGTAGCATTTGCGCAAATGATAAAGGATATATCGGACGAAACAGACAGTTCGACAGTGCTTGATATATTTGAAATGATACTTGAAAAGAGTGGTTATGTTACTGCATTAAAGCAAAAAAATGACTTTGAGAGTCAAGGCAGACTTGAAAATATAGATGAGTTACGTAATACGATAGTAAAATATATTGAGGAAACAGAAGAACCAACACTATCGGGATTTTTGGAGGAAATAGCGCTGTATACCGAGCTTGATGGACTGAGCGAAGATGATGACGCTGTAACTATGATGACGCTTCACTCGGCAAAAGGTCTTGAATTCCCTTATGTATTTATTGCGGGTATGGAGGAAAATATATTTCCGGGACAGCGTTCGATAGCGAGTCTTTCGGAGCTTGAAGAAGAACGCAGACTTGCCTATGTGGGAATTACTCGCGCAAAGAAACAATTATTTATTACAACAGCGCAGCAAAGAATGTTTAACGGAAAAACAACACGCAATCCTATTTCACGTTTTGCAAATGACATTCCAAAAGAAATTTTAGATATTAAATCAGATAATCAATATGAGTCTATGGGTAGATATGGCGGTTACAGCGGTTATGGCAGTGGCAGAACGTCTATTCCTACATATACAATACCGACAGCGCAAAAACCAATATCCAAGCCACAGCCGAAAGCTACACCGAAAGCAGAGCCATTTGGTTTTAAAGCCGGAGACAGAATACATCACAAAACATTCGGTAACGGTAAAATTATGTCTGTTACGCCAATGGGCGCAGATAATATGGTAGAAATAGCGTTTGATACAGGCGCAACAAAGAGATTAATGACAAGTTATATAAAACTTGAACCTGCGAAAGATTAATTTTAAGGGGTAAAGTTTATGACAGAAAAAGAAAAATGCGCGCAAGGTTTAATTTATGACGCAAATTATGATGAAGAACTTTACAGAGACAGAATAATTTGTAAGGATAAGTGTCTTGAATTTAATTCTTTACCATTTTCACAGGCGGATAAAAAGTCAGGTATAATAAAAAATCTTTTTGGAAAAACAAAGGATAATTTTTTTATTACAGCGCCTTTTTGGTGTGACTATGGCTACAATATAGAGATAGGCGAAAATTTTTATACAAATCATAATTGTGTAATACTTGACTGCGCCAAAGTTACTTTTGGTGATAATGTTTTTATTGCTCCAAATTGTTGTTTTTCCACTGCGGGACACCCCATTGACAGTGAAAGACGAAATATGGGTTTGGAATTTGCCTATCCAATCAAAATAGGCAATAATGTGTGGATAGGCGCAAATGTAACTGTGCTTTCAAATGTCACAATAGGTGATAATGTTGTGATTGGCGCGGGAAGCGTTGTCAATAGGGACATACCTTCAAACACTGTTGCTTGCGGAAATCCCTGCCTTGTTGTCCGTGAAATTACAGAAAAAGATAAAAACAGCTATTTAGAGAGACCAAAACCGAAAACAGCGCAATATAAAAAATAAAAAGAGGTAGAATATGCTAAAAGTTGAAAATTTGGAAGCAATGAATTTTATGAATGCCATACGTGGCGCAAGAAATCCTATGAACAGTTGGGCAAAGCTTGATAGCCATATTAACGAAAACGGTGAGTTTGTCTTGGGAGAAAATGATAAAAATTTGTTAGTGCGTCTATGCCGTTCAGGCAGTGACCACCGAAAATTTATGAGACAGATTTTTGTTACAATGGATATAACAGCGCCGCTTTATTGGTGGAAAGAATTTGATACATATAAAGTGGCAACTGTCGCAAATTCTACGAGTACTATGCACAAAATTCACAGTCAGCCATTCAAGTTGGAACATTTCAGTTGTGATAAATTAAATGAAAAATCACTCGAAAAATTTAAAAATTATATGGAGTATCTGGAAGAACTCAGACAAAAATTTGTTGAGACAAAGGATAAGGCTGTTTGGTATGAACTTATACAAATGTTGCCTACAAATTATAATCAAATGAGAACTTGCACAATGAATTACGAAACACTTATTAATATGTATAATGCTCGTAAAAATCATAAATTGGACGAGTGGCACATACTTTGTGATGCTATAAAAACCTTACCTTATGCAAAGGAACTTATACTAATGGAGGAATGAGTATTTATGGGAAAGTTAATAGTAATAGAGGGTTTGGACGGAAGCGGAAAAGCAACGCAGACAGATATGTTATATAATAGATTGCTGGCTAATAATACTCCTTGTAAAAAAATAAGTTTCCCAAATTACGAAGAAGACACATCGGCGCTTATAAAAATGTACTTAGCCGGCGGACTGGGGTCTCTTTCCGATGTCGGCGCATACGGGGCGTCACTGTTTTATACAGTTGACAGATACGGAAGTTATCTTAAAAATTGGAAAATGGATTATGATGAAGGAAAAGTTATCCTGTGCGACAGATATACAACGTCAAATATTCCTCATCAGATGTCAAAACTACCTGAAAATGAGTGGGCAGATTTCATTGACTGGCTTTATGATTTGGAATTTAAAAAAGTAGGTATTCCAAAGCCCAATCAAGTAATATATCTCGATGTTTTGCCGGAAGTTTCAAAGAAATTGTTATCAAAAAGATATGAAAACGATGAGGGAAAAAGAGACATACACGAGGCAGATTTTGAATATTTGTTAAAATGCAGAAAAGCGGCAATGTATGGAGCAGAAAAACTAAACTGGAAAGTAATATCGTGCTGTAATGGTGATACAATAAAGCCTATTGAAGAAATAGCAGAAAATATATTTAGCAGTATAACAGTATTATGAGAAAGCTATCGATACAAAAAAAGGAGATGTTATAAAAATGTACAGTAAGTTTTTTGAAGAAATCAAGTTTCCGTATAATGCTCATACAGACAGTACAGTCAATATTGAAATACTTATAAACCACAGTGGAAAAAAGCTTACTAAGAAAAGGGGCGCAATGCGTCAGTTTGAAAAGAATTTTCCGCTTTGGCAGTATGAAGATATTGTTGAAAAGAACATTGACACAGCTTTTGAAATAGAAAAACAATGGCAAAGTATAAATACAGTTACAGATGAAGAAAGAAAGTTTGTAATTGAAATATTCAGAAAATTACATAATAAAAGTGATGTTAATTTCTATGGGATAATACTTAACGACGGGAATAATAATGTTGGATACAGTATCTCGGCGCAGTTATCGGAAGATACAGCGGTTATTTTGGTGCTAAGGACAGTTACAGAAGTTTCAGGACTTGTTCCAATGCTATACAGAGAAACAGCAAGAGCATTATTTCAGCACATACCACAGCTGCAAAATATAGATATGGGTGCCGGAGGCAGCGCCATTGATATACAAAACAGAAATTCATATTTATAATAAAAGTTTTTATAAAAGTTGTTGCATTCGCAATGACTTTTTTCTTTTTTATATCTTTCCGGAAGGCTGATATATTCTATTTTCTATGATATAAAACATACGTGTGCAAATATTTATTTAAAAAAGAGAAATGTGAAAAATAAAGAAGAATACAGAAAGATTTTTTTGATAATAAAAAAGCCGATGATAAATCTTTGCATAGTACATACTATTGAAAAATTGATTAGAATTTGTGGAGGTAAAAAACTATGTTTATAATACTAAAATAATTAAATAGATTTTATATTTAATTATTTTGGCTTTTGAGCGATTTACAATTATTATTTATTGTGATACAATGATATCACTATTTATAATTGTTAGGAGAATAATACACTATGTTAAATATCGGTATGATAGTTGCGGTAGAAATACAATCAGTAATAAAGAAATATTCAGATAACATTGAAGAAATACATATTTCAGGTTATGATGTCAAGAAGGTTATTACAGATAAATATAATTTGTTTATTGTACGTTCAGGCGCCGGTGAAATAGCGGCGGCGGCAACAACACAATTTTTAATAACAAATTTCGGTGTTGAGTATATAGTAAATTTTGGTGTTGTAGGTGGGCTTACAGAAGAAATGTCTACAACAAAGACTTGTATAGTAGAAAAAGTAGTTCACTATGATTTTGATACGTCAACTGTTGACAACTGTGAAGTAGGCAGATATATAGATTATCCAAGCGTTTATTTGCCAACATCAACAGAGCTTATGGAAAAAGCGCTTGCTGTGTGTCCGACACTTAAAAAAGTAATATGCGCATCGGGTGATAAATTTATAGCCGACAGAGCGAAAAAAGAGGAGCTTAACAAGATATACAATGCTGATATTTGTGAAATGGAAGCGGCGGCAATAGTGCTTACCTGTGACAGAAACAATGTTCCTTGTCTGCTTATAAAGTGCATATCTGACGGAATAAGCGGTGGAGCGGAAGAATTTTTGAAAGAAGTAAACAATTCAGCCGATATATGCCTTGAAATAACAGATAAAATATTAAACAGCATATAAAATTTATATTATTGAAAGACAAATATTTAAAGCGAAATTTGTCAAAAAATATTATTTTTTTATAATAATAAAAGGGGGTAATGCTATGACACGTCAAGAAATAGTAAAAGATTTATTCAAGAAAACAATTTTGCCATTCATTATTGTACTGTGTCTGTTTTTATTCTTTAAAAGTACATTTACCCAAAATGGCAATACGGAGTATTTTTATGTATGGTTATGCTGTGGAATACCATTCGGTATTCGCCGTATGTTTGTGTGGCTTGTGCCACATGGCTATGATTTAGGAAGTACAGTAGGGATTATCGCGCTTAATTTTATTGTCGGTGGTATAATCGGTATATTTATTTTAGCGTGGCGTCTTTGTGTTGCTGTATGGTATATTCCTTTAACAGTATATAGATTTATTAATATAAATAAAATTTCAGAAATATAATTAAATCATAAAAACGGTATGGCTATAAAGCTATACCGTTTTTATGATTTATCATTGAATTTTATTTATTGTAAAGCTACCGCTTACCGTTTCTGCGTCTATTTCGCTTTTGCCGTTTTTGTATATTTGTTGGTTTTTGTTGGTTGTGCCTTCAAATTGTGATGTAAACTTTCCGCTTATTGTTTCAAAATCTGCTGTAAAACCTTCATTTTCAGGAATATTTATTGTTATACTTCCGCTTACGCTATTTGTATTAATACTGTTCGGACAAATTGTGGAGTGAATGATTGTTTTACCCGAAACACTTTTTGAATCTATCTCATTGAAAGCGCCGTTAATATCTATTTTACTGCTAACGGTTTCCACATCACAATAATTTGCATTTGTATTTACAATGTTAATGCGACCACTTACTGTTTCTACATCAAGCGTATCTGTGTTTATATCTTTAATGTTAATTGTAGGGGAAACAGTTTCAAGGTCAAGCAAAATCAGATTTTTATCTTTTGGAATTTTAACGGTTAATGTTTTATCATTAAAATTTCTGAAACCAAAGTAATAGTTTATTCTTTTATGAAAAATGATATGCAAATCGTTATTTTTTACTGTATACAGTAATTTATTATCATTATAAATATTACCTGTCTCGCTGATTTCTATTGTGTTTTTGTCATGCGTTTCCACGTTTACTTCGCCCTTTGTCCACTCAATATATATATTATTGATATTATCGGCGGGAATAGTTGCATCTCCTTCGTTGTAACCGGCAAAGTTGTTATTGTTATAACTGTAATTGTGGTCATAATCATTAAAATAGTAAATTAAATCATATAAGCCATGTCCATAGCTAAACCCACGTATACCGAAAATAACAATGGACAATAAAAATACAACAAGCAGTGAGTATATAACGATTTTAGTTATAAGTAAATTTTTATTCATAATTATTTAGCTCCTTTTAATTGAAATAGACATTTTATAATTTCCTTTACAGCAGCCATTATCAAGAATATTACCCAAGTAATATACCAGGCATGGGTAATAAAGCTGACAACAAAGTATATTGCGATAGACAGTATAGATACAGCGTTTGATATGGATTTATACATTTGATAGTTATTTTTGTTTACATATTGCCATTCTTTAAAGTCCTCTACCGTACTGTTGTTTTCTTTCAAATATTTTGGTTTTGTCATATCATTAAATATTAACATTGCTGTTGCAATACCTATAAATACAAACAGCAAAATAACACCCACTTCGTCTTGCAAAAATAATATAGGAACTATACATACGATATACAAAAATATTGCAACAGAAGTAAGTATAGCGGAACGTTGTTTATATTTTTGCATTTCGGCATTATTGTTATTCTGTGAATTTTCTGAATAATCCATATTATATATCAGTTTACTTACATCGCCTATACTGTTTATTACTATTTTATAAGCTGTGCTTTCGTCTTGTCCCGCGCTTATTAGGTCTTGGAATTTGTCAAGTGAGTTTTGTGTGATTTCTTCTTTTAATTCTGCCGTTTCTTGATTGAGTTCAAAATTTTTAAAAAGGGCATCTACATAGCTTCTTATATTGTTTTCCATTTAAATTTCCTCCATTAAGTATAATATAAATATTTTATTTAATCATTTCATCAATCAATTCTTTTGTAGTTTGCCATTCTTTACATAATTGATGAAAAGTTATTTTTCCCGTTTCCGTAATGGAATAGTATTTTCTTCTTGCCCCTGTGCCTTCATCACCCCAATACGAAATAATATAGCCCATCTGTTCCAAACGTTTAAACGCTGTGTATAATGTAGCTTCTTTAAGTTCATAGGCATTGTTTGATATCCGCTGAATAGCTTTGTTTATTTCATAGCCATAACTGTCACTTTTAATTAACTGCGCAAGAATAATGGTATCCGTATGACCTCGCAATAGGTCTGCTGTTATTGACAAACAAAACACCACCTTTCTTTATTTTTATTTTTATTTTTATTTTGAATTTTTTATACCCTTTTTAAAATAATATTGCCACATACGCTGTTTATATTAATATATTTTGGCAAAAATTACTTATGATGTTTGTATACTGTAAACATTGTTTGAGTTGATTTGTTTGTTAATATACTGAGTTTTGGTATTGTCTGTTTTTTAAAAGGTTATTGTATTTATCAATTAGATTTTCTGCGACTTCTCCTTTTAGTTCAAATTTTTCCGGCAATATTGTCGATATGGTTTTTGTTTTTTTATTTCATAAAATTTTCCTCCATAATTTATATACTATGTGTTTGCAAGTATATAATAACACATAGTACCTCGCCTGTCAAGGTATATTTGAAAATAAAATATATAATTTTATAAATTAGATAACAAAAAAAGAGTAACCCTATTAAAATAAGGTTACTCACTGAATTTAAATTATACATTTTGTGCTTTGTTTGCGGTGGTTTTGGAAAACTTGTGTGTTGAATTAATAAATACAGATAATCTTTTGTAAACAAGCACAGTAATAAGAGACAGTATAAAACATTTAATCAAATTGAAAGGCAATACACCGAAAACAATATAAGTATTAATGCTGTCAATGCTTGGGTTTACTTTTGTGCACATCTCGATTATTGTCTCTATCGGCGTAACTTTTGAGAAAAATGGGATAAGCATATATTTGTTTGTCAGCATACCGATAATAACTGTTATTACAGTGCCTATTGACAATCCGATAATAGCGCCTTTTTTTGTGTGATTTCTTTTGTATGAAAATGATACGGCAATACTGAAAGCTGACATCATTAAAAAGTCTGCAAGTTCGCCAACACCGCCTGTGGTAGACGAAAATGCGTGTATAATGTCTTTTGTAAGCGTTACAAGGATAGCCGGTACAGCTCCGAACATAAAAGCGGTTAATATGCTTATAAATCCGCTTAAATCTAATTTAAGGAACGGTGGCATAAAAGGTAACGGAAAATCCAGATACATAACCAGTGTTGCAATAGCCGCAAACATTGCTGAGTAAGTTAATTTTTTTGTTTTTGTAAGAGTGGTATTCATTATGTTTCTCCATTCTGTCGCCTGTTCGACACAAATTTTTTAGTGTTTAACTTGCTTATACAGGTATTTTTTTACAAGTCAAAAAAGTGTGCTTCGCAGTGAGTATGGAACAATTAACATAAATAAAAAAAACCCACAACAAATATTCATTGTGGGGCAAAATACTATAATTATACCTTGCTTCTTTCATCCGGACTATACCGTCGGTAGCGGAATATTAACCGCACTCTGCCATTAAAAATGACTCGTGGACTTGTGTAAATACAGTTTACCTTTACCACCGGTGGAGAATTTCACTCCGCCCCGAAACAACTTCTGTTACTATAATATGCTATTTTTATTTTTTTGTCAAGAGTTATTCCAAATTTAGATGATTTTTTAAAATATATTGCATAACAAAATATAATCCTACAAGCATAACTAAGCTGATTAGTATTGATATTAAAAATATTATGATAACAGGCGTATAAATATTTTCCAATGATTCCATTTTGCTGAATAAAGCAAAATAAAATGGTGAAAGAATACTGGATAGTATATTAAATACGGTTGTTATACCTATGTATCCTGCGACAGAACCCAAAAACTTATGTTTTTTCACTGTGTGACCGATGCAAACAGAGGCATAGAAAACCATTATACCAAAAGGCACAGAGATTATGCCCATAATGATTAATTCAGTTATAACAATAGCATTGGAAATAGGGGCAAAAGAAAAGATTTCTTGAAATAAACCGGATATTACGTTAAATATGATATCGAAACCGGTAAATCCCGACACAAGTATAATTACTGAAAAAATTGTTGATAAACACGCAATAAAGCTCCAAATTGAAGATACGATAATTTTCGACAGCAAAAGGTCATGTACGCTTACGGGTAATGTGTGCATAAGATAGCCTTCGTTAGAAGTCATATTTTTGTAGAACCTATTTACCAAAAAATATATTGTTATAAAGTTTGCGCTCATCAGTATAATTACATATAAGAAAATATAAGTTGCGGCAAATATGTCGTACAAATCGGAGTTAATTATATTCATATTGGATAATTTATCAAGAAAGACTCTGCCGCTTGTGCCAAAAGGAGCAATAAGAAGCACAAGAACATATATAACTGTAAGAATTTTGTATGTAGAACGAAATTCGTATTTAATTAATTTATTTAGCATTTGAAAACCTCCCTAAACAGTGCGTCTATACTTTGATTATGTTCTTCCCGAATATTATCCACATCATCGTTAAGCACGATTTTACCATATTTAATAAAAACAACTTGGTCAAGAACTTTTTCTATATCGCTGATTAAGTGTGTGGAAATTATTACAGTTGATTCAGGATTATAGTTTTTAATGATTGTATCTAATATATAGTCTCGTGAGGCGGGGTCAACGCCACCGATAGGCTCATCTAGAACGTACAGTCTTGCGTTTCTGCTCATTACCAAAATCAACTGTACTTTTTCCTGTGTGCCTTTTGACAGATGTTTTAGCTTTTGATTTTGGTCAATGCGCAGATTGTCTAACATCTGCTCGGCTCTTGCTCTGTCAAAGTCAGCGTAAAAGTCCTGAAAGAATTGTACGAGTTCATAAACTTTCATATAGTCATTAAGATAGCTTTTATCGGGTAAATAAGAAACAAGAGCTTTTGTTTCCTTGGAAATATTCATTCCGCAAACCTGTACGCTACCGTATGTTGGTGTCAATAGTCCGGCTATTATTTTCATTAATGTTGTTTTGCCACTTCCGTTTGGTCCCAATAAACCGATGATTTTGCCTTTTTCAAAAGTTAAATCTATACTTGACAACGCTTCAAAATGAGTATAAATTTTAGTAAGCTTTTCAACTTTAAGTAAAGGTGCATTATTTGTATCAAAATTTTGCATCATTTCATTCATTTGTGTCTTCCTCCTCAATGTTTTTTTCTAAACAGGTGCGTATTTTATTTGTGTCATACCCCAATATTTCCATTTTGCCTAAAAATCCATTTATATTTGTTGTTGCAAAGTTTTTTCGTGTTGTCGCAATAAGTTTTGTATCGGCAGTTACCTCTCTGCCTACCGTTCGGTTTGTTATGAGTAGTCCCTGTTGTTCAAGCAAGGCAAGAGCTTTTTGCATTGTGTTTGGATTTACTTCTGCGTCTATTGCCAAATCCCGAACAGATTTTACTTTGTCACCTGATTTCCATTCACCTGAGACAATAGCTAGCTTTATTGTTTCAGCAAGTTGAATATATATGGGTGAACCGTCATTTATTTCCCATTTCATTTTATAACCTCCGTATCATTGTAATATTGTATTAATACCTTGATATAATAATACAAAAAAGAATATAGTTTGTCAATACTTTTTTTAAAAAAATATAAAAAATACCGAAAACGGCATATTTAAAGCAATTTTCGGTATTCGGTATTTTTTGGGTTTTAGATATTAATTTTGTCTTTATTTTGCCTTAAAGGTTTTGCAAAGGCTCTTTGTTCCGTCAAATTCAATATTCACATCATTACTTGTGCATTGACAGTGCGAGTTATACATACAGTTGCTTGCGTTACACGATATTTCAAGATTTTCGTTAGGTGTGGTAAAATTGCAACCGCAACTGTTACTTGCCTGTCCGCGTGGCATATATGAAGAACAGTTTGTACCGCAACAGTCAGTTGCGCTTGAACCGCTTACATTAATATTGGGACGACAACAGCAACCGGAACTGTTACTTGCGCAGTCACATACACTACAAGAAAGTTTACTCATATTTTTACCTCTTTGTATTAAAATATTATAATGTATACACATTACATAATTATTATTTACAATAAAATAAATATAATACAATGTTAATATTTATTTTGTTGTAACTTTTGTTTTTTGTGGTATAATATTTCTTGTTATTTGCTAAATTTATAAAAATTTAGCGTGCGCTATAATTTTATACAAAAAATATAAATACGGAGAAGTGAAAAAAATGACACAAGTTTTACAATTTCCAAAGTTAGGTTGGGAGTTCAATCTAAATCGTGTAGCTTTTAATATTGCGGGTATTGACGTATATTGGTATGGCATAACATTTGCGCTTGCGTTTGTTGTTGGGCTTATATATTTTATCAGACGCGCAGAAAGAGTTGGCATACATTCAGATGACGCGCTTGATGCGGCGCTATGGGCAGTAGTCGGTGGTGTAATCGGCGCTAGGGCATATTTTGTTATTTTTCAGTGGGAAGCGCTGTACAAAGATAATCCATGGAAAATTTTTGCATTTCGTGAAGGTGGACTTGCAATTTACGGTGGCGTAATCGGCGCTATACTTTTAGGCTATATTGTTACAAGAATAAAGAAGATACCGCTGCTTCCGTTACTTGATATTGGACTTCCTGCATTGCTTATGGGACAGGCAATCGGCAGATGGGGCAATTTCTTTAATATGGAGGCGTTTGGCACAAATACAAATTTACCATGGGGTATGACATCAAAAACAATAGCCGCTTATTTACAAAGACCTGATGTTATTGCGCAGTTAGAAAAATTGGGACAGACAGTAGATCCTAATATGCCTGTACACCCTACGTTTTTCTATGAATTTGTATGGAATTTAATTGGATTTTTAATTCTTGCCTATGTGTTTACTCCAAGAAGAAAATATGACGGTGAAATTGCTCTGGGATATCTTGCATGGTATGGACTGGGCAGAATGTTTATCGAGGGATTACGTACGGACAGTCTTGTTACGGAAATGCCGTGGGGTATGATAAGGGTTTCTCAATATTTGGGTGGTATACTGTTTGTAGGCGGTACAGTAGCGCTCGTTTATTTGCACTTTGTATTAAAGAAAAAAGAATATCCGTTATATGTTACAACAGACAAATCCAAACAAAGAATAGAATTTAAAAAATCACAAATGCAAAATAAACAAGATAAACATAATAAAAGAACCGCATCAACCGTAAGAAATACAACAGATGCTGTCGGAACTGCTTTGCTTGTAGACAATATAAATGATAAAATAATACTGACAGAAGATACGGACACAGATGATAATGCAGATGACAGCTCAGACTGTGATAATGATTGTGACTGTGGCGGTGACTGTGATTGTGACAGTGATTGTGACTGTGGCAGTGATGATTAATTCAAAAAAGAGGTGAAATTTTGGCGCAAATAATAGATGGAAATTTGGTTGCAAAGCAAATTAGAGAAAATTTAAAAGAAAAAGTAGAGTTCTTAAAAAGCAGCGGAGAACAAATATCGCTTGCGGTAATAATTGTAGGCGACAATAATCCATCAGCGGTTTATGTTAAAAACAAACGTAAAGATTGCGAGGAGATAGGCATTTTCAGCGCAGAATATGCGCTACCCGAAAATACAACGGAAGAAGAACTTTTGGATTTAATTTATACGCTCAATAATGATGATAAAATAAACGGTATATTGGTTCAGTTGCCATTGCCAAAACACATTAGTGAAGAAAAGATTTTAAAAAGCGTTAATCCGCTCAAAGATGTAGATGCCTTTCACCCTCAAAACGTAGGCAGAATAATGCTTGGCGACTATTTGTTTTTACCGTGCACACCGTCCGGTATAATGGATTTGCTCCAATACTATAATATAAATTGTGAAGGCAAAAGCTGTGTTGTTATCGGTAGAAGTAATATTGTAGGTAAACCTATGGCTATGCTTATGCTGCAAAATAATGCAACAGTGACAATATGCCACAGCAAAACCGAAAATTTATCGGAATATACAAAAAAAGCAGATATACTCATAGTGGCTATCGGTAAGGCAAAATATATTAAAAGCGATATGATAAAGGAAAATGCCGTTATAATAGATGTCGGTATGAATAGGGACGAAAACGGAAAACTTTGCGGAGATGTTGATTTTGATGATGTAAAAGAAAAATGTTCATTTATTACACCGGTACCGGGTGGTGTTGGACCTATGACAAGGGCAACACTTATGAAGAATACAGTGAACGCGGCACTTTTACAAAAAAAATAATCAAAATATATATAGAGAGGAATGTTATTGTATAAAAAATAACATTCCTTTGTTTTTTTGTTATGAAAATATAAATAATAAAACTTGTATTAATTACACCGATATAGTATAATAAAAATACATATCAGAATATATATACTTTAACTTTTAATCGTGTGTATATCAAAAAGGCGAAAATAAACTTTATGTATTTAAACAATATTTTTTGCAATTTTTAATCGGTTTAATAAAAGCATATAAATTTAATTTAGATTTGGAGAGATAAGAAAATGAAAAAGTATAACAGAATTTTTGTGGTGGTAATGGATTCTATGGGTATAGGCGCTTTGCCCGATGCAGACAAATACGGCGATGTTGGCGCTGATACATTTGGACATATTGTAAACTATAAAAAAGATTTAAAAATTGAAAATCTTAGAAAACTTGGACTGGTAAACTTAAAACAAGTAGAAGAAATTGCTCCTGTTGAAAATCCAATCGGTAAATTTATACGATTGAAAGAGGCGAGTGTCGGTAAAGATACAATGACAGGACACTGGGAAATGATGGGACTTGAACTTACAGTACCATTCAAAACGTTTACAGATACAGGATTTCCGCAAGAACTTATTGAAGAGCTTGAAAAGAGAACAGGCAGAAAAGTTATAGGAAACAAGAGCAGCAGCGGTACAGAAATTCTTGACGAACTTGCAGAAGAAGAAATCAAAAACGGCAGTATGATTGTATATACTTCTGCCGATTCGGTTTTGCAAATATGCGGTAACGAAGAAACTTTTGGACTTGAAGAATTATATAAATGCTGTGAAATAGCAAGAGAGCTTACAATGAAGGAAGAATGGAGAGTAGGCAGAGTTATTGCCCGTCCGTATCTTGGCAAGAAAAAAGGCGAGTTTAAGAGAACGTCAAACCGCCACGACTACGCGCTTAAACCTTTTGGAAAGACAGCGCTCGACGCACTCAAAGAGAATAATTTTGATGTAATATCGGTAGGTAAAATATCTGATATCTTTGACGGAGAGGGTATAACAGAGTCCAATAAATCAAAAAGCTCTGTACATGGTATGGAACAAACTATTGATATTGCAAAAAAAGATTTTAATGGCCTTTGCTTTGTAAATCTTGTTGACTTTGACGCGCTGTGGGGACACAGACGTGACGTAAAAGGTTATGCGGAAGAAATCGAAAAATTTGATCTTAAACTTGGTGAACTACTCAATACGCTCAAAGATGACGATTTACTGATGATAACAGCAGACCATGGTAATGACCCAACATTTAAGGGTACTGACCATACGCGTGAAAGCGTGCCTCTGCTTATGTACTCAAAATCAATGACAGAAGGTGGCTCATTGGGTGAAGCAGACACATTTGCAGTTATCGGCGCAACTATTGCGGATAACTTTGGCGTGAAAATGCCTGAAAATACAATAGGTTCTTCATTACTTGAAAAACTATAATACAATTAATAAGAAATCTCTGTAAACGTTTTATTTTAATTATGTTTGCAGAGGTTTTTGTTATCTGGAAAGTATAGACAAAAATATTTTTTATAACTATAATTATATAGTAGATATAAAAATTTATAGAAAATGGAGAAAATAAAATGGTATATTTTGTTGGCGCCGGTTCGGGCGCTGTTGATTTAATAACTGTCCGTGGAGCAGATTTATTAAAAAAGGCAGATGTAATCATATATGCCGGTAGCTTGGTTAATCCCGAACTTTTGAGTTATGCAAATAAAGAATGTAAGATATATGACAGCGCAAAAATGACGCTTGAAGAAGTGCTTGATGTCGTTAAAAATGCGGAAAGCAATAATTTAATGACTGTTAGACTTCATACAGGTGACCCGTGTCTATATGGAGCGATAAAAGAGCAGATGGACGAGCTTGATGAATTAAATATAAAGTATGATTATGTTCCCGGTGTATCGAGCTTTTGTGGCGCGGCATCTGCATTAAAGGCAGAATATACGCTGCCAAATGTCAGCCAATCTGTAATAATTACACGTATGGCGGGACGCACACCTGTTCCGCAAAATGAGGAGATGTCAAAACTTGCAAGCCATGGCTGTACAATGGTTATTTTTTTGAGTATGGGTTTATTGCCACAACTTACAGAAGAACTGTTAAAGGGGGCATATACAAAGGACAGTCCTGCGGCTATTGTTTATAAAGCTACATGGAAAGATGAAAAGGTATTTTACTGTACAGTAGGTACGCTTGCCGAAACAGCCCAAAAGAATAATATAACAAAGACGGCGCTTGTGACAGTGGGTGATTTTTTAAATCCCTGCTATGAACGTTCAAAGTTATATGACCCAAACTTTACAACAGAATTTAGACAAGGACTTGACACAAAATCATAATAAGAAAGGTAATTAAATAATATATGAAAAAAGTATTTGTTATAGGAATTGGTCCGGGGGACGAAAAAAATATGACTGCTTTTGCAAAAGAGGCGCTGGAAAAGTCAGATTATATATGCGGTTATACAGTATATGTTGACTTGGTAAAATCTTTGTATCCACAAAAGCCTGTGATATCAACAGGTATGCGACAGGAGGCTCAGAGATGTGAGCTTGCGCTACGAACAGCAAGTGAAAATAACACAGTATCTGTAATATGCAGTGGCGACAGTGGAGTATATGGTATGGCATCTCTTATATATGAGCTATGGGCAAATAATTCCAATTACAGTGACATAGAAATAGAAATTGTAAGTGGTGTAACAGCAGCCACAAGTGGCAGCGCTGTTCTTGGAGCAGCCCTTTCACATGACTTTGCGGTAGTGTCACTCAGTGATTTATTGACTCCTTGGGAACTGATAGAAAAGCGTTTGCATGCTGTATCATCAGCCGATTTTTGCATAGCGATATACAATCCGTGCAGTAAAAAAAGAAACGATTATTTGCAAAAAGCCTGTGATATCATCTTGAAATACAAAAAAACCGAGACGGTTTGCGGTTGGGTGCGTAATATCGGCAGAGACGGGGAAGAATACAGAGTATTGACTCTTGGCGAACTAAAAGACGAAAAGCTGGATATGTTCAGTACTGTATTTATCGGAAATGAATATACAAAAATACTGAATGGCAAAATGGTTACGCCACGTGGATATAAAATTAACTGATAATGATAATACAAACGGACAGTAGGTGAAAAAATGGAATATGTTAAACCAATGGATATAGAAAAACGTAGTTTTGAAATAATTACAGAAGAACTTGGTGACCGCAAGTTTGATGAACTTTGCGAGCCGATAGTAAAGAGAGTAATACATACAAGCGCCGATTTTGATTATGCAGATAATTTATGTTTTTCGGAAGATGTTGCAAGGATAGGTATAGAGGCGCTGAAAAGCGGTTGTGATATAGTGACTGATACGCAAATGGCAAAGTCGGGAATAAACAAGACAATACTGGCAAAACTCGGTGGGCAGGTACATTGTTTTATTGCTGACGAAGATGTTGCCGAGAAGGCAAAGAGCGAGGGAACAACCCGTTCGGCAGTATCTATGGAAAAGGCAGGCAAATTGCCTAAGAAATGTATTTTTGCAATAGGCAATGCCCCCACAGCGCTTATAAAACTAAAAGAGTTAATTGAAGAAAAAAAGTTAGAGCCTGTTTTGATAATAGGTGTGCCAGTTGGTTTTGTCAATGTTGTGGAGTCCAAGGAAATGATAATGAATACAGGCGTTCCGTATATAGTTGCAAGGGGCAGAAAGGGTGGAAGCAATATAGCGGCGGCAATTTGTAACGCTATGCTGTATCAAATCACACGATAAAAAACAATGGAAAATAATTATATAGTAGTAGACGGTAAAAAAATGCGTCGTGGCTATACAACAGGTTCGTGCGCGACAGCGGCCACAAAGGCGGGGGCAATTATGCTTGTGATGCAAAAACCACTTGAAAACATTTGTATTATCACGCCAAACGGTACAGAACTGAATTTAAAAATCAACAATATTGATATAAAGAGTGACAGTGTGACGTGCAGTATAACAAAAGACAGCGGAGACGATCCGGATATAACGAATGGTATAGAAATTTTTGCGACAGTAACATATAATGAAAATTTTGAATTTTCGGTTATCGGTGGAGAAGGCGTGGGTATTGTTACAAAAGCCGGATTAAATCAATCGGTAGGACAGCACGCAATAAACAGTACGCCGAGGCTTACAATAACGAATGCGCTGAAAGAAGTTGCCGATGATTATAATTTGACGCAAGGTTTAATATCAAAAATATCAGTTCCAAAGGGAGAAGAAATTGCGCAAAAAACATTCAATCCGCGACTTGGGATAGTTGGCGGTATATCCATACTCGGAACAAGCGGAATAGTAGAACCGATGAGCGAAAAGGCGCTTATTGATACAATAAAATCGGTTGTCAATGTGCAAAAGTCAGAGGGGAGAAAAACACTCCTCATAACTCCCGGAAACTATGGAAAAGATTACCTGAAACTTAATTATGAATTTAAAGATGAAACTTCGATTAAAATTTCAAACTATGTGGGAGAGTCCCTTGATTATATAGCGGAACAGGGTTTTGAAAAAGTTTTGTTGGTTGGACACGCAGGCAAACTTTTCAAACTTGCGGGAGGACTGTTTAACACACATTCAAAATACGGTGATTGCAGAGCGGAAATAGTATGCGCAAGCGCTGTAAAGTGCGGTGTCGGTTTGGATACTTTATCTAAGATTTTGGATAGCGTAACCGTTGATGAAATGCTTTTGCAAATTGAAGATATAGATAAACGAAAAGCTGTTGTAAACAGAATAGTCGATAGAATGTATGATAATCTGAATAGGCGAACCTTTGGTAAAGTAAAAGTAGAATTTATAGTTTTTACTCAAAAGCTCGGCTTTTTGGGAGAAAGTCCATTTGCAAGAGATTTTGCGAACCAAATATATAGGTGGGAGCAAGAACATATACAGGCTAATAAACAATAAAAACTTACGGTATATTTAATTCTTAAAAAGGAAAGAGTTTTATTATGAAAACACATATATTTGCATATTCGGATAAAGGTTGTATATTAACACAAAAGATATCAAATTTATATAATGACGCAAGATGTTACAGTATAAAAAAATATGCAGATAAATATAACTTTACAGAAATAACCAAAATCAGTGAGATTATGGCAGATATATTTAGCAACGCAGATTTAATAATATTTGTGTGCGCAACGGGAATTGCTGTACGAAGTATAGCCCCGTTTGTAAAGCGCAAAACAACAGACCCCGCTGTTATTTCAATAGATGATAATGCAAAGTTTGTGATTTCTTTGTTATCGGGGCATATTGGCGGAGCAAATGAGATTACGGAATTTTTGGCTGAAAGACTTGGCGCAATTCCTGTAATAACAACTTCTACCGATATAAATAACCGCTTTTCAGTGGATACTTTCGCTCAAAAAAACAATATGTATATATCGAGTATGAAACTTGCGAAAGAAGTATCGGCAAATATTTTAAACCGAGATATTACGGTTCAAAGCGATTTTAATTTTGATTATGTCGGATTAAAAAAAATGGGAGTTTTGGAGGCTGATACAAAAAAAAGCGATGTGTATATAACATATAAAAATATAACTTGTGAGAACGCATTACTCCTTGTACCAAAATGTCTCTCTGTCGGTATAGGTTGCCGAAAAAACATTGATTTAAGTTTTGTGGAGCAGGCGCTGGATAAGGTCTTTAATGAAAATAAGCTGAACAAAACAGCAATAAAAAACTTTGCAAGTATTGATATCAAAAGAGAAGAACAGGCGCTACTGTATATATCGGACAAATATAATGCGCCTATTGAATTTTTCGGCGCGGATATGCTAAACAGCGTAGAAGGAGATTTTACAAAATCAAATTTTGTAAAAGGAATAACCGGCGTAGATAATGTATGCGAGAGAAGCGCAAAGTTAATATCAAATGGGAGAATAATAGTAAAAAAGCAATCGGTTAACGGTGTTACGGTTGCGGTTGCGCTGAATGATATGGATTTTATTTATTGATACAGAGGGAAAAATAATGTATAAAATATGTATATTTGCGGGAACTACCGAGGGCAGAAGTTTGGCGGAGTTTTTATCAAATAAAGAATGTGATGTAACGGTATGTGTTGCAACGGAATACGGAGAAGTATTATTAAAGGACAGTTTTGCGCATATAAAAACAGGCAGAATGAACAAAGAAGAAATGTCGGATTTTTTTTGCAATGAGAAATTCAATATAGTGGTAGACGCCACGCACCCTTATGCCGAAATAGTTTCTGATAATATTTTGCTTGCGTGCAAAGAACAAAATACAGAATACCTGAGAATAAACAGAAGCGATTGCAATGTAACAAATGATGAACTTGTCTTTGATACAATAGACGACGCAGTGGAATATTTAAAAGACAGGGTGGGCAATATTCTTGTAACAACAGGTTCAAAGGAACTATATAAATATATACAAATTACAGATTACAAAGAAAGAATATACCCACGCGTACTTCCGGTTATATCTTCTATTGAAATATGCAATAAGTATGAATATAAGACAGGTAATATACTTGCTATGCAAGGCCCGTTCAGCGAAGATGTAAACATCTCTCAGATAAAGGCATATAATATTAAGTTTTTAGTGACAAAAAATTCCGGCAACGTCGGTGGTTTTGATGAAAAACTGTCGGCTTGCAAAAAATGCGGTATACAGTGCATAGTTATCGGCAGACCTATGCAAAATAGCGGTGTGACATATAATGAGGCAATAAAAATCTTTGATGAAAATTTAAAAGATAAAGATATTAATGCGAAAAACATAGTTATAAACCTTGTCGCTATGGGTACGGGAAATATCTTGCACAGAACATACGAAGCGGACGATATACTGAAAAATTGTGATGCTGTTATTGGCTCAAAGAGACTTTTGGAGGAGTATAATAACAAGAATAAGCCACAATTTATTGGGTTCACAAGTAAAGATATAATAAATATAGTTGAAAATAACAGTCAGTATAAAAATTATGCTGTTTTGCTCTCGGGTGATATTGGTTTTTACAGCGGAGCAAAAAAACTTACGGAAAAGCTTACGCCCTATACTGTAAAACATATTTGCGGCGTATCTTCGCTGGTATATTTTTCGGCAAAACTTGGTATTCCTTGGCAAGACCTCAACACTGTAAGCTTACACGGACTGGATAGTCATTATATAAACGAGATAGATAAGAATTACAGAACATTTTTACTTCTCGGCGGAGAAAATACAGTAAATTCCGTATGCAAAAATCTTTGTGAGTATGGGTTAAGCAATTTAAAAGTATATATAGGCGAAGATTTGGGGAGCAAAAACGAAAAAATAACTGTTGGAACAGCGGAAAATCAATTAAACGGCGCTTACAGTCCGCTTTCCGTTATGATAGTTGAAAACAGCAGTTTTCATAACAATCTTTATTTTGGTATTGATGATGATAATTTTATACGAACAGAAAAAGTACCTATGACAAAGAGCGAGGTGCGCGCCATATCACTGGCAAAGCTTAACCTTACAAAAAATTCGGTTGTATATGATATTGGCGCAGGCACAGGCTCTGTTTCTGTTGAAATTGCATTAAATGTACCAAAAGGGAAGGTATATGCAGTAGAAAAAAACGCAGGCGCAGTGGAAACTATGCGAAAAAACAAAATCAATTTTAAAGTGGATAATCTTGAAGTGAAGGAGGGCTTGGCACCCGAAAATTTAAAGGATTTGCCAATGCCTACACACGCATTTATAGGTGGTTCATCGGGCAATCTTGCTGAAATAATTGATGTTATACTCAGCAAAAATCCGCATACAAGAATAGTAATAAATACAATAACAGTCGAGACATTTATACAAGTAGCGGAAGTTATAAATAAATATGATTTTGCGACAAAAGAAATTGCGCAGGTAAATATTTCACGTTCAAAGCCACTGGGAAAATATCTGTCTATGGTGGCGCAAAATCCCATAAATATTATAACTTTGCAGATGTAATATATTGCGTTTAGCTTAAATTTCAGATATAATAATTTTCATAGGATTAAAAAAAGGAGAGAAAAGTAATGAGACTGGATAAATATTTAAAAGTATCAAGGGTAATAAAGAGAAGAACTGTTGCAAACGAGGCTTGTGACGGAGGAAGAATAGAAGTAAACGGAAAAGTTGCGCGCGCGTCTTATGATGTAAAAGTCAATGATATAATTACAATTAACTTCGGCACAAAGCCACTTGTTATAAAAGTACTTGCAGTAAATGAAATAACAACAAAAGAAACCGCATCATTAAATTTTGAAGTAATAGAAAATTAAGGGTGGCATTATGAAATTTATACATCTTTCGGACTTACATATAGGTAAGGTTGTAAATGGGTTTTCTATGATAGACGAACAACGTTATATTTTAAATGAAATTTTGGAGATAGCAGATAAGGAAAAGCCGAATGCTGTATTAATAGCGGGTGATGTATACGATAAAGCTGTTCCGCCGACCGAGGCGGTACAGCTTTTTGATGATTTTTTGGTAAAATTGTCTTTTAAGAAAATACCTGTATTTATAATAAGCGGAAATCATGATTCGGCTCAGCGTATTGCTTTTGCAAGAAAGCTAATGGAAACGAGCAGTATCTATATATCCCCTGTATATAGGGGTGATGTAAAACCCATTGTGTTAAATGATGAGTATGGTGAAGTTTGCGTATATATGCTGCCGTTTATTAAACCGCTAAATATACGTGTGCTTTTTCCCAATGAAGAATTTAAAACATATAATGACGCTATAAAAAAAGCTGTCGATATAATGAATGTGGACAAAAATAAACGCAATATACTGATAACACATCAGTTTGTTACAGGCGCAGAACGTTGCGAATCGGAAGAAATCAGCGTAGGCGGTTCGGATAATATAGATACAGCTGTTTTTGATGACTTTGATTATGTGGCGCTCGGACATTTACACAGTCCGCAAAAAGTGAAGAAAGATACAATAAGATATTGCGGTACGCCACTAAAATATTCTTTTTCCGAATGTATGCACAAAAAATCTGTGACTGTGGTCGAGCTTAAAAACAAAGGTGAAGATTTAGAGATAAGAACCATACCACTTGTACCGCAACACGATATGCGTGAGATAAAGGGTAAGTATATGGAGCTTACCGACAGAAATAATTATAAAGGTACAGATACGCTTGATTATTTGCACATTACCCTAACAGACGAGGACGATATACCTGACGCTGTTTCAAAACTACGGATAATATACCCTAATATAATGAAGTTAAGCTACGATAACGCAAGGACAAAGCAGAAAAACAATATTGTGGCAACAACCGAAATAGAAGAAAAATTGCCGATTGATTTATTTATGGATTTTTATAAACAACAAAACAATCAAGAAATGGATACAGAACAGATAAATTTTGTAAGAGAGATAATAGACAATGTGTGGGAGGGGCAAGAATGAGACCGTTAAAACTTACGATAAGCGCTTTTGGCCCGTATGCAGATAAAACCGAAATTAATCTTGAAAGTTTGGGAGAAAATGGACTGTATCTTATCACCGGTGATACAGGAGCAGGAAAAACAACTGTCTTTGATGCGATAACTTACGCTTTGTATGGGCAATCCAGCGGTGATTACCGTGATACAAATATGTTTCGTTGCAAATATGCAAAGGACGATACGCCCACATTTGTGGAATTGGTTTTTAGGTATGGTAATAAGGACTATAAGGTGCGACGCAATCCTGAATATATGCGACAGGCAAAACGTGGTTCGGGACTTGTAAAAGAAAGCGCGGAAGCAGAGCTTATCTGTCCGAATGGTGATATTGTTACCAAAATCGGTGAAGTGAACAGCGCAATCAAGAAAATATTGGGAATAGACAAAAACCAGTTTTCACAAATATGTATGATAGCGCAAGGCGAGTTTTTGAAGCTATTGCTGGCAAAAACAGAAGAAAGACAAAATATATTCAGAGAGCTGTTTAAAACAGATTATTATAAAAAATTGCAAAACGAATTAAAGGCGAAGTCCTCTGATTTATCTAAAAAATGCGATGAGTATAAAAACAGTGTTACGCAGTATATTAATGATATTGTTTGTGAAAGTGACGATGTGCTTTTTGATGAAGTAGCGAAAGCAAAGAGCGGACTGTTGACCACTGATGAAATTATTGTATTGCTTAATGAATTAATCGAAAAAGAAAAGGCAAAAAACAGGGGAATAGAAGAAAAGCTTAAAATAACTGAAAATAATCTGACAGAAATTACACAGACACTTACGAAAGCGGAAGAAACACAAAACAATGAAAATTTGTTTAAAAAGGCAAATGAAGAATATTTAAGGAAATCCCTTGAATATGAAGCTTTAAAGAAAAGCTTTGAAGAAGAAAAAGAGAACTTGGCTATAATAAAGGCTTTGCAAGAAGAAACAGTGACAATAAAAAACATATTGCCAAAATATGATGAACTCGAAAAATACAAAAGTTCAATTCAAAATGACACTGATATATATAAAGTTTTATTGGAAAATATTGAGGAAGAAAAAACAAATTTAAGTATATATGAGAATAATTTAAAAGACAAACAAAGCGAGTTTGAAACAAAAAAAGACAGCAAAATTGTTTTGGAAAGATTAATGGGTAGAAGGGAAAAATTAGAGCAAGCTCATAAAGAAATATATATACTTGTCGATATAATAAAAAGTTATATAAAACTGTGTGAAGATTTTGCAAAAGAGCAAGAAAAATACAAAGAATTAAAGAAAATATCAAAAGAGAAATCCGCTGTTTACGAAAATAAAAATACAATGTATCTTGACGGACAGGCAGGAATACTTGCCCAAACATTGAAAGAAAATAAGCCTTGTCCCGTTTGCGGTTCATTAACGCATATAAACCCCGCAAAGCTGACGCAGGATATGCCTGACAAAGCTGAGGTGAATAGGGCAAAGCTTGAAAGTGACAAGGCGCTTGCAAATATGACGCAGTCAAGCGAACGTTTATCGAATATGAAGGAACAAATATCATCATTAAAAGCGAAGATTACAGAAGAAAGCAAAGTATATTTTGATGAAGTTCAAGATGATGACAGTTTTAGTGTTACAAAAGAAAAAATAAATAATTATATAAGAGACCTTAATATAAGAAAGAAAGAAAACAAAGAAAATCTTGAAAAAGCGGAAACAAACTGTAAAGAGCTTGAAAAGCTGGAAAAAATATTGCCGAAAATCAGCGAAGATATAGAAAGTTTAAAAAGAGAGATAAGCTTAAAAAATGACAGAATTATACAGCTAACCGCAAATATTGACAACAACAAAAAATCGGCGAAAGAAACAGCGAAAACATTACCTTTTGAAAATTTATCGGTTGCCAAAAATACTATGGAAGAAAAAGAAAAATTATCAAAAGACCTACAAAAAAAATATGATATAACAAAAGAAAATTTTGATAAATGTAAAACCGATATCGATACGCTTTTGGGACAAATAGAAGTATATAAAAATAAGCTTGATAACAGCGAAAAGACAGATACTCAAAGTCTTTCGGAAAAACAAAGACAATATAGTATCCTAAAACAAAGCTTATTAAAAGAAATGACAGTTTTACATTCTTATATTGACCGAAACAGCAACTCACTACACAATATTCAAGCGCAAAGTAAAAATTTACTTGATATTGAAAATCAATATATTAAGATAAAAAATCTATCCGATACTGCCAACGGAACAATGCAAGGCAAAGAAAAAATAACCATTGAGACATTTATACAAATGACCTATTTCGATAGAATTATTGCGCGCGCAAATACACGTTTTATGGAAATGTCAAACGGGCAGTATGAACTTATGCGAAAAGAGACAGCGGACAATAACCGAGGACAATTTGGACTTGAATTAGATGTCATTGACCATTATAATGGTAATATAAGAAGCGTAAGAACTTTATCGGGAGGAGAGTGTTTTAAGGCTTCTTTGTCACTTGCTCTTGGATTGTCTGACGAAATACAGTCATCATCGGGAGGAATAAGACCGGATACAATGTTTGTCGATGAGGGTTTTGGCTCGCTTGATGACGAATCATTGAGGCAAGCGATTAATGCGTTGCTGTCCTTATCTCAAAACAACAAATTGATAGGTATAATTTCACACGTTTCGGAACTGAAAGAAAAGATACCAAAACAAATAGTTATCAAAAAAGACAGTAGCAAAGGCAGTGTAGTTGAAATTATTAATTAAATAATGCAAAGAGAAGGATTTAGATAAATATGTGAATTATTACAATGGCAGTGGAGTTACTTTATAAAATCAGAGCTGATAAATGAGAAATTTATGAGATTTGAGTTTTTACCACTGCGCTATTTTAAAAAATTATTATATCCAATTTACAGACAGTTAATATTTATGAATAATTTATGAATATAAAAAAGTAGTGTTTTTACGATTTATTAAGTTATTCATAATTTTATAATACGTATAACATATTATTATTGCATTATATATTTATTGCAAAAATAAATTTTAAAAATATTTGCAAAAGATATACAAAGTACTTTGTGTATTTAAAATATTCAATTTGGAGGAAGTTTTTTATGAAAGCAAAAAAAGGCATTATAGGAATAGTTATTGTCTTGTTTTTGGTAGTTTTATTAAGTCAGTCTTTTTATACTATCAATACGGGACAAGAAGTGGTTATCCAAAGATTTGGTAAGTACATAGGTACAGAGACACAACCGGGTATCAATTTTAAATTACCGTTTATCGATACGCGAACTGTTGTTGACGTAAACAGAATTTACAGAATGGAATTTGGTTTTTCTACTGTAAATAATACAAGTACAAGTACTGATATGCAGTACGAAGATGATTTTACCACATCAAAAATGCTGACAGGTGATGAGAATATAGCTATTGTTGAAACAATAGTGCAATATCAAATAAAAGACCCCGCTAACTATGTGTTTAAAGTAAACGACATACAAGGCACACTGAGAACAGTTGCCGAGTCAGCTATTCGCCGTGTAATAGCAAGCCACACACTTGATGAGGCGTTGACAGAGAATAAATCCGGTATACAGAGTGAAATTATGCAGGACTTGCAGTCTATATGCGATAAATACGACAGTGGTGTAAAAATTGTAGGCGTACAGTTGCAAGACGTCAATCCACCACAGGAAGTTGACAAAGATTTCAGAGATGTTGCAGGCGCAAGAGAAGATAAAAACGCATATATTAACGAGGCGAATGCGCACAAAAATGAGATTATACCACTTGCACGTGGCGAAGAGGCTTCTCTGATAAATGAAGCGAAGGCTTATGCAACAAAACGTGTAGAGGACGCAAAAGCGCAAGTAACAGCATATCAGCAACTATATGAACAATACAAAAACGGTACAGATGTAACAAGAACAAGAATGTATCTTGAAACAATGCAGGAAGTACTGAAAGGTGTCGAAATATATATTATGGAAGACAACGGCAATATGAAGCTGCTACAAATGCAATAAGGAACGGAGGCGAGTATAAATGAACTTTAATATGAATTCAAACAATTTCAATCAAAATAATTTTAATGATGATATAAACAAAGCGAAAGATGCGGTTGTAAAAGGCGCGAAAGGTATTGTCAAAACAATAGTTACCATAATAATTCTTGTTTTTGCATTTATTTTGCTAAATCAGTTCTTCTATACTGTTGATGAAACAGAACACGCCATTCGCTACCGTTTCAATGAGATTGTGGCTGTAAATGTCAATAATCTTACAGAAGAAGAATACAATAATCTTAAAAATGATGAAAAGTACAAAAATATTGCGTTGTCCAGTGGCGCAGGTTTAAAGGTTAAAATACCGTTTATCGACAGAGTTGAAAAATTCAGCAATCAGCTCATAACATACGATACAATGCCACGTGAAGTTATAACTTCCGATAAAAAGAAACTGATACTTGATAATAACGCTCAGTGGTGGATAGTTGACCCTATAAGATTTAAAATTACAATGAATTCCATAAATTCAGCCAACCAACGTATCGAAGACTTAATGTATTCAAAAATGAATGAAAAAATAGGTCGTACAGTCGCGCATAAACTAATTGCAGACAAAGACTATGTTGAAAATATGCTTTTGGAAAATGCAAATGAGCTAAACGCCGTACTTTCTCCTTATGGTATATGTATTGCGGATATTCGCATAAAACGTACAGATTTGCCAAGCGAGAATAACGAGAATATATTTAACCGTATGAGAACAGAGCGTCAGCAAATGGCTAGACAATATCGTTCAGAAGGTCGTGAAGAAGCAGAGAAGATTAAGGCAGACGCAGAACGTGAGGCAGCCGAGATAAAAGCGAAGGCAAATGCCGAGGCGCAAAGAATAAAAGGTAAGGGCGATGCAGATGCGGCCGCAATATTCAATGAGGCGTACAATGCCGACCCTGAGTTTTATGCTTTCTATAAAACACTTGAAACATACAAGGCTACTTTGCCACAAAGCGGCGCAAAAATTATCATTACACCTGATTCCGAATTTGCAAAATATATTTTCGGCAGCAAATAAAATTAATATAAGGTTATAAGACAATAACCGACAGCAAAAGTATTAATCTACTGAGCTATCGGTTATTTTTTGTACTGTTTTAATGGGTAACTGCTAACTGTACGGTGTTGCATTTTGTTATTTCGATAAAATTCCATTAAATACTTGCGTTTTTTACATAAATAGTGTAGCATATAATGTATGTGAATATTAATATTATACAGTAATATTTTTTAGGGGGTTTTTGTTAATGCCTGAGGCATATATACACGTATCGGTAGCTACAAAGGCTAATGATAAAATATATAGGAAAATAAATAATATAAACGTTTATTTATGGGGTTCGCAAGGACCGGACCCTATGTATTGTTATAAGTTTTTTAAGAAAAACAAGGAGTATAATCTTAATGAAATGGCATCAATTTTGCACGAGGAAAAATGCGGTCTGTTTTTGCAAGATTTGATTGTCAATGCAAAAAATGATATTCAAAAGGATTTTGCAAGCGGTTTTGCTATGCACTATGTGGCAGATTGCGTAATGCACCCTTATATTGTTTCGCAGAGTTTGGAAAACGGTAGATTTAATATCCCTTATGGACATGGGTTTTGCGAAGTTTCTTTGGATTCCTATATACATCAGTTAGAGAAAGCCACAATGACAGTAAAAGGGAAAGAAGTCGCTCCGAAACTGAGTAATGACGAATATATGCAAATAGCGCAATTACTGCAAAATTCATTAAAAAATATATATGATTATGAAGTACCGGCAAAAGAAATTGTAAGCGCCTATAAATCATCAAGATATTACCATACATATTGGTTTGGCACAAGCAACAAATTGTTAATTTCTCTTATGAAATTTGTCGAAAAACATATTCTTCATAAATCAGGCGTGCTTATGTGTCACGTCACACCCTGCCCGCAGCCGAAAAACGGATATATAAGCGAGTGGGTAAATCCATTTACAAATAAATTGGAACATAAGTCACCGCTGGATTTGACGCATATTTCTGTTGAGGAAGGAACAGCTTTATTAAAAGCCATTACCGATTTTTACAGTAATAAAATAAATGAAGAACAAATAAGACATATCATAGGTAATAAGAGTTTTTTGACAGGGCTAGAAATTGAATAATTAAAATAGGGGATATTTTCAGTGAAAGTTTTATTTACTGCGATAAATGCCAAATTTCCACATACAAATATTGCTGTCAGATATTTTTATTTTTTGAGTAAGCAATATGAGAATATTGATGCGGAATTTTGCGAATATACAATAAATAATCAAAAGGATATAATTTTACAGGAGTTAATCGAAAAAAATGTTGATGTAATATGTTTTTCCTGTTATATATGGAATATAAATATTGTGACCGACATTTGCAAGTGCATAAAGCAAATATCACCACAGACAACTGTTGTTTTGGGAGGTCCGGAAGTATCTTTTTCAAACAGTACAGAACAATATTCCTGTGATTACATTGTCAGTGGCGAAGGCGAGATAGCGCTGTTTGATTTATTGACAAAACTCGGGAATAATGAAGAAATAACAAGCACAATAGTAAGGTCTGATAAAGCATTTGATATAGATATGTTGCCTTTTCCGTACCAAGATGAATTACTGAAGCTTAATAACCGTACGCTTTATTATGAGGCGTCCCGTGGTTGTCCGTATAAATGCGCCTACTGTCTTTCCGGTTCAGAGTATGGTATTCGCTTTAAGTCTGTTGAAAAAATTAAAAGCGAATTGCAAATATTTATTGATGAAAAAGTGCGACAAGTTAAATTTACAGACAGAACATTTAACTGTAATAAAAAAGTTTGTAAGGAAATATGGCAATTTTTAATAGATACATATAATGGGGTTACAAATTTTCATTTTGAAGTATCGGCAGATATAATTGATGATGAAATGCTGGCAATATTAAAGAGTATGCCACAGGGGTTGGTTCAGTTGGAAGTGGGTATTCAGTCAACTAACAAAGAGACTCTTTCTGCAATACGGAGATATGCGAAACTCGATAAGATTTTTGATAAGGTTGATACTATAAATGGTTTTGAAAATATACATTTACATCTTGATTTAATAGCAGGCTTGCCTTATGAAGATATATCATCGTTCAGAAATTCATTCAACGAAGTATTTGCGCACAAGCCTCAGCAACTCCAACTAGGTATGCTAAAACTCCTTAAAGGTTCATATATGTATGAGGTGTATAATAATTACAAGATGAAATTTCGACACTATGCGCCGTACGAAATACTTGAAACAGATGTTTTACCCTATAAAGATGTTATAAAACTGAAAAAAGTTGAAGAAGTGGTGGAGCTGTATTATAATTCAGGTAGATTTGAAAATATGGTGCGGTATTTAATAGAGTTTTTTGATACGCCGTTTGATTTCTTTATGGAATTGGGGGCGTATTATGTAGAGTGCGGACATCATATCGCACCGCTTAGTAAAGATAATCAATACACTTTCCTTTATGATTTTTGCAAAGCAAAACTTGATATTGATTATGATTTGTTCGCAAATTTATGTAGATACGATATAGTTCGTCATGAGCGACCACGAAAAATTCCAAATTGGGCAAAAGCCAAAAAGTATTTGACAAAATATCAAACAACGGAGTTTTTGACAAAAGAAAATATATCTGCATATCTGCCACAGTATATTGGAAAAAATGTAGATGAAATATTTAATTCTATCTATATTGAACTTTTTGAATATGATGTTTTGAATAATAATCACAATAAATTAAATATTGCGCTGTTATTTGATTATAATGAACGTTCGATATTGGGTAGGGCAAAGACAATAAAGTTAGATAGAATTTTTGATTAAATAAACAGTCCGTATACAGCTTAATTATTTACTGTATACGGACTGTTTTATATATTGACTTATAATTTTATATTATTCTTCCCATGAATCATAGTTACGTCTACTGTTTTTAAATATTATAAAGTATACTAGGCCGACAATCGCTACAACAATAAGTGATATTAAAATACCAATACCGATTCCTTTGCCAACCCCTGTATCTGTCTTGTTTGTATCTGTCGGTATGGTTGACTGAGATGGCGGTGTACTTGAAGATGGTTGTTCAAGAGTTGAACTTTCTTCGGAAGATGACTCCTCGGAAGAACTTTCCTCAGATATTGAAGAAGTTTCTTCCGGTTTTGAAGATTCACTGCTTGTTGAAGGCGGTGGGGTGGGAACAGAAGAAGGGGCTACCGGTGGTTTAGGAGTAACATTATTCCCGCCGGCGCTGAGAGTGGTGGCAGGCAACTTTTTGTCACTAATCACATAGCTTCCGAGTTTTTTTGTTTTAAAAGTAAAAGTATCAGTAAATTCGTCATAATTTCCTTTTATTACCCGCAATGAGTTATCGGGCATAATTTCATACACAAATTCATCGTTTTTAACGAATAATGATAATTCACCCTCGCTATAAAATTTAGGTTCGGCTGGCCAACTCCAAAAACGTAGTTGCGCTTTGTTTTCTCTGCCATATTTATTCATAATAGCTTTATTAATTTCGTTTGTATGTCCCAAAAACATAGGGTCATGTGGCGCTCTTATTTGTATATTGTATTCAGCAGTACCGTTACTGGAAGTATCATAGTCAAATACAGCGTGTAGTTTTCCGGTAGAGTACCCATTAAAATTGAAGTCTACTTTTTTGCAGTAATATTCATTAGGTAATAAATATTGTTCACTGTTGTAGTCTTTATATATGGATATGGGTTCGTAGTCAACTATTTCCAAATGTTTAATTTCACAGTAATATTTGGTTATCGGACGTCTTGTATCTGTCAATGTTATTTTTCCCGCTATATATTTTACACTGTTTGAAGCATCTACATCGGGTTTTACACGCAGATAGACACTTCCGTTATCGATATAAACAGAGTCTACATATTTTCCGCCTGACTTAAATGTATATGACAGTCTAAAATCCGTATTGTCACAAGTATCACTGAAATTGTAGCCATCTTCATCAACAAAGTTATCTATTATTATTGCTTCACCGGGAGAGGCAGAGCCGTAAAAGGCGAATGCAGTTGATACATTACAAAATAAGATTGCGCAAATAAATAATAAAAAAACACTTATTTTTTTCATAAATTCCCTCCATCTACAAAAATACTACATCATCTGATTATTCGTATAAATATGGGTACAGTTGCCTAATTTCTTCTGAATACAGCGGGTCATTCATATATAGAAATGCCCATTCTTCTTTTAGTGGAGCATCAGGGTCAAGCCATGGTTTTTGACCTGTAAAGTGATAGTCAACAACATAAGTTGAGCCATGTTGAGGGCATTTTGAAGGAATATTTGTTGTCTTATACCAACCGGTAGCTGTTCTCTCGCAAAATTCAGTTGCGGCGTATCCGGTATCCTTACAATATGTTACCGGAACAACATTACTGCTTGCTATAAATTGTTTTGGTTCAAGCCCCTCGTGAACATCTTTCATTACGGTTTTCCAAAGTATTGGAGGCGGATAATTTTGATATTTTATGCTGTTTGCGACATTTTGACCATATTTATCTTTTACGATAACTTTTTCACCTTTTTCGTTAACTGTTGTCTTAAATTGGTTATCATAACCCATCCAGCACACACCTACATAGTATGGTGTTATACCAATAAACCATTGGTCAACGTCTTTATCGGTTGTACCTGTTTTTCCTGCAACGGGAATATTTAGTTCCGCAAGTGACGCTGCGCGGCCTGTACCCGGAAAAGCAGAAACAACCTGTTGCAGTAATTTATTCATAACAGTTGCTGTTTCAAAAGTAATAACACGGGTTGGAACAATGTCTTTCTTTAATATTACATTGCCTTTTGAATCCAGTACAGTTGTGTATGTGTATGGTTCTGTATATGTTCCGCCGTTTGCAAAAATTTGGTAAGCTCCTGCCATTTCAAGCGGTGTAACACCGTGTGTAAGTGAACCAAGCGCCAAAGGACTGGGCGCAATATCTGAGGGAACAAGGGATTTCATATTCAAAGAACCATGCAAGAAATTCCATACAGTATTGTATGATAATTGTTCTACAAGTCTTACAGGAACTACGTTTGTTGAACGCTGTATAGCTTCAACCGTAGGAATATATCCCAAAAATCCAAGTGTGTGGTTATAGAAGTTAGTAGGTTTCCATAGAGGTTGACCTTTAATGTATTTACAATATGGTCCATCGAGAACAAGTGATGACCAGTTAATAATATCGTTTTCTATACTTAGCGCATAAGATGCAATAGGTTTTATTGTAGAACCCGGCTGACGTTGAGTATCTGTTGCGCGGTTCCAAACTCTTGCGCCTTCTTTTTTACCGATACCTCCGACAAGACCTTTTATCGCTCCATTGGTATCAGTAATGATAAATGCGGATTGTGGATATTCTTCATTTTGCACAGGTGGCATATATTTTTCAGGATTTTCATAAATATTTTCCAGTTTTTCCTGAACAGTAGGGTCAACGGTTGTGTATATTCTGTATCCACCTTGATAAAGCTTTTCTGATGCTTCTTTTTCTGTAATATTAAGTTCTTTTGCAAGGTCTTCAATAACTTGTGTCATCAAATAGTCAGTAAAGTAACTTTGTTCATTATTCTGTCTCTTTTGATTATTTTCTTTATTGAATACGATTTCTTCATTAAGAGCCGCCTCGTATTCCTCGTCATTGAGCTTTCCTTGCTCATGCATCAAAAACAGTACGGTTTCTTTTCTTTTTTGGTTATTTTCATATTGGGTATATGGATTGTAGTAAGTAGGATTTTGTGTAATTCCGACTATTGAGGCGCACTGCGCAACCGTTAAATCTTTTACATCTTTATTGAAGTAAAGATTTGCGGCAGCCTGTATACCGTTTGTGTTGTTACCAAAAGATACCATATTTAAGTACGACTCGATAATTTGATCTTTGGAATATTTACGCTCCATTTTTACAGCTCTGAAAATTTCACGCAATTTACGGTCCCAACTTTTTTTCGTATCATTTGTTACATTACGTACAAGTTGTTGTGTAATTGTTGATGCTCCGGGATTGCCGGGCAGTATTGACATTCCAAACTTTCCTAAAATATTGTCAGCGCCTGCAAGTACTGTGCGTCGCCAGTCGACACCGGTATGTTCAAGAAAATTTCTGTCTTCAACAGCAATCAGCGCATCAAAAAGGTGCTTTGGCATATCCTCGTAGTCTGTCCAAATTCTGCTTCCCTTCGTACCTTCTAGACGTTGCATTTCCTCGTATGCGCCTGTTTTTGGATTTTGTTGATACAAAATTGTTGTATAATTAAGTTTTAGCATATCAAGGTCTAGGTTAATGGTTTCGGACTTATCAAATTTATCGAATATTATCATAGCAAGATAACAACCGAAAATACAGCAAATAATAATACAAATCATTATCAAAGACGCAAAAGTTTTCCATATTCCACTCCAAACTTTTTTGGCTTCACTTTTTGGGCGAGCTTTGTTTGATGGGTTTTGCTTTTTTTCTTCCATTTAAAAACTCCATTTCTAAAAATTGTAGATATTTATTTTTGTTTTTTAAATAACCCCTTTAAATTAATAGTAGGAAAAAAATAATCTTTTTAAACATTATTATAAATCCATAATAAGCATTATAACATTATTATTTGCATTTGTATAGTATTTTTTAAAATGTCAATACTAAAAATGAAAATATAATGTAGTTAAATATTAAAATAAAAAAATAATTTCTATTACAGGAGAATTATATTTATGTATAAAAAAATAATGTTTTCTATAATCGCATTTTTGATTTTTGGAATATTTATATCTTATATATTATATGGTGGTGAAAGTAATGACTTTTCAGAGAAAAACAGCAGTAGTATGTCTATAAATATGCCTATAACCGAAAAAACCGAAACAGGTAACAGTATAAAGGACTATTACTGCATAAAGATTGTTGATGATAAATTGACGGTTATAAAAAATGATGAAAAAACACCTGAAATGATTTTTGATATTTCTGTAAAAATGCTACCCGAATATGACAGACAGAAATTAAAAGATGGTGTGTATGTTTATAGTTATGATGAACTTCTTAAAAAAATAGAAGATTATACAAGTTAAAAAACAGTCAGCATTGATTTTTTTGCAGTGGTTGTATCTTTTATGCTTTTTTCAAATTGATAATTTTGAATTTTCATTTTTGTATCAATTTCAAATAAAATAGTATCATTTGCATAAACGCAATCATTCATAAAGTAAATACCGTCACTTATTTTATAGTTTGAATATATATCTTTACATTTAAAAGTCATAATGTAAGACTTATTTTCAGCGATATCCAGTAGCAACAATTTATCAATATCTATCTTTATTATTTTATCATAGCATTTGTCCAATAACTCATTAAAGTCTGTATCGATAACAGTTTCTTTTCCGCTTTTGGCTACAATGGCGTACCCGTTTTCAAAGTATGATATATCATCATACGGTAGTAGAGTATATAAACCATTACTATTTATATAGCCCAACATATTGTCTTTATTAATTATTGCAAAATTATTATAAAAATCAAAAGCTTCGTCAAAAATACAGTCGGTTAATTCTTCAAAATTTTTATCACAATAGCCGTATTTGCCGTTATTTTTTACTATCGCAATATTTCCGCTGAGAGTATGTATCTCATCGTAAGGTTTTGAATAGCTTGGTTTTTTAGTATCGGATATATCGACTACTTTATATTTATTTAGAGAACTGTCATAAACAGTGTATTTTTTATCGTAGTACAGGTCAATACTTGCAAATTGCAAAGGTATAATTATTGTGTTTAAAGTGTCAACCAAACCGTATTTTGTCTCGCTGTTTTGAGTCAACGATACTTTGTATATATTTTGTCCCATAAATTCAAATGTATCATAAGAAGGCATAACAGTAAGGGCTTTGTTATCTTCTTGAATTAATATAAATCCGGTTTTTACAGTATTGTCTTCTTCATTAAGAATAGTATATTCGGCAATACCTTTATTATTAAAACTTGTGATAGTTGAAAAAATACGGGGTAAACAAAACGAGCCGTTTTGATTAATTATTCCATATTTATTATCTAAACATACTCTTGCAAAACCACGCTCAAAATTAAAAGCATTTTGAAAATATTTGTTTATTTTTTTTGGACGGGATTTATCATATCCCAAATATATGTAAGAATATTGATTTTTGTCTTTGGTTTTGTCTTTTATTATCATATAGTCATCAAAGCTATCTGATACGTATTCCCGAATAAAGACAGGTATATCATCGAATATTTTTTCCATATTTATATTCAAAACATTGTTGTATATGCCTTGTCTTACTCTTGCAAAGCCATTTACAAAATCAGATACATAATCATATACACACTCGACGACTATTTTACCGAAAGCATCAATAAAACCCCATTTTCCATTTTGCTTTACGGCTGCATAGCCACACTTAAAAATACTTTCATCTTCAAATTGGCAAGGTATTTTTTCGTGACCGTATAAATCCACAAAACCATAGAGGGAGTCTTTTTTGACAATACCCATACCGCCGGAAAAAATATTTACTTCATCATATTGCGGTTTACATAAAAGTTCCCCGTTGCTTTTTATATAGCCCCATTTATGATTGCGTAGCACAGGAGCGACATTTTCGTTCATATAATAAACATTGTCAAAAGGAATCAGTTTTATTCTTTTGTTCATTCGGTTTATGTATAAATAAATTTTTTCACCATCAAAATCAACATCTTTAAAATAACTGTGATAATAATCTCCGTAAGATGAGTATTTTGGTTCAATTAAGATTTGCCCGAAACTGTCAGCAAAACCCCATTTTTCATTTTGATATATGCAAAAAATATCATCGTCGGCTGATACGATTTTGTCGTATACAGTGTCTAGTATAAGCTCAAAGTTTTTGTTAATCAAACCATATTTGTTATTTTTGATAACTATTGCAACATCTCCGATAAAGTCGATATAAGTATCAAATTTTTTATCAAATGGCGATATGTCTATATCTTTAAATTTATTCAAAACAAGATTTTCAGCGTCGTATATTAATGGATTTACAGGTTCTTTTATAGATTTTAAAAGGTTTTTAAGTTTTTCTTTTGCAAAAAAAGTAGGTAGAATAACTTTCCCGTAAGTGTTTATAATACCATATCTATCATTTTGTTCAACTATAAAAATATTGTTTTTTTTGTCAAATTCACATATTGTGTAGTCATTATTCTTATTGTTGTCCAAAAGTTCATCTATTATTTGATTTTTGGTTAAATCATCATATTTATTCATTGCATACCCCTATAATATTCTATGTTATTGTAATTTTTACATAATTAATGATAAAGAATTTCTATTTGATTTTTAAGTAAAATTTAGTATATATATATTAGAAAAATCCCATTTCACTATGTGTTTAATTGATAGTGTAACGGGATTTTGTTTTTGATGTTAATTTTTAGCTACTGAGTAATCAATAAAAAACAGTTTGTCATCAACAGGTTCTAAGCCGATTATATCAGATGTTGGTTGAACATTCATTGACAAAGCCATAGCAAGTTTTGCGGTAGTTTCGGCAAGCTGGGCATCGTCGAAACCAAGAGCCATTAATACAGATTCGTTTTTCATAAATTCTTCTGTATTATCGTCATATTGCAGTATAATTATCTTTTGTTTTGGCAATTTTTCAAATTCCTCAGGATTATTAAAGTAGTCAAGTGTTCGTTTTAGTTCAACTGAATTATCAAATATCAAAACTTCACATTTTTTGATAATAGTTTGATCTATTTCTTCAAATAAATCATAGTCATATTTTTTAACTTGTGTATTTACCGGATTATCAATCTTTATACCCAATTCATCAAGAGAGTCTGCCAATTCGTCAGTAAAACTTTCTGATTTTTCATTTGACAAAACAGTTGCATATTTTATTGTTTCATCTTCTTGAATAATATCCAAATCTTCGAGTTTATCTGTAAATAAAGTACGTATTTCTTCTGCTATCGCATCTTTAAATGATGTATTGTTATAGCCGATGTAGTACGCCTTATCATAACTTTGTAAAAGATTTTTGTCAGGTTCGTTTCCTATAAAGATAAGACCGATATTCTTTGGCGCTGCTTGTTCAATAAAGTATTGAACATTGCTTTCCGGATTAATTCCCAAAATAATAACATTATAGTTTTCTGCTATCATTTTATCAAACATATTTTTTTGTGTTTCGTGACTGTTTGAAGAATAGATAGCGTTAAAGTTAGAACCCAAATTTAAACGTTTCTCCAAAGTGCGTTTTAAACGAGCCGAACTTAAATCATCACCTGTATGGAACAGCAGACCGACTTTTACATCATTTGAAATTGACATTGGCATTGCTATCGACCTCGTAGTAGGTTCACTGGCGGTAAGCAAAGCTCTCGGATTAATACACACATTTTGTGCTGGTTGTATAGGACTTACTTCTTCCGTGCTTTGTGGTGCTGTCGTTTTTTCTATATAAGAAAAAAGTGCCAACCCTGCAAGTATTGATATTAAAAGATGTTTCATTCTTTTTGGCATCTCCCTAATTTTTAAATTTAAAAAATGTTTTAACAACTAAACAGTGTAAAATTTTGTTGATTTTAATTCATAGTTAATTGTATTTTTTTTATAAATAAATATTAACATATCGCACTAAATAATATTAGCATAATAAGATATAAAAAGCAAGCATAATAAACAGATTTACAGAAAATTTTACATATTATTAAATAAATATAAAATATAAAAGTTTTATAAATAATAAATGACAGAATATTTTTTCTATCGGTTGACAAATTTAATTTAATATGTTATCTTATTAGCATATATAAAAAAAGACTATGATAAAGACAGTAATTTATAATGAACGCTTACAGAGAGCGAATATTTGGTGGAAGTTTGCAGTCAGTATTTATAAATGAAAATCACTTTTGAGTCGCAATGTAGAAAGACGGTTTATTATCTAGACCGATGAGTAAATATTGACGGTGTTCCCCGTTACAGGAAACGCATATATTGGTATGTAAGTAATAGGTGGTATAGAAAGTTGACTAAGATTATAGCCTTCGTCCTGTTGCGGACGGGGCTTTTTTTATTACCTGTTAATATTGAAAATTTTAATTTGAAATAAAGGAGTATTGTAAATGTACAAAGAAGTTTCCACAAACCAAAATTTTGTTGACAGAGAAAAAGAAATTGTTAAGTTTTGGAATGATAACAAGGTTTTTGAGAAAACAGTTGAACAAAGCAAAGGTAAACCGCAATATACATTCTATGACGGTCCGCCAACAGCTAACGGCAAGCCACATATAGGTCACGTTCTTACGCGTGTTATAAAGGATATGATTCCCCGCTATCGCATAATGAAAGGTTATGATGTTCCACGTAAAGCCGGCTGGGACACACACGGACTACCTGTTGAGCTTGAAGTTGAAAAACTGCTTAATATAAATGGCAAAGAACAAATTGAGGAATACGGACTTGCTCCGTTTATAACAAAATGTAAAGAATCAGTATGGAAATATAAGGGAATGTGGGAAGAATTCTCAAATATCGTAGGATATTGGGTAGATATGGAAGACCCTTATGTAACATACGACAATAATTTTATTGAGTCGGAATGGTGGGCGTTAAAAGAAATTTGGGACAAAGGCTATCTGTATAAAGGATTTAAGATAGTACCATACTGCCCACGTTGCGGTACTCCGCTAAGCAGTCACGAAGTGGCGCAAGGATATAAAGATGTAAAAGAACGTTCAGCTATCGTACGCTTTAAAGTAAAAGGTGAAGACGCATATATTCTTGCATGGACAACAACTCCTTGGACACTTCCTTCAAACGTTGCGCTGTGTGTAAATCCTGATGAAACTTACGTTAAAGTGAAGAGCGGAGAATACACATATTATATGGCTGAGGCTTTGCTTGACACAGTATTGGGCGAAGGCAACTGGGAAGTTTTGGAAAAATACAAAGGAAAAGACCTTGAATATAAAGAGTACGAGCCACTATGGAACTTTGTAAATCCGACAGAGAAAGCATGGTACGTAACTTGTGACAGCTATGTAACACTTACAGACGGTACAGGCGTAGTACACACTGCTCCCGCATTCGGTGAAGACGATGCCCGTGTTGGAAGAAACTATAAGCTACCCTTTGTACAACTTGTTGACGGCAAAGGTGAACTTACACAAGAGACTTTGTGGGGAGGAGTTTTCTGTAAAGATGCCGATAAACCTATTCTTGTAGATTTGGAAAAGAGAGGTTTGCTTTTTGACGCGCCTGTATTTGAGCATAGTTATCCGCATTGTTGGAGATGTGATACGCCGCTTATATACTACGCAAGAGAATCATGGTTTATCAAGATGACAGCAGTACGTGAAAATCTGATTAAAAACAACAATACAGTAAACTGGATGCCTGAAAGCGTAGGTAAGGGACGTTTTGGCGACTGGCTTGAAAATGTACAGGATTGGGGTATTTCACGTAATCGCTACTGGGGTACGCCTCTCAATATTTGGCAGTGTGAATGTGGACACCAACACGTAATAGGAAGTATTGCCGAACTAAAAGAAATGAGTGACAACTGCCCTGAGAACATTGAATTGCACCGTCCATATATCGACGATGTAACAATAAAGTGTCCAAAATGCGGTGGCACAATGCGTCGCGTACCGGAAGTTATAGACTGTTGGTTTGACAGTGGTTCTATGCCATTTGCACAACATCACTATCCATTTGAAAACAAAGATAAGTTTGAAGCGCAGTTCCCTGCTGATTTCATCAGTGAAGCTGTTGACCAAACACGTGGTTGGTTCTATTCGCTTCTTGCCATATCAACATTGTTATTTGACAAAGCTCCGTACAAAAACGTTATAGTATTGGGACACGTTCAAGACGAAAACGGACAAAAGATGAGCAAGTCAAAAGGTAATGCGGTTGATCCTATGGAAGCGCTTACAACTTATGGCGCAGACGCTATACGTTGGTACTTCTATACAAACTCTGCGCCTTGGTTGCCTAACCGTTTTCATGGCAAAGCAGTTGTTGAAGGACAAAGAAAAGTTCTTTCAACACTATGGAATACGTATGCTTTCTATGTTCTGTATGCAAATATAGATAATTTTGATCCGACTAAATACAGTATTGATAACTGCAAACTATCCGTTATGGATAAATGGCTATTGTCAAGACTGAATACAGTAATTAAAGATACAGATGACAATCTTGAAAACTATCGTATTCCCGAGTCTGCGCATGTAATAAGCGACTTTATTGATGAACTGAGTAACTGGTATGTTCGCCGTTGCCGTGAACGTTTTTGGGTAAAAGAATTGACAGAAGATAAAATAGCCGCGTATATGACTCTATATACAGCGCTTGTTACTCTTTGTAAAGTGGCTGCGCCGTTAATTCCGTTCATAACAGAAGAAATATATCAAAATCTTGTTTGCGGTACAGACAAATCAGCGCCAATAAGCGTTCATTTGTGTGAATATCCTGTTGCTGACGAAAGCAAGATTGATAAAGAGTTAGAAGAAAATATGGACGAAGCGCTAAAAGCAATAACACTTGGACGCGCGGCGCGTAACGAAGCTAACCTTAAAAACCGTCAACCGCTTGCCCATATATATGTTACAGGTGAAAAGGCAATTCCGGAACTGTTCTGTGATATAGTTAAGGAAGAACTTAACATAAAAGATATTGCATTTATTCATGATGCCGATAAATTCGTTAAGTATACATTTAAGCCACAGCTAAAAATTTTGGGTGCGAAATTCGGTAAGCAAATAGGAGAAGTTCGTACGGTACTTTCCGAAATTGACGGTAATGCAAAGAAAAAAGAGCTTGATGAAACAGGCTTTATGACAATAACACTGTCAACAGGCGATGTAAAACTTTCAGCAGAAGAAGTGTTGATTTCAACAACAAAGGCAGAAGGCTTTGTATCTGCAAGCGAAAATGGTGTAACAGTTGTTCTTGATACAACTCTTACAGAAGAACTTATCGAAGAAGGCTTTGTTCGTGAGATTATAAGCAAAATTCAGTCAATGCGTAAAGATGCTGATTTTAACGTTATGGATAATATAGTAATAGGTGTTAGCGGTAACGATAAGATAGCTGATATTATGGAACGCAACAAAGAAGAAATTTGTAACGATACACTTGGTGTTGATATCACAGATGAAATAACAGAGATTAATCAAGAATGGAACCTAAATGGAGAACTTGCAACAATATCTGTTAAAGTGAAAAACAACTGATTTATGATAAATATGTATTTTTTAGAAAAAAAGTGGCATAAAATCGCTTTTTAAACGCAGTTTTTTAATTAAAACTATTGCTTTTTATTTAAATACGTGTTATTATAGATACAGAATAATTATTTTGAGAGAAAGAGTGGGTTTTCCCACTCTTTCATTTATGTATAAGGAAAATAATATTTTTAATAATTACGATTTGATAATTATTAAATTTTTGATGACCAAAGGAGTGTTATTGTGGCAGTTAAAAAATCCACTGTGGATATGGCAATAGACCTTGCCGATAAATTACTTGAAGAAATGAATTTGCTTTTGTGGGACGTAACATTTGCAAAAGAGGGAAGTATATGGAGACTGACTTATTTTATTGATAAAGAGGGCGGTATATCCATAGATGATTGCGAAAAGTTTAGCAGAGCAGTTGAAGTGTTACTGGATAATGCTGATTTTATACAGCAAAGTTATACGCTTGATGTTGCATCTCCCGGAGTAGAGCGTCTGCTTACACGAGATTTTCATTATGATGTGTTGAATGGTGAAAAGATAGATGTCCGTTTGATAAGGGCGATTGACGGTGTGCGTGATTTTTGCGGTACACTTGTGCGAGCCGATGACAAAACATTTACAATACAAACGGAAAATGACGAAGAAATAACATTCAATAAAAAAGATACGGCGGTTGTACATCAACATTTTGATTTTTAAAATTAATTTATAATTAAAAGAAATACAAAAAAATAAAAACAAGTAATTATATAAAAAGATAAAATATACATATAAATATGTATAGAATAACTGAAAAATAGAATAAGGAGAAATTGACGACAATGAACAACGAGTTTTTTGATGCACTAAAATATATGGAAAAAGAAAAGGGAATATCTTCTGATTATTTGATAGAAAAGATTAAGACAGCGATAACGCTTGCTATCAAAAAAGATGCGCAGGGTAGTGAAGATAGTATAATAGAAATAGATGCAGAAAAAAGAAAGTTTTATATAGCAATGCGTAAAACTGTTGTTGAAGAAGTAGAAAATCCGATGACTGAAATATCTTATACAGATGCGGTTAAGATATCTCCGAAGCATCTTTTGGGTGATACTATCGAAATACCTATGGACCCGCAAAAATTCGGTAGAATTGCGGCTAAAACAGCAAAAGAAGTTATTACACAAGGAATAAGAAATGCCGAAAAAGATATTATATATAAGTATTATCAAGAAAAAGAACACGATGTAATAGCTGCCACTGTAATTAAAACAGACCCAATCAGAGGAGGAATTACACTTGATATAGGTAAAATGGGCGTTGTTCTTCCAAAAAACGAGCAAATGCCCGGTGATTCTTTTGAAGAAGGTAAAATAATAAAAGTGTATGTAGTGGAAGTTCAACAAAATGAAAAAGGTCCACGTGTTGTAATTTCGAGAACCCACCCGGGACTTGTTAAACGTCTTTTTGAAAACGAAGTGCCTGAAATTTATGAGGGACGTGTAGAGATTACAAATATATCACGTGAGGCAGGAAGTCGCAGCAAAATAGCTGTTACAAGCGCAGATCCCGATATTGATGCGGTAGGCGCATGTATCGGTCAAAAAGGCAGACGTGTAGCCGCTGTTGTAGAAGAACTTGGCGGTGAAAAAATAGATGTTGTCCGTTATAGCACAAATCCGGAAGAATTTATATCAGCGGCGCTGTCACCGGCAACTGTCGTATCAGTAAAAATAGTTGATGAAGAAGCTAAAAGTTGCAGTGTAACGGTTCCTGATCATCAATTAAGTCTTGCAATAGGCAACAAAGGACAAAATGCCAGACTTGCGGCAAGACTTACAGGTTGGAAAATTGATATAAGACCGGAAAGCGGATTTTATGGTGAAGAAGTAACTGATAGTACAAATTTAAATGTTGATGAAGCTGTGGATACACAAGAAACAACAGAAGAATAATATAATTGTATCTATGACTATTGGTAAGTTTTTCACAAGTTTATTTTTGCAGAAAGAGGCGTGATTAATGCAGATAAAAAAAATACCTATGCGAATGTGTTGTGGTTGCTCGGAGCATTTTCCGAAAAAGGAACTTGTAAGAGTGGTGCGTTCAAACGAAGGTGAAATATCCATTGATTTAACAGGTAAAAAAGCAGGTAGAGGAGCTTATATTTGTAAGAATATAAAATGCCTTGAAAAAGCTGTTAAAACAAAACGTTTGGAACGTAGCCTAGAAGTTAAAATATCCGATGATATATATTCAAGATTGGAGGAAGAACTGAAAAGCGATGAATGATAAACTGTTTTCAATGATTTCTCTTGCCAAGAAAGCAGGAAAGCTGTTAAATGGCTTTGATGTAGTAAAAGAAGCTGTATTGTCACAACAGGCACATTTGGTTATTTTTTCTGCCGATGTTTCAGAAAGAACAAAAAAGACTATGCTTAGAGTAATTACAGATTGTGGTAATATTATGATGCCAATAAAAGAAACACCGCTTTTTATGCGTGATTATGCTGTAATTTGTGGCAAACCAACAGGAGTATTGGCAATAACAGACAGCGGATTTGCCACCGCAATAATGAAACTTATACAGGAGGACAGGTAGTTATATGATAGAAAAGAAAATAAAAGTTAATGAAATAGCAAAAAATTTTGGTGTGTCATCAAAAGAAATTCTTGCAGAGCTAAACGAAAAATATCCGTCAGATACAAGAAAAACCATTTCGGTTTTGGAAAAAGAACATATAGAATACTTAATGGCAAAACATACAGAGTATGCAGAAGAAAAAACTCTTGATTCATATTTTGCTATGAAACCCGAACCGGCAGAAGAAAAATCGGCAAAAGAGCAAAAAGTTAAAGAATCAAAACCAAAAGCACTAAAAGCAGAAAAAACTGATAAAACTCAAAAATCCGAAAAAAATGATAAGGTTGAAGTAAAAGATAATATGGTAAAAAAAGACGTAAGAGAAAATAAACCACAAGTGGAAAAAGAATTTAAGACAGAACAATCCGGAAATCAAAAACCATTTAATAATACAAAGAAAGATTTTGCGCCAAGACAAGACAGAAAATCTTTTGATAACAGACAAAATGGTTTTAACAAAAACAATAACGACAGAAACGACAAAAATAACTATAATAACCGTAACAATAACGGTAATGGTTTCAACAAAAACTCAAACAATAATTTTTACCGAAACGGTGATAATGCAAACCGCAATAATCCAAATAACAATAATGCAAATGCAAATAATCAACAAAAACCATTGACACCGCCAAAGTTTGAAGGTGAAATCGAAATAAAAATGCAACAACCAAAGAAAAAAGAAAAGTCAGAAAATAAACCTGTTGCGCCAAAAGTAACTTCGGAAAAAGTTATTGTTGATATGCGTTCATCAGAGGTAAACCTTGATAAGTACAATGAACGTTATGAGACTATTGCTCCCGCTCCGTCCCTAAAAGACAATATGGTTAGAAAGCAAAAGTTAAATCAACGTTCAGCAAAACGAGGCAAACCTATTAAGAGCAGAAAAGAACGTGATGATGACAAACTACGTCGTTTGGAAATGGAACGTCAACGTCGCCAAAGACTTGAAGTAAAACTTCCGGAAGAAATTACAGTCGGAGACCTTGCCGCGCTTTTGAAAGTACAGGCAAGCGAAATTGTAAAGAGACTTATGCCACTTGGTGTTATGGCATCTGTAAGTGACATAATCGACTTTGACACTGCATCACTTGTTGCTATGGAAATAGGCGCGAAAGTTGAAAAAGAAGTAAAAGTTACAATAGAAGAACGTCTATTTGAACAAGAAATAGAAGAAGATAATACAGACCCACGCGCTCCTATCGTTGTCGTAATGGGACACGTTGACCATGGTAAAACTTCACTTCTTGACGCTATCCGTAACGGTAATGTTGCCGACGGTGAGGCAGGCGGTATTACACAGCATATAGGCGCATATCAAGTAATGATTAACGATAAGCCAATTACTTTCTTGGACACACCAGGACACGCCGCATTTACATCAATGCGTGCAAGAGGCGCGCAAGTGACAGATATAGCAATACTTGTTGTTGCTGCCGATGACGGTATTATGCCACAAACAGTAGAGGCTATAAACCATGCGAAAGCGGCGGGCGTTACAATAATTGTCGCTATCAATAAAATGGATAAACCTGTGGCTGACCCAGATAAAGTTAAACAACAACTTACAGAATATGAACTTGTTCCGGAGGAGTGGGGTGGTGACACAATCTGTGTGCCTGTTTCTGCGAAAAAAGGTATGGGTATTGATAATCTGCTTGAAATGGTACAACTTGTTGCAGATATGAAAGAGCTTAAAGCAAACCCACAACGTATGGCTAAGGGTACAGTTATTGAGGCAAAACTTGATAAAGGCCGTGGCCCTATCGCTACCATTCTTATTCAAAACGGTACGCTACACACAGGCGATATAATTATCGCAGGCACATCAGTCGGTAAAGTACGTGTTATGACTGATGACAGAGGCAGAAAACTTGAAGAAGCAGGCCCGTCAACCCCTGTTGAAATTACAGGTCTTGCGGACGTTCCAAACGCAGGTGATATATTCAATGCCGTTGAGGACGAAAGACTTGCAAGAGAGCTGGTTGAAAAGAGAAGAATGGAAGAAAAAGAAGAAGAATTCAAAGCATTCCAAAAAGTTACTCTTGATAATCTGTTCGACCAAATTTCTATCGGTGAAATGAAAGAACTGCCTGTTATTGTTAAAGGTGATGTTCAGGGTTCGGTAGAAGCTGTTAAACAATCACTTGAAAAACTATCCAACGAAGAAGTACGAGTAAAAGTTATTCATGGCGCGGTTGGCGCGGTCAGCGAGTCTGACGTTATGCTTGCCGAGGCAAGTGGAGCTATCATAGTTGGCTTTAACGTTCGTCCTGATCCAATAGCAAAAGAAAATGCGGAGCACTTGGGTGTTGATGTCCGTCTATATAGAATTATTTATGATGCAATCGAAGAAATAGAAGCGGCTATGAAGGGTATGCTTGCGCCTAAATTTAAAGATGTTGATCTTGGACGCGCAGAAGTACGTGAAGTATACAAGATTACAAATGTTGGTTTGGTTGCAGGTTGTTATGTGCTTGACGGTAAAATTTTGCGTAATGCAAATATTCGTGTTGTACGTGACGGTATAGTTATAGCTGATGACAAGATGCAAAGCCTAAAAAGATTTAAAGAAGATGTTAAAGAAGTTGCAGAAAGTTATGAATGTGGTATAACTCTTGCTAAATTTACAGATATTAAAGTAGGAGATATATTTGAAGCATACGAAGTGCAAGAAATAAAAGAAGTTTGATTAATTTTCTTTTTGCAAATTATAACCCACACCCGTTCATTATCGGATGTGGGTTATAGTCTCATAATAAGCTGTTTGTAAAGGGAGGCAAAAAATACAATGGCAAATTTTAAAGTTCAAAGATACAACGAAGATGTTAAGAGAGAAATTACAGATATACTGAGAAGCGTAAAAGATCCACGGGTAGATGAACTGTTGACAGTAGTTAAAGTAGACTTATCGAATGATTATTCATACTGTAAAGTATATGTAAGTTCATTGAACGGAATAGAAAAAGCAAAAGAGAGCGTTAAAGGTTTGCAGAGCGCGGCAGGTTTTATACGTCGTGAGTTATCAATGCGTGTGCAAATGCGCCGTTCACCTGAACTTAGCTTTGTGGCTGACGATTCTATTGAGCACAGCGCGGAAATATCAAAGAAACTAAACGATTTGTTAAAATAAAGTATCGGGAGGAAGAATGGTAATAGATTTACAAAAAGTAATTTTAAATTTAAAACAAAATAACAATATAGCGATACTTGCGCATAAGAATCCTGACGGAGATACCATAGGTTCATCGTTTGCTTTAATGTATGCTCTGTCAAGTATGGGTAAAAGAAGCCGTGTTTTATGTAATGATGAATATCCGAAAGATTTGATTTTTGCCGTAGGGGTTTATTCGGAAGAAGATTTTGAGCCGGAGTATTCGGAAGAAGATTTTGAGCCGGAATATGTGGTTAGTGTTGATATATCTGATTCTCAACTTTTGGGTAGCGACATTTTTAATAAATATGCGAATAAGGTTGATATGGCGATAGATCATCACAGAACGCACAAAAGTTTTGCAAAAGAGGAATATATACAACCAACAGCAGCGGCAACAGCTGAGATAATATATGAAATTATATTGTCATTAGGCGTAAAAATAACCAAAGAAATCGCAAACTGTATATATTTGGGAATTTCTACCGATACAGGTTGTTTTAAATATTCAAACGTAACAAAACATACTTTTTATGTTGCTGGTGAGTTGGTAGAAGCAGGCGCCGATACGGCAAAAATCAATAAGAGAATATTTGATACAAAGTCACGCAAGCAGGTTGAAGTTGAAAGTATTATTGCAAATAGCATTAAGTATTATTTTGATGATAAGTGCGCCGTTGTACAAATTCCCGTTGATTTTTTGGAGACACACGGCGCAACGGAAGATGATATGTGCAATGTAACAAACATTCCACGTCAGATAGATGGTGTGGAAATATCAGTTGTCATCAAGGAAAAAGAAGATGGTGTTTGTAAAGCTTCCGTTCGTTGTGACGAAACAATAAACGCAGCGCTTATCTGTCAGACATTTGGCGGTGGCGGTCATTATGCAGCCGCAGGTTGCGTAATTCCAGGAAATCTTGATACAGCTGAGAAAATGCTTATTGATGCAATAGAAAAAAGATTAAAGGAGATAAATGTAATTTAATGCTAGACGGAATAATACTTGTAGATAAACCGGCAGACTTTACTTCTTTTGATGTTGTTGCGAAGGCAAGGGGAATTTGCGGAATACGCAAAATGGGACATGGCGGAACACTTGATCCAATGGCAACCGGTGTTTTGCCACTGTTTGTCGGCAGAGCCACAAAGGCTATGGAAATTATGCCGATACAGGAAAAAAGATACACTGCGGGTTTTAGACTTGGTATAGCTACTGATACGCAAGATATAACAGGAAAAATTATATCGGAAAAAATTGTGAAAGTAAAAACTGAGGAAGTTGAAAATGTTTTGCAAAATTTCCGTGGGGATATTATGCAAATGCCACCTATGTTTTCGGCAATATGGGTAGACGGACAGCGTCTGTATGATATAGCAAGAGAAGGTAGAGAAGTAAAGCGCGCAAAACGTCCGATAACAATACTTAATTTGGAACTGATAAGTTTTGATGAAGAAAAAAATGAAGGCATACTCGATATTAAATGTTCAAAAGGAACTTATGTAAGAACACTTATTAATGATATTGGTGAAATGTTGGGTTGTGGCGGCACAATGACAAGTTTACGACGAACCGAAACTATGGGTTATACGCTTGAACATTGTTATACGCTTGATGAATTGCAAAAACTTCGTGACAATGACAATATTTTATCGGCAGTACAGCCCATATATACTGCTTTTGAAACTTATCCAAAGCTATATTTGTCAGAGAAACACGCCACTTTATTTTTGAATGGTGTGCGTTTGGCATATAGACAGCTGAATAATGTACCGAAAACCGAAAGGTTTACAGTGTGGCACAATGATAATTTTTTGGCAACAGCATTTATGGATAAAGAAAAGAATGTGTTGGTTGCAGACAGATTATTTACAATAATACCACCGAAAAGCAATAAATAATAAAGGGTGACTGATTTTTAATGAAAATATCACAAGATATTAAAATAGAGAGAACCAATCCGGCGGCAGTTGCACTCGGTTTTTTTGATGGGATACATATAGGACACCGTATAGTACTGAATAAATGTGTTGAAGTTGCAAAACAAAGGAATTTAGTCCCCACTGTTTTTACTTTTACTATCACGGACACAGTTCCAACATCAAAACAAAATTTGACACTTATACATACCGAACAACAAAAATATGATATATTTCAAAGTATAGGAATTGAGCAAATTGCAACTCCGAATTTTAATGATTTTAAAGATTTATCACCGGAAGAATACATAGAAAAAGTTTTGTATAAGTCATTAAATGCCAAAGTGCTTATCTGCGGAAATAACCACCATTTTGGTAAAAAAGGCATTGCTGATGTGAATTTTTTGCGAGAATACGCAAAAAAATTTGATATAGAAGTAATTACAGTTGATGACGTAATTCTGGATAATTTACCGGTAAGTTCTACAAGGATAAGAGAAGCTATTCGACAGGGAGATGTAGAGTTGGCTGAAAAAATGTTAGGAGAGCCGTTTTCTATAACAATGCCGATAATTACAGGGAGAAAAGTGGGCAGAACAATTAATTTTCCTACAATTAATCAAAAATTTCCCGAAAAATTTACAATTTTACAATATGGAGTTTATCTTACAGAGGTAGAATGCGAACAAGGGCATTTTTTTGGTGTGACAAATGTTGGTGTAAAACCTACATTTGATACAGATGATTTAACATGTGAAACCTTTATTTTGGACTTTAACGAGGATTTGTATCAGAAAAATGTTAAAATTAGTTTTAAGAAACTATTGCGTAAAGAACAAAAATTTGATACAATAGATGAGTTAAGGCTACAAATAGCGAATGATGTGAATTGCGCAAAGGAAATACTGTTAAGTAATCACTGATATATTATTGAATGGAGAAATATGAAATGCAGAATAAGAAAATAAGTGGCTTAGATGACAAAAAAGATTATACGGTATATAAGGTGCTGATAGTTGCCGCTGTTATAATCTTGATAATAGCTGTGGTTGCTGTTGCAACATTTATGTTGCAGGGTGAACCTATAAAAAGTCCGTTAGATGCAATAAATTATCTTGAATCAAACAGCTATTGGACATATTTTAAACCTGAAATATCAGCGGTACGTGAAACAGATGCGCCGATTGAGATTGATGGTAAAAGATATTATGTAACATATTTTACAGACGATGAAACTTCTCCTGAAAAGACATATACATACTATGTAGACAGCAAGGCAAAAGTCTATTCGATGGATAAGGACGGAAAACTTGTTAAACTTGATAAATATAATCAAAATATACTTCCGGAAAATCGTGAGACATTGAAGATAAAACATGTTTATGATGCGAATGATTATTTGTTTGATATGGGTTATGTGGATATGAAAACACTGGCAGAGGATTTGCGTTTTGCCCCTTCAAAAATAATAGATGATGTATTCTATTATCATATTGCGGCGCTGTATCCTGATAGATTAGATGAGTTTTTCGTATCAAATAACGCTGATGTTTATATAAAGAATGCAAGTGGTGAAATGGTAAAAGCTGAACCGATAGTTAAGCCTGTTTTGTCACCTGAAAAAGAATAAAAAATAAAAACGGTAGTGGAGATTATAATTCTTCGCTACCGTTTTTTGTAATATTATTTTTTGATTTCAGCTGTAAAAGCTAGGTCATCGAGTTCGCTGATGGTTTTTTCTACCATATCATCGCTAACTTCTATTGTCTTGTCCTCAAAATTAAGTGTAAAGTCTATATTTGCATCATTAAGGGCATTTTCAATTCTTGCAACGCATTTTTTGCAATGAATATCTTTTACATATAATTTAGTCATATTGTATCTCCTTTATTTAGATTTTGTGCCTGTGCATATTATATCACATTTTATTTAAAAGTACAGTGTATTAGAAAAATTTTACAAATAAAAATTGTTAAATAACAGTATATTCCATATTTTCGTATATAAGCTTTGTGCCTATATCTGTTTGGTCAGGCAAAAAGAATACGGCAACCTGATTTTCAATACCATTTTCATTTGTCAGAATTGCATAGTCACCTATAATATCTTTAACGGTATAGTATGTTTTAATATTTTCACTCATATTTTATTTCCTATTCTGCTTTAATTTTTTAAAGAAAAAGGGACTAAAAGATTAGCCACCCAGCGTGTCAAAAAAGGAATATCAATTCGTCATAATGACTAGGTCTATAAAAGTTTTACTCAATTTTTTTCAAAAAATTGCGGTTCTTAGGCAGAGCCTAAGACGTTTTCCGCAGAAAACGGAACGCTTTTGCCGTTCAAGCGCTTTTTTGAAGGTGAATTTTGGCTTTTATGCCAAAAGAGGAAACTTTTTGCAAGGGAAAAAGTTTCTTTGAAATTACCCATTTTGTGCATATTTTTCTGACAATAGTTTTTTTCGACAGACTGAGGGGCTAAAAGATTAGCCCCCATTTTTAGTTATCAATAATTTGTTTCTTTTATTTTAAAATAAGCCTGTGGGTGAGTACAAATAGGGCATATTTGCGGAGCTGTTTTTCCGATATGAATATGTCCGCAGTTTGAGCATTCCCAAATAGTATCACCGTCACGGGAAAATACAAGTCCGCCTTCTACATTTTCAAGAAGTTTTCTGTATCTTTCTTCATGTGCTTTTTCTATTTTAGCAACACCTTCAAAAAGATATGCTATATGGTTAAAACCTTCTTCTCTTGCAACTTTTGCAAATTCGGCATACATTTCTGTCCATTCATAGTTTTCTCCGTTTGCGGCATCTGTCAGATTTTCTATTGTAGATGGTATTTCGCCGTCGTGTAGCAATTTAAACCATATTTTTGCGTGTTCTTTTTCGTTATTTGCAGTTTCTGTAAATAGTTGCGCTATTTGCTCATAACCGTCTTTTTTTGCCTTTGACGCATAGTATGTGTATTTGTTGCGGGCTTGGCTTTCTCCGGCAAATGCTGCCATTAGATTTGCCTCTGTTTTTGTACCTTTTAAATTCATAATAAAAACACTCCTTTTATTAAAATTTTATAACAAATAAATGTTATAGTTATATTTTATATTATATATCATAAAAATGCAATAATACAAAAAATATTTGATTATTTTTTTGATAATCATTGAAAATTTAAAGCTATTTTGGTATAATAATATAGTATGTATTTCAAATTTAAAAAATTGCTATTTTATAGATAAAGGAATGAAGTAAATGAAAGATATACAATTTAAAAATACAGATAATTTGAGTGTTGAAGAAATAGGCAAAGTTATCGAAGAACTTCGTCAGGTTATCGAATATCACTCTGATAGATATTACAATAAAGATGCTCCTGAAATAGAGGACTATGAATATGATGCGCTTTTGCATAAACTCATTGATTTGGAAGAAAAGTATCCAATGTTTTACAGTGACACTTCGCCGACAGTACGGGTTGGAGGCGTTGCTCAAAATACATTTGCGCAGGTAGAACACACTGTGCAAATGGGGTCTTTGCAAGATGTTTTTTCTTTTGATGAGTTGCGTGAATTTGATAATCGTGTAAGACAGGTTGTAGAGAAACCGCTTTACATTGTAGAGCCAAAAATTGACGGATTGTCTGTGTCGCTTGTTTACAAAGACGGTGCGCTTGTACAGGGTTCAACACGTGGTAATGGTTTTGTTGGTGAAGATGTGACTGAAAACATAAGGACAATAAAGACAGTACCGCTAAAATTAAAAGAAAAATTACCGTTTGTTGAAGTACGTGGCGAAGTGTATATGTCACCTGTAAATTTTAAAAAGCTGGTTGAAGAACAGGAACTGAACGAGGAACAACCGGCAAAAAATCCACGTAATGCGGCGGCGGGTTCACTAAGACAAAAAAATCCGAAGATAACCGCAAAAAGAAATTTGGATATTTTTGTGTTTAATATTCAGCAGATAGAGGGTGCAGAGATAACAGGACATAAGCAAAGTCTTGATTATCTGAAATCAATAGGTTTTACGGTTTCACCTTCATATTTTGTTACAGACAATATAGAAAATGTTATCGGGGAGATACAAAAAATAGGCGACAACAGAGGAGACTATAATTTTGGCATAGACGGTGCAGTTGTAAAAGTCGATAGTCTGAGTGACAGAGAAAAACTTGGTTCAACTGCAAAATATCCAAAATGGGCAGTCGCATATAAATATCCGCCAGAGGAAAAAGAGACAAAACTGCTTGATATATCGGTACAAGTCGGCAGAACAGGAGCCATTACACCGACGGCTGTTTTCGAGCCAATTCAGCTTGCGGGTACAACAGTAAGTAGGGCAGTACTTCACAATCAAGATTTCATTGATGAAAAAAATATTTCTATTGGCGATATAATCGTGGTACGAAAAGCAGGCGATATAATTCCTGAGGTTGTAAAAGTGGCGCAACACATACAAAACGGTGAGTGTTACAAGCTCCCTGATGTTTGTCCGTCTTGCGGGGCAAAACTTGTAAAGGACGAAGAACAATCTGTAATCAGATGTATAAATTCCGCCTGTCCGGCTCAATGTGTCCGAAGTCTTATTCATTTTTGCAGTAGAAATGCTATGGATATAGAAGGTATGGGTGAGGCGGTTTGTTTACAACTTTCCGAAAAAGGATTAGTCAAGAATTTTGCAGATATATATTCACTGACATTCGAAGATTTACTTGAATTAGAGGGTTTTGCAAAGAAAAAAGCCGAAAATCTAATTAATGCAATAAACAAATCAAAAGAGAAAGATTTATCAAATTTGATTTATGGATTGGGTATTAGGGAAGTTGGTGAAAAAGCCGCTAAGCTTTTGAGTAAAAAGTTTAAATCACTTGATAGTATCCGTACAGCGACAAAAGAACAGATAATGGAAATTGACGGTTTCGGTGAAGTAATGGCAGAGTTCACAGTTGAGTACTTTAATGATGCAAGTAATAATGAAATTTGTGATAAACTGATAGCGCAAAATCTCAATACAAGCAGCGCCGAAGAAAATACAAGCGAATTATTTGCGGGTATGACATTTGTGCTTACAGGTACGTTGCCGACACTTTCACGAAAAGACGCGTCGGATATTATTGAAAAAAACGGTGGAAAAACATCTTCATCTGTTTCCAAAAAGACAACTTATGTGCTTGCCGGTGAAGAAGCAGGCAGTAAGCTTGACAAGGCAAATGCGTTAGGTGTAAAGGTTATAACGGAAGAAGAATTTTTACAGATGTTAAAATAATTATTTTTATATAATGGACAAAGGAGAAAATAAATGAAAGTTGATATTGAAAAGATAGCCAAACTATCAAAACTTAGCATAAGCGACAGCGAAAAGGAAAAATTTGAAAAACAAATAGAAAATATGATTGATATGATAGAAAACCTACCTGATATATCTGGTAAGCCATTTGTTGATGAAAATAACAGAATGGAACTGAGAAAAGATGAAGTGATTGAATCTATGGAAAGACAAAAACTTCTTTCAAACGCTCCGGAAGTTTTGGCAGGTTGCGTAGCTGTTCCGAAAACAATGGAATCATAATATATCAAAAAACAATAAATATTTTTACTGGGAAAGGGAAAAATAATGAATTTATATGAATATACAGCGTCTGAATTGCACGAAAAACTTGTTAACAAAGAAGTAAGCGCAACAGAAATCGCCAAAGACACAATGGACAGAATAAACGCAACAGAAGAGAAAGTAGGTTCTTTTGTAACAATTACAGAGGAACTTGCTATGGAAAATGCAAAACTTGTTGATGAAAAAATAGCGAATGGTGAAGAAATATCAAAACTTGCAGGTATTCCGATAGCTGTAAAAGATAATATTTGCACAAACGGAATAAAGACAACCTGTTCGTCAAAAATGCTTATGAACTTTGTGCCACAATATAGCGCAACTGTTTATGAAAGAGTTTTAAAAAGCGGTATGACAGTAGTTGGTAAAGTTAATATGGACGAATTTGCTATGGGTTCTTCCTGTGAAAATTCAGCAGTAAAAGTTACACGTAACCCACGTAATATCGATTATGTTCCCGGTGGTTCTTCGGGTGGTTCGGCGTCGTCGGTAGCGGCAGGACAAGCTACTTTGTCACTTGGTTCGGATACAGGTGGTTCTATTCGTCAACCGGCGGCTTTTACAGGCGTTATAGGTCTAAAACCTACTTACGGAAGCGTATCAAGATATGGACTTGTGGCTTTCGCATCTTCGCTTGACCAAATTGGACCTATGGGACGCAGCGTAACAGATGTTGCAAATTTATATACAGCCATTTGCGGCGCGGATAAACTTGACGCCACGACATCAAAGAGAGAATATCCTGATTTTGCCACTCTGCTTAATTCAGACGTAAAAGGACTTAGAATAGGTTTGCCGAAAGAATTTTTCGGTGAGGGTGTTGACGCTCAAATAAAAGAAAGTGTTATGACAGCTATAAAAGAATTGGAGAAAAAAGGCGCTGTTCTTGTAAACGTATCACTTCCAAGCACAGATTACGCGCTTTCAGCTTACTATATTCTTTCATCGGCAGAGGCATCATCAAACCTTGCGCGTTTTGATGGCGTTAAGTACGGTTTCAGAGCAGAAAATTATGACGGATTAAACGATATGTATGAAAAAACAAGAAGCGAGGGCTTTGGTGACGAAGTTAAACGTAGAATAATGCTAGGTTCATTTGTATTAAGTTCAGGCTTCTATGATGCGCATTATAACAAAGCAAAACTTCTTCAACAAAAAATCAGCGCCGAATATGCAGAGGCATTTAAAGTTTGCGATGTATTGGCAACACCTACAACACCTACAACAGCGTTCAAGATAGGTGATAAAGTATCTGACCCTATGAAGATGTATGCGGGGGATATTTGTACGGTAACAATAAATATTGCGGGACTGCCTGCGCTTTCAATACCGTGCGGAAACGTAAACGGTTTGCCGGTAGGTTTGCAATTAATAGGCGCTAAGTTCTCTGAACAAACATTACTTAATACAGCTTTTGCTTATGAAAAGATAATGGGAACAGTCAGCGCAGTTGCCAATTTGTAATGGGAGGAAGTAAAAATAATGAAATATGTAACCGTAATAGGTCTTGAAGTTCACGCAGAGCTTAATACAAAGACAAAGATATACTGTGGTTGTAAAAATGAGTTTGGCTCAGAAGTCAATACAAACTGTTGTCCTATATGTTTGGGTATGCCCGGAACATTGCCGACACTAAACGAAAGTGTAGTTGATTATGCAGTTAAAATGGGTTATGCGCTAAACTGTAAAATAAACAGAGTGACAAAAATGGATAGAAAGAATTATTACTATCCTGACTTGCCAAAAGCCTATCAAATATCACAGTCAGATATACCGCTTTGCGAAAACGGTTATCTTGATGCAATGATTGACGAACAAGGTAATACAAAACGCATAGGCGTAACACGTATACACATAGAGGAAGATGCGGGTAAGCTTATTCACGCAGATGGTTATGACGGAAAGAGTCTGGTAGACTTTAACCGAGCAGGCGTTCCGCTTATTGAGATAGTGTCTGAACCGGATATGCGTTCAGCTGATGAAGCAAAAGCATACCTAGAAGGAATTCGCGCAATTCTTCAATACTTAAATATTTCCGACTGTAAAATGCAGGAAGGTTCTATTCGTTGTGATGTCAATGTATCTGTTCATCAAGAAGGCAGCGACAAATTTGGCACACGTTGCGAAATGAAGAACGTAAACGGTTTTACAAATGTTGTTGCGGCAATCGAATATGAGTCAAAACGTCAAATAGATATACTTGAAAACGGGGGTACAATCAATCAGGAAACACGCCGTTGGGACGCAGTAAAAGGCGAAAGCGTATTACTTCGTACAAAAGAAGATGCGCAGGATTATCGTTACTTTCCTGAACCGGATATGCTTACAATAGTGGTTGATGAAGAAAGACTTGCGCAGCTAAAAGACGAAGTTCCTGAACTTCCAAACCACAAGTTGACAAGATTTATGACAGAATACGCGCTGCCTTTCTATGATTCAAGCCTATATATTGAAAATATTGATAAGGCGGATTTCTTTGAAGAGACAGCGAAATTCAAAAAATGTCAACCAAAGAATATAAGTAACTGGATTTTGGGAGATATTTCCCGTATTCTCAATGAAACAAACAAGACAGTGGCTGATATGAGCCTTACAGCAAAGAAACTTAGCGATATGATAGAGCTTATAGAAAATAAGACAATTTCAAACACAGCTGCAAAGACAGTATTGGAAGAAATTATTTTCAGTGACAGAGAGCCACAAGATGTTGTTAAGGAAAAAGGACTTGCGCAAATCAGTGATACATCAGCGCTGGAAGCAATCGTTTCAGAAGTACTTGCAAACAATCAAAAAGTTGTAGCAGACTTTAAAGGCGGAAAGAGCAATGCTATGGGATTCTTGGTAGGACAATGTATGAAAGCGTCAAAAGGACAGGGAAATCCTGCTGTTATGAAAGATATTCTTGTTAAACAACTCGAAAATATGTAAATATAAATTATTGGTTATTCTTAATAAAAAGGAGAAAGTATATGTCAGTAAAAACAATAGCGATAGGGAATGATCATGGCGGTACGGAACTAAAATTTGAAATATTAAAGAGACTTGAAAACAGTGGTTACACAGTAATAAACAAAGGCACAGACACAACAGATGCAGTTGACTATCCGGATATGGCAAAACTTGTTTGTGATGAAGTAAACAGCGGTAACGCAGATTGCGGTATACTTATTTGCGGGACAGGAATAGGAATAGGTATTTCGGCAAATAAGATAAAAGGCATAAGAGCCGCTATGTGTTCCGATTGTTTTTCAGCAAAAATGGCGCGTGTGCACAACAATGCGAATGTAATAACATTTGGCGCAAGAACAATAGGACCTGAGCTTGCTTGGTCAATAGTTGAGTCTTATCTTTCAGCTGAGTTTGAAGGTGGCAGACACGAAAAACGTGTTGAAAAAATAATGGCGCTTGAAAACTTATAATATTTTGTTTATAAATATACGGAGGACACAATGAAGAATTTATTTAGGAATGCAACTTTTATTACAATACTTATGATCGTATTTTCTTTTGGGGTTGCTTATTCTTTGGATAGTTTCACAGATAAATATATACCACAGGGAAATGATTCTAATGTGTCAAAACCAGATGATACAAATAAGGCGGATACACCTGATACCCCGAATAAAGAACCGGACAGCAATGATAATAACACCGAAGATACATTTAACCCAATAAAGCCGTCAAACGGTGGTATAAAGGGTGGTAATGAGGCGGCTGTTAAGAATGGCAGACTACCGGGTTCTGATAACAAACCGATAAACCAAAATCCCGAAATATTTGCATACAGAATAAATAAGAATTTATCTTTCAAAAAACCTGATGCAGTAGGAACTATTATGGCGGAAAACGATCCGGGTAATACGGACAGTATGCAGTTATGTATATATATCGGTGAGGAGCAAAAACTTATCTACGCATCGGCTATGATTCGCCCAAATCAATATGTAAACGGTGACAAGTTATTTGTAAAATTGAAAAAAGGCGAGTATCCGGCAACAGCTGTAATAAGTGTATATAATACAGATACAGGCGAGCTTAAAACTTCAATTTACGAAGAAATAAAGGTACGTGTAGATGACAGTTGGTTTAATTTGTTTGGTTAAAAATAATTTTTGGCAGAATGGAGTTGTTACTAATGGACTGTAATATGCAAAGAAATTTAACAATGCTTACAGACTTTTATGAGTTTACAATGGCAAACGGATATTTGAAGAATGGTATCGGAAACAAAGAAGTGGTTTTTGATATGTTTTTCAGAAGAATACCCGATGGCGGTGGTTTTGCGATATTTGCAGGTCTCGAACAGGTAATAGATTATTTGGAAAACTTAAAATTTACTGAGCAAGACTTACAATATTTTATCGATAAAAAGATTTTCTGTGATGATTTTATCGAGTACTTGCGTAATTTTAAATTTACTTGTGATGTTTGGAGCTTGAAAGAGGGTACGCCGATATTCCCAAATGAGCCTATTGTAACGGTAAAAGGCCCATTAATGCAGGCGCAACTTGTTGAGACTATGATACTTCTTTCAATAAATCATCAAACGCTTATTGCCACAAAGGCTAACAGAATAGTACGGGCAGCCGGTGGCAAAGCGGTTGTTGAGTTTGGCTCACGTCGAGCGCAGGGTTATGATGCGGCAGTTCTTGGCGCAAGAGCGGCATATATAGCAGGTTGTGCAGGTACAGCTTGCGCAATAGCGGACAGAGACTATGGTATACCGGCATCGGGAACAATGGCGCACAGCTGGGTACAGGTTTTTGACAGTGAATATGATGCCTTTAAGGCTTATGCAGAGGTATATCCAACGAATTGTATACTTCTTGTGGATACTTTCAATGTTCTTAAATCAGGCATACCGAATGCCATAAAGGTATTTGATGAGGTACTCAAACCAAAAGGAATACGTCCGAAAGGTGTAAGAATAGACAGCGGTGACCTTGCATATTTATCCAAAAAAGCCAGAATAATGCTTGATGAGGCAGGTTACAGTGATGTTATGATAATGGCATCAAATTCACTTGATGAATATATTGTAAGGGATTTATTTGCACAGGGAGCAAAGATAGATGCTTTCGGTGTAGGTGAAAATCTTATAACAAGTAAGAGCGAACCTGTTTTCGGCGGAGTATATAAACTTGTTGCAGGTGAAGACAAAAACGGTATATTGAAATCCAAGATAAAAATAAGTGAGTCAGTTGATAAGATAACAACTCCCGGATTTAAGAAATTATACAGATTTTACAGTAAAGATAACGGAAAAGCCATTGCTGACTATATATGTTTGTATGATGAAGAAGTTAAAGATGATGAAGATTTAACTATATTTGATCCGAATGCAATATGGAAATGCAAACAGATGACAAATTATAGGGCAGAACTTTTGCAAATACAAGTGTTTAATAAGGGTAAAAAATGTTATGAAAGTCCATCAGTAGAAGAAATAAGAAATTATTGTCTTGCTAGTTTGGAAAAATTGTGGGACGAAAGCAAACGTTTTGAATATCCACATAGATATTATGTTGATTTATCAAAAAAACTGTATGACGAAAAACAACAACTTTTAGCTGAAATAGGACAAGAAACAGTAAAGAAATAAATTATTTATAACTTTTATTTCCGGCGGAAAAGCACAAAGTTCCGCCGGTTTTTTCTTAATATCAAAGGCAAAGCCATAGGCTTAATACCTTGACGTTTTAAACAGCGTATTACATATAATTTTTTAAAAATGCTCAACAATTCATAAATTATGATTTTTGATTTTTGTTTAATTTTTGGAAAATCAATTAACGTATTACACTGTGTGGAATTGCGTGGGTATTACTCTGATTATTTATGTTGAAAAAATGTAAATTTTGATTTATAATAGCAATAGTATTTTTTTATGTGAGGAGATTTTTTATGCAAGAGCAAAATGTATTTTTTATGGAAGTTTTAATGTTATACGCAATAGTTATGATAATAATTACTATACCTGTAATCTTCTTTTTTATCAGACGCGCCTATCTGAGAAAACACGGAGAGGTTACAAAGAAAAAAGTATCAAAATATCTTGCAAGACGTGGCGCTTTGAGAAGTTGGAAAGTATTTAAAAACGAAGAGCTTACAGATGGCAAAGATACGGCTTTGTGTGACCATATAGTTGTTAATAATTATGGCGTATTTTTGATAAACGATTTATATTACAGCGGAAGTATTTATGGCGATTTGGAAAATGATAAGTGGATTCGAGGTATAGGTAAAGACGAAGAAACAGCGAAAAAGACAACTATCGATAATCCGATTTATATTAATGACAGAGTTCTTGAAATATTCAGAAATATGCTTGCAAAAGAGAAAATATACAATGTGCAAATAGAGACGCTTGTAGTTAATACACAAAATGCGAAAGTATTTGTTACAAAATCAGACAAAAGAATAATTAAGTATAAAGATTTAAATTCATATTTTGAGAAAGTAAAATTTGAAAAAGACAATAATACGGAAATTGAAAGAATATCGGCTATGATTTCTAAATTAAACAACAAATAATGAATATAGATTTTTTTGATGTCTATAATTACATAGTAGAGAAGGCGCTAGAAGTCGGTATAGGGGATATTGGTTACTGCTCATTGAGTGAAATCAGCCATTTATTGCCGTCACGCAAGGCGAAGGACTTACCGCAAAACGGAAGCATAATAGCTATGCTTGTACCATTCTATATCGGTGAACACAGCGAGAGAAATGTCGCATATTATGCTATGGCAGATGATTATCATATACTTATAGGTGATATTTTAAAGAGAATTACAGAGAATTTATCACAAAAATATACTGACAATGTTTTTATGTGGTTTGTTGATGCCTCGCCCATTCCCGAAGTAGAGCTTGCCTGTAAGTGTGGCTTGGGCGTGCTTGGAAAAAACACACAGTTGCTTACGGAAAAATATGGTTCATATTGTTTTATTTGTGAAGTTGTTACCGATATAGAGTGCGATATAAAAAATATGCCTATAAATCTTTGCATCAGTTGTAACAAATGTATTAAATCCTGTCCGACAAATGCGCTGACAGGTACAGAGTTAATTACAGATAAGTGCCGTTCGCATATTACTCAAAAAAAAAGTGAACTAACTGACTGGGAAACAGAGGAGATAAAAGACGGTGGTTTTGTGTGGGGGTGCGATATTTGTACATCGGTATGTCCGTATAACAAAGCGCCTTTGCAAACAAAACTTAATATATTCAAAAACAATATAACTTCGATTGTAACAGAAGAAAACTATGAGCGAATATTACCGTCTAAGAGTTACGGTTGGCGGGGAAAAAAGGTAATACTGCGTAATTTGGAGATTTTAAATAATAATGATTAGTATATAGTAACAAATGTTATGATATTGATTTGAAAGGAAGATTTTACTTTGGAAATATTGGATAAGTCACAATATGGTGAATATGAAAACTTTGTGTCTAAGCACGAAAAAGGAGAGCTGACTCAATCTGTCCTTTGGCAAAACGTAAAGAATAATTGGAATTTTGAAGCAGTGGTTTCCCGTGACAAAGACGGAAAAATTCAGGGAAGTTGCGGTGTGCTTATACAAAAATTGCCAATAGTTCACACAACGTTTATGTATTGCCCACGTGGTCCTATTTGTGACTGGCATAATGAGGAAATTATGGCAGACCTTAAAAAAGGTTTGGATATTCTTGCGAAAAAGCACAGGGCTCAGGTAGTGAAAATTGATCCATATATATCGGTTAATGATACAAAGTTTGCCGATATGATGAAAAAAATGGGTTTCAAAAGAGTATATGATGATATAGGCTTTGAGACAATACAGGCAAGATTTAATTATGTATTGGACGTTGAAAACAAGACGGAACAGGATATTTTGAACGGAATGACACAAAAGGCAAGATACAATTTGAGATATGCTATGCGTCACAATATAACTGTCAAAATAGGTTCTGCCGATGATTTAGACGAATTTATGCGTATATATAAAGTTACAGGAGAGCGTGACGGCTTTAATACTCGTCCAAAGGAGTATTTTGAAAGAATGTTAAAGCTCGGTGATGACAAGGTTCGGCTATATATGGGTTACTATGAAGGTAAAGCTGTATGCGGTGCGATTACATCAAATTATGCCGGTAAATGTTCTTATATATACGGCGCGTCGGATAATGCGTACAGACAGTATATGCCAAACTATCTTATGCAGTTTGAAATGATTAAATGGGCGCTTGAAACAAAGTGTAGGGTTTATGATTTTCAAGGCATAGCGGGAGATATCGAAAATACAGAAAATCATATGTATGGATTATATAGATTTAAAAAAGGTTTTGGTGGAGAAATAGCAGAACTTCTCGGAGAATTTGACTATGAATACAAGCCTTTTATGTGCAGAATGATGGATTTAGCGATAAAATTACGTAAGGGAAGGTAATTAATTTATGTCAGATACACCTCTTTTCAGCGCTGTAAATAAAATTTTGAGTGAAAAAAGATGTCGTTTTTATATGCCGGGGCATAAAGGTATTATGCAAGAGCCATTTACGGAAATAGCAAGATATGACATTACAGAAATAGATGGCGCAGATAGTTTGTATGATGCCGAGGAGGCGATTTACAGCCTCGAAAAAGAAATAGCAAGCGCCTATGGTTCTAAATATTCGCTTATATCAGCAGGCGGCAGTACACTGTGCATACAGACTATGCTGTATTTGGCATCAAGAAGAGGTAATAAAATAATAGCCGGACGCAATATTCATAGAGCAGCAGTAAATACTATGGGGCTTCTTGGTTTGCAACCTGTATGGCTAAGACAGGTTATGTCGGAAAATGACCGTATGTCTATTGACGGAATAGCTTTGCAACCGTCGGCATATCAGATTGAGAAAGTTTTATCAAAAAATCCTGATGCGGCAGCCGTATACATAACAAGTCCCGATTACTATGGACAAATGGCTGATATAGCCGCAATAAGTGAAGTTTGTGAAAAATATAAAGTGTGGTTACTTGTAGATAATGCGCATGGGGCGCATCTAAATACAATAGGTGTAAAACTACACCCCATACAGCTTGGCGCAACAATGTGCTGTGACTCTTTTCATAAGTCATTGCCATGCTTAACAGGCGCGTCCGTATTACATATAAATAAAGAAAATATGTATTATTCGGCAAAATATACAATGTCGATTTTTGGTAGCAGCAGCCCCTCTTATCCTATAATGCTGTCAATAGACAGAGCGTTACCGTTAGTTGTCGGAACAAATGATGATTTAATAAAACTGTCATCAAAACTAAGCAAATTAAAGGCAGAAATTCATAATTATGGTTATGAAGTTATTCATAATTTTTTGAGTGACCCCATAAAACTGGCGATAGGTTACAGAAAAATGGGTTATACTTGCAGTGAATTTTCAAAATATATTCGTGACAGAAAAATAGAGCCTGAGTATGTTTCGGATTCTGTGGCTGTATTTATGATTACGCAAAACAATACTTATGAGGAAATAGATTATTTAAAACAAGTATTATTAAGCTTACCTCACAAAGCATCGCTGCCGACAGAAAAAGAAATTTTCAAAATACCGTTCCAGCCTGTATCTATACAGGAAGCTATGCAAAGACCGCATATAGAGATAAATGTTGACGACGCTAAAAACAGAGTCTCCGCAAGAATGGTCAGTAAGTGCCCTCCGGGAGTTCCGATTATTATACAGGGTGAAGAAATTTCAGAAGAATGTATAAAAAGATTAAAAAAAGCTGGCATTTATAAAATATTTGTGTTAAAATAAAGTACAACAACATAATAGTTATATATATGTATATATAATTGACGGAGAGGAGTTATATTTATGAAATTGATATTGGCAATAGTATCCAATGATGATGCTTCAAAATTATCTTCGGCGCTTACAAAGAGTAAATTTTCAGTTACAAAATTGGCAACGACAGGTGGCTTTTTGATGTCTGGAAATACAACTTTACTTATAGGTACAGATGAACAAAATGTTCAGACCGTACTTGATATTATATCTGAAAACAGCAAAAAGAGAACAAAAATTGTTCCATCAACAGCAACATTTGATATGGGTGTATATTCCAGTATGCCGGTAGAAGTAGCAGTTGGCGGAGCTACAATATTCGTAATAGATGTTGAACAATTTAAAAAGGTATAAGCGTTAAATGGACTTAGTAGAAAACAGTATTGTAAACACCCAATTACCACAAAATATTGTATCTATGTTTGCAGATAACAGAGTCTTTCACGCAATTATTTTTGAAGGAAACAGTAAAGGACAGTTGCGTGAAGTGGCTTTGAATTTTGCCGGTAGGCTGATGTGTGAAAACAATAACGGCACAATGTGCGGTAGATGTATCCATTGCAAAAAAACAGCTAATAATAGCCATAAAGATGTTGTGGTGTTATCGTCAAAAAACGGTGATTACACGAAAGATGCTATAAGGGAAATGCGTTTAAACGTATATAAAACACCGGTAGAAGGCAGAGTCAAGATATATATTTTTGAAGAAATAGAAGATATGTCTGAGGAAGTTCAAAATTTGTTATTAAAGCTAATAGAAGAACCGCCTGCGGACACATATTTTGTTATGACTTCCCAAAACAGATATTTGCTTTTAAGCACTGTTGTTTCACGTGTTGTTGCTGTAAACATAGAACCTATATCAATAGAACAATGTATAGATAAACTTTCCGTAGCTTTTGACAATGCAGAGAAAGTAAAAGAGACGGCTATTTTGACAAACGGGAATTATGATATGGCGACTGAAATATTAAGTGACGAAAAAACAGAAAAAAAATATTTACAGTGTGTAAGCGCTGTAACAAATCTTTGTTTAGGGAAAAAATATGATTTTTTAAGCAATGTTTATACTTTTGAAAAAGATAGGAAAACATATAATGAAGCAATTAAAATAATGTTATTATTAGTAAAAAATGATGTTTTTATGAAAAGAATGAATATAAAGACAAAGAAACTTTTGAAAATATATAATGTGTTAAACAAAGCACTTGAATATTCTTCACAATCGGTTCAATTACAAATAATATCTATACTAATTGTAGAAAAGTCATGTGAAAAATGAAAGGAATTTGTAAGTTGATAGAAGTAGTAGGAGTAAAATTTAAAGAAGCCGGAAAAAATTATTATTTTAATCCAAACGGCAAAAAAATAGATGTAGGCACAGTGGTTGTTGTAGAGACAGCAAGAGGGATAGAAGTAGGTACTGTCACAATAACCAATAGGGAAGTGCCGGAAAATAAAGTTGTTATGCCACTTAAAAGTGTCATAAGAATTGCAACAAAAGAAGATCTTAAAAAAATAGAAGAAAATAAGCAAAAAGAAAAAAATGCTTTTAATATATGTATCGAAAAAATAGCCTTAAATAAACTTGATATGAAGCTTGTCGATGTTGAATATACGTTTGACGGCAGTAAAATTTTATTTTACTTTACTGCTGAGGGACGTGTGGATTTCCGTGAGCTTGTAAAAGATTTGGCATCTGTTTTCCATACCCGTATAGAGTTAAGACAGATAGGCGTTCGTGACGAGGCAAAACTTTTAGGTGGTCTTGGTATATGTGGCAGACCGTTTTGTTGCAAAACTTTCTTGGGAGAATTCCAGTCTGTTTCAATAAAAATGGCAAAAGAACAGGGGCTTTCACTAAATCCAACTAAAATATCGGGTACGTGTGGCAGACTTATGTGTTGCTTAAATTACGAGCAAGAGGCTTATGAGTCATTATTAAAGACTACGCCAAAAGTTGGCGCGAGCGTAATGACAGCGCAGGGCAAAGGTACGGTAGTAGAGGTAAATTTACTTACAGGTATTTTAAAAGTGCATCTTGACAGAGCGGCGGAGGGTGTTTGTGACTCGTATAACAAAAAAGATGTAAAACTTTTAAAAGACGGTAAAATCACAATAGATGAAAAAGAAGTAGAAAGTTTAAAACATCTGGAATAATTTTCAAAGAGAATTAACAAATTGATTGTATAAACAAGTATGTTTTATGGTCAATTTGTTTTTTTGTATAAAAGGTATTTAAAATATGATTGATTTGTGTTAAAATATATTATGGAATATACTTTATGTTTAGTTTATATGGAGAGTTTTTATGATAAATACAGATAAATTTTCTTATGACTCGTTGCCACGAAAAGTGCAAAAGGAAATATCGGCGCTAATAGAAAGAAGAAATAATTTAATTATGGCGCTTGAAAATGAGATTGATAATCTTAATAAGCAAAAGTCATTTATAATTTCAGATGCGGGCGCAAAAGCATACAGTAATTATTTGACGAACAATGACTATGCAGAAGGTTTGCTTGCTTTTTGGAAAGATATAGATTTAATAGAAAACAGTAAGAAATTAAAGTATGACAAAATTGATGAGATTATCAAGAGATACGATGAGGATATAAATATTATATATAATAATGCTTTGCAAACATCAGATATTGACCATCAGACAATAGCCAGCGAGCAAAACAGCGTTTGTAATATATGTGGTAAACCATATATAAAAGGTGAGGATAATTTTTGCTCAAACTGTGGAAATAAGTTGAGCGCCGACAGTGTAAGCATAAAGAAAGAGTATGCAAATGCAAATACCTATGTTACAAAGAGTATAGTTTGTCCAAAGTGTCAAAATATTGTTGACCCATCAAGTGTGTTTTGCATATACTGTGGCACAAAAATTAATTGACAATATTAGATTTTTAAAAATGAGGTGTTGTTTTTGAATATTTCGGAAACAGTAAAAAGTCAACACAAATTTTTCTTTTCTGATAAAACAAAATGTATTAATTTAAGAAAAGATAAACTGATAAAATTAAAAAATACAATTCAAAAATACGAAACAGAAATATTAAATGCGCTCAAACTCGACTTGGGCAAAAGTTTTGCGGAAAGTTATATGTGCGAAATTGTAATGATTGTTTCTGAAATCAATTATACGATAAAAAACATAGATAAGTGGGCGAAAAGCGTTAGAGCGCATACACCGATAAGTCAGTTTTTGGCAAAGAGCAAAATAATTTATGAGCCTTATGGTGTCGTACTTATAATATCTCCGTGGAATTATCCGTTTATGTTGTCATTGGATCCGATTATTGGCGCAATAGCGGCAGGAAATACGTTTGTATTAAAGCCTTCTGAATATTCGGTAAATACAACAAAAGTTCTGCAAAAGATAATTGCAGAAACATTTGAAACAGAGTATGGCGCGGTAATTTGCGGTGATAAGGACACAACAACAGAGCTTTTAAAACAAAAATTTGATTATATATTCTTTACAGGAAATACATCGGTTGGTAAAATAGTTATGAAAGCCGCTGCGGAAAATTTAACTCCGCTGACGCTCGAATTGGGTGGAAAAAGTCCATGTATAGTAGATAAAACCGCAAACGTAAAGCTAGCCGCAAAGAGACTTGCTTGGGGTAAATTTTTGAATGCGGGACAAACTTGTGTTGCGCCTGACTATGTTTATGTGCATACGGATATTTATGATGAATTTGTGAAATTGACAAAAAAATATATAGTGAAGTTTTACGGTGAAAATCCATTAAATTCAAATGATTTGCCAAAGATTATAACTAAAAAACATTTTTACAGAGCAGTAACTCTTATGGAAAATACAGATATAATATATGGTGGCAAATATGATGAAGATACGCAAAAGTTGGAGCCGACAATAATACTAAATCCCGATACAAATTCCGGCATAATGCAGAATGAGATATTTGCGCCAATTATGCCAATTATAAAATATACGGACAGTGATACGCTTATAAAGGAAATTAAGCGCAGAGAACCTCCGCTTGCTCTGTATCTCTTTACTGCCAACAAAAAACTCAAAGACAAAGTTTTGTCTCAAATATCATTTGGCGGTGGCTGTATAAATGATACTATTGTTCACTTGGCAACACCGTATATGCCTTTTGGCGGAGTAGGTAGCAGTGGTATGGGTGGATATCACGGTAAGTATAGCTTTGAGACATTTTCACATAAAAAAAGTATTTTGGAAAGGTCAAATATCATAGATATAAATCTTAGGTATGCGCCTTTTTATGATAAAAAAATAAATATTTTGAAAAAAATTATGAAATAAAAATTAACAAATATTTTAAATAAATATATGAAAAAAGTTTATTCATATTTGGTAATATTTTCGTGTATCTGTTTTAAAAATAAATGATAAATTATGAGATAAAAAGAAAGCGGAGGAAATTAAATGGGTAAATCAGTTATAATAATCGGCGGTGGTCCTGCGGGAATATCAGCTTCACTTTATACTATTCGCGCAGGGATAGATACGACTGTTATCACACAAAAAAATACAGCGCTAAAAAATGCTGAGAATATACAAAATTATTATGGTTTTGTAGGCGGTATCAGTGGCGAAGAATTATTTGAAAACGGAATAGCAAGTTGTGAAAAAATAGGTGGTAAGGTAATTTACGAGGAAGTGGTCGGACTTACTTTTGACGGACAATACGTTGTTGAAACTCCTGAAAACACATATAAAGCAGACGCGCTGATTATTGCGACAGGCTCGCAACGCGCAACTCCTAAAATAAAAGGTTTTGCCGATTTTGAAGGCAAGGGAATAAGTTACTGCGCTGTTTGTGATGCGTTTTTCTATCGTGGAAAAGATGTAGCGGTTTTGGGTAGTGGCGACTATGCTTTGCATGAAGTAAACGCTCTTAAAGATTTGGTTCCAAAGGTAGTTTTAATTACAAACGGTGTAGAGCCTACTACTACTTTCCCTGAGAATGTAGAAGTAATAACAAAGAAGGTAAAGGAAATAAAGGGCGAAAATACTGTTGGAAGTGTTGTGTTTGATGATGATACAGAGCTTAATGTATCCGGAATTTTTGTTGCAATGGGTGTTGCAGGAAGTACTGGCCTTGCAAAGAAGATAGGCGCAGTGACAGAAAACAATAAGATTGCGGTTAATGAAAAAATGGCTACTAATCTAAACGGTCTATACTCAGCGGGAGACTGTACAGGCGGTTTGTTACAAGTGTCGAAAGCTGTATACGAAGGCGCTGTTGCAGGTACTGAGGTAGTAAAATATTTAAAGACACTGGGTAAATAAAATACTTGAATTTTTTTATCTAAATTAATTTATGTTATTAAATTTTTGAGGAAGGTATATTAAATAATGAAGTTTATAAAAATATTTTCAGTTTTGCTTGTGGCTGGTTTGCTTTTCACAGGCTGTCAAAATACTATAAACAAAGAAAATGAAAACAAGACAGTAATTACAATGCCGATAATGGATAGCTCAATTAATGTACAAGTAGGTACGGAACCCACAAATCTTGACCCTGCTTTTGCATTTAAAGCATCGGAATTAACATATATAAATCATCTTTTCAGCGGACTGACAACTCTTAACGAAAAAGGTGAAGCCGTTCCGTGCATTGCTGAAAGTTGGGAAGTGGAAACAGACAAAAACGGTGTTGAAACATATACTTTTAAGATAAATAAAAATGCTGTATGGAATGACGGAACAAATATAAAAGCAAGTGATTTTGTATTTAATTTCAAAAGAATACTTGATAAAAATTTGAATTCTCCTGTTGCTTATCAACTGTTTCCCATAAAAAATGCGGTTAAAGTTTATAACGGTGAATTTAAAGCAGATGAACTTGGTGTCAGTGTTGATAAAGATGAGAATTTGGTTATTGTTTTGGAAGGAAAATGTCCCGATTTTCTACAAAGATTAACACTGCCGGCATATCTTGCAATACAAGAAAAAAATGTATCGGAAGCTCAAACAGACTGGTCATTGGATATTACAAAACTGCAAGTCAGCGGTAAGTATAAAGTAAGTGATTGGAAAAAAGGACAAAATATATCTTTTGAAAAAAATGATAAGTATGTTTTGGCTGATGAAGTTATAAATCCTTCTGTTAATTTTATTTTTAAATATTCAGATGAAGAAGTCAAAGAGGCGTTTATACAAAATAAGGTATTATTCACGACAGAGTTACCTTTAAAATATTTTGACAGTATTGATAACACTTCTTTAAATCCAAATATGGTGTCGCCTATAACAGCTACGCAAATACTTGAATTTAATATGAACAGTGAAATCACAAAGGACAAAAGTTTGCGTAAGGCGCTGTCAGTTTCAATAGACAGAAACAGTGTAGTTGAACAAATGAAGAATGGATATATTCCTGCAACAAGTTTGCTACAAAAGTCATTCTTATTTAATGGCGAAAGCTTTGCAGAAGATTTGGTAGCTTTAACAAAGAATAAAGATAAGGCAGAAGAATTATTGTCCGGAAAAAGCTATACAGTTAAGTTTTTGACAGACGATAATACGGCGCATATCAGATTTGCTGAAATAGTAAGCAAAATGTGGGAAGAAATAGGAGTGAAAACAGAAATAGTGTCTTTGCCGTTAAATGAATATAATAAAGAACGTGAAGAAGGCAATTTTGATGTAATAATGACAACTATATTTAATGACACAGCTTATGTTGACAATTATTTTGTCAATTTCCTTAATAACAGTGAAAACAACTTTATAGGTTTTAAAAATAAGGACTACGATAAAGCCATTGTTAAAAGCTATGGAATGGAATACGTAGATACATTCGGTGATGATGATAAAGACAAGGCAGAGACAAAAGACGACAAAAAAGATGATAATGGCGCAGATAAAGAAGCGAAAACAGATATCACAAACAAGGAACTGTTCTCGTTTGCCCATAAACTGATTGTAGAAGAAGAAACAGCCATTACACCTATATTCCATTTAACAATAAATTATGCTGTAAACAAAAACCTGACAGGCTATACAATAAATAATCTGGGAGCAATAGATTTTAGCAAAGCAATATATGTGCCAATTCAGTAAAACCGTATAACAAATAACAGAGTTTAGTATATATGAAAACTCCACATATACTAAAACTCTGTTTGTTGTTTATAGATTTATATTACTTATAGATTATAACATTGATTGTTGTTTTGATAAGAATCTTTATTACTTTGTTCTTTTTTATCCGAATAGCAATTACAGTAAGGCGGATTATTCAAAGTATATTTTTTACCTGTTAAAAATGTAGCGCGTAAAATGTATTTCATATTTCCGCATGAACAATTTCCTTTTACACATATCAAGTAGCAATTTGCAAATACTGTTTGTACAGTGTTGCATGCTCCTTGGTCTGTAAATTCCAATGTAAAGCATTGGTTTCTACATCTATTCATTTGACATGGGTTGAAATTTTTGAGTACTATATTTACATTGTCACAAGCTGTAAAGTCCACATCATATTCTGTTGGAACAAAATTCAAACAACAGTTATTTCCTGTTATTACTTTACATATTTGTGAGTTGGTTAATACATTTTTTATTTCACATTTTGTTAATTTTCTGCAATTAAACATAGATGTATCGACTCCTTTACCGATTAATTTTTACGTCTTACTTTATAATATGTTAAGTAAAAAAAAATGTTACTTTTATAAGTAAACGAAAGCCTTAAATACTGAAAATCATATAGTTACTTTATGATTTTGTATTGACATAATGCGTGATTATTGATATATTAATAAGGATTATAACTATATTTTTGTAGTTTTGATTATAATAAAGATATATTGGTGATAAAATAATTTTTTTAAGAGATATTAGAGATTTTATAATAAGAAAGGATTTGTAAATTATGCGTAAAACTAAAATTGTTTGTACAATAGGTCCTGCCACACGTAGTGAAGAAACCATTAAAGAGCTTATTAAATCAGGAATGAACGTTGCGAGACTTAATTTTTCACATGGTTCACATGAATATCATAAGGGAACTATTGATTTGTTAAAAAAAGTAAGAAAAGAAATGGATTGTCCTCTCGCTATTTTGCTTGATACAAAAGGTCCTGAAATCAGAACAAAAACACTTAAAGAACAAAAGGTTGTTTTGGTAAAAGGAAATAAGTTTACATTGACTACAAACGAAGTAGACGGCGATGAAAATATGGTTTCAATAACATACAAAACATTGCCTCAACAACTGGAAATAGGTACGAATGTGCTTATAGATGACGGAAAGATAAAACTGGTGGTTGAGGAACTTACTGAGACAGATATAACTTGTACGATAATACGCGGTGGCGAATTGGGTGAAAAGAAAGGAATTAATATTCCCGGTGTAAAACTTGATATGCCATACTTAAATGAAAACGACAAAGCAGATATTTTGTTTGGTATTGAAAATGATGTGGACTTTGTGGCAGCATCTTTTGTAAGAAGTAAAAACGATGTTATAGATATGCGTAAATTTATAAATTACAATTCAGGCCACGAGATAAAAATTATATCAAAGATAGAAAATATGGAAGGCGTAGATAATTTTGATGAAATTCTGCGTAATTCTGACGGTATAATGATTGCGCGTGGAGATATGGGCGTTGAAGTTGAATATGAAAGACTACCCGGACTACAAAAGAGATTTATCAAAAAATGTTATCAATCAGGTAAAATGGTTATAACAGCTACCCAAATGCTTGAATCTATGATAAAAAATCCTACACCGACACGCGCCGAGATTACTGACGTTGCAAATGCTGTATTTGATGGCACATCTGCCGTAATGCTTTCCGGTGAAACAGCAATGGGTGACTATCCCATTAAAGCTGTTAAAGTTATGGCAAAGATTGCCGAGCAAGCAGAAGAAGATGCCTTTGATATGCAAGTATACGATGATATTAAATATGAAATGGACGCAAATGACTATACAAATGCTGTTTGTGACGCCGCAAGTACAATGGCAAAAGATATTCATGCAAAAGCTATAATCGCTCCTACTATGGGTGGTAATACTGTTCGTAATATGTCAAAATTCCGTCCGTATCAACCGATAGTTGCTTCAACACCAAAAGAGAAAACATTTAATCAGTTAGCTCTGTCGTGGGGTGTATATCCTGTAATGTCACGTTTCCAAACAACGTCAGATGAGCTGTTTTTGCACGCAATAGACTGCGCAAAGATGATTGATATTGTAGAAGATGGTGATTTGGTTGTTATAGCGGCTGCTATGCCACTTGAACTTCAATCCAAAACAAATATTTTGAAGGTCGAAGTAGTTGGAAACCGCAGCAAGATTTGATTTTTATAATATAATTAAGTTATAATTATATAAATGAGTTTTTTTAAGGAGGACATAAGAACTTGGAACAAAACTATATACTTTCAACAGATAATTCCTGCGATTTTGAATCGGATTATTACAGCAAAAACAATTTGCCATGTGTTTGCCTTACTTATGTTGTTGATGATGTTACTTATGGAAGTAACGGTAATGAACTTTCACCAAAAGAATTTTATAATAAAGTCCGCGAAGGCGCTATGCCAATAACACAACAGGCAAACCCCGAAACTATGAAAGATTTCTTTGAGCCATATTTAAAAGATGGTAAAGACATTCTTCATATAGCTTTCAGTTCCGGTTTGAGCGGCACATATCAAAGTGTTTGTATTGCAGCTGATGAGATGATGGAAAAGTATCCTGAAAGAAAAATAATTGTCATAGACGGATTATGTGCTTCTGCCGGTCAAGGTCTGCTTTTAACAGAAAGTCTTGACAGATATAATAAAGGTATGTCAATGCAAGAGCTTGCAAACTGGGTTGAAGAAAACAAGCTAAAAATTGTTCATGATGTTGTTGCGCACGATTTGTTTCATCTACAACGTGGCGGACGTGTCAGCAAAGCGGCAGCTATTGTTGGCACAGCGCTTGGAATTAAGCCTATGATTTATTTGAATGATGAAGGTAAATTAATTCCGTACGCAAAGGTTCGTGGCAAGAAAACCGCATTTAAACAAATGGCTGACAGACTTGCAAAAAATATTGATTTTGAGAAATCAACAAATATTTATATTTGCCATAGTGACGCAGAAGATGAAGCAAAAGAACTTGCGGAGATGGTAAAAGAAAAGACAGGTAAAGCAGTGACGAAGATTGTATATATAGGGTCTGTTATTGGTTCTCATACAGGTTGTGGAACAGTTGCTGTTTTCTATTTTTCAAAAAACAGAGATGTACCGAATATGTAAGTTTAATAATCAATTAATAGGTCTTTTTTAAAAAAGACCTATTTTTAATATATAATAAAAGGAGAATTATTTTTGAAGTCTGTTAAAAATTCTTTATTTTGTGCCTTTGCTATGTATTCACGCATACCCACGCCAAAAGTTGATTGGCAAAAAGACAATATGAAATATTCTATGTGTTTTTTTCCTCTGATAGGTACGGTTTTGGGGCTGTTAAATTATTTTTGGTACAATATTTGTAATATTTTTGAGTATAATAATATGATTTTTTCGGCAGGGTTTATTGCTATTTCCCTTTTGGTAACAGGGGGAATACATCTTGATGGATTTTGTGATGTGCAAGATGCGCTTGCTTCGTGGGGAGATAAAGAAAAAAAACTGACAATTTTAAAAGACAGTAATTGCGGGGCTTTTGCAATTATAAATACTTGTGTATATTTTCTTTTATATTTTGCCGTTATGACAGGACTTGAAAACAACGAGATTATTATAGTATGCCTTTCTTTTACTATTTCAAGAATAATGAGCGCCTTTTCTGTGATTTTATTCAAAAATGCGAAAAATGATGGGTATTTGCATACATTTAATAAGGCGTCTGACAGACGAACTGTATTAATTGTTTTATCAATATTTATAAGCATAATATTTTTGCTTTTATTGGATTATAGTTTAAAGTATTTTATAATTATTTTGGTAACAACTGCTCTTATATTTATTTATTACAGATATAAATCGTATAAATATTTTGGTGGAATAACAGGAGACCTTGCTGGCTGGTTTTTATGTCTATACGAACTTTTTGTTCCGCTTGGTTTATTATTATGCAAAGGGGTTATGATACAATGGAACTTGTAATAGGAGGAGCGTATCAGGGTAAAACAGATTATATACTTAATTTATATAATTTATCTCTTGATGATGTAGCTGACGGGTACTTATCAGACAATAAGAAAGTGATAATCGGCTTAGAAAGAATAATATATACGATGCTCAAAGAAAATAATAATCCCATTGATGAAATAGAAAAGTTTTTGTTAAATAATGATGATAAAATAATAATCTGTACGGAGATAGGCGGAGGGCTTGTTCCTATTGACAAATTTGACAGAGATTATAGAGATATGGTTGGCAAGGTAACTTCGATTATTGCCAAAAAGTCCAACAAAATACATCGCGTATGGTGTGGAATAGGGGAGATAATAAAAGATGTGTAATTTTGTCTTTATCAGACATGGCAAAACCTATGGAAACGCCTTACGCAGATATATAGGCGTAACTGATGAAGTACTGCTTGATGAAGCAATATTTGAATTAAAAAAACATATATATCCCAATATAGATATATTAATAACGTCACCTTTAAAGAGATGTATTCAAACTTGCGAAATAATATATCCCAATATGCGCTATACAGTAGAACAAGACCTAAAAGAATGTAATTTCGGTGATTATGAAAACAAAAGTCATAATGATTTAAAAGATACGGAGTCATATAATGAGTTTTTGTATATGGGTGAAAACGCTGTATATCCAAATGGCGAAAGTTTAAAACAATTTAAAGAAAGATGTGTAAAGACTTTTAATAAGTATATAAATTTGTATAAGAAAAGTAATAAGACAGTTGGTTTCATAATTCATGGTGGGGTTATTATGTCAATTCTTCATTATTATTTTAGTGGCGATTTTTATGACTATAATTTAAATAATGGAGAATATTACACTTTTTCTGTAAGTGATGATGAAAAATTTTATGATTTAAAAATAGGTGAGTAGTATGGCAATTACAGTTTTATCTTGTGTGTTGGGTTTTATTTTGGATTTGATTATCGGTGATCCACATTCATTGCCACATCCGGTAAGATTTATTGGCTGGTTAATAAGAAAAACCGAAATTATATATAGAAAACTTTTTTCAAAAACAAAAAAAGGCGAGTATATAGCAGGCATTTTTTTGTGGGTTACAGTTGTTATAATATCGACTATAATACCGTTTATGATTTTGTTTGTGGCAAAAAAGATAAATATATGGTTATATATATTAATAGAAAGTATAATGTTTTGGCAAATTCTTGCTATAAAATCACTGAAAACAGAGAGTATGTATGTTTATGATGAACTAAAAAAAGGTGATTTGGAGAAAGCAAGATATAAATTATCAATGATAGTTGGCAGAGACACAGAAAATTTGAATGAAGAAAAGGTGTCGGCGGCAGCAGTGGAAACAGTAGCCGAAAATTTTTCCGATGGGGTAATTGCGCCTATGATGTTTACTTTTTTGTTCGGCTGTGTCGGTGGTTTTTTTGTTAAAGCCATAAATACAATGGATTCTATGGTGGGATATAAAAATGATAAATATATGTATTTTGGGAGATTTGCCGCAAGGGCAGATGATGTTATAAATTATATACCGTCAAGGATTTCCGCTCTTTTAATGATAGTTGCATCATTTTTTTGCGGATATGATTATAGAAGCGCTTATAAGATATGGAAAAGAGATAAAAGGAAGCACGCAAGTCCAAATTCAGCGCAGACAGAGGCGGCTTGCGCAGGTGCATTGGGTTTACAGCTTGCAGGTGACACATATTATAGGGGAATACTTTGTAAGAAAGATTTTATAGGGGACAAAAAGAAGATTACAGAATATGAAGATATAAAAAAGGTTAATAAATTGATGTATTTTTCCTCATTTATAGCTTTTATATTGTTTTTATTTGTAAGATTTGTATGTATTTATCTATATAAACATAGCTAATTAACTAAAAAAGTATCAGTAAATAATAATTTTTGTCTATTTTTGTATATTGATTTTTTTTTACAAAATAATTATAATATTAACATATAATTTACAAATAAAATATAATAACAATTTACACACATATAATTTGTCTAATATGGAGCAGATGTTTCTACGTGATGACCGTAAATTTTCACGCTATGGGTGTTCACAACTATGATAATATTGAAAATAAAATGGCAATACGAATATAACTATATTTAATATTGATTTATCTTTGTTTTTAATTTTTTGAAGCAGGAATGAATACTCATTCTTGCTTTTTTTGTTTATATACTGTTTGTTATAAATTAACAGTATGAAATATATAACTTTTTGGAGGAACTTTTAATGTTAGAAAAAATCTTTCATCTGAAAGAACATGGTACTAATGTGAAAACAGAAATAGTTGCTGGTCTTTCAACTTTTATGACAATGGCATACATAATTGCCCTAAATCCAAACCTACTTACAGGTTTTGGGGCGCATGGTAAAGACTTGTGGAATGCCGTATTTTTGGCAACTGTGCTTTCTGCTTTTGCCGGAACAGTCCTTATGGCATTTTTGGCGAATAAACCTTTTGCATTGGCATCAGGTATGGGACTTAATTCATATTTTGCAACAATAGTGGCAACAATAGCGGCAGCTATGGGTGTAAGCTATGTTGAGGCATTTCCTGCCGGTCTTGCAATAATTCTTATTTCAGGTATATTTTTCACAATACTTACACTTCTGAAAGTACGTGAAAAAATAGTCGCAGCTATCCCCGGTTCAGTACGATTGGGTATACCTGCCGGTATAGGTCTAATGCTTGTAAATATAGGTTTGGGTTCAAATGCAGGTATCTTCACAGATAAAGGCGCTTTCTATATGTTGGGTTCATTTTTTACAAATGGTCCAAGCGCCACAAAGGCAGCTATGGGTGATGCCTACCCAACAATGATTTTGTATGTTCTTACATTATTTGTTGGTATTTTACTGATATCTGTACTTGCTCATAAAAACGTAACAGGTTCAATACTGGTTGGTATAGTTGGCGCATCTGTTTTCTATTGGGCTGGTTCATTTATCCTTGGTAATAATCCTTTTGCAGCTTTGGAAGGCGCTTCATTCATACCACCTTTTAAAGATATGTTAAATTTGACATTATTTAAATTTGATTTTAAAGGACTGTTCAGCATTGGCATATTCTCAGCAGTAATGACAATCATCTCTTTCTGTATGGTTGATATGTTCGATACGATAGGTACGCTTATCGGTACAGCAAAAAAAGCAAATATGCTTACAGAAACAGGCGAAATGGAAAATATGAACAAAGCTATGCTTTCTGACTCTATTGCGACATGTATCGGCGCATGTACAGGTACTTCCACAGTTACAACATTTATTGAATCTGCCGCAGGCGTAGAGGAGGGTGGACGTACAGGTCTAACTTCACTAACAACAGCTATAATGTTTTTACTTTGTATGTTTATAGCACCTATTGCGGCATTAATTCCACCACCGGCAACATCAGCGGCTCTTGTGTATGTTGGCGTGCTTATGATTGGTTCACTGAAAGAAGTAGACTATTCAGATGTTGCGCAATCAGTTCCTGTTGTTCTTATGCTTGTATTTATGATGGTAACAAGTGGTATAGGTAACGGTATAGGTATAGGACTTATTGCATATACAGCAATTAAGCTATGCACAGGCAGAGTAAAAGAAATTTCTTGGATAACAGTACTTCTTTCAGTACTGTTCCTAGGTAAATTTTTCTTGGTGTTCTAATCAATATCGTTTTAATTAATGTAAAGTGAGTGTGTAAAAATAGTGTGTACAATAAAAACGGAGTGGTTTAAATCACTCCGTTTTTTAATTGCATAAATTTTAAATATTACGTTTATAAGTTATTTTAAATATCGATAATGTAAAAACTAATACTTATCAAATGAAATTAGGTTGTCAATTTTTTTTATTTGATTTGATATAGTTTGATTTACAATTACAGAATTCGGAATATAATAATTCATTAGCCCTGTATGAATTTCCATTGCTGATTTCCAATCTTTTTGTATTAAAATTGAGAGTTCCTCAATATTTTGATAATTATTTTGTCTACATATATCTATGTTATTTATTATTATTTTACAAAAATGAAAACATATTGGAAGATTATTACTGTCAATATTTTTTATATAGTATAAAAGCGCAATTAAATTTATCTGTAATTCCTCAATTTGTTTTGGAGTATATACGAATTTTGACACAGTAATTACCTCACAAAATAATTAATCGTAATAAATGAAAAGTAGAGAGCGTATAATATCAGAATAAAGCATATATCTTTACTGCTATTTAAATTTATTATTTATTTTTACGCAAATAACTAAATAGTTGGCATTTAACCATACCATTATAAAGCTTTCTTCTCTTATCGGCTTTTCTTCCGAATACTTCTTCAAAGTTTTCAAGCGAACTGATAATATAGAAAGAAACATTTTCGTTAGGTACAAATATTTTTCCCATTGTTCTGTACAGTTCTGTTACTTCTTTTTCGTCAGAGAGTCTTTCACCGTATGGTGGGTTACATACTACAATAGAACGTGTGTCAGGTAGTTTAAAATTGCGTATATCTGCTGTTGTAGCTGTTATACTGTTTGGAATACCTGCTTTTTTTGCATTTTCAAGCGTAAGATTTACACATTCGGAATCTATATCACTGCCAATCCCTCTGAATGTTATATCTCGACGAACCATTGATACAGCTCTTTCACGTTCTTCTTTCCATACTTTTTGCGGAATTTCGCTCCATTTTTCAGCAGCAAAACGGCGGTATATTCCCGGGGCAATATTCTTCGCTTTGTAAGCTGCTTCTATAAGGAAAGTACCGGAACCACAGAAAGGATCATATATTTGCGTATCCGGATATATTCTTGCGAGGTCAAGAATACCGGCAGCCAAAGTTTCTTTTATTGGCGCGGCGTTACTGATACGACGGTAGCCACGTTTGTGTAGGCTTGGACCACTTGTATCAAGCATAATTGTTACTTGGTCACGCAGTATAGAAAACTGAATTTGATGTACAGCGCCCGTTTCTTCAAACCAATTAACGCCATAAATGGAAGAAAGTTTTTTTACGATAGCTTTTTTTATGATAGCCTGGCAGTCCGGAATACTGTGAAGCTGTGAGTTAAGAGACCAACCTTTAACAGGGAAAGCATCTTTTTTGCCAATAAAATCTTGAAGCGGTAGTTTTTCCACATTATCAAAGAGTTCAGTAAAAGTTTGAGCTTTAAAACTTCCCAAAATTATTTGCACTCTCTCTGCTGTCCGTAGCCAAAGATTGGCGCGAGCAAGCATATTTTCATCACCGCTAAATTCAACTCTACCGTCAGTTACTGTTATATCTTGTCCTTCTATACGTTTAACCTCTCCCGAAAGGACACTTTCCAAACCAAAGTTACAGGGACAACAAATACGAAAATTACTCAAAATACACCTCTAAAATAATGTTAAATTTAATTTTTTATATAATCAATATAAAATACTATGATGTGATTATAGCATATAACATAAAAAAAAGCAAAGAAAATAACAGCCAAAAGTAAAACTTTTGACTGTTACCGAAAAAATATTTATTAAGATAAATTATGCTTTGCCTGCGCAACCCAAAACGTTGATAAGTTTGTGCGCAACTAGCTCTTTGATGTGGTCACGAGCTGGTGATAGGTATTGACGTGGGTCAAAGTGATCTGGGTGCTCAAACATATATTGACGTAGAGAAGCTGTTAGAGCCAAACGCAAGTCTGAGTCAATGTTGATTTTACAAACAGCCATTGAAGCGGCTTTACGTAGCATTTCTTCGGGAATACCGATAGCATCGGGCATTTTACCGCCAAATTGGTTGATGATTTGAACATCGCTTTGTGTTACTGATGAAGCGCCATGCAAAACGATAGGGAAGCCCGGTAGACGTTTGCTAACTTCTTCCAAAATATCAAAACGTAGTTCTGGTTTTTGACCCGGTTTAAATTTGTAAGCGCCGTGGCTTGTACCGATAGCAATAGCCAGTGAGTCAACGCCTGTTCTTGTTACAAATTCTTCAACTTGCGCAGGATCTGTAAAGTGAGCGTTTTCAGCAGAAACGTTTACATCATCTTCTATACCTGCAAGTTGTCCAAGTTCACCTTCAACTGTAACTCCACGCTCGTGCGCGTAGTCAACAACTTTCTTTGTAAGAGCGATATTGTCCTCAAAAGCATGGTGAGAACCGTCAATCATTACTGATGTAAAGCCACCGTCTATGCAAGATTTACAAATTTCAAAATCAGCACCGTGGTCTAGGTGAAGAACGATTGGCAAGTCTGTATCGGCAATAGCAGCTTCAACAAGTTTTGTTAGGTAAACGTGTTTGGCATATTTTCTTGCGCCTGCTGAAACTTGTAGGATAACAGGAGCATTGTTTTCTTTTGCAGCTTCTGTGATACCTTGTACAATTTCCATATTGTTTACGTTAAATGCACCGATTGCATATCCGCCTTCGTAGGCTTTTTTAAACATTTCTTTTGAATTAACTAGTGGCATTATTCTATCTCCTTTTAATTATCAAATATATACATTTAATCAAAGATTAAATGTATTAAAATCCGCTATTTGATTATACCTAAAAATAATAAAATTTTCAATGCTTTTGTTATACTTTGTATGATATAAACAAGTGTTTTGTATAATATTACAATATATTTGATTATTTTTCAAAAACTTTTACACTTTCAATAACAATATCATATAGTGGTTTGTCATTATAATCAACTTTAACATTTGCAATTTTATCTACAACATCGAGTCCCTCGATAACTTGCCCAAATACAGTATATTTTTTATCAAGATGCGGACAACCGCCAACTTCTCTGTATTTACTCACTGCTTCTTCCGACCAAATATTTGACATTTCTTCCATTTGTTCCAAAAGACTTTCGTTTACTTTATCAGAATGTACGATGTAGAATTGACTGCCGATACTGTTTGGTAAACTTGATTTTGCCATAGCGAGCGCGCCTTTAAAATGATACAGTTTGTCTGAATATTCATCAGCTATGCCATATCCCCAAATAGACTCTCCACCCATACCTGTACCTTGCGGGTCGCCTCCTTGTATCATAAAATCTTGTATTACACGGTGAAAAGTAACTCCGTTATAATATCCGTTTTTGCAGTGCGTTACAAAGTTTTCCACGCACTTTGGCGCTTCCTCAGGGAAAAACATAAGAGATATATCTCCCATATTTGTTTTTAGTGTTACAGTTGTGCCTTGTGGCGCTTCAAATTGTATTAAACTCATATTTATTCTCCTGTTATTATATTTTTATTTTAATAATACTCCCTTTACAATTCTGTCATTTCCGTTAAAGTCTTTTTGAATAGCTACGTCAGTAAAGGAATTTTTTAAAAACAGTTCTTTGACATCATTGCCTTGTGTTTCGCCTATTTCAACAGCAAGCATACCGCCGTTTTTGAGGTAGTCTTTTGCGATTTGTGTAATATATCTATAAAAAATAAGTCCGTCTTCGCCACCGTCAAGAGCCATACTTGGTTCAAATAACACTTCTTTTTGGAGAAAAGTCATTTCTTCGGTGGTAATATATGGTGGGTTAGATGTTATCACATCAAATTTACAACTAAAATCAGTATTTTTCAGTGAAAATATATCTTTATTTATAGAAGTAATATTAGTTACATTATTTAAAGTGATATTTTCAGTAAAATATTTATATGCTTTGTGGGATAATTCTACTCCGAAAACATTTGCATCAGGATTGTTTTTTGCAATAGAAATTGGTATACAGCCTGTTCCTGAGCATAAATCCAATACAGTCGGTTTATCTGTGTTTTTTATAAAATCCAGTGAAAACTCAACAAGCATTTCGGTTTCCGGGCGTGGTATTAGTACCCCTTCACCGACAGAAAAGGTTAATCCGAAAAATTCCCATTCACCTAAAATATACTGTAAGGGCTCGCCTTTTGTTCTTCTTTCTATCATATTTTGGTATTTTATGATATTTTCGTTTGAAACAGGTAAATTTTTATTGAGAATATATTTTTCGTGTGTTAATTCACTTGCTTTAAGTAGCAGTTGCATAGCGTCAAAATTACAGTTTTCTATATTATGGTTTGCAAGTATGGTTTTCCCCCACAAAAATAAAGAATTATAGGTATAATCAGTAGTTGTCATCATCTTTGTTCTCCGGAATAACAGCCTTCATAGCCTCAATAGCGACAGCAAGTTGCTCTAAGTCAGGCTCTCTTGTAGTAAGTCTTTGTAGCCACAAACCGGGAGCAGAGAAAAATTTTGTGCAGGCATTTGTATATCTACCCGTCAGTTTAATAAATTCATAGGAAATACCGACAATAACGGGAAGAAGCAATAGTTTAACGGCCATTCTCAAAAATGGATTAAGAGTGGGGACGAAAGATATAACCAAAATAGAAACGACAAGAACAATCAGTATAAAGCTAGTGCCGCAACGTGGGTGAAAACGTGTATATTTCTTGCAGTTTTCGGGGGTTAATTCTTCACCGGCTTCGTAGCAAGCGATGGTTTTGTGTTCTGCGCCATGATATTCAAACACACGCGCAACGTCTTTGTTACGTGAACATAAGAATAGATATAGTAAAAATATCAGTATTTTCAAAAAACCTTCTGCCAAAGTAATAAGAAATGTGCTATCGGTTATTTTTTTCAGTGGGAAGGTTACGGCAGTTGGAACAACGATAAATAGCAGTATGGCAAGTCCTATTCCAAATACAATAGCTATAAAATTGACAAAGTCTGCCACTTTGATTTTTAATTTATCGGATATCCATTTTTCAAATTTATTCGGTTCGTCTTCTTCTATGCCTGATTTTTCGGCGCTTTTTGTAAGACAGTCAAACCCTGTTTTCAGCGTATCTATCATATTGAATATACCACGCACAAAAGGTATTGTGTGCAGTTTGGGTTTCTTACCGTTTTTGTATGTGTCCCAAACCTCTGTGTCGGTATTTCCGTTTGAAAGTCTTACTGTCAATGCTGATTTATGCGGACCGCGCATCATAATTCCTTCTATTACAGCTTGACCTCCTATTGATGTTTTTTTCTCATTTTTATTCAAAAAAATGTCCTTCTTTCTTTTATGAAATGTTTTTATTTTTTACTATCCAAAGGTAAGACAATAGAAACGGTTGTACCTACGTTTTTTGTAGATTGAATTTCCAAAGTACCTTTATGTTGAGATATAATTTCGTCTGCGATAGCAAGCCCAATTCCCGAACCTCGTCTGTTGGATTTACCTTTGTAGAATTTATTTTTTACATTCGGTAAGTCATCGTTAGAGATACCTATACCCGTATCCTGTATTTTTACGGAAAAATAGGTTTGCGAAAGGGTAGGGGTTATTGTAATCGTTGACCCTTCGTCAGAATATTTCAGCGCATTGTCAAGAATGTTTATGAAAACTTGTCTTAAACGGTTCTTGTCACCTTGAACAATGGCAAAATAATCGGGTTCTTCGTATATAATCTCTTTTTGCTCGTTTTTTGCCCTCTGTGTAAACATCATCACAGCATCGGAAAGCTCGGCAATTACGTCCATTTTTACAAGTTCAAGATGTAAGCGACCACTTTGTATTCTTGAAAAATCCAAAAGTTCTTCTACCATAGTTGACAGCCTATCGGCTTCCGACATCATTATATTTACACCTTTTGTTACAAGTTCCGAATCCATATTGTTTTTATCGCTTAATAATATTGTTTCGCCCCAACCCTTTATTGCGGTAAGAGGTGTTCTGAGTTCGTGTGATACAGATGATATAAAATCGTTTTTCAGTCTGTCATTGTTTGCCAGATTTTCCGCCATTTCATTTATAGATAGGCAAAGTTCGCTTATTTCGTCGTTGGAATGTGTTTCCAAACGTACTGAGAAGTCTCCTTGCGCAATTTTTTTGGTAGATAAATTCATCTGACTGATTGGTTTAATCAGTGAATTTACAAAGAAAGAGCTTGAAAAAATAACAAATAAAACGATACATATACCAATAGCGCAAACCAAAATCATAATATATAAAATCTGTTGATTTATTTTTTCCAAAGAGACTACATAGCGCATACCGGAAAGTATTTGCGAAGGGGTAGAGGAGAGAACCGTAATAGCAAGTATTTGTTCATTTGAATATTCCTCTATACATTCACCAATTCCTGTTGGCGATTTTAATGCGTTGTTATAGTCTGTAAATTCAGTAGTTACAGTTGGGTGAAATCCGCTGGAAGTAATAATTATTTCTTGTTTGTCATTTAGCGCCATAAGTTCGAGTTTGTCCCGATACTCATAATTTTCTATAAGTTGATGCATATTTTGCATAAACTTTTCCGGACTGTCTGAGTACATCTTTTCAATTTTTTCAGTAACAGCCTCGCTACGTGTATATATATATTGTCTTGCCGCGCTATAATAGTAAGATTTAACCGAAAAATAGGCAACAACAACAATAGCGATAACAATAATAAGGATAATGGCAAAACTGTTCATTATCCATTTTCTGGTGATTTTTTTTACTGCCAAAAACCTCTGCCTCCTTTGTGTTTGCCTTTTATTCTATCCATTTATAACCAAACCCCCATACGGTAGACAGATGTTGAGGAGCGCTGGGATCATCTTCTATTTTCATTCTGAGTCTACGAACATTTACGTCTACTATTTTCTCGTCACCGAAGAAGTCTTCTCCCCAAATATTTGTGAGAAGGACAGTTCTTTCAAGTGCGGTATTTGGATTTTTTAAAAATTGCTCCATCAGCTGAAATTCAACTTGTGTTAAATCTATAATTTCATCTTTTTTGGTAAGCACGTGGCTACGTGTATTTAGGATAAAATCCCCCGAAACCAGTTCATCGACATTTTGTGAAATCATCGGCGTAACAGGTGATGAACTTATGCGTCTGAATAAAGCGTCTATACGCGCGGTTAATTCAGATGGGCTAAACGGTTTGGTTATATAGTCATCAGCCCCAAGCATCAAACCGTTTACCTTATCCATTTCTTGACTTTTTGCCGAAAGCATAATTATTCCTACAACATTATTGATTTTTCTTATTTCCTTGCATACTGTAAATCCATCAATTCCGGGTAGCATAACATCAAGCAAAACCATTATAAAATCATTTGGAGTAGCCTTAAATTTTTCGATGGCTTCTTCGCCGCTACCTACGCCGGTAACTTTATATCCGAATCTTTCAAGATTAATTATTACAAAATCTCTGATAGAATCCTCGTCTTCGCATAACAATATTTTTTTTTCGTTATTATTCATTAAATATCCTCCCAACTATGTCATCATACTGCGATACTTGTCGTTACAGTATGGTAAATAGATTTTTCACTTCTTCTTGTGTAATAAAATATTTATTGGTATTGTCGTTTGGAACATACCCCATATATACTTTGCCGTTTCGCTCACCTATCAAGAAATAGCGTTGCAAATCAAGTTTATCGATAATATCCCGAGAATAGTAAACTCTTATTCTCAAAAGTTCTTTTTTGTGGTCAAATACATCATTGTTTTCATTTATAAAGAAAATAATTTCTGTTTTGTCTTGATAAGTGAATATGCTAAGTGGCAGAGAATACCATAATTTTGGTATTTTAAAATATATTGAATTATTAAAATCAATATAAGTTCTTAAAACAAGTTTGTTATTGGCGATTTCATTACGACCTTTTACTGTAAATTGAGCATAATCAATAAAATACTCAGCATTTGGTGATTGTCTTGTATATCCGTTTGCAAGATTTTGGATAGGGATTTCTATTATTCCGTCATTGTTAATATCCCCGCAATTTACAGGGGTCTTTCTATAATTAATTTCGTCAAATAAAAGTTCAAAAGCTTCATTACCATCAAATTTATATACATAAGTGGAGTAGTATCCATTATTAAGTTTTGCATCTATAAACAAGCCTCTGCTTGTTTGGTCAATTTTGCCTATTTGAATTTTATTGAAATCCAAAATTTCAGTTGGGAGAGGAAAGTAGTTTTTTACAACCAACATACCGTAGCTATCTGCGCCAGCGAAGTACATATTTGGGGAAGTATCTTTGAATTTATCTCCAAGTTCAAAGAAGATTAAATCAGTTTTTCCGTCTAAATTATAATCCTGAATAAGTAATTCCGAATAGTCCCATTTATTATTGAGTTTAAGTGAAAATTTGTTGTATGTGTTTTGTTTACAATCATATACAGCAAGAACACTTTTTGTGGTATCTTCTAATTGCAACCCGATTAATAGCTTGTTTTTTCCGCCTATTTCTCTGTAATCAATAAAATCAATATCGCCCGAGAAAGCAAAGTCACTTATAATCTCACTTACGTACCAATCATCATTTTGATTATACAGTAAAGCCATTTTTATAATATTCTCTTGCGTGGTTTTAAAAAAACAAATAGCTTCGTCTACGTCATCATTATTTAGGTCAATAAAGTTAAATCCTGAGGAATATTTACCGTTTTTGGGATATTTAATTGTATATTCACCTTCTATGGTGCTTTCAAGCGCCTTTGTGATTTTTATTTGAAGGTCACTGAGTTTAGGTGGCATTAATATTTTTTCTATATTAAGTTCCAGCGGTGTGCAACCTGTAAAACAAGTAATAAATATGCAGGCAAGAACACCGATGATAATTTTATAATATTTATTCATTTTTAATTTATCCTTTTATAGTAATAATAGGTATAATAAAAAATTACACTTAGATGTATTGTATCATATTTTCAAAATATAATAAAGCATATTTATGAAATTTTATTTAATAAATATAAAAGGGTTATAACAAAAATCAGTTATAACCCTTAGCTCTATATTTAATATTAATCTTTATAAATTCTTTGTACACGTGGAGAAATAGCGCAAATTCTTTCGTAGTGCACAGTATCTGTTTTTTCGGCAAGTTCTTCAAAGGTAATTGTTTTACCGTTTTGTGTGCCTACAAGTATAACCTCATCACCCATTTTTACATTTTGTATATGTGTTACGTCAGTCATTAACTGATCCATACAAACTCTACCCACAACAGGTGCATACTCACCGTTGATGATAACATTTGCGTTATTACCAAGTATTCGGGGATAACCGTCAGCATAACCTATAGTTACTGTTGCGATTTTTCTGTCACAATCAGCGGTATAATGTCTGCCGTAGCTTAACGTATCGCCACTATGTATGGTTTTTACCATAGCAACCGTTGCGTGCAGTGACATAAGAGGCTTTAAATCCAGTATATCGGCAAGCTCATCAGACGGAGCAAAGCCGTATTGCGCGATACCAACACGTACCATATCAAGTCTTGTTTCAGGATAAAGTATACCCGCAGCGGAATTTGCGCAATGTTTTATTCCTGTGTCAATACCGGCTTGGTTTAATGATTTACAACAAAATAAAAATTTTTGTAATTGCAAATGAGTAAAATCAACGCTGGTGTTGTTTTTTTCATCAGCAACAGCAAAATGTGTAAATATACCTGTGATTTCAATGCCTTTTTGGATAATTTCCTTTACATCGCTTATTAATTGTGAAACGCTTTTTATATTATATCCAAGTCTGCCCATACCTGTGTCAAGTTTTAGATGACACTGTACTTTAAAGTTGCCCTTTTGCGCATAATCTGATATTTGAACAGCATATTCATGTGAATAAAGCGCCTGTGTCAAGTTATATTCAGACAATAGTTTTGCGTCTTCTGGAGCAGTGTAGCCAAATATTAATATTGGCTTTGTTATTTTTTCGTTACGCAGCGCTATCCCTTCCTGTAAAGTAGCCACACCAAACCAGTCAGCGCCTAATTCCTCGGCTTTTTTTGCGATTGCGACATCTCCGTGTCCATAAGCATTTGCTTTTATTACAGCTAAATACTTTGTATTAATATGTTTTTTAATAGTATTAAAATTATGTTCGTAGTTATTAAAATTAATTTCTGCCCACGCTCTGTGTTGCAAAAAAAACACCTCTTTCAATAAGATATATAAACATATTATCTTTTATATACGTTTACCCAAAATTTCAATGTTTTCCTTATAGAATTCTTCAAATGTATCGTTGTCCATACTGTCACGTATTTTTTCCATAAGAGTATTGTAAAAATACAGGTTGTGCATAACAGCAAGACGCATACCCAGCATTTCTCCCGCGCGAAGAAGATGTCTGATATATGCTTTTGAGTGATTGCGACAAACAGGACAATCACACTTTGTATCAAGCGGAGTGTCGTCCTCTGCATATTTCGCATTGTTTATGTTGATAACACCGCCCCATGTAAATATGTGGCCGTGGCGGGCATTACGACTCGGCATTACGCAGTCAAATAAATCAACACCACGATGCACAGCTTCAAGGATATTTACAGGCGTGCCAACTCCCATTAAGTAACGTGGTTTGTTTTTTGGCATATATGGTTCAACTGCTTCGATTACTCTGTACATTTCCTCGGCAGTTTCGCCAACTGCAAGACCACCTATTGCGTATCCGTCAAGGTCAAGTTTTGCTATATCCTGCATATGTTTTATACGTATATCGTCGTATGTTCCACCCTGATTGATACCAAATAGCATTTGATGTTTATTAATGGTTTCGGGTAGAGAGTTTAGTCTGTCCATCTCATTTTTGCAACGAATGAGCCATCGTGTTGTACGTTCAACTGAATCCTCAACATATTTTCGGGGAGACGGGTTTTTAATACATTCGTCAAAAGCCATAGCGATAGTAGAAGCAAGATGAGATTGTATTTGCATACTTTCCTCAGGCCCCATAAATATTCGTCTACCGTCAACGTGCGAATTGAAAGTTACGCCTTCCTCCGTAATTTTACGGAGTTGCGCAAGTGAAAACACCTGAAAACCGCCGCTATCGGTCAATATAGGTCTGTCCCAATTCATAAATTTATGCAGACCACCCATTTTATATACAGTGTTGTCACCCGGTCTAACATGAAGATGATAAGTGTTGCAAAGTTCAACTTGGCATTTAAGCTCATTTTTTAAATCAAGTGAAGATATTCCGCCCTTAATGGCGGCTACTGTTCCAACATTCATAAATGCCGGTGTTTGAACAGTACCATGTACAGTTTCAAAAGTACCACGTCTTGCAGTACCGCAATTTTTAATTAATTTATACATTTTTTTCTCCCATAATATTATAAAACTTTTATTTTAAAAATACTTTGTCATTATAGCATTAATGTTTATAGATTGCAATATTATCGTATTAAATAAGAGTATGGCTATTTTTATATTGACAAATTGCACGAAAAAACTTGACATATATATACATTGTGTTTATAATATATGTGTCAAGACACATATATATACATATATTATTTAATGAGGAGTATCAGTTATGAAAACAAAAGCAAATGTTCAGGAAATGTGTAGTACAGCGTTATTGTGCGCAATCGGTATACTCGTACCTATTTTTTCACCAATAAAAATTCCAATAGGTCCAATGAGTTTTACCCTTGCAAGTCACGTTGCAATTTTTATAGCTATGTTTATAAATCCACGTGTGGCGTGCCTTGTGTCACTAGGTACAACACTCGGCTTTGCGCTTAGCGGTATGCCGTTGGTTGTGGTTTTGCGTGCCGCATCACATATTGTATTTTCTGTAATGGGCGCATTGTATTTGCAACACAATCCAAAAATTATGCAATCAAAAAGAGATATGGCTATCTACGCACTTGTTTTAAGCGTAATACACGCGCTCGGAGAAATAATTGTCGTAACAGGATTTTTCCTTGCAGGACAACCAATGCAAGGTGGATTTGTGTATGCGGTATTTGGTTTGGTTGGACTTGGTACAGTTGTGCATAGTATGGTAGACTTTTATATAGCAGTTCTTATATGGGTTCCTGTAAGCAAATATGTAAAAATGAGTTGTAAAATAAATTATCGTGCAAAAGCATAATTAATAAAATTATAAAGTAAAAAAATAAGGCGCAATATTCGGATAAATGTTTGTAATTTACCGAATATTGTGCCTTTTGGTTTTTCTATTACTTATATGGTTCTATTGCTGTTAAAGCTGTCAATAGTTGTATTTTACGCGTATGGTATTCTTTTCTGAAAGATTTGTCAATACGTTCCATAACTTTCAGCGCATTTTCATAGTTAATCATAGATAAAATTATCGCATATTGATTTGGACTGCAACGAGTAAAGATATCGGAACTTCTAAGTGAAATATTAATGACATCTTCAAGCTTTTTCATACCTTTTTCCTTTGTTTTTTGCGGAAGCTCCTCGTCGTTGGCAGATGAAATTGTAATTAATGCCATAAAAACAGAGTAGCCTGTTCTTTCTATGCTTCTTGTCATAAATTGATACAGTCTGCGAAATACTTCGTACTCACAATAAAAAGGTGTTTTTTGTACATTGTCTTCTTTTTTTAGGTCAGCTTTCAAAGTATTGATATCCATATTACTTGTATTTACAAATTTTGATATACTGTCAAATAGCTCAGTGGTTTGTTGTGAAATTTCGACACCGAGTTCTTTGTAAAATGTTTCACGCAAAGCGGAGTAGTATGAGATAGCTTTTCTGCCCTGTCCTTTTTTATAGTAGGCATACATTAAATATCTGTGTGCCGGTTCTTCAAAATTGTCTATTGTCAGAACTTTTGTTGCCATACTGATTATACTGTCATACATATCGTTCTCTTTGTAGTATTCCAAAAGCTTGTAAGCAACATTAAAACAAATATTATTATATTTTGCAATATATGGAACAGTCCATTCGGTAGTAGGTAAATTTGACAAAAATTCACCATTATATAAGTCCATAATTTTTTCATATATTTCAATTTGTTTTTCTAATTTTGTCTCATTTGCAGCTTGGTCTAAATATTGTTCCACTAATTCAATATCCAGTTGAAAATTAAGACAATTATTGACAGTGTAGCTACCCCCGAAAGACATAACAATTTCCTTTGCCATAGGGAAATTATATGTTTGCAAAGTTTTACGTAGTCTATAAACCAAATTTTTTACAGAAGAAGCAGGATTTGCAATATCCTCATTCCACAATGCCGTTGATATGGCGTTAATTGAAACGGGCTGGTCACGATTAACGAACAAATATGCAAGCAAAGAAGTCAGTTGTTGACTTAAATCATTATATTGTATTTGTATATCCGATGATTTCATTACAAAATCGCCTAAAAGATTTATAATTATTGGTACATTAACCATATTGAACCTCCATTTATTTTAAGTTATGATAATATTAAAAAAGATATTGAAAAAAATGTAAAATAACAATATTGGTATAAAAAAATATATTAATTAAGCAAATCACTTAATATTGTGAATATATTATAGCACATTTAATTTTTTTTGCAATATTTTGCTTTATTTTTACACAGATTTAAATTATGATTATTAATTTAAAAATTTTAATACAAAATATGACATTTTTTTAATAATAACAGTAGTATTATTATAGAAATTAATTAAAAAGAAAGGATAACTAAATATGTCAATAAGAATTGATGATAATGGTTCCACTATCACCGTCAAATTAGAAGGTGAGCTTGATCACCATGTAGCAAAGAGTTTACGGGAAAAAATTGATAATTATATAAACATTTATATGCCCAAAAAAGTTATTTTGGATTTTAAAGATTTGGATTTTATGGATTCTTCGGGTATCGGATTTATTATGGGAAGATACAAACTTTTATCTGAAATTAAGTCGAAGCTATATATTATAAATATGTCCGAGGACTTTAAGAAAGTAATGAAATTGGCAGGACTTGAAAAATTAAATATTAATTTGGAAAAAGGAAGTGAAGAAGATGAAAATAATCAATAGTACAAAAATTATATTTACCGCAAAGAGTGAGAATGAAAGTTTTGCGAGAATGGCTGTTACCGCATTTATGTCAACAGTTGACCCCACAGTAAATGAGTTGTGTGATATTAAAACAGCCGTTTCCGAAGCTGTTACAAACTGTATTGTGCATGGTTATAATGAAAAAAAAGGCGATGTTACAATATATGCACGCATAACCGATAAACGTAAAATAATAATAACAATAAAGGACAGGGGGTGTGGCATAGAGAATATAGAAAAGGCGCAAGAACCGCTGTATACGACATGTACAACAGGGGAGAGAGCAGGACTGGGTTTTGCGCTTATGAATGAACTTTGCGATAAAGTCGTCGTACACTCTGTATTAAATAAGGGAACTACCGTTACTCTACATAAACAACTTCAATAGTATACATAAATACAAACAGAGGTGATTTTTTATTAATAGCAATCTATTGGAAAAAGAGTTGTCACTAGATGAAATGGTAGAGAAGAATTTAGGCTTGGTTCATTCCTGTGTACATCGCTTTACGGGTAGAGGAATAGAGTATGATGATATGTATCAAGCGGGCTGTATGGGACTTGTAAAAGCTATCAAAGGTTTTGATAAATCACGTGGCATAATGTTTTCAACGTATGCTGTACCTGTAATTTTGGGTGAAATTCGCAGACTTTTTCGTGATGGCGGAACAGTAAAAGTAAGCAGAAGCGTAAAAGAACTTGGTTTAAAAGCAGTTCGTTGCAAAGAGTACTTAGAAAAGAAATTGGGTAGGGAGGTTCATATATCTGAAATTGCAAAAGAATTGGAGGTATCGGAAGATGATGTAACCGAAGCGCTGACTGCAACAATGCCGACGATTTCTTTGACTGTCAACGAAGACGAAGGTGGCGGTCAGATGGATATTCCGACTGAATATCTTGATGACCACTTGTCTGATGTATTGTCGTTAAAGCAACTTATTTCAGAACTTCCGAGTCAAGACAGAATGATAATTTATTATAGGTTTTATAAAGACTATACGCAAAGCAAAACGGCAGAAAAACTCAATATGACGCAAGTGCAAGTATCCCGAAAGGAAAAGAAAATACTTAAATTTCTATATCAAAAATTAAATTCATAATAAAACCCTTCTTATATCATTACCCACAATATAAGAAGGGTTTTGTGTTATCTGTCTTCGATTTTTTTATAGTCCCTGCGTTCCTGTATGTTTACATAAGAGGGACGGATAATTTTTCCCATATTTATTAATTCTTCTATTCTGTGGGCGCTCCAACCGGCAATTCTTCCGACAGCAAAAATTGGCGTATATAATTCCATAGGTAAATTCAGCATTTTGTAAACAAAGCCACTGTAAAAGTCAACATTTGCGCTGACGCCTTTATATATTTTGCGTTCGCCGGCAATAACCTGCGGAGCAAGTTTATCAATCAAAGTATATAGTTTGTATTCTTTTTCCATATTCTTTTCTTTTGATAATTTTTCTATGTAATATTTCAGTATTAACGCGCGAGGGTCACTTAAAGAATAGACAGCATGACCCATTCCGTATATGAGGCCTGAATTATCAAAAGCTTTTTTATCAAGTATTTTTTGTAAATAATTGCTTATTTCGTCTTCGTCTTCCCAATCTTTTATGTGTGATTTCATATCTTCAAACATCTGCACAACTTTTATATTTGCGCCACCATGTCTTGGACCTTTTAATGAAGCAAGAGCAGCCGCCATACAGGAATAAGTGTCTGTTCCGGAAGATGTTACTACATGGGTGGTAAATGTTGAGTTATTACCGCCACCGTGTTCGGCGTGTAGAAGTAAACATATATCAAGAATTTTTGCTTCCAGAGGAGTATATTCTGAGTTTGCCCTAAGCATTGACAGTATATTTTCGGCAGTGGACAGTCCCATATTCGGCGCATGTATATATAAGCTTCCGCTCGCTTTGTAGTAATTATATGCTTGGTAGCCATATACACAGAACATTGGAAATACGGCGATAAGTTGCATACATTGTCGCACAACATTCGCAAGGGCTATGTCGTCGGAATTCGTATCATAGCTTGCCATTGTCAATACGCTTCTTGCCAATGAGTTCATCATATCGTTGCTGGGAGCTTTCAGTATTACATCACGAACAAAGTTTGTAGGTAGACTGCGATAGTATGACAATTGACTGATAAAATCACTCAATTGTTTTTCGTTTGGCAGTTCGCCAAACATAAGCAAGTATACAGTTTCCTCATAGCCGGTATTGTTTTTTACACCTCTGACAATATCCTTTATATTGTATCCTCTGTAATATAACTCGCCTTCATCGGGTAATGTTTCACCGTTTACTGTTTTTGTCGCATGTATTTCTGATATTTGTGTGAGTCCTGCAAGCACACCCTTGCCGTTTATGTCCCGTAACCCTCTTTTAATATCAAATTTATTATAATTTTCCGGCGCAAATTTACTTGTAGACAAACTTAGTTGTGTAAGTTTTTCAATTTCCTCTGTTACTAATGAATAATAAGGGTTGTTTGCCATAAGTGTTCCTCCTCAAATATATTTTTGAAATATAATAAAGCCAGCATATTAAAAGCGTTTGATGTAGTATTTTAGATAAGTACTTGTTACTAGAAATTATAACATAATATATTGAATTTTTGCAAGTTTAAAATGATAGATTATTTATCGATATCAATCAAAAGTATTACCTATTTTAATAAATAAACTTGACATTATAATAATGTGTGTAGTACAATTATAACATTGATTTTTTGTATAATATACATAATCATAAGCTAAATTAAAACTTAATACAATAACGATGGTTTAAAGTAATTACATTATTTTAATTAAAAGGGAATGCTGTGAAATTCAGCAACAGTCCTCGCTACTGTAAGTGTGACAAAGAATAGTTATTGCCACTGAGATTTATGATTTGTAAATTTTGGGAAGGTTTATTCTGCGGGTGAGCATAAGTCAGGAGACCTGCCTTGTTATGAAGAAGATAAGTGTATTTTCGATGGAAAAATATCGCTATGTTAGTTGTGGGATACTTATACGTAGGGGATAGGTGTCTCATTTTTTTTATATGATAAAATTGTAGAGGTAATAATTTTGATAACTGAGAAAGTAAAGTCAAATAGAGAAAAAGTATTGATAATTTTAATTTTGTTTATAATTACAATTATATCTATTGTGGCTTCCGTATGTTTGGGAACAATGAAATTTACTGTTTTGCAATCATTAAGGGCGATATTTGTCAATGATGACAGTTCTGCTAGGCTTATAATATGGAATATTCGATTGCCACGGGTTTTGGCAGGGGGACTTGTTGGCATTTGTCTTTCGCTCGCAGGCTGTATTCTTCAGGGTGTTATGAGGAATAATTTGGCGTCACCGTCAACTATCGGCGTAACAGGAGGAGCAACATTTGTCGGATACTTAACGCTTGTTGCATTTCCTCATTTAAGTTATCTGTTGCCGATAGGTTCAATTCTTGGCGCGTTTTTAACTACTATGATTATATATGCGATAGCATATCAAAGGGGAGTGAGTCCGGTTAAAATGATATTGTCGGGACTTGCGGTATCGGCAGTTTTCGGCGCATTTAATGACATAATCAAAATATTTTTTTCCGATACGCTTCAAAATGCAACAGGTTTTTTGGTAGGTAGTATGAATGGTGTAAGTTGGAAAAATTTATTTGTTATATTGCCTTATGCTTTGGTGGGAATAGCAGTTGTTTTTTTTCTTCCCACAAAGATGAATATATTAATGCTGGGAGATGAAATAGCCAATACTTTGGGATTAAGAACAGAGTTGTTCAGACTCCTATTAATCATTGTTTCTTCGCTTTTAGCAGGTGCGGCAATATCGGTTGCGGGTTTAATTGGTTTTGTCGGACTGATAGTCCCGCATATTGCGAGATTGTTGGTGGGTTCAGATTATAAATATCTGTTTCCGACATCGATATTTTTGGGTGCGAGTGTGCTTATAATTTGTGATACTATTGGCAGGATTATATTCAGCGGAACAGAAATTTCCGTAAGTATTGTAATGTCATTTATCGGCGCTCCATTCTTTTTGTATTTATTACGCAGTAAAGAGAACAGGGGTGTTTAAAATGTACTTTGGTTTTAAGAATATAACAGTAAATTACGGGAAAAACACTGTACTCGAAGATATAACAATGGATTTTCAAAAAGGAAAAATATCTGTAATAATAGGTGAAAACGGTTGCGGAAAAAGTACGCTTTTAAAGACTATATCAAAAGCAGTTGCTTATAAAAAAGGGAAGATAATTTTTGATGATAAGGAAATTAAACAATATAAATCCAAAGAACTTGCGAAAAAGATTGCTTACTTGCCACAATACCACGATATAGCCTATGACATAGATGTCAATACTTTGGTATCTTATGGTCGTTATCCATACTTAAAATTCGGTAGGGGAATACTTAAACAAGACATTGAAATCATTGAAAATGCGCTTAAAATCACAGGTTTAACAAAGCTTAAACATCAAAAAGTGAGTACGCTTTCCGGTGGGGAAAGACAGAGAGCATGGCTTGCAATGGCAATAGCGCAGCAACCGGAAGTACTTGTTTTAGATGAACCCACTACATATCTAGATATAGGTTATCAAGTGGAAATTTTGGAACTGATAAGAAAGCTGTCAAAAGAGATAGATTTAACTGTTGTAATGGTTTTACATGATATTAATTTTGCCGCAAGGTACGCGGACTATATTTATGTAATAAAAAATAATCATATTTTTGCAAAAGGAACACCCCAAAAAATTATTACTGCGCAAAATATGAAAGATGTTTTCAGAATAATATGTGAAGTAAAAAATGATGATATTAATAATTGTCCATATTTTATTGTGAATGGAATTAATGATTTAAATTAGCTTTTAACAGCAAATTAAATATATTTTTTAAGTTTTGTAAGGAGATAAGAAAATGAAAATTAAAGTTTTGTCTTTATTGATAGCAGGTATTATGTTGCTGTCAGCAGTAGGTTGCGGACAGAAAACAGATGCAGACAACACATCATCAATATCAGAAAGTTCTGAAACCCAGACAGAATTGGAGAAAAATAAAAATGATGAAATAACAGATATTAAAAACAGTTATATAGAGGCTGCCAATAAGGTCGTGGTTGATGAAAACAGTGTAACGTTTACCGATGATTCAGGTAGAGAGAGTATCACAATCAACAAAAATCCTAAAAAAGTTGCAATTCTATATGCAAGTCATACTTGTCTATGGTATGAAGCGGGCGGTGTTGCAAATGGTGTAATTGGTGGGAAAAGCGCAATAGAACTGTATAATGAGCAAATTGGCAGAGATATTACACAAGACGAAGGTATTGAGGTACTGGCAACAAGTGGCTCTGCAAAAACGTGGAAAATAGAGAATATAATAGCAACAAAACCCGATATAATTATATGTTCGACAGCAATGTCGGGATACAAAACCATTAAAGATGCGGCAGACGCTGCAAATATTCCTGTAATTGCCATAAAGTACAGTGGATTATCAGACTATTTAAAGTGGTTTAAGGTTTTTTGCAATATAAATTCAAAGCCAGAGCTATGGGATACAGTTGCAAACAAAACCCTTGATAAAGTAACAGAAACCATTGTAAATATTCCAACAGACAAAAGTCCGAAAGTTGTTTCAATATTGGTAAGTCCTGACGGTGAATCAAAAGTAAACTGCAAATCTACGGATATGGGTGTGCTTATCAGTGAATTAAAAGCGACAAATATTGCGGATAAATGGGACAAAACAGGAAAAGCCACACGATTGGATTTAAATATGGAAGCGCTGTATGCAGAAAATCCGGATATTATACTTATTCAGTGCATAAGTTCAGAGAATTTGGCAAAAGAAATTGTAGAGAGGGATTTCAGCAATAATCCTGTATGGAAAGAGTTACAGGCAGTAAAGAACAATAAAGTTTACTATATGCCAAACAATTTATTCCATAACAGACCAAATGCAAAATACGGTGATGCTTACGCGTATATGGCAGGTGTTTTGTACAATAAATAAAATATAAATAATAAACTCTTGAAATTGCCGTATGGATTTTTCAAGAGTTTTTGTTATATATGCTTATATTATTTTTTCATAGGCAAGACGCTCATTCTGACTGTCCGTTTTTCCGTCAAGATAAATTATACCGCAGTAGGCGAACCCATTTTTCAGCAGAAATTTTTGCATTGACAGATTTTGCCTATGCGTATCCACTCTTATAGAGTGAATGTTTTTTTCCTGTGATAAGCTCTCTGCTTTGTCAACAAATTGTTTGGCGATATTTTTTCCTTTAAAATCGCTGTTTACAGCTATTCTATGTATGGCGCAAAATTCATTGTCGGATAACCATTTTCCGTCAAATATTTTGTCATAGTTTGTATCACCCAAAAATGTGATGACAGATGTTCCTATGATTTTGCCATTATCTTCTATAATGTATGATACTGATGTATCTATATCCATTGTGATTTGTTCTCTGTTTGGATAACCGTCTTGCCACTGATTAATACCGCTTTCTTTCATATATTGTTTTGCCATATCAATAATTTCAATAATACTGTCAATATCACTATATGTACTTTGTTTAACTTCCATTTTCTTTCCTCCGCTGTTTTACTTATCCCATCAATCTATCAAAGAGTCCGTAACATTTTTTACAATCATTTCTCGGTGTGCAAACACATCTTACAAGTACCGTATCTTCACCTATACATTCAATATTTTCCCATTTTATTATAATATCTTCTTCTTTACCGAGCAGTCCGAAAAGTTTTGGTTTACCGTAAATTATTAGGGCAAGAACTCTTGCGCAACAGGTGTCTATTTCAACATCACAAACTGCGCCCAAACATTCTCCGTTATTGATGTTTACAACTTCTTTATTACGTAAATCTATTAATCTGCAAATCAAAAACAGTTACCTCCTTTTTATAAAACTGTATTTTTTTATGGTATTTATAAAAAGTCAGAATATGACCTATATTATATAATATGCAAATTTGAATATTAGATTTACACTTATATTTTTATTTTTTGCTAAATGGCGCTATGGGTAAGTTTAGTTTAAATTTACGAGATACCATACGTATAACTATTATAAGTATAAATGTTATAAAAATAGCTAAATTTGTGTCATAAAGTCGTATATTTACATATACTATTCCACCTATAATAGAAGCTATCGCATATACTTGCTTACGGAAAATAACCGGTGTTATGCCAACGATTATATCACGAAGTATGCCACCACCCACACCTGTGAGTGTTGCCACAAAAACAACAAGAAAACTATTGTCAGTGTAACCATTTGTAATTGCCGTATCAGCTCCGACTACTGTAAAAGCGGCAAGTCCTATTGCATCACAAAAATCAATAAAAGGAAGATATTTATTTATTGTGTCTTGATTGAGTTTATTGTGTCTCCAACATACGAATAAAAATACCAAAATACTTGTCAAAAACGCAATATTGACATAGACAGCGTTTCTGAACAGCATAGGCGGAAACAGCCCAAGTAATATATCACGTATACAACCACCACCGACAGCAGTTATTCCTCCTAAGACAATCACACCGAAAATATCCATTTTTTTGCGTATTCCAAGCATTGTTCCTGCAAGCGCAAAGGCAACTGTACCTATGATTTCTGTTATAAAAATTATTTTTTGCGTCAGCGTCATTTCTATTAATCTCCCCAAAAATAATACTAATATAGAATATGTAAGTAAGACAAAAACAGTGTATGCCTATCAAATACATATATTTATAGAATTGTATTTTAAAAAGCAAACTTATTTAACCACATAAATTTTAAAAAATCAATAGTTTTATTGATATTTTTTAATGCGAAATTATATTATGATAAACCAGACAAATACAATTAACATAATTATCGAAGCATTAAGGTAATAATATATAAATCTAATTGATATTTTTATTAATTTAATTATAAAACATCTTGCAAACAGCATATTTTTATGATAAACTGATATTGATTGTTAAATAATTAATAATCAATATCAGTAAGTAATCGTACAGTATGAAAGGAAAACAGTATGGAAGAATTCAGAATTTTGGAAATTAAACAAAGTGTGTTTGAAAATAATGACAGACAGGCAGATTTATTGAGAAGTGAGTTAAAAGAACAAAAAACATTTTTATTAAATCTGATGAGTTCACCGGGTTCTGGCAAGACAACAACACTTACACGTGTTATAGAACAGTTAAAAGATGAGATGAAGATAGGTATAATGGAAGCTGATATTGATTCTGACGTTGATGCAAAAACGATATCGGGGACAGGCGCGAAGGTTATACAATTACATACAGGCGGAATGTGTCATCTTGATGCCGATATGACAAAGCAAGGTATTGAAGGACTGGGTACGGAAGAAATAGATCTCGCTATTTTGGAGAATGTAGGTAATCTTGTTTGCCCTGCTGAGTTTGATACAGGCGCTGTAAAGAACGCAATGATTTTGAGTGTTCCCGAGGGTGACGATAAGCCACTTAAATATCCATTGATGTTTTCAATTTGTGACGTATTGCTGATAAATAAAATAGATGTATTGCCTTATTTTGATTTCAGTATTGAAAAATGTACAGAGAGAGTTAAAAAGCTAAATCCTGATATAAAAATAATACCAATTTCATCGAGAACAGGCGAGGGAATAGATGTATTTGCTGATTGGCTGAGAGAAGAAGTTGCAGAATGGAAAAAGTAAAACAGAAGATATAGTTATTATTATAGACTACCCTGTATAGTAAATTACAGGGTAGTTTTTTAATAAACAATAGGTAAGAGCCACACGGTTAAATTTATCTGTGTGGCTCTTACTATATTCTTATTCAATTTAGGGGAATTGTCATTCTTCTTTTCTCAATGCCTTTGCTTCTTCGATAACACTGTCTACTAAGTTTTGTGGAAGTGGCTCGTAACGTTCAAATTCAAGTGTGAATGAACCTCTGCCCTGAGTAGCGGAACGTAGGAAAGTTGTAAAATCAAACATTTCGGAGATAGGAACTTCTGCCATAATTTCCTGCATAGCGTCATCGGTAGGATTCATTCCCAAAACTCTGCCACGACGTTTATTAAGTTCACCTAGAATATCACCTGTATTACTGTCCGGAGCATATACCGTAAGTTTTCCTATTGGTTCAAGAATAATTGGTGATGCGTCTGGCAAACCTGTCTTATATGCGATAGAAGCGGCGGTCTTAAATGCCATTTCCGAGGAGTCAACAGGGTGATACGAACCGTCAACAAGTGTCGCTTTTAGTCCAACTACCGGATATCCGGCAACCACACCGCATTTTATTGCCTCTTGTAGTCCTTTTTCAACAGCGGGGAAGAAGTTTTTCGGCACAGCACCGCCAAATACATTTTCTTCAAATACAAGTCCATCGCTGTCACAAGGCTCGAATTCTATCCAAACATCACCGTATTGACCGTGTCCGCCGGATTGTTTCTTGTGTTTACCCTGTACTTTTACTTTTTTTCGTATAGTTTCACGGTATGCAACACGTGGTTTTTTCAGTGTTACCGTTATACCGAATTTATTTTGCAATTTTGATATAATAACATCAAGATGTTGTTCGCCAAGTCCTGATATCAAGAACTGTTTGGTTTCAATATTATTTTCAAACGAAAGCGCAGGATCTTCTTCCATCAGTCTTTGTATTGCCGATGCAATTTTTCCTTCATCATTTTTATCTTTAATTTCAACTGCCATTGTTAGGCAGGGAGCAGGAAATTCAACACGTTTACACTCAACAATACGTTTAGGGTCACAAAGCGTATCTCCTGTTTTGGCATTGGGTAATTTTGTCACTGCGCCAATATCACCTGCAACTATTTCATCAATTTCTTCTTGTTTTTTACCTTTTATAAATAGCAATTTGCCAAGTTTTTCAGGCTCTTTTGTTCTGGCATTGATTACCTGTGAATTAGCTGTCAGTTTACCGGCAATAACTTTTACAAAGGAAAGTTTACCAACAAATGGGTCTGCAACTGTTTTGAATACAAATGCAACGGTAGGATCATTTTCATCACAGTTAATCATAACCTCTTTATTGTCCTGATATGCGGTTTCGCTTGCAAGTTCTGCCGCCGACGGAACAATTTCAAGCATAGCGTTAAGCAGTGGGTGAATAGCTTCGGTAGTAACTGCCGAACCACAATATACAGGATCAATTGTGTGGTCTTTTATGCCTTTATGTAATCCATGATAAATTTCTTCTTCCGTAAACTTTTCGCCTGCAAAAAATTTATCCATTAATGCGTCATCTGTTTCGGCAATAGCCTCAGACAGACTGTTTTTCATTTCTTCTATATAGCTTGTGGCAGCCTCAGGTAAAGCCCTTTCCTTTCTTTGACCAGATGTGTCGTAAGCAAAAATTTCATCTGTGATGAGGTTTACATAACAAACAACTTTATGGTTTTCGATATATGGAACAACAATAGGACAAATGCGATTGCCGAAGGTCTCTTTCATTTGTGACAAAACTTTGTTAAAGTCTGCGTTTTCCCTATCCATTTTATTTATGTAGAACATAACGTTTTTACCGAGTTTTTGCGCGGTTTTATATGCTTTTTCAGTACCTACGTTTACGCCGGATTTACCTGAAACTACAATTAAAACCGTTCCGGCAGCGCGTATGCCTTCCAGTGAGCCTACCTCAAAATCAAATAGTCCGGGACAGTCAATAAGATTAATTTTTGTGTCTTTCCATTCCATAGGAGCCACAGCGGACGAGACGCTAACTTTACGTTTGATTTCTTCGGGGTCAAAATCGCAAATTGTGTTACCGTCAACAACACGTCCCAAACGTTCAGAAGTTTCCGCTCTATATAGCATAGCCTCTGTAAGAGATGTTTTACCTGATCCGCTGTGGCCTGTTACAGCGACATTTCTTATTTTGTCTGATGAATAAACTTTCATAAATATAGCCCCTTTCGTTTGTCAAGTATGCCAGCATAACTTTTGTTATTTTTAAATATAATTTTTCAATATTTTTCTGTAAAACTATGAATTATGTTATACATTGAATATATTATACATATTCTTTGTGCAATTTGCAATAGTTTTCGGTGAAAAAAGTAAGACTTTTTATTACAAATTATGGAGCAAATTTTTGTCTATATTTTTTAATTTTGAATTATCATACAAGCCGAACAATTAATAACAATCTAATTATTATTAATAAATATTTTATTATAATATTGCATATTATATGCAAATCTGATATTATAAATAAGTATAAGTATAATATTTATCAAAAACAAATCTGATTATTATTAATTTTTACGGACTTAAATAAAATTAAGGAGTGTGCATAATAATTGAATAGAATAACAATTAGCATAATGGGTAATGAATACAGATTGGTGACAGAGAGTTCACCCGAGCATATCCATAATATTGAACAGCAATTAAATGACCAAATTATATCTTTGTGCGGAAAAAGAATTGATATAGCATACCAAGATGCGTTAGTTTTAATATCGCTAAATTTGTTAGATACAAAAAATGCCTATGAGAAGAAGATTGATGAACTTATAGAAGAAAATGATAAACTAAAAGTACAACAGGAAGAACAAAATATACTAAATACAGAGTTAAGGGATTTAAATGAGAAGCTACAAGACTTACTTAGTCGGGCAGCAAAACAAATTAACGCTATGAGTCAAAGTCTTGAAGAAAACAATAATTTATCGGCAGACAAGAGCATTGAAACAGAAGAAAGAAAAATTGAGTTGGATAATGATTGCGCTGATACAAGTGTAGTAGAAAATACATATAATTTTGACAGTATTCAAAAAACAGATACTTTTGAGGGTAATGTAACACCAACATTGGATTTAGAGGGCATTGAGCAAAATGGAACAGTATCCGAAAACGATACGGATACTGTTTCTGATGAACATATTACAGAAAATGACAATTTTTCCGAAATGCTTGATTATATAATAAATAATGATGATATTGATGCCGCAATAGACAGAGTTATTCAAGAAAACAGAGAAAAAATAAATGAGATAAATTCTTTGGTGTCTGATGTGGAAATTCAAAATGATTCAAATGTATATGTTAATGTTGAAGATGATTATGCGCAAAAACTAATGGAAGAACAGGAAAGTTTGAACAATGGTACGCTTTGCGATAATGATAATACGCCTAATACGGACAGTAATGCAGAGAATAATCAAACAAACGAAAATTACTATGAAGGCGGAGTTCAGGAAAATTATACCAATAATTGCAATGAATATTCAAATTATAACAACTTAGAAGAAAATTCTTTTGATGAAGCAAAAGAACTGATTGATGCGCAAGAGGTTAAACGCGCAGATTTCAGAGATTTTGATTCTACAAACAGTTTTGGCAGTGATATGGAAGTTAACAGAAGAATGTCTGATTTTTCATCAACTATCACCCAAACAAATAATGAAGCAGAACAATTAAGACAAGAGGTAGAGAGAATAAAGAAAAAAATACCTTTGATTAAACCAAAAAAATGTTAATATAAAATGGAGAACCAAATGGAAATACTCGCGCCGGTAGGTGGAAAAGAACAATTAATAGCCGCTGTTCGCAGTGGCGCAAATGCAGTTTATCTTGGAACAAAAGGTTTTAATGCCCGCAGAAATGCAACAAATTTTGATAGTGAAGAATTAATGGAAGCAGTAAGCTACTGCCACGCAAGAAATGTTGCTGTGCATGTCGCTTTGAACACATTGTTAAAAGATGAAGAAATAGAAAAAGTAATAGAAGAAATAAAAATGGTAGCCGCTTGTGGAGTTGATGCAGTAATTGTGCAGGATTTAGGAGTTGCCGCGCTTGTAAAGCAGTGTGTTCCTACGCTTGCCATACACGCTTCAACCCAACTTTCAACTCATAATGTTGAGGGAGCGATGTTATTAAAACAATATGGCTTTACAAGAGTTGTTCTTGCCCGTGAACTTTCGGAAGATGAGATAACCAAAATTGTTGAAAAAACAAATATGGAAGTTGAAATTTTTGTGCATGGAGCTCACTGTATGTCGGTTTCAGGAAACTGCTATATGTCGGCTCTATTTGGTGAACGAAGCGGAAATAGGGGACTGTGTGCCCAGCCTTGCCGACTGAACTTTAAATCAAGAGCAGGGGAATACGCATTGTCGCTTAAAGATATGTCGCTTATTACAAAGATGAAACAGCTTGTGAGAACAGGCGTTGTTTCATTAAAGATAGAAGGCAGAATGAAAAGACCGGAGTATGTGGCGGCGGCAGTAACATCTTGTGTAAAAGCATTGAATAATCAAGAGCCTGATATTGATACTTTGCAAGCTGTTTTTTCCCGCAGTGGCTTTACTGATGGATATTTCGCAAACAAAAGAGACAGAACAATGTTCGGATATCGTACAAAAGAAGATGTCGTGGCTGCAAATTCCGTATTTAAACAGTTGGGTATTATCTACAAAGACGAAACACCGCTTGTACCTATTGATATGAATATGTCAATTAAGAAAGATGAAAGCGCGGTTTTAATGGTTAATGACGGTAAAAATTCGGTTACGGTTATGGGAGAAGTTCCGCAAACAGCCATTAACGCGCCGACAACCAAGGAACTTGTAGAACGCAGTTTGATGAAAACAGGTTCAACGCCGTTTTATCTAAAAGATTTTTCTTGCGATATTGATGACAATATAGTTTTGCCGATATCACAAATAAACAAAATGCGTAAAGAGGCGCTTGAAAAAATACTTCTACTTCGCAGTATAGTTAAACCTCATAATTTTACAGAACCGCCTGCGGAAGTTACAAATTTCCATAAATTATTATTGCTTCGTTTGCCTGTGATATATTCACGTGTGGAAAAATTTTCACAAATTACAGATATGATGAAAAAACACAGCGAAAAAATTATTGTTCCGTTAAGCGAACTTGTCAGTAATATAAATTTAGTAAAAGATAATATAGATAAGTACGTCGCAGAACTTCCTATGATGATATTTAAATCCAACACAAACAGAGTCAAAGAACAACTGATGATATTGAAAGACAGAGGAATTATAACCGTAACAGTAGGCAGTATAGGTTCTTTGTCGTTGGCAAAATCTATGGGTTTTAATTGTATTGGTGATTATTCATTAAATATACTAAACAGCATAGCTTTACATGAATTTCAAAAGTTGGGCTTAAAAGAGACTGTTGTATCTTTTGAAAATTCATTAAAGAATATAAGACAAATGGGTGATTTTATGCCCTATGGTGTTATAGCTTACGGATACCTGCCGATGATGACATTCCGTAACTGTCCAAATAAACAGGACGGGGGTTGTGGTTCTTGTAAGGGAAGCGCAGTAATAACAGACAGAATGGACAGTAAATTTACATTATTATGCAGAGAAAAGCAGTATACACAGCTCTTTAATACGGTTGCTCTATATTTGGGTGATAAGCAAAAAAGTTTACAAGATTTAAGTTTTACTGTTTTGTATTTTACAAAAGAGACAGCAAGCCAATGCGACAGTATAATTAATATGTGGATTAACAATAAACCATATAATGACAAAAAAACAGGTGGGCTTTATTTTAGAGAATTAATGTAATGTCAGTATTTATTACAAAAGGGGAAATATCTATTGATGGAAAAAAAACAGTTATCTAAAATAGCTGATTTTAAAAAAGAAAGACTAAAAAAGAATATTATATATAGGTTAAAACGAACAACGGTATATACGATACTGGCGATTGTAATTATTGCCAGTATTTTTATATGGTTTATAGCTTTAAACTATGATTTTTTGGGGAAAATTCGCTGCAATACTGCATCAATGGCGACAGGCAAGGGATTTCCTATTATGCTGGAAGACAGTAATGTAAGTAAACTTATCTCAGTAAAAAACGATGTTGCGGTTGTGACGAAAACTGCTACGTATATGTATAATAAAAACGGAGCAAGACTATATACCGATGTTAACGATTACGTAACACCGATAGTTAAAACAGCAGGATATAATCTCTTGACTTATGACTTCGGCGCTTACGAATTTAAGATTACCAACAACATAGGAAAAGTATATGAAGAAACAAGGCAATACAAAATATATGATTGTGACATAACCGCCAACGGATACTATGCCATTGCAGAACTACCTATGGGTAGTCTTGCGCAGGTTACGGTTTATGATAACAGCAACAAAGATATATACAGTTGGAAATCTTCATTGGGATATGTTACAGATGTAAGTTTTAATATTAATGGAGATATGCTTTCGGTTGTAGATATAAATACCGATGACGGTTATATGTCATCAGATATCACTTTGCACAATATAAGAAAAAATGTTGATCCGATTTATATTAATTTGGAAAAAGAACTTGTATTATCTGTCTGTTGGACAACAGAAAATACATTACAGATAATAACAGATAAAAATATCAGAATTTATGATAAAAATGGCGAAAGCAGATTTGTCACAAAAGCGCCTGATAATATGAATACATATTTAAACGATGAGAATGGCGGGGTTTATATAGCTTCATATAACAAATATACAAATCCAAGCACTACAATATTTGCTTATGACAAATTATTAAAAGTTTCAGGTCAAAAGACACTTAACGAAAAGGTAAAAGAAATAGTAAAAGATGATGACAAACTGTTATTTTTGACAGATACATCAACATTTTTATCAAATCCATTTCTTTCGGAGATGAATAAGAGAGACTACGGTAATGTTACTAAAATTATTTTAGACGGAAATAAATATTTTTGCGTAAAATCTAATGAAATATACTATAACACCATATAGTATATTAATGGTTAAAGTTAGTGGGGTTAGAAATGAATACAGGTATAATTATTGATTTAATTTTTATTTTAATTTCTTTCAGTATAATATATAAGAATTATAGACGTGGTTTTTTATCGGCAATAATAAAATTGGTTGCTGTTTTCGTTGCATGGATAGTTGCCTCAAAATTCACGCCTGTTATCGCATATCAAATTTATGATAAGTTTATTGATGATAAAGTACTGTTATTTATAACGGATAAAATTAATAATTCGGGAATTGATTATGAAAGCGCATCTGCATCTTTGCAACAGATTATAGTGCAAATATTCGGCGAGGGCGGGTTGAGTGACGTTTTACTTAAATTCTTTAAACCTGATAGCCAAGCAATAATGTACAATACTTTGGGTAACGGAGAGATTGCGCAAAATATTGCAAACGATATAGTAAGACCTGTTATTATAAATGTAATAAAAACCATAACATATATTGTACTGTTTATTGTAATAATACTATTATGCAATTACTTGGCAAAACTCTGCAAAATAGTTAATCATTTGCCGTTAATCGGTGGCTTAAATCATCTGTTTGGAGCATTAGTAGGCGTTGCAATAGCATTTTTTACAATATGTGTCGTATGCGTATCCTTAAATCTATTGGTTATTATTTTACCGAAAGACAACAGTATACTGACAATGGAAATATTAAACACTTCCAAAATATTTGTTTATTTGCAAAGCATACCGTTTTTGTCAATAGTGAACAGTGTCTTATGAGTTGTAAATTATGCGGATTTTTAAAATAGAATTCATACAATTTTAACAAAGAATATGATATAATACAAAGCAGTATGATATTTTAATAAAAATATATATTACAAGTATTTAAAAATAAAATGCCATTTGGCAGAACAGAGAGGCAAATTTATGAAGAATATGTTATGTAGCAGATGCAAAAAACGTATGGCAGTTGTTTTTATGAATAAAATAGAGAATGGTGAGACAGTCAGTGACGGCCTATGTTTAAAATGCGCAAAAGAACTGAATATTCCGGGATTTTCAAATATAATAAAGAGTTTAAATATGTCCGAAGAAGATATCGATGAAATGAGCGATATGATGGAAGATATGATGTCGGAAGATATGAATTTAGACGAGCTGTTTGAAGAAGGCGGAGCAAAGGCTATGCCATTTGTTCAAAATCTTATGGGATTTATGACCAAAAACAAAGATGATGCTTCAGGTGAGAACGGTATAGTGGCAAAAGACGATGATAATGAGGAAAGCTCATCAGACGATATTGTATCCGTTGATACCAAAGGAACAAAAAGCAAAGCAGAAAGACGAGAAAAAAAACACGCAAGATACAAATATTTGGATAATTTCTGTACAAATCTTAATGAAAAGGCGGAAGAAAACTGTATTGACCCCGTAGTAGGCAGAGATAAAGAGATATATAGAGTTGTGCAAATTTTAAATAGAAGGACAAAGAACAATCCTTGTCTTATCGGTGAGCCGGGTGTTGGTAAAACAGCCATTGCTGAGGGGATAGCGCAAAGAATTGTTCGTGGTGAAGTTCCTCAAAAACTTAGAGACAAGGTGGTTTATCTGCTTGATTTAACAGGACTTGTTGCAGGCACACAGTTCAGAGGACAGTTTGAGGGACGTGTAAAAGGTCTTGTTGATGATGTAAAACGCGCAGGAAATGTAATTTTATTTATTGATGAGGTTCATACACTTGTAGGCGCAGGCGATAATGAGGGTTCAATGAATGCCGCAAATATACTTAAACCGGCGTTGTCAAGAGGAGAAATACAGGTAATCGGCGCAACAACATTTAACGAGTACCGCAAAAATATTGAAAAAGATGCCGCTCTTGAAAGACGTTTCCAAACAGTAAAAGTCGGTGAACCGACAATAGATGAAGCCACTCAAATACTGTTGGGAATAAAAAAATACTATGAAACATTCCATAGAGTAAGCGTATCTGACGAAATGGCAAGAAAAGCTGTCATATTGTCCGAAAGATACATTAATGACAGATTTTTACCGGATAAAGCGATAGATTTACTTGATGAGGCTTGCTCCTGTTCGTCACTTGCAAATAAAGATTTGGAAAAATACGACAGTATGTATGCCAAAAAGGTAAAAGTTGATGAAGAAATAGAAGACTTGGAAGATAAAAGAGAAGTTGACTATGAACTTCTTGCGCAGAAAAAGGCGGAAAGCGCAAAGCTGGGTATTGATATAGAAAATCTTGCGAATACTGCGCTCAATGCCCCTGTTACAGAAAAAGATTTTGCTGAGGTTATAGAACTTTGGACAGGTATTCCCGCAAGCAAAATTCAGGAGACAGAGACAGAAAAACTAAGTGACCTCGAAAATTCACTTAAACAAAAAATTGTCGGTCAAGATGAGGCTATCAAACTTCTTTCCAATGCGGTTAAACGTTCAAGAATAAGACTAAATTCAAACAAGAAACGTCCCGCATCATTCATTTTTGTTGGCCCAACAGGTGTTGGTAAAACCCAACTTGTAAAAGACCTAAGCGAAAAACTATTTAATAATGTAGAACCATTAATAAGACTTGATATGTCTGAATTTATGGAGAAACACACTGTAAGCAAAATTATCGGTTCGCCTCCAGGATATGTTGGATATGATGAGGCCGGACAGCTTACTGAAAAAGTACGCAGACGGCCATATTCAATAGTTCTTTTGGACGAAATAGAAAAGGCTCACCCTGACGTACTTAATATCTTGCTTCAAATAATGGACGAAGGTCATATAAGAGACGGACAGGGTAGAGATGTGTCGTTTGAAAACGTAATTTTGATAATGACATCAAATGCCGGCAGTGAAAAACGTGAGACGGCGCTTGGATTTAACAGAGAGCCTCAGCAAGTTGCAAAAGAAAAAGCAATGGACGGGCTAAAACAATTCTTGCGTCCTGAATTTTTGGCGCGTGTCGATGAAGTTATCGCATTCAATCAATTAACACAGGATAATTATGTATCAATCGCAAATATGGCTCTTGATGAACTGAAAATTTCTCTAAAAGACCATAACATACTATTTGATTACAGTGAAGAAGCCGGCAAAAAACTTGCTGAGATTGCATACAACTATAAAAACGGTGCAAGAGATGTACACAGACAAATCAGAACATTTGTAGAAGATCCTATCTGTTCAATTTTGACTGACGGCGCAAAAAATATGCCTTCACTGATAAAAGCAGTCTTAAAAGATGGCAAAGTAGAACTTGAAACAGCTTAAATGAATTTTTTTAGGAGCATAATATATGGAAAATTCATATTTTGATGGCAATTTTATACAGCTTATAGCGTTAAGAATACTAAAAGCTATTATAATTGTTGTTAGCCTCGGATTGCTGACCCCATGGGCAATATGTATGGAATATAGGTGGGAAGTTAGGCATACGGTTATCAATGGCAAACGTCTTTATTTTGACGGAAAAGCCACACAACTTTTCGGTAACTGGATTAAATGGTGGCTTTTAACAATAATAACTTTTGGAATATATGGTTTTTGGTTACCTATTGCCATCAAAAAATGGATAACCAAACATACATATTTTATATCCTAATTCAAAAAAGCAAGACAAACTCATTTTTTATAGATGGGTTTTCTTGCTTTACTATTATTTTAAAGGAGAATTTAATGTCAAAATTATTTATTGTGGGTACTCCTATCGGTAACTTAGGAGATATATCACCAAGAGCATTGGACGTATTGAGTAATGTTGATTTTATAGCGGCGGAAGATACAAGAGTAACATTAAAATTACTCAATCACTTTGAAATAAAAAAACCGCTTGTAACATACCATAAGTTTACAACCAATGAAAAGGCAATACAGCTTGCCGAGAGAATAGCGGCCGGTGAAACTTGCGCAATAGTTACAGATGCAGGTATGCCTTGCATATCCGATCCGGGCGAAGAACTGGTAAATCTTTGTCACAATATGTCAATACCTATCGAGACTGTTCCGGGACCCAGCGCCTTGATAACAGCGCTCGCAGCGTCAGGCTTACCGACAGGCAGATTTACGTTTGAAGGTTTTTTGTCTACTAATGCAAACAGCAGAAAAAAACATTTACAAAGTTTGCAAAATGAAACACGTACATTAATCTTTTATGAAGCACCACACAAATTAAAATCTACATTAAAAGATATGTCACAGTGTTTTGGTGGGAACAGAAGACTGACGCTTGCAAGAGAAATTACAAAAATTCATGAAGAATTTATCAGAACTACTTTTGATGAGGCTCTAAAAATGTACAGTGAAAAAGAGCCACGAGGAGAGTATGTTTTAATTATTGAAGGGGCAGAAGAATCAGAAGAAAAGCCAATTACTTTTGAGGAAGCCATTAAGCGTATAGATACTCTGTGCGCAGATGGCGAGTCCTTGCTTTCAGCCTCAAAGACTGTGGCGCAGGAAACAGGCTATAAGAAGAATGAATTGTACAAAGAAATAGTAAGAAGAGATACTGAAAAAAATAGGTAGATACTGAAAAAAGGAGCGATAATTATGGATTTGTTAATAGTAACAGGTATGTCCGGCGCAGGTAAGACAAAGACAATCAATACGCTTGAAGATATGGGTTATTTTTGCGCTGACAATGTACCTCCAATACTTATAAAAAAGTTTTTGGATTTATATCTGAAATACGATAGCGAGGAGTTCAAAATAGCACTTGTTGTAGATGTAAGAGGTGGTAAGCTTTTTGCGGATATCGAAGAAGTATTAAATAATTTGACAGACGAAAACATTGATTATAAGCTACTGTTTTTAGATGCAGATGAAGATATATTGTTAAAACGATATAAAGAAAGCCGCCGCAGACACCCACTTTTGACAGATAATACCAAATTACTCGAAGATGTTATTTTGCAAGAAAAAGAAATGCTTGCATCTTTGAAGAAAAGAGCAGATTTTGTTGTTGACACTACAAATACTCCGCCACAACAACTAAAAGCCAGAATTACTGAACTTTTTACAGGGGAAAAGGCAGAAAAACAGATGTATATACAGTGTCTCTCGTTCGGGTTCAAAAACGGACTTCCGCCCGAGGCTGACTTGGTAATTGACGTAAGATGTCTTGTAAATCCATTCTATGAACCGGAATTGCGTGAGCATACAGGTTTGGAAGACGAAGTAAGGGACTATGTTTTAAAAAATGATGAAACAAAAGAGTTTTTAAACAGATTATATAATTTTATAGATTACAGCATACCAATGTATGCAAAAGACGGAAAAAGTCAGTTGGTTATCGCAATAGGCTGTACAGGGGGAAAACATCGTTCAGTTGCTGTTGCGGAAGAACTCAAAACCCATTTGGTAAATAATTCTTTAAATGCAGGCGTTTCGCATAGAGATATCAAAAAGCCCAATCATATATAAGTTATTTATATTATAAATCATTAATAAAGCAAGTGAGTTTTACATATTTTGTAAAAAGAGGTGTTTTATTTAATGAAAAAATATAAATTCTATTTTTCTTTTTTACTGTTTATTGCTCTTTTCATATTTGCTTTTTTCAGTATCTCACAAATTAATGACAGAGTGGATACCATAATGACAGATATGAAAATATATGAAAAGCCATATATTACTATTGATGCAGGTCATGGGGAGTTCGATGGGGGAGCAGAAAACAAATCACTGAATATTACAGAAAAAGACTTGAACTTGGACATTGCAAAAAAATTAAAAAATTTATTGGTGATGACAGGTTACGAAGTGAAGATGACACGGGAAGATGATACGTCAACCTGTGATGACGGACTGAATACAATAAGGGACAAAAAGAAGTCGGATATACATAATCGTTTAAAATTAATGACAGAAAAAGAAGACAGCATAAATATAAGCATTCATATGAATAAATTTGATGCGGAATATGTACATGGAGCGCAAGTATTCTATGCGCCGAATGAAAAAAACAGTGATGTGTTGGCTGATTTTATACAGAAATCTTTTGCTGAAAATTTACAGACAGATAACAAAAGAAAAACCAAAAAAGCCGACAAATCAATATATATTTTATATTATAATAAAGTTAATCCATGCGTTATGGTAGAATGTGGGTTTATATCGAACAACAATGAGGGAAAACTACTAAAAACAAGCGAATATCAAAATAAATTGGCTATAACATTATTAAAAGGAATAAATGATTTTAATAGCAGAGAGGAAACGGAAAATGCCACCTAAATCAAAATCAAAGACAGTTTATATATGCAATGAATGTGGGTATGAATCTCCGAAATGGATGGGCAGATGCCCTGAGTGCCAGTGCTGGAATACCTTTGAGGAAGAAGTAAAGATAACGTCAACAGCAAAAGAAAAAATAAGTTCAGTAACTGTTACCAATTCATTACAGCAAGACAATACAACAGAAAAGCTATCAGAAATAGTAGCAGATGAGTCATCAAGGCATAAAACAAATATCAGTGAGCTAGACAGGGTGCTTGGCGGCGGAATAGTAAAAGGCGTAGCCGTTTTGGTTTGCGGTGACCCCGGAATAGGTAAATCCACCATTTTGTTGCAAATGTGCAAAGCAATAGAAGATGAGCTAAACATACTCTATATTTGTGGTGAAGAAAGTATGCGACAAGTTAAACTCCGCGCCAATAGACTTGGGCTAAAAGGTGATAATGTCAGTATGACGCAGTGCACAGACGCAGAACAATTAACAGAAATTATATTGAAAAATAAACCACAGCTTGTAATAGTGGACTCTATACAGACAATATCCGTGAGTTCTTTGTCTTCGTCTTGCGGAAGTATCACGCAAGTTCGTGAATCGGCGCAACTACTTATGAATGTTTGTAAGTCAAATGAAATTCCGCTTTTTATAGTCGGACATGTAAATAAAGACGGTGGAATAGCAGGCCCAAAGGTGCTTGAACATATGGTAGATACTGTTTTGTATTTTGAGGGTGACAGAAATTTAAGTTACAGAATTTTGCGTTCAATAAAAAATCGTTTTGGTTCAACGAACGAAATAGGTGTTTTTGAAATGAACGAAGATGGATTAAGTGAAGTAACAAATCCCTCAGAGGCGCTTCTTAACGGACGCCCGCTTGATGTATCCGGCACTTGTATAACGTGTCTTTTGGAAGGCACACGTCCTATACTTTTGGAAGTGCAGGCGCTTGTTTCAAAAACAAGTTTCGGTACGCCGAGACGTGTTGCAACCGGATTTGATTATCAAAGAATGGGTTTACTTATAGCAGTAATCGAAAAACGGGCAGGTTATTTTATGGGAAATCTTGATGTCTTTGTAAATGTCACAGGCGGTATGCGTATAGATGAACCGTCAGCAGATTTATCCGTATGCTTGTCTCTTATATCAAACCTTATTGATAAGAGTATAAATTCTGAGCTTATTGCTTTTGGTGAAGTTGGTCTTACAGGCGAGGTGCGTTCTGTATCACAATTAACTGTGCGTATGGGCGAAGCATATAGACTTGGTTTTAGAAAGTTCATCATTCCAAAAAGCAATTTCAGTGTAATAGAAAAATCAAATTACAAAGATGCTCAGATTTATACTGTTTCAAATTTAAGTGAAGCAATTAATTTAATAAAATAAAACTATTCTTTTTTGTTAGAGCAAAAGTATATACATTTACCGTTATTGTTTTCTGCATAGTCGGTATTGTTTATATTGTTTTTTGCGCTACACGAATAATTACAATATCCATCTTTTTGATGTATGCATTGTTCACTGCAAGGAATAGTATTCATAGTTATCTCCTGTTTTTATTTTTGCGGATTATCTTTTTACTTAACGTAACTAGATAACCGCTTTTTTTATTGTATATAGATAATGTGTGCAGATAATTAGTTGTTATTCAAAAATAAAGTATTTTTTTATAGTTTATTTACAGAAAAAATGTACACAATATTGTTGTTATACAAAATGATTAATGGGGAGAGGGGATATAATATGAAAAAGATATTTTTATTATTTTTAACAATGTTTATAGTTTATATGGTTGGTATGGTTCCAAGATATATAGTAAAAGATTACAAAGAAATAGAGCTTTTGGAAACAAAGAGCATAAAATACTTACCAACATACGAAAATATCGGAGTAGTAAAAAAAAATAAAAGTATTGAACTTCTTGCAAATAAAGATATGATAATTACAGAAAAACTGATTAAAAACGGTTTTGTAAACTCCGGTGAAAAGATTGGAAATGTTCAGTACGAATTAGGCAACGAAAATATACTTGTAAGCAACATATCAGATGATATTGATAAATACAAAGCAATGCAAGCTATGCTTAATAAGGATATTGATATAAATGATAAAAAAATACAAGATATAATAAATACTTACAAGATAAGCAGTAATATTATTGAAAAAAAAGAAGATTGTAATGAATATTTGACTTCGCCAATAAGCGGAGATATCGAATGGTCGGTTTTTGGCAATAATATATTTGTGCCAAAAGGCGCTACTTTGTGTAAGATATATAATAATGATTATGTTACTGTTCATTGCAATATAAAAGAGGAGGAACTGCCTAAATATAAAATAGGTATGAAGGTGAATATTAAGAGTAAAGATGGAAATATGTGCGTAGGATATATAACAGATATAGTAAAAGCGGTTAAAAATACAATTAAAGATAATTCGGTTATGCCAATGATAGAGATAGTGATAAAGGCTGATGGCGGTGAAAACCTATTAATAGGCAGTAGCGTCAACTGTGTTATAGAGGATTTTGAAGAAAAAGAAATATTGACAGTTCCGTTTACAGCTATTAATCAGGACAATATAGGAGAATACGTAATGCTTTATGATAACGGTGAGTATCGAAAACAATATATAACAGTAGGAGAGGAGCTTGGGAACAGTACCATTATATCAAGTGGCTTGTGTGACAGTGACATAATTGTCAGCGATATATCAAATTACAATTTGCAAGATAAACATATAATTACAAAGATAGGGTAGGTGCTTTTGTTTGCAAAATAAGAATAATAAACAAGTTTTTACAATTATCGGTATAGCAACAGGAGTATTTTCTGTATTTTTGATAACTGTTATATGTTGCACAGGTAAGGAAATATTCAATAGAAGTTTAAGCAGTATGGGGTTTAATTGTATTACCATAAATGCAGTAGACAGTAATTTAAATACATTAACCGATGAAGATATGATTTTTGCAATAGATAATGACAGTGTTGTTTCCGCAGCTCCGTTGATGGTAGGTATGGGGCAGGCTTCAAACAGCAGAGTTATATCGAATACTATTGTTGGTGGAATTGATAATAGGTCGGCAAAAATTTTTGGTGTGGAATTACTATATGGTAGACTTTTTAATACAAGTGAAATTTTGAAAAATAAAAAAGTTTGTATAATATCAGATGAAATGGCAGAGGATTTTTTTCACAGAAAAAATGTTATAGGTAAAGAAATTTACTTAACGGTTGACGGAATAAACGAATTATTTGAAATTATAGGGATAAGCACAGCGCAGAATAATTATTTGATGAGTGCGGTAGGGGATTATGTACCATATTTTGTATATATACCATATACCAGTTTTATGAATATTGCATCAACAAGCAATATATCGAATATACTTGTCGAGATAGATAAAGAAGCCGATTTTGATACAGTTGGAAAAAGTTTAACGGATAAATTGAATTTAAAATACGGATACAATAATTTATATAAATATGAGAATTTGTCGTCTCAAAAAGAAAAACTTGATGAAATATTAAATATAGTGACACTGCTTTTGGTGGCTATCGGTTTTATATCTTTTGTGGTTTCGGGTATGGGTATAATAACGGTTATGCTATCCTCAATAAAGGAACAGACAAAAGAGATAGGCATAAAAAGGGCGATAGGAGCAACAGATTTTGATATAACGAAAGATTTTTTAATTAAAGCAGTTATATTAAATGCAAAGGGCTGTATTTTGGGCTTGGGAATACTGTTAACGGTAATTTTGCCAATAAAAATATTTGTAGATATACCGATTATTATTCCCTATGCTTTATTATCAAAAATATTAATCATTATGCTTGTCTTTGGCGTAATTTTTGGTGTATATCCGGCAATGTCAGCCACAAAGCTTAATCCCGTAGATGCTCTCAGAAGTGAATAAAAAATAAAATTTGTATTTATATCGACATTATGTTATAATCTTCATTAAAAGACAAGAGAGATGGAGAATAAAAATTGCTAAAAAACAAAAAAGAAATTAAAAAATATCTATATGTGATAATTGGCGCTACTATATTATCTTTTGGTATTTATAATGTGCATCAGCAAACAGATATTACCGAGGGTGGTATTTTGGGAACTTTGCTTTTACTTGAATACTGGTTCCATATACCACCGCCAATAAGTAGTTTTGTAATGGATTTCGTCTGCTATGGTGTGGCTTTTCTATGTTTTGGTAAAGTGTTTGCCAAATTTGCTATAATATCAAGTTTAACTTTTGCCACAACTTATTCATTATGGGAACTGTTCCCACCGATACTTCCAAATTTGAGTGATTATCCTCTCATAGCAGCAGTAGTTGGCGCATTGTTTGTAGGTATAGGTTGCGGTTTGGTTGTAAGAGAGGGCGGTGCGTGTAATGGCGACGATGCCCTTGCTATGATACTTTCTAAATTTACAAAAAAACCAATAGCATTTTGCTATATGTTTACAGATTTGACTGTATTATTGCTATCCCTTACATACATACCATTTGCAAGAATAGTATATTCATTGGTAACAGTTACAATATCTTCATTTATCCTTGGTAAAATAGTCGATACCAAAAAGGAAGATGATAAAAAAGATGATATTCATTAAATACAAACGTTTTAATTAAATATTATATACAAATAAAGAGTTAAATCCTAAAATTAGGATTTAACTCTTTATTTATGCAATATTCTCAGCTTTATGATACTTACACTTACAACTTTGACAAAGTCCCTGTAAAACGATATTTTCGTTTTTTATTACAAAACCTGTTGTATTTTCGATATTCTCACAAAGCGATGTCGTAAGTTCAGACGGCAAATCCTCAACTGCGCCACATTCCTTGCAAACCACATGTATATGGGTATCTGTTCTGCCATCAAACCTATCCGAGCCACTCTGCACAGACAATTTTAGAATAATACCATTTTCTGCAAGCTGATTAAGATTTCTGTATACTGTTCCCAAGCTAATTTTTGGTTCTTTTATTTTAACTAGGTTATATATTTCATCAGCAGTAGGATGAATGGGATTTTCTATAAGCGTACTTAAAATAAGCTCACGTTGTTTGGAATATTTCAGAAAAATTCTCCTTTCTGATAATAATAACAATTATCACTTTTATAATAATATATTTTTCATAATATGTCAAGTGACAGATTATGCATAAAATATAATAAACATAATACTATTTAATAAAATGTTGACATTTTGACAGAAAATTGTATAATATAATTAAATATTAACTATGGAGGTATATATTATGAATAAAATAAAGTTATTGAAATTATTTAGTCTGACTATAATATTTTTATTATTATTCAGCGCATGCGGTAATAAAATCGATGAAGTGGAAACTTTTAATAATTTTATTATCGTAGCTGATAAATATACTCCTTATGGAACTAATGTAGATACCAAATTTCTACTTACAACTCCACAGGAATATAGTGAGAAAGATATACATAAAGTTTTGAGCGTAGAGCCAAACTTTGACTATACTATAAAAAAAGTAAAGGAAAGAGAGTTTGAAATAACGCCTAAAACAAGTCTGGATAAGGATAAAGAATATGTTTTTAAGCTCAAAAATACCAAGAGTGAGCCTATGAATATATCATTTAAAACTTTGGGAGATTTTAGATTTATAAAGGCAAATGCCAATCCAACATCGTTTACTTTTCCAATAGAACTGGTATTTAATTCTGCGCCGACAGAGATTGAAAAACATATAAAGATAGAACCTGAAACAGATTTCAGAATAAATTATTTTGAGAATACGGCTGTTTTGGTTATAGATTATAACAATAAAAATAGATCTGAAATCAAAACTTTCAATATTACAATAGATGAGAATTTGACAAATGAATATGGAGAAAAATTAGGTAAAGCAGAGTCACTGTCATATACGGTAAAGATAGAAAATTACGAACCTGAATTTCTAAAATTGATAAACTACTCCTCTAATATGACATATTCTATTTCATCTAAAAATATGTATGAATCATTTTTAACCAACGAAGTACCTTGTATATTACTTACAAATGATAATTTGCTCTACAATAGCGGAAAAGGTATGGAAGGTCAAGAGAACATTAAAAATATAGATATTAATACTACTGTATATAAGATGAACTCATATAAGGATTTTGAATATAATCTGCGTATGTTTGAAATGCACGACAATATGAATTTGGAAACTGAGATATACACAGAAAACTTTACTGAATATGCAAAGTTTTCAAAATCTATTGATTTTGCAAAAGCAAAGGAAAATGAAGAAAAATTTTTGTATTTATTATTCCCCGATAAATTACCAAGTGGACATTATGCGGTTAAAATGGAATATAAAGCAGGCGATAAGACAGGGGTGCTATATAAATTAATACAAATTTCCCCATATTCATATTATTATATTCAAAATGAAAATGATGTGAGAGTATGGTTAAATGACAGTATTACTAAACAACCTCTTAATAATGCAAATGTTAAAGTAAGCACAATTCCTTTTAAGAGATATGGTTTTGGAAGTAGAAACGAAGAAGATAATTTTGTACCCACACAAGAATATTATTCTACAACAGACAAAAAAGGAATATCTAATTTAAATATTGAAAAAGCATTATCCAAAGCTACAATAACAATGGAAAAAGACGGTTTTGTACTTTGTGATATTTTATCAAGTATTGGCAAATCAAACAAAACATTTGATGACAAGTATTTTAATGCGCTTTATCTTGATAAAAATATGTACAAACCAACTGATGAAATTTCATTTTTTGGTGTTATAAAATCAAGAAATAACGTTCCGCAACCTAAAAAAGTATATTTGTATATGAAATCTTCCGTTAATCAAGATATTAAACACGCAATACTTCAAAAAGTAGAAGCAGAGGTAAATGAAAACGGTACTTTTACAGGCAAACTCAGTTATAAAGATTTATCTGCCGGTTATTTTCAGATTATATATACCGATGATGAAAAAGGACTTTTCGATGAAGAGGGAAATATAATTTATAATAATTACGGTTCAGAATATTTTACCATTTTGGACTATGTGCTGCCTGATTTTACTTATACATCATCATTAAACAAAGAGATATTCGGTTACGATGATAATATAGAATATACTTTTACATCTATGTTGTATGACGGTACGCCTTACAGTGGCAAAGAAGTAAAGGTAAATTGGAATGGGTATGGTAAAGGCGAAGACGCGCTGCAAAGTTTTGTAACAAATAATAAAGGAAATATATCAGCAAGCAAGAAAATAAGTGATATTTTTACGGAATATATGTCGTGGAGACCTGAACAAGCCGCTATTTCCGCAGAGAGTGTGCAAAGTGAGAATACACCTTTCTCATTCTTTAAACCATATACATATTTTCCGTCGGATATTATGTTAAGATTGGATATCAAAGAAAATGATAAATCAAACACATTAACAATAAAGACAAATAAAATAGATTTATCAAAAATTGATGTTTACAGTCCATTGGATTATGAAAATTATGAAGAAAAAATAGTTGGAACTCCTCTTGTAAAAGATGTAGAAATTGACATAAAAAAACATATTAGTACAAAAGAAAAAGTAGGGGAGTATTACGATCCATATCTCCAAGAGATTATTCCGAAATACACTTATAATGTGGAAATACAGGACTTTATGAAAAAAACTGTCAAAACAGATGACAAAGGTGTTGCTGTAATTACTGATTTACCGCTTGCGGAGAAGGATATAAACTACATTATATATGTGAAAGCAAAAGACGGCAAAGGCAAAACGATTGAAGAAGAAATCCATATATCTCATAACAATATGCCTTATGGTAAAGGTTACTATGAGAAAAAAGAAGATATATATACAATAAAATATGCGAAAAATAATTCAAAAAATATTTATAACAGAAGAATAAACTTTGACAAAGGAGAAACCATTCAATTTTCACTTTGTCAAGACAATAAACCCGTGACCTTTACAGAAAAAGATAAGTTACTGGTAAACATTACAATTAACGATGAAACAACGACAACGGTGTATGACACATCAACTGTCGATATCAAATTGGAAGATAAATTGTTACCGAGATTTTATTTAAATATCGCTTACTTTGACGGTGAGCATATTTATGCTTTCGCTCCGCAAGAATTTACAATCAATACAAATTCTGTTTCATTGGATATTGATGCCAAATACGACAAAGAGAAGCTAAAACCGGGTGAAGAAGTAACGCTGAATGTCAACGTAAAAAATCCTGATAATTCTCCTGCAAAAAATACAGATGTAGCAGTAGCGGTTATTGATGAAAAGTTGCTTGCCAATTCATATTATGATTATAATGTAGTATTTGATTTATACCAAAGTCATAAATATTACTTACCATCAGTAAATGTTGTAACTTCTTACGGAAGAGGATATTTAAACTTTTTGGAAGAAGGCGGAAAAGGTGGCGGAGGCGGTGATCCGTCAACAGGCGGAGGCTTGGAAATAAGAAAGGATTTCAGAGACAGTTTAGGTTTTAATGTTGCAAAAACAGACAGTAAAGGTAATGCAAAAATAAAGGTAACTATCCCCGAATCTTTGACAGAATGGAGATTTACTTCACTCTGTGTTTCACCGGAAATGTATGTTGGAAAAAATATATCAAAAATTAAAACAACTTTACCTTTCTTTGTAAAACCTGTTGTTAATAAGCATTATCTATATGGTGATGAAGTGGCTTTCTTACTTGAAAGCTATGGTACAGACCTTAAAGACACTGATAAGATTACATATAACGTAAAACTAACAGGTAAAGATACAAATATTGAAAAAAGCGAAACAGCCAACGGCAAAGACAGAAAAGAGATAAATTTCGGTATACTGCCAATAGGTGAGTATAAAGTGGAAATATCAGCGAAAAACGGCTCGTTCTTTGACGGTGTCAGCTTAGATTTCGATGTTATTGAGACAGGCACAAAGATTGCAATCAACAAATGGGTAGATTTATCAAAGAATGAGAATATGCCGACAGTTACCGATTCTCCGATAGATATAACACTTTACAGTAAGGATTATGAAGCATTCGTAAAGGCTATGCAAACAATAGCATTTATGGATACAGGCAGAACCGATGAGCTGATAGCAAAACAACTTATTGTTGATAAGTATAAAAAGTTCTATAATACTGAAATTTTACCATCAAAAGATTTTGAAGGTAATTTATCAATACTTCGATATGTTACTTTTGACGCAAAAGGTTATGACGGAATTTTAAATCTTTATAAAAATTCAGGTTTTCAAAGTATTGAAATTACAGGTTTGACAGCTACTGTATATCCACAAGGTTTTGTAGGAACAAATACTCTTGTAAATCTTCTGAAAAATAATATGACAAATGACAGTAAACAAAAAATTTCTTTTACGTTAGAAGATAAAACAGCGACAGCAGCGGCAATAATGGGACTATATGCCTCAAATAAAGAGCAGACAAAAGAAATTAAGGGAAGCAATACTCTTGATGAATATGTTTTGGAACAAGTAGATGCTGCCGATGTTCCGTTACAGGCAAAGATGTATTATATCGGAGCTATATCATTTATAGATAAAGCGAAGTCACAGGAACTTTATAATAAATATATAAAACCGGCATTTGTCGAAAAAGACAACTATCTATACATTAAACAGGAAAAGGAAAATCAAGAGGTAAATATAACAGCAACAGCTCTTTTGGTATCAATGCTTACAGACTCAAAAGTAAATCTTGACAAAATAGTAAACTTTATTACATATAAGCAAAATAGCGTGTATACGCATGGTAAATGCGCATTGGAACTTGCATATTATGTTAATAATTTTGAAGTTAAGCCAACTGATATTCCTACTGTTATTTATACCGCAAACGGAAAAGAACAAGAAATCAGCCTTGATAAAGAAAAAACTTACAGCATAACATTAACAAAAGATGATTATGAAAAAGTAAAATTCAAAGCAAAATCAGGTAATGTTATGGCACAAGTTCATTATGTTGGCAGACCAAAAGACAATGGTTTTGTAAACGCAGATTTTATGAAAGTAAAACGTACAGTAAAGCCGGTTAATGACAATAAAAAAGACAAGTCAATGGTTACATATACAATAAATATGACAGCAGATGCTCCAGACGGTATGTATACAATAACTGAATTTATTCCTACAAATAAAAGATTGTTACCGCAACGGGTAGAAAATAATTATTATCACACAATGAATAATGATATGCAAAATCAAAAGATAGAGATTAATTTCTATTATAATTCAGATGATAATAAAACAATGGTTATTTCATATCTGTTACAAGATTTATTGTCCTCAAAAGCGGTAAATGATGACATCTATATTATTCATAATGATACAGGCAGAGGTATATTTATAGAAAACAAAAGCGATACAAAACTATTGGCTGCAACTGCGCAAAATCTGATAAAAGCAAAAGAAAAAGACAGAGATATTAACGAAGAGGCAAAAAATGAGTACATTATATCTGTTGCCGATGATATATTGAGTGAGATTATAAAACCTAATATGGACGATATAACAAAATTACGCACAATATATGACTATATTATCCGTAATAACAAATTCACCGACCCAATAGCGCTTGACATATGGAGATATAGGGGAGACCCCAACCAAGTTCCAAGCTATATTGAGCAACGCGCAATATCCCCAATGCTTTTTGGATATGGTATGTGTGAAGATTATGCGGCAGAATTTGTCTTACTTGCACGTCGTTTAGGGTTTGAGGCTGAATATGTATTTGGTATGACGGTATCGGTAAAAGGAGACTATGTCGATCATGCGTGGGCTGTCGTAAAGCTAGATAATAACTGGTATCACGTTGATCCACAGCTGGAAGATAATATTATGTTAAACGGAAAAATACAAAACCGTTATTTTATGCGTGACGATGCTACAATGTATCGTGATCATCGTTGGGGTGAAAATTTAATTAATTTTAGATGGGATTTGTCAAAAGAAGATAAAATGTACATAGCAAATAGCTTAACCCCACCAAAATGTATAGGAAATATTCCATCAAGCGGTATACAGCCTTTTACAAAGAATGAAGTACAGCCGATTGATACAATTAATTCAATGTTTCTACAAGAAAAGAATTCATATATACAAAAAAATGGTGATTTAAATCCCATAAAATTAAATTTTGAACCACCAATGGTAATTAATCCATAAAAAAATCTCTCTCCACAGTAAATAAGTGGAGAGAGATTTTTTTTATAATCAATATTAATTATTTATATACCCTTTACTTTTGAAGGAATAACTTTGCGGATTGATTTAAGCATTTTCTCATCAGGCTCAAAAAAGATTCTTTCCGGTCCTTTTTCCCCGTTGATTATCATAAAATATCTTCCGGGTGTTGATGGAGATGAACTATAATCAATATTTTGTGATACATTTCTATTTAAATCATCAATAAAATCGTTACTTACAGGAGCAAGAACTTCTACCTTTTCACGAAGATTAATTTCTTTCAGTTTTTTTCTCTTTTGCTGTCCGTATATAACATCAAAAGTAAGTTCGCCGTTTGAAAGTGAATATTCATATTCTATATTTGTGCGTGTCCAAAGTACCCAACCTCCGAATGCAGCGCCAAGAATAAGTATAGGTGCAAACATTCGGAAAAAACGTAGCGCTACGATAAACACTGCTGCTACACCAACAATAATGCCGGCTTTTATTAAGAATTCTTTTGCATCTGGCTTTTTTGTAATTAATCGTTCAACAAAAACGTCGTCCATATTTTTACCAACCTTTTTTATAGTATTTTTATTAAAACAATATTTATTCACATTATAAAAGGGGGGTGCTGTTTAAAAATAAATTATTGCTTAGAGTTTAGCCATTTTTCAATAACATTGCAAGTTTCTTTTAAACAACCTTCATCTAGTGGAGCTTTTAGTCCTACTGAATGCACAAGCTCGATAAATGTCTTTGTACCACCCATTTTTACAAAGTTTAGATATGTTTCCCACGCTTTTTTATTGTCGTGTAGGAACAAAGCGAAAATTTGCAGCGCAACGGTTTGTGCCATACAATAATCAATATAGTAGAATGGATACAGATAAATGTGAAGTTGTCTTTGCCAACCTGAACCTCTGCTATAAAATGGCAGATTGTCAAAATCTATATATGGTCTGAATTGTTTTTCGAGCTTCAACCATTCTTTATTTCGTTCTTCCGGTGTCAATTCGGGGTGAGAATATACAATCTCTTGAAAGTTATCAACCATTGTGCCATAAGGGATAAATATCAGCGCATCTTGTGTATGCGAAATTTCATACTTGTTTGTATCTTGTTTAAAGAAATTGTGGTGCCATGGGCTTGTTAAAAATTCCATACTCATAGAGTGTGTTTCGCATGCCTCCATTGATGGTTCACGTAGGCAAGAATACTCTATTTCTTTGTCGGCAATGTATCCTGCAAATGCGTGTCCTGCTTCGTGTGTCAGAACATCAACATCTCCGGAAGTTCCGTTAAAGTTTGAGAAGATAAACGGACAATGATATTCAGACATCTGCGTGCAATATCCGCCGGGAGCTTTGCCGTCTTTTGCCAAAACATCGAATAACTCCTTATCGAACATAAGCTCAATAAAGCCTTTTGTTTCTTCACTCATCTCACTGTACATTTCTTTTGCGGCAGCAAGTAATTCGTCTGGTGTGCCTTGTGGCGTAGCGTTACCGTCGGAATAGAAGAATACATCATCATAAAATTTAAGACTGTCAACACCTATATCTTTTTGTTGTTTTTCTTTAATTTTTGCAACAAGTGGCACAAGGTCGTCTATAACTTGTTTACGGAAACTTGCAACGCCTTCCGGACCGTAGCAGTTACGTTTTTGTCTAATGTATCCAAGTTCAACAAAGTTTTCAAATCCCAATTTTTTAGCTTGTTCTGTACGGTTTTTTACAAGCTCATCATATATTTTATCAAATTTTTCACGGTTTTCATCAAAGAATTTGCCTTCTGCCTCATAAGCGGCTTTTCTTACATTTCTATCTTTATGTTGCTTGTATGACGCAAGTTGTGCAATGGTAAGAGTATCTCCCAAAAATGGAATTTTTGCGCTTGCATAAAGCTTTTGATATTCCGTTTGAAGTTCGTTTTCCTTTTGCATTAGCGGTATTATTTCCGGGGAAAATGCTTTTTGTTCAAGTTCAAGATTTATAAATACAATTTTACCAAGAGTTTCTTCTAATTCCTGACGGAATTTTGAGTTTAATAGTTCATTATTGAAAAGTTGTATTTTCTCTTGAATTAAAGGTGAATTTTCATCATAAAATTGTTTTTCCTCTTCATAAAACTTATCACGGGTATCAACTGTGTTACGTATATATGCAATAGTTGACATTGAATCGAAAGAACCCGTTGTTTTCTCGAAATCTTTTAATATTTCCAGTTGTTCTTTTGCGCTGTCTGCTGTTTTCATTTTTTCAGTATAACTTTCGATAGAAGATAAAAAATCATCTAAAATTGGTCGTTTATATGGAAATTCATTAAATTTCATGTCAAAACACTCCTTTATAAAATTTGTTATTTGCTTATGTATTAGTATAATAAGATTTAGAAATAAAGTCAATGAATAAAGAGTTAATTCAGAAAAAAGTTTAAATTTAAAATGCATTTTTTCAAACAAATCTTGCAATCTTGCAATATTTATATACACATATATTCAGTTTATGTAATTTTATTGGCAAAAAACGAAATTTTATCATATAATATGCAAGAAAGATATTTTAATACTTGCAATTTTATTTGATTTATAGTATTATATAAACATATTAAACAACGGAGGTTTTTAAGATGAAAATCCCTTATGCAAAAATGAAAAGTTATGAGCTGAAACAAGAATTATCAGAACTGAAAACGATATATAATGAGTATGTTAAACAAAATTTAAAATTGGATATGTCACGTGGCAAGCCAAATTCGGAGCAGTTGGATTTGTCAATGGGTATGCTTGATACAGTAAATTCGGCAACAGGTACTTTTTCGGAGAGTGGTGTGGATTGCCGTAATTACGGCATTCTTTTGGGAATTCCTGAGGCAAGAAAAATTATGGCAGATTTACTTGAATGTGACCCCAGCGAAGTAATGATAGGCGGAAATTCTAGTTTGAATTTAATGTTTGACGCAGTATCGAGGGCATTTACATTAGGCGTATACGGTTCAGATAAACCATGGTGCAAGGAAGAAGAAATTATATTTTTGTGTCCGTCACCGGGGTATGACAGACATTTTTCAATTTGTCAGCATTTCGGTATAAAGATGATACCGATAGCTATGAATGATGATGGTCCGAATATGGACGATGTAGAGTATTATGTAAACAATAATCCCAGTGTAAAGGGTATTTGGTGCGTACCTAAATATTCAAATCCAACTGGTATAACATATTCAGATGAAGTTGTAAGAAGATTTGCAAATTTAAATCCCGCAGCTAATGATTTCAGAATTTTTTGGGATAATGCCTATGTTATACATCACTTATATGAAGATAAAGAAGATAAACTTTTAAATCTGTTTTCCTTATTAAAAGCAAATGGAAAAGAGAATATGTTGTTTGAATTTTCTTCAACATCAAAAATATCATTTGCCGGCGCGGGAATTTCGGCAATGTGCGCTTCTAAGGCAAATGTAGCGCTCATCGAAAAGCAACTTGCAGACCAAACTATCGGCTTTGATAAAATATCACAATTAATGCATGTAAGATACTTTAAAAATGCAGATGGTATAAAAGCTCATATGAAAAAACATGCAGAACTATTAAGACCAAAGTTTATTCTTGTAAATGATATTTTGGAAAGGGAATTGCGTGAATTAAATATTGCTGAGTGGACAAAACCCAACGGAGGATATTTTATATCCCTTGATGTTGATAATTGCGCAAAAAGAGTTGTGCATTTGTGTGCGAATGCAGGAGTAAAGTTAACAGATGCGGGCGCTACATACCCTTATGGTTTGGATCCTTATGACAAAAATATACGTATAGCGCCGTCATATCCAACACTGGAAGAACTTGAACAGGCAACGGAATTATTGTGTTTATGCGTAAAAATAGCAACTATTGAATATTATTTAACAATAAATATATAAAAATATATAAGTCTATTAACAAATTTTACTTGTTAATAGACTTAATTTATGTTAAAATGGGAGCATTGAGTTTATATAACTCTGTTAAATAATTTAAATATAGGGGTAAATACAGTGAAATCAAAAATTTTAAAAGTTCTTATTTTATCTGCGCTACTTGTTACTACAATGGCAGCGTGTGGAAATGAGACAGATAAAGAATCAAGCAAAACGGACAATACAAGCAGTTCAGTGACAGAGAGCGCTGATACAAACAAAACAGAAAATAATAAAACAGAAACTGAGGTTATGGGTATGACAAATTATTTTGATATTGAAGAACAAGAGGTAAAACTTGTGCAATTTGGCGATTATTCCAATTTGCCAAAAGCAACACTCCACACAACAATGGGAGATATAGAAATTGCATTTTTCCCTGAATATGCGCCTAAAACAGTAGAAAACTTCTTAACACACGCAAAAAACGGTTATTACGACGGACTCATTTTTCATAGAGTAATCAATGACTTTATGATACAGGGTGGCGACCCACAGGGAACAGGAATAGGCGGAGAAAGCATCTGGGGTGAACCATTCCAAGATGAATTGTCGCCACAACTATATAATTTCAGAGGCGCTATATCAATGGCAAACAGCGGTGTAGACACAAATGGCAGTCAGTTCTTTATTGTTCAGTCAAAAGGTAATGAATTTGCAAATCTTCCTGATATGCTATACAGCAATAGAGTACAAAACAATATTGGACGCATACAGAAAAATGTAAATAAAATGGTTGCAGAAGGTAAGGACGAAAAAGAAATAGAGCAATATATCACAGAAGAAAACAAAAAAATAGAAGCTACAATAAATGCAGGCGTACCTGAATATTATGGTAAAATGCTCGAACCGGTTATCGCAAAATATAAAGAAGTAGGCGGAACACCGCATCTTGACAATAAGCACGCTGTTTTTGGCCAAGTAATAAACGGAATGGACGTAGTTGATAAAATTGCCGCCGTTGAGCAAAATCCACAGAACAATAAACCTGTGACAGATGTAGTTATTAATTCTATAACAGTAGTAGGATACGATAAATAATTTTTAAAATTCAGTTTATCCTTGACATTTTAGAGTATTTGATATATAATCGAGAAAATGCAATGAAAAGAACCAGTAAGTAAATAATTTCATCAAAAGAGAGCTTTTGTTTGGTGCGAAAAAGTGTTGAATTTTTACCGAATACATCTTGGAGCAGCTACTTGAACAAATTATAGTATGTAATTTAAGTAAATCTAGTCGGGTGCAACCGTTATATTGCAGAAGTATTATTTGTACTTCATGAGGAAGATATGGTGACGTATCTTTAAATACGAGGTGGTACCGTGATTTTTTCACCCTCTGTACTTTTACAGTGCAGGGGGTTTATTTTTTGCGTAACTTTCTTCATTGTAAAGACGAAATAATATAGAATTTATAAAAGGAGAAAAGAAAGATGAACAACATTTTTGAAGAATTGCAAAGACGTGGCTTTATTGCCCAAATGACACACGAAGAAAAAATTAAAAACAAACTAAACCATGAAAAAACAGTATTCTATATTGGCTTTGATGCAACAGCGGACAGCTTGCACGTAGGACATTTCTTGCAACTGGTTGTAATTAACCATATGATAAAAGCCGGACACACACCTATTTTGCTATTGGGTACAGGCACAACAATGGTAGGCGATCCAACAGGTAAAACAGATATGCGTAAAATGTTGACACCGGAAGAAATAAATTACAATGCGGATAGATTTTTGGAGCAGATGGGAAGACTTGTTCCACTTGATAAATGTATAGTTGCGCGCAATGGTGATTGGCTGATGAATATGAACTATATTGAACTTTTGCGTGATGTCGGTGTACACTTTACGGTAAACCGTATGCTTACAGCCGAGTGTTTTAAATCCCGTTATGAAAGAGGACTTTCATTTATAGAATTTAACTATATGATAATGCAAAGTTACGATTTTCTAAAACTGTTCACAGAGTATAACTGTACTTTGGAGCTTGGCGGAGATGACCAATGGTCAAACATTATCGGTGGTGTGGAACTCGTCAGACGTGTTAAAGGTGAAGAAGTTTGCGGTATGACATTTAAACTTCTTACAACAAAAGAAGGTAAGAAAATGGGTAAAACAGAGGGTGGAGCTGTTTGGCTTGATGCAAACAAATACTCACCGTACAATTTCTTCCAATATTGGAGAAATGTATCTGATGATGATGTTATCAACTGTCTAAAACTATTGACGTTTTTACCTATTGAAGAAATAGAAGCTATGGAAAAATGGCAGGGCAGTGAACTAAACAAAGCAAAAGAAATACTTGCTTACGAGGTTACAAAATTTGTACATGGGGAAGAAGAAGCAGATAAAGCAATGGCAAGCGCGAAAGCTGTATTTGCAGATGGTTCGCATGATGAAAATATGCCAACGACAGAACTTACAGACGCAGACTTCACAGAAGATAAAATAGGTCTGTTGGATTTGCTTGTAAAAACAAAATTGTTACCGTCAAAAGGTGAGGCAAGAAGACTTGTTCAACAAGGCGGAGTTACTCTTAATGATGAAAAGGTGACAGAACCTACAATGTTTGTTGATAGGGATACGGTTAAAAATACTTTGATAATTAAAAAAGGTAAAAAAGTATTCCATAAAGTTGTATTGATATAACAATAAAAAGTAGATATATTTTACGTAGTGTAAAAAGTTTTTTGTTTTTTTGTCGAATATATATGAAAACTATGTTTATTGTTTGACAATATAAAATTTTTAGTGTATACTTTTTAATACTACGATAAAGGTATTAATGTCAGTGCAAAATTAAATTTAATTTACATTATTGCAATAAACCAACTGACATTATTATACTGGGATTGAACTTTTTTGTTCAGTCCCTTTTACATTTTATATACTAATAAAAAAAACGCCGAATTGTTGTAATAAACATTGGCGTTTTTTGTTGTACTGTATTTTAAAAATGGGCATCTATTTCCATATATGGCTTTCCGTTTAAAGCCATATTCGCAAAATTTCCTTCCAAATACTCATAGTACCCTTGTGAACCTATCATAGCGGCATTGTCACCACAAAGTTTAAGGTCAGGCATATATAATTTGATATTGTTCTTTTGACATTCTTGTGTGGCTTTACGACGTAGCCAACTGTTTGCCGATACACCGCCCGCTATCGCAAGTGAAGTGTAGTTTAAATCTTTAATAGCTTTTTCTGTTCTGTCCCATAATATATCTGCAACTTTGCTGCAAAAAGATGCGGCCATATCTTCGCGTACGATAGCAATACCTTTTTGTTCGGCATTGTGTACGGTATTTATTACAGCAGTTTTTAATCCGGAAAAACTGAAATCATACTTTCCTTCCGTATGTGGTGTAGGTAGGGGATAGGTGTTTGGGTTTCCTGTCTGCGATAATTTATCGAGTAGTACTCCGCCGGGATATGTAAGACCGACAGAGCGAGCCGCTTTGTCAAAAGCCTCGCCTGCGGCGTCGTCACGTGTTCTGCCTACTACCCTGAAACGTGTATAGTCCAAAACTTCTACAATGTGACTGTGTCCGCCCGAAACAACCAAACAAAGAAACGGTGGTTTCAATTCAGCATTTGTTATATAGTTCGACGCTATATGTCCACGAATATGATGAACCGGAATAAGTGGTTTTTCAAGTGACATCGCAAGACCTTTGGCAAAATTTACACCAACAAGAACAGCGCCTATTAAGCCAGGTGCTGCGGTTACAGCAATAGCATCAATTTCATTTGACTGCATATTGGCATCTAGAAAAGCTTGTTCTACAACAGAAGTAATATTTTCGATATGTCTGCGAGAGGCGATTTCCGGAACAACACCACCGTATTTTTTATGTTCTTCAATTTGTGTGTTGACAACAGATGATATAATTTTACGGCCATCTTCTACAATAGCCGCCGCTGTTTCATCACAAGAAGTTTCAATAGCTAAGATTTTCATTAAATCATTCTCCCATATTTAGTTCTTTAATTTTGTCAATAACGTCTAACAAAGACTCAGCATTTAAATCTACTTTTTCATTTAGTTCTTCATTAATTTTAAGCAAATCTTCTATAAATACAGTATAAACACCTGCGCTCAAACAAGAGCGAATACCGTTTAATGAGTCCTCAATGCCTATACAATCCTTTGGTTCAAGTCCCAATGAATTTGCAGCCAAAATAAATATATCAGGTGCAGGTTTTCCGTTTTGCACCATATCTCCGGTAATTATTTCATCAAAGTAATCAAGTATTTTGCCGTGTTTTAATGTATGTTCGGCATTTTTTCTGACAGTAGATGTGGCAACTGCTGTTTTGATGTTGTTTTCTTTAAGATAATTGAGCAGTTCCAAAGCGCCTTTTTTTAATTTAACACCTTCATTTTCTTTTATTAAAGTATAATTATTCAGTACGCTGTCATAAAATCTATCGTAATCTATTTCATCTTTGTAAATATCCAAAACTATTTTTTTGAAATTTTGTGTAGATACGCCACGTACTCTGTTTAATACATCGTCTCTGCACTCCAAATTTTGTTCTTGAAACGCAAGAGCTATGCTTCTGCTGAATACTGTCTCGGTATCTGTAAGAGTACCGTCCATATCAAATAAAACACCTTTAATTTTGTACATACTATTTTTCCTTTTCTTCCATAAAATTTATTATTTAAAATATTTTGTCATTATTATAGCGTTTTCGGTAGGAAAACTATAAAAATTTTTTCTTAATCCGACATTTCTAAAATCATATAAATTATATAAATTTATTGCATTTGTATTACTTTCACGAACTTCCAAAGAAATAAAAGAAAGTTCTTTGTTTTCAGATATAAAAATAAGTTCATTAATTAACGCTTTGGCAATACCTATTCTGCGATAATGGGGAAGTACGGCAATGTTTGTAATATACCCCTCATCAAGAACTGTCTGCAATCCAACATATCCCAAAACAGTATTATTTTCAAGGTATACAAGCAATGTAGATGTGTTCTTTTTAATTTCATCTGTAAGCGATTTTTCGCTCCATGGTTCACTAAAACAAGTTTTTTCTATTTCTGCCAATTGTTTAATATATTCTGTGTCTGTGGCTTTTAGTGTATATATCATTTATTTAATGCGCCTTTCCCCAGTTTTCACCAACATTTATATCCGCAATCATCGGCACGGAGAATTTAACAGCATTTTCCATAGCGTTTTTAACAATAGATTTTACCTGTTCAACATCTTTTTCTTTTGCTTCGATTATAAGTTCGTCATGAACCTGTAAAATTAATCTTGCGTCAAGACCGACATTTTTAAGTTCTCTGTAAACATTAATCATTGCAATTTTGATTATATCGGCAGCAGTTCCCTGAATAGGCATATTTTTCGCCACTCGTTCGCCAAAACTACGTAAATTGTGATTACTGCTCTTTAATTCCGGTAGATATCTGCGTCTTCCGAAATATGTTGTAACGTATCCATTTTCTTTTGCTGTCATCACGGTATTATCAAGATAGTTTTTTACGCCCTCATAAGTTTTCAGATAATTTTTAATATAGCCGTCAGCTTCGCTAACAGTTACACCGATATCTTTTGACAGTGAAAATGCGCTTATACCGTATACTATACCGAAGTTTACAGCTTTTGCCCTACTACGCATTTGCGGCGTAATAAAGAGCGGAGGTAAATCAAAAACCTGTGACGCTGTATTTGTGTGTATATCCTCTCCGCTTAGGAAAGCGTCTGTCATATTTTTGTCATTTGCCAGAGAGGCAAGCACACGAAGTTCAATTTGAGAATAGTCCGCATCAATAAGTGTGTAATTATCATTTGCGACAAAGAATGTTCTCATTTTTGCCCCAGCCTCTGACCTTATCGGTATGTTTTGCAGATTTGGTTCAGTGGAGCTTATTCTGCCTGTACGTGTTTCGGTTTGATTAAACGAAGTGTGGATAATATCATTATCATCTGCTACTTTCAGTAGTCCGTCAACATACGTTGTTTTAAGTTTGTTGTATTTACGATATTCCAGTATTTTTGGAATAATCGCATGATGCGGAATAAGTTCTTCCAAGATTTCCGCATTTGTGGAATATCCTGTCTTTGTCTTTTTCGCGCCGGGAAGCTGCAGTTCGTCAAATAACACAACAGACATTTGTTTCGGCGAGTTAATGTTAAATTCGTGTCCTGCCAGTTCATATATTTCTTCTTCTAAATTTTTAATTATAATATTAATTTCGTCACCGTAATTTTTTAACGCAATGGTATCAATCTTAAATCCATAAATTTCCATAGATGCCAAAACCTCTGCAAGAGGAAGCTCTATATTATAATATAAATTATCCTGCTTATTATTTGCTATGGATTTCTTTAAAAACTGATACAAATTCATCATTGAACAAGCATTATTTACTATAATACCGTCTTCGGTGATACTATTATAATTTATTCCATATTCTCCGCAAAGTTTTGGTACGGTATATTCAACTGAATCGGGACTTAGGATATATCCTGCAAGGGAAATATCGAAAGCAATATTTTGCGGTTCAATATTATTTTTTATGCAGTATCTGTAAATAGGTTTTGTTTCTGTACAAATTTTATCAATTTTACTTTCAAACAGCGAATTTATATCATTACTGTCTGTTAAAATCATATATAATCCATTGTCATTTGAAACGGCAATATTTATTATATCATCATTTTTACAAATCAATGAGACAAAGAGACATTTACTGTTTTCCAGTATTTTATTGAATTTTTCTGCGGGTTTAAATTCAATTTTTACTTCTTCTTGTATTTCTGCTGTTTCAATAGGCAAATTATCGGGAATATTAAGTCCATAGCGTTTAATAAGCGAATGAAGTTCTAGTTTTGAAAATATTTGATATAATTTGTCATTGTCAAGCGGTTTGTTTTGTGTTATTGTATCAAAATCATTTAACGGAACATTGCAATCAATAGTACCGAGTTTGTGGCTAAGTTCAGCCATTTCCTTTCCTTCAATAAGTTTTTTGCGTATTGAAGGCGTGGTTTCAACATTATCTATGTTACTGTAAATTTGATTAATACTACCATATTTTTTTATTAATGAAAAAGCAGTTTTTTCTCCGATTCCTTTTACACCCGGAATATTATCAGATGAGTCTCCCATAAGCGCTTTTGTTTCTATAAGCTGTAAAGGGGAAATATCATATTTTTGCATAACGGTTTCCGGTGTCATTTCCAAATAGTCGGTGTTGGTAGCAAGCATTACAGTAGTATGCTCATTTACAAGTTGCAGAGAGTCCCTGTCACCTGTTATCAAAAATGTATCACCGTTATTTTTTGCGCACATCTGTGACAATGTGCCTAAAATATCATCAGCTTCGTAGCCCTCCATAGTCACTATCGGGTATCCCATTAATGTGATAATTTCTTTTATATACGGTAATTGTGAGGCAAGTTCCTCAGGCATACCTTTTCGTTGCGCTTTATATTCAGTATACATTTTATGCCTAAACGTAGGGTGTTTTAAATCAAATGCAAATACTGTTCTGTCCGGCTTAATATCGTCTGTCAATTTTTTTATAATATTAAAAAAACCATATATTGCATTTGTATACTGTCCATTTTTTGTAGTTAATATCTTAATTCCGTAAAAGGCTCGGTTTAATATACTGTTAGAATCTACAACACAGAGTTTCATTTTTACCTCTTTACCTCCGAAAAATTATTTAAGTTTATATTATAGCATATTTTATGATATAAAGATAGTGTAGATATTATTGTATCATAAAACTTGTGCTTTGTCATTTTTTGTTGTATAATTTTTATTATAGTGCAAAATTTAAGCGTTATACATAAATTGATTATTTCAAATAATATGTTAAATGTATAAAGTGCTGATATGAAAAAATAAGGAAGTGTTATATATAAAAATTGGTAATGTAGAAATTAAAAAGACAGCCGCACTTGCCCCTATGGCCGGAACTGCCGACAGAGCATTCAGAACAATCTGTGAAGAATACGGCGTTGCGTACACAGTAGGGGAGATGGTAAGCGCAAAAGGGCTGATACAAGGCAGTTTGAAGTCCGGTAAGCTAATGGAGAGAGACTTTGCAAATGTTCCTTTTGCGGTACAGCTTTTTGGAGCAGATCCATACGATATGGAAAAAGCGGTGGATTATTGTATGGAGTATAAACCCGATATAATAGATATAAATATGGGGTGTCCCGCACCAAAAATAGCAGGAAACGGCGGAGGAAGCGCTTTAATGAAAGATATCAAGCTTTCTGAAAAAATTATAAAAGCAGTAAAAAGAGCTTCTCCTGTTCCTCTAACAGTAAAAATACGCAAAGGTTGGGACGAAAACAGTGTTAATGCTGTCGAGTTTGCCAAAATGTGCGAAAGCGCCGGGGCTGACGCTATAACTATTCATGGCAGAACACGCAAGCAGATGTATGCGCCACCTGTTGACTGGGATATTATCAAAGAAGTTAAGAATACAGTAAAAATACCAATAATAGGTAACGGCGATGTGGTAACGCCGGAAGATGCAAAAAGAATGTATGAGCATACAAACTGTGATTTAGTTATGATAGGTAGGGGAGCGCTTGGTAGACCGTGGATTTTCTCTCAGATAGAGCAGTATTTGGCAACCGGTGAATATGATGAAGAACCACGGATAAAAAAACAAATGGAAATAATGAGAAAACAAATTGAGTTAATGGTGCAAAATAAGGGAGAAAAAGTCGCATTCAGCGAAGCGCGTAAACACTGCGCATGGTATATCAAAGGTGTAAAAGGCGCTGCAAAATTAAGAGCGTTGTGCGGAAGTATCAATTCGTTTAATGACATTGACAAATTAGTGGAAAAAATCATCGAACTTGGTGAGTAATGTGATATTGTTACATAAAAAAGCAAAATTTTGTATTATAATTTATATTATAAACTATAAAAATTTATTTATGGAGGTAAAAGATATGAATTTAAAAGGAACAAAAACCGAAAAAAACATTAAAGATGCATTGGAAGGGGAGTCTATTGCGAGAAATAAGTATACTTATTTTGCCGAAAAAGCACGCGAAGAAGGTTTGGAAGAAGTAGCGGCGCTATATGAACGTATGGCAAGAAACGAAAGTCAACACGCAAAAATATGGTACAGATATCTATACGGAAGTATAAAAGACACAATGTCAAATCTATCTGATTCAGCTTTGAGCGAAGGTTTTGAGTATCAAAATATGTATCCTTCTTTTGCGAAAACAGCACGTGAAGAAGGTTTGGAAGAAATTGCGCAAATGTTTGAAAAAATAGCTGATATTGAAAATAATCACGAGCTTACATTTATGAAAGCAATGTCAAGTCTTGCTGAAAAAAGTACTGATTTTGAGCCTGAACAAGACGAAAACACAAAAAAATATAGCTATCGCTGTGTATTTTGCGGAGATGTTTCGGAAGAACCGAAAGACGTTTGTCCTGTTTGCAAAGCCATAGGGGCTTACCAACATATCTGATAAGTTATATAGTATAATTTTATTGTGATATTGCACAAAAGTACACACCGATATTACGACAAAATATTGATGTTCAAACTTTTTTGTATAATTATTAACAATTTGATATTGCATTTATATTTTTTTATTGTATAATTAATTATGTCGAAGTAAGTTAATTTCGTAAATCAATAATTAAATCAGGGGGATGTTAGGATATGTCAACAAAAGCGTATTTTTCACATGAGGAAATTAAACCGGGCAAGGCAGCTTTTTCAAAAACTCGTTCTATAATTGAGGCAGCTTTTTATGGTAATAACGTAGTTAAAGTTAATACATTAAAAGAGGCTTATGAACTGGCAAAAAATGCCCCGGGAACAGTTGTTACAGACCAAGTTGTATATAGAGGCGAAGAGTTTGGTCTAGAAAAAGATGCAAGAGTACTACTGTTTAATGACGGTTCTATAACAGGTCGTTATGCTCCTGCCCGTCGCATTACAGGTAAACCCGGCACAAACACAACAGAACTTGATAAAATAGTTATGGACGCTGTTTATGATACACGTTGGAGAACTCTATATCATGCAGAAGTGTACATAGGTCTTGATAAAGAATTTATGGTAAAAGCACATTTGCTAATTCCAGAGGGTGAAGAAAATATACTGTATAACTGGATGCTAAACTTCCAATATATGTCTGATGAATATGTAAAGATGTACAAAGATTCCAAACCTGTCGGTGACGAACCTGATATCTATATCTTCTCTGATCCACAATGGGCAGGCGCGCCAGGAAGAGAGGACATAACAGATCCAAACTGCCTATGCTACTTTAATACAGATACAAACTGTGCCGCTATTTTGGGTATGCGCTATTTTGGTGAGCACAAAAAAGGTACTTTGACACTGGCTTGGGCTATTGCTAACCGTAACGGTTACGCTTCATGCCATGGCGGTCAAAAAGAATATACACTTGAAGATGGTTCAAAATATGTTGCAGCCGTATTTGGTCTGTCAGGCTCAGGTAAATCTACAATTACTCATGCTAAACATAACAATAAATATCCGTCTATCAAGGTTCTTCATGATGATGCTTTCATAATCAATGCTGAAAGTTGTTCCTCAATAGCTCTTGAACCAACATATTTTGATAAAACAGCTGACTATCCTATCACTTCTCCTGACAACAAATTCTTGCTAACAGCTCAAAACTGCTCAGCTACACTGGATAATGAAGGCAAAGTTGTTTTGGTAACAGAAGATATCCGTAACGGTAACGGTCGTGCGCTTAAATCAAAGCTATGGTCACCAAACCGTGTTGACAAGATAGACGCTCCTGTAAACGCAATTTTCTGGATTATGAAAGACCCAACAATTCCACCAATAGTAAAACTAAAAGGTGCTTCTCTTGCATCAGTAATGGGCGCAACACTTGCTACAAAACGTTCAACAGCTGAACGTCTAAAAGAAGGTGTAGATCCAAATGCTCTTGTTGTTGAGCCTTATGCTAACCCATTCCGTACATACCCACTAGTAAATGATTACGAGAAATTTAAGACACTTGTTGAGAGCAAAAATGTTTCTTGCTACATAATTAATACTGGTGACTTTATGGGTAAAAAAGTACAACCAAAAGATACACTTGGTGTTATTGAAGCTGTTGTCGAAGGTAAAGCTAACTTCAAAACATGGGGACCATTTAAAGATATCGAAATTTTTGAGTGGGAAGGATTTGTTCCTGACCTTAACGATGCTGAATACGTTAAACAACTACAAGCTCGTATGAACGACCGTCTACAATATGTTGAGAGTCTAAACGAATTAGAATCAGGATATAACAAACTACCGGAAGATGCGGCTGCCGCTATACGTGCTGTTGTTGAACAGGCAAAAACACTTTAAATTTGATATAGTCATTAGAAAATTAAGATAAGCTTATGAATTTAATTTTATTGATAATGTAAAATAAGTAACTATGAACAATATTATATTTGTTTTTTGAGTATTGCGAGAATATTCCGGAAATTCACAACATATTTTTAAAACGTCTACTATAATTTATTATTAATATTTCCTACTATAAACCTAATAAATGAGCTATTGAAAATCTATTACAGATAATCAATAGCTCATTTTATTTATATATATTTTTATTTAATATGGTTAATTATTTCATCAATAATTTTATTTGCTACTTCACTTTTTGACATAATCGGCAATGCCTTTGAGGTGTCCTTTGTTATAATCGTTACGATATTTGTATCTACACCAAAACCTGCGCCTTCAACTTTCAAATTGTTCGCAACTATCATATCCAGATTCTTTTTTAGTAGTTTTTTAGTACTGTTTTCTATAAGGTTCTCTGTCTCCATAGAAAATCCGCAAACAAACTGATTTTCAGTTTTGTTATTTCCTATGTATGACAGTATATCATCTGTTGCTTTAAGTTTTATTTCCAATTCACTTTCGCCTTTTTTTATTTTATTATCTGCACATATTACTGGTGTAAAATCGGAAACAGCAGCCGCTTTTATGATGATATCATAATTATTATAGATATTTTTTATTGTATCAAACATACTTTTTGCATTTTTAGTATAAATTGTTTCTATAAATGGAAGTTTTCGAAGTGTTGTAGGAGCAGATATCAATGTAACGTCAGCGCCTCTCAGCATACATTGATGAGCAATACTGTAACCCATTTTTCCTGTTGAATGATTAGTTATATATCTTATTGGATCAATGCTTTCCTGAGTTGCTCCTGCGCTTACAAGGACACGTTTTCCTATTAAATCTTTTTTATCATTCACAGCACGTTCAATATGCGCCAATAGTGTTTCATTATCAGGTAGCTTTCCTTTTCCGACATCACCGCAAGCAAGCAATCCTTCAAAAGAATCCACAATATCAAATCCGTCGTTTTTTAAAATTTCAATATTTCTTTGTGTTGCCACATTTTCAAGCATTGCAGTATTCATTGACGGGGCAACTATTTTTGGACATTTACAAGCTAAAATCTGTGTAGTCAAGGCATCATCAGCTATGCCATTTGCAAGCTTTGCTATTACATTTGCCGTTGCGGGAGCAACAATAACCACATCTGTCTTTTTTGCAAGTGATATATGGTGTACATCAAAAATACCGGTTCTTGCAAAAGTATCGGTGACACAAGGATTATTTGTAAGCGTTTCAAAAGTAAGTGGTGTAATAAATTCTTGTGCGTTTTTAGTCATAATCACATTCACATCGTAACCCTTTTTTACAAGATAGTGAGCAAAATCCGCCATTTTGTATGCGGCAATACCACCGGTTACACCTAATAGTACTGTTTTTTTATTCATTTATAGCCCTCCCTATAAAAATAGACCTTTTCTTTTTGATAAGAAAAAGCCTATTTATTATTTATTAATCAAGTTTTAGTTTTCCCGGATATCTTCTTCCGATAAATTCTTCCGGATTTAAAAACTTACCGTTTATAATTACTTCAAAGTGTAGATGTACGCCATAAGCGTTACCTGTTGCTCCCATATAACCCAGTAGCTGTCCTTTACGCACATATTGTCCTGCGTTTACCAGTACAGTACTCATATGCGCATATCGTGTCATTGTTCCATTACCATGGTTAATATCTACTCTCTTTCCATAAGAACCATTAATATAATTAGTTGCGTATTTTACTGTTCCGGCTTTTGATGCCAATATAGGTGTACCAAATGGCGCGCCTATATCCATACCTGTATGTCCTGCATAGCCATAAAAACCACAAGTAAGTCTACCACCGTCAACCGGCCATATAAATGATTGTGACTTATCGCTGCCGTCAGGCATAAATTGCTGTGGTAGAAGCGTACCACGTTTTTTGACGGCGTTTTTAGGTTCACGAAGTACAGTTTCTTTAAGTCTGGTTTCGCCTACCTTTTCGCCATCAATATATACTACATCAGCAACAACTTCCTGTGTGCCTTCTCTACCATTAGAAACAACCTCAACATAACTTGTAGGATATCTGTTGTCATCTATATAATCAGTACCATAATCGATACTTTCCTGATAGACTTCACGTTTAGTTAGTTTTATACCCAAATTCAGCTCAACATTGTCAATAGCCAATGTTTCTCCCTGATACAGCAGCGGTGTATTTTGCGCGCTTGCTTCCATTCGTTCTTCCAATTGAGGATTAAGTTTTAAGATATCATCAACCGTTGTATTGTTATTGGTCGCTATTATTTCCAAAGTATCACCATTATTAACTTTAACGGTTTTCATCATACGTTGGTTACTCTCTATGCTGTCTTTTAGCTCCAAGATTGTTTTAACGGAGCTTAAAGGATATATACCGTTCTTTACAGTTATTTTCTTTTGAAATTCTATTCTTTCGTAATCATCATCACCACGATATTCGTCAAGTATAGAATTAATATACAGTAAAAATTCATTACCGTCTTCTACTGCGCCCAAGAAAATATCATCGATATATACGCCATCGCATTCCTGAACTTCTGTACTTACTCTTTCAAGGATACGGTTTGTCAGAGTATCTATATCAGTTGTCTTTTTACCATCAACAATTATCATATCAAAACTGGGTTTAACAGTTTTGAAATTACGAATATCATCATCGATAATTCTTTCTTTCATTTTTGCTTCCGCAATATAATATTCCGATTCGGAATTTACATATCCGATAACGTCACCATCATAGTTTACACGCAAAACGTAGTTAATATTATTAAAATATATTATACAGGCAGCAAAAATTGAACAGCCAAGTATAGGTAGGATATAATCAGCTATTTTAGAAAAATTTTTCCATAATCCAGAAAAATACCAACCCAAACCCTTTATAGCATTTACAAAGCCTTTTACACCTTTTTCTCTGTTCCAAATATATTTATATTTGTAAGAAGATGTTAATTTCGCGCTTTCCTTAAACGGTGAAGCGCAATTATCGATTATTTTAGAGAATAAATTTGCAAATACTGTAAATATCTTTTTTGAGTAGTGCGGTGTATATACCGAAAAAACAGCAGATATCCGTCTGAAAACATTGTGTAAGGAATCTCCGACTATCAGCAATTTAGTACCGATATTATCTGCATAAGAGAAAAAATAGTTTAATTCATTTATGACAATACCACTTAAATTGTTTTTAGTACTATGTTTTTTTATATTAATATCATTACTATCAGCATTTTTCTTAGATAATAAAATTTGTTCTTTTCTGATTTTGTGGATTTCCTGTTCACGTTTAATCTCGGTTTCTGATTTTGCGTTTTTCGAGAAGTCCAATGTATTTTTAAAAAAGTTATAAATATGTTCTTTTTTATTTGGTACTTTATCAGAATCTACATTATTTGCCAATACAATAGATGTATTTTCTTTGTTAATATTTTCTTTATCTGTATCTTGTATGGTAGATTCATTTATATCAATATCGCTTACTGTGTCCAATGACAAATTATTTTCCTTTTTGTTTCTATTTATCGTATTCATCACTCCCAAAATATTCAAATTTAATTTAAAATATGTATATAACAGACTTATTATATTATATTTAGCAAATAAAATCAAGTCACTAAATATTAAGTTTACCATTCGTTATTTGAAAGTTAAATAATGGTAAAAAATAAAAGTCAGCGTTTTTATCTTTTAATTGACATTTAATATGAAAATACTTATACTATATAATAGTATTCACAAAATTCAAAGACAAAACAATAAAATTTTCATTTTTTAATTAAATCTTTTGGATATTTTTCTGAAAAATATTATAATAAAGGAGTTTTGTATGGATATATCAAAAAATACTTCTAATTTATTGTTAGTAGACAGTTCTGTTTTGCCTGACGTATTTGAAAAAGTTGTTGAGGCTAAAAAACTTTTGGCAATGGGAAAGGTCAAAAACAATTCAGAAGCCGCCAAATTAGCCGGTATTTCCCGAAGCGCATTCTATAAATACAAAGATTGTGTGTTTGTTCATAATCAGGAAATAGATGAAAAAGTAGTGACGATAAGCGCAAATCTTAGTGATAATCCCGGTGTTCTCTCAGGTATAATTAACGAGATAACAAAGCTTGGTGGTAATATTTTAACATTAAATCAAAATATTCCTGTTGATGGAGTAGCGCCTATTTCCATTTCTATACGGCTGGAAAAAGATATAAATTTAAGCGCTATTACCGAAGGGTTACAAAAGTTAAGTGGTATAGTTGATTTAAAAATACGGGCAACCCGATAAATATAGGATTTTGGGAGGATTTTATGAAAATTGCAATAATGGGACATGGTGTAGTAGGTTCAGGCGTAGTTGAACTACTGAAACTTAATTCTGATTTTATAAAGCAAAAGGCAGGGGAGAGTATAGAAGTTAAAAAGATACTTGACCTAAAAGATTTTTCGGAACTTGATTATGCAGATAAATTTACAAAAGATTTCAATGACATATTGAATGATGATGAAATAAAAATTGTTGCTGAGACAATGGGTGGTTTGAATGTTGCATATAAATTTGTAAAAGAGTGTCTCGAACACAAAAAAAGCGTAGTAACATCTAATAAAGAGCTTGTTGCGGCAAAAGGAGCGGAACTAATCGCTATTGCGCAAAAAAATAATATCAATTTTTTATTTGAGGCAAGTGTTGGTGGGGGAATACCAATAATAAAACCGTTACATTTATGTTTGGGCGCAAATGAAATAGTGGAAATAGCAGGAATACTAAATGGTACTACTAACTTTATCTTAACGAAAATGATTGACGATAATATGAGTTTTGATGATGCACTTAAACTTGCGCAGAATTTAGGCTATGCGGAAAAAGATTCAACTGCCGATATCGAAGGGTTTGATGCGTGCAGAAAGATATGTATTTTGTCATCGCTTGCTTTTGGTAAACATATTTATCCTGAAAACGTACATTGTGAAGGAATAAAAGGTATTTCACTTGAAGATGTTGAGAATGCAAAGAAAATTGGTGGTGTAATCAAACTAATTGGACGGGCAAAACCAACAAGTGACTACAAATTGGAAATAATGGTTTCACCGTCTATTATTATGAACAACAGTCAACTTGCATCTGTAAAAGACGTGTTTAATGCAGTACTTGTACGTGGTAACGCAACGGGTGATGTAATGTTTTATGGTAAAGGCGCAGGTAAGTTGCCAACTGCCTCGGCAGTTGTATCTGATATAATAGATGTTGTGCGTGCAAAAGACAATATTGACACATTATCATGGAAAGACAGTAACGAAAATAATATTGTTCCTTATACTGATGTTGTATCCGATTTTTATATAAATATATTAAATCCCGAGCTAAAAGATATTTCTGATTTTTTTGCAAATTCCAGTATTATATCCGCTAATGAAAACAGACAAGCGTTGGTGTTAAAGAATACAACATTAAAAAGTATCAATGAAGCAGAGGAAAAACTTAATAATATAGGAATAAAAATACTTAATAAGTTAAATATTTTAGACTACTGAAAAAATAATAAAAATATGTAATTAATGCATATCATTTCCTTGATAATACACCTCTGTTGATTTAATAGCATAGTCTAATATATAGAGGATAAAAGTGTGTATTATCATTAAATTAACATTAATATTTTAATATTCAACTGAAAACAGATAACAAAAAACTTTTATGCACTCTTCTCTTTTGTATTGTCATATTATTGTGTTTACTTTTTTTGATGAGAATACAAATATAATTAAATATAACTATGTTTTATATTATACTAAAAAATAGTGTTTATTGGATATAGTTTATTTTATAGATATTTTATTTAATTGGGGGTACAACAATGGGACTTATAGTACAAAAATTTGGCGGCAGTTCCGTAAAAGACGCAGAGCACATTATGAATGTAGCTGATATAATTACCAAAACATACAGCGATGGTAATAGTGTTGTTGTTGTTGTTTCTGCACAGGGAGATACTACTGATGAACTGCTGGAAAAAGCGTCAGAGATTAATCCTAAGGCATCAAAGAGAGAAATGGACGTTTTATTGTCAACAGGTGAACAAATATCCATTTCTTTACTGTCAATGGCTATTGAAAAATTAGGATATCCCGTAACATCATTGACAGGTTGGCAAGCCGGATTTATTACTGATTCAACACATGGGAATAGCCGAATAAAACGCATAGAAAAAGAAAGACTGGTAAATGAACTCGACAAAAAAAATATCGTTATAGTAGCAGGATTTCAGGGTATTAATGCTTATGATGATATAACAACTCTTGGTCGTGGCGGTTCGGATACAAGTGCTGTTGCAATAGCCGCAGTTCTTCATGCTGATTTATGTCAAATATATACAGATGTTGATGGCGTATATACTGCTGATCCGCGTATCGTTCCAAAAGCAAAAAAACTTGATGAAATATCATTTGATGAAATGTTGGAACTTGCAAGTCAGGGTGCGCAAATTTTGCATACGCGCAGTGTGGAAATGGCAAAGAAATATGGTGTAAATTTAGAAGTATTATCAAGCCTTACAAGAAGACCTGGTACAAAAATAAAGGAGGACGTTTCAGTGGAAAAATTACTTATAAAAGGTGTGGCAAAAGATGATAATATAGCAAGATTGTCAGTAGTAGGCGTACAAGATGTTCCGGGAATTGCGTTCAAGATTTTCTCTCAACTTGCAGCCAAAAAAGTAAATGTTGATATTATATTGCAATCGGTTGGGAGAGACAACAAGAAAGATATTTCGTTCACTGTATCTACAAGCCAAAAAGATGAGGCATTGGAAGTTTTGGATAGCATTAAAAATATAATTAAACCTGATGAGATAGTTGCTGATGAAGAAGTAGCAAAACTATCCATCGTTGGAGCAGGTATGCTTGCAAATCCGGGTGTAGCGGCAGGAATGTTTGAAGCATTGTCAGATGCAGGAATAAACATTCAAATGATTTCTACATCTGAAATTAAAATATCTGTACTTATAGACAAAAAGGATACACGAAAAGCCATTGCGGCAATTCACGATAAATTTATTGTTTGATATATAAGAAAAAACTCCCTTACCGATTTTTATGGTATGGGAGTTTTTTATAGTATATTATATTGTTTATTGGTTTAAAATTTTTGTATTTCGTTTTCTACATTATTGCAAATACTATTGATTTCATTTGATAATTTATGTAAATTTTCAAGCATATATTTAATTCTGTTTAAATTATCTGTATCTATATTAGTTTCATTAATTACTGATGTTTCATCTGTTTTATTCAAAAGAGTTTTTGCCCGTTCAGCAGCGGTCAACAATATTTGTTTAGCTTGCGCTTCCGCTAAATTAATTGTTCTTACAGTATCATTTTGTATCTCTTTTTTTATAATAGATGCTGTATTTTCCGCATTAAGCACAGTAATTTTTGCTGTTTCTTTTGCCTCATTAATTATCATAGTAGCCTGATTTTGAGCATCACTGATAATATTATCGGCTTTTATTCTGGATTTATCTATAATTTCTTCACAATCTCTTTTAGTTTCCATTAGAAGTTTATTAATTCTGTTTTGTTCGTTTTTTGTATTGCTAATGTTTCGTTTTGCCTCATTGAGTTCCGATTCCATTTTTTTCATAGCAACATCATTTTCTTTTATAAATTCTTGCGCCTTTAATACAGATGATTTCATATAATTGATAGCGCTATTGGCTTTTTCAAGTTTATCTTCCAACTCATTTGAGCGTTTAATTTCTGCATTAAGTTTTTTAATTAAATCATTAATCCTATCATCATATAAGTTATCGCTTTTAAAATTATTTTCCTGTGGATTATCATTATAATTAGAATTTAAATTTTGCCTTTGATAATTTTTGATATTATTCTCATATTGTTGCATAGTAAAAAACTCCTAACTAAAATAATTAATTTAATTTTATCACAAATTAAAAGAAATTGCACTACCTTTTAATAAAAATTTTATAAATATTGGAAATATCACTTTGCAATTATACTATGATTATGTTATAATGTTATGTATTATATTTTGTAATGTAATATTTAACTTATGTTTTAATTATAAATACAATATGTTTAATCTTTATTTTGGAGGAATATGTGTTTTTATGGAAAAAAAGAATGATAAAAAAACTTATTTTGAAGATACTAATCTTATAATCGGAAGAAATCCTGTGATGGAAATTTTACGTTCAGAAAGAGAAATTGAATGTATATATCTATTAAGCGGTGATAGAAAAGGACCACTGAGCAAAATATATGCTATGGCGAAAGACAAAAAAATTCCTGTTAAAGATATTACTTCCGATAGATTAACACACTTAACAAATAGTGATAATCACCAAGGTGTTGCCGCGCTTATATCTGCCGCAAACTATGGAACATTAGATGATATATACAAGAAAGCCGGAGATTCTCCGCTTTTTGTAATAATCGCTGACGGTATCGAAGATCCTCATAATTTGGGCGCTATTATACGTACTTCTGAATCAGCCGGCGCGCATGGTATAATAATTCCAAAAAGACATAGCGCAGGATTAACAGCAACAGCAGTAAAAGCATCTGCCGGCGCAGTTTTTCATATTCCGATAGTGCGTGTTCCAAATATTGCAGCAACAATGGAAGATTTAAAAGAGCAAGGAATGTGGTTTTATTGCGCTGATATGGACGGCGCCCCATGGTGTACTGTCGATTATTCGGGAAACGTTGGACTAATTGTAGGCTCGGAAGGCTTTGGAGTTAGCAGACTTGTAAAAGAAAAATGTGATTTTACAGTATCACTGCCAATGCTAGGAAAAGTAAATTCACTAAATGCTTCGGTAGCCGCTGGCCTTGTAATGTATGAGGTTACAAGACAAAGACAGAAAATAACGCCTATCATTAAATTATAAATTATAGGAGGTTATATGTATGGATGATAATAAATATTCTGTTGATGAAATTTTAAGAGAGCTTGATTCATCAGCGAATTTAAGTGATATGTACAGTAAAACTGTACATAGTAATAATAACAATAATAAAGAATATTATAATTTGTCAAATAACGCTCAATCAAACAGAAAATATATTAATACGGGTAACACACAACCACGTTTAAATAACAGTGCTAATGTTAATATGAATAGCAATGCCAACATTAACAGGCAAAATTCAACTTTGCCAAAGCGTAATTTTGATAATCAAAAACAAACTATTTATGATTATGAAAAGATACAACAGCAGGCTCAAACATATTATAATGATAAAAGCGTATCACAATATGAGTTTGGCCGTGTTCGTGGAAACAATAATATTAATAACAACAATAATCGCGGAATTTCTTCTTATGCTGCTGTTAATACAAGAATGAATTCGCCGAATAATCAAAATAATCATCAAAACAACTTTATCCAAAGGACAAATCAACGCCCACAGCAATATGCAAATCTTGAAGAGTTTTACTCACAAAAACAGACATACGCTGAGTTAAACGAAAAATTGATGGCAGAAGAATTGTTGGAAAAAAATAATAAAGCTAAGATGAAAACTCAACTACAAGCGCAATCAATGGAATTTGATGAAGAACAACTGCCATCAAAAAAGAAATTCGGACTTTTTGGCAGAAACCATTCAAAAGCGGAAATAGATGAGAAATTATTTGGTTCAAATAGGGAAGAGCAAGAAGAAAAAGAGGAACTTTCATTTGAAGAAATAGATGATGAACTAAATCATATGCACACTTCAATAGTTATGAGAGTTGTTTTTTCGTTAGTTCCATTTTTATGTATACTGTATTTATTTTTGTCTATGTCAATAGGACTACCACTGCCAAGTATTTTAGTGACAAATAAAGCATATTTAATTTGGACAAGTATTCTTCTTTTGGGAGTTTCGATTATAAGTAACGCTTCCACAATTAGCGGTGGTATTCTTTCTTTCTTTAAAATGAAGCCGAATAATGATACGTATACTTTTTTGACGGTTTTAGTATGTTTGATACAAAGTATATATATGGCTCTGCAACAAAGATTTTTGGCAGAATTTAGCTCAAATATATATTTACCGGTAGCTGCAGCTATAATTCTTTTCAACGCCATTGGTAAGTTGATATTTATAAACCGTGTTGAAGATAGCTTTGAAACACTATTACAAAATAAGGCAAATAACTACATAGGAATAGCTGATATACAAGAACTCAATACGCTATTAACATCAAAAATGTCAGAGGGTCTACCATATATTGCATATTTCTCTAAATCTATCGGAATTAAAAATTTCCTTGATGAAGCTTTTACAGATGGGTTAACAGAGGATTACTCAAAAATTATCACACCAATAACTTTTTCAAGTTCTATATTAGTATCAATGATACACTATTTGGTTACAAGAGACATATTAGGTTCTATCTGTATACTTAGCGGGTTGGTGTGTATAACAAGTCCCATTTGTTCTGTTATCGCATCGCAATTACCCTTATCGAGTATCAACAAAAGTTTAAATAGACATAATACAACGATTTGCGGTTATAACGCTGTTGAAAAGATGAATTATCTAAATACAGTATTATTGACATCAGATGATTTATTTACAATAAAAAATATGGCTATTACCGATATGAAATCACTGGACAGAAACCCTATTGATAAATCAATTATTGACGCCATAGCTTGTCTGTATCCATATAACAATAATTTTGCGGTACTTTTTAAAGCTTTTGGAGATGGTTTGAGGATACCGAAAGGTGAGGATTTTCACTATCAAAACGGATTGGGATATACAGCATGGGTAAACAGTAAACGTGTATTGGTAGGCACACGAAAACTAATGAATATGTATGGTATATCACTACCACATCAAAGTGCGGAAGAAAGTATAAGAAACGGTAAAAATGAAATAATATATATCGCTAATTCCAGCTATGCTACTGCGATGATAGTTATTTCATATTGCCCAATGAAAAGTATTCTTCAATCTATGGAGCTGTTAAGAGATCAAGAATTCGGGATAACCGTTAAATCAACAGATCCTTCTTTGACAGCAGAAAAAATAGGGGATTTATATAAATATCCTCCTGATTTAATAACAATTGTACCGGACGCTCTTATTGATACAGTAAATAAAGAATTGAGAAGAAACAAGAAAGGTGATCCAACTGTTTTTTACAGAAATATTTTTGATGCAATAAAAGCGATATTTGCAGCAAAATCTTGCATAAAAGTATCTGCTATCCAAACAGCAATTCTTTTAATTTCGGTAATAGTAGGATTTATAATGATTACATTCTTTGTTGTTACAAAGCAGATTTTTTCACTATCGTGGATTGCAATACTTGGATATCAATTTATATGGTTAATATTATCTTTGATTGTACCGTTATTCAATAAAATAGACTGATTATTTAAAGGGTGATTTCTAAAATCACCCTTTTTTATCTATAAATAGGGGAGAAAAGGACAATGTTTATTAAAACTTCATTTTTGCCTGATAAAAAAGTAAAACTTGTGGCTATTTCCGGCATAAATAAAAATATAATAAAAAGTTTAGAAAAGCAGGGGATAGAATGTATAGAAATCAAAAATAATCCCTTATTGGATTTCCCTATACAATCTCATGCTGATATGCAAATGCTGAAATTAAGGAATAATACAATCTTGCTTGCAAATAATTTAGATTATTTAAAAGCGGAATTAGAGCGACATTCATTTAACGTTATTATTATTGATGAAAACTTAATAACAAATTATCCAAACGATATTTTATTAAATAATGTGTTAATAGATGATTATTGTATTGGAAAATATGATGTTATGCCAAAAAAATTGATAGAATACTGCACCGCAAATAATATACAAATTGTATCCGTAAAGCAAGGTTATTCAAAATGCTCTGTATCGATTTTAAATAACAAAGCCATAATAACATCTGATAAAAATATTTCTATCGTCTACAAACAACTTGGTTTTGATGTTCTTCTAATTCCTTATGGTGACATAGAATTACCCGGATATAATTATGGTTTTATAGGTGGCTGCTGTGGAATGATTGACAAAAATATAATGGCATTTACAGGTAATCTAAATAAATATAAATATGGTCAAGAAGTTCTAAGTTTTTTGCATAACCATAATATAGAACCATTATATTTAACTAATGGTAATTTGATAGATATAGGTAGTATACTACCGTTAAAGTATTAATTAAGTTATATTACTAATTAATTTTTTAGAAAATTTAAAATAATAAAGGTAAAACGCGCTCTACAACTTCGCTAAATTGATATTTAGCGAAGTTGTAGAGCGCGTTCTTTCCACTAATCAATAAATTATATTCAATTATTACATTTTTTACGGTTTTAATGTATGTTGAATTTTACTAATTTACAATTCTAAAATTAATTAATTCATTACTGTAAATTAACAAAAAATTTACCAAAATACCAAAAATTTATGCAAGAATTAATGTAATTGATTATACTTATAAATTAGTATTATTTTATTTATCGAACTATGCTCTTTTTATACAAAACATAAATATAATTCTACTCTATTTACTATAATTTAATTCTATGACATAAATATAATGACAAGCGAGGTATTAAAAATGAATGAAATATTTGAATTTATAAAAAACTATATACATATAATATCACCAGTCATAAGTCTACTGGTAATCCTTATCTTTTTTGCTCTTGCATATAGGAAAAGAAGACAGAAAATGCGAAAATATAATGGTTACAATAACGAGATTAAAGAACTGCGGGGCAAATACAAAAAGGCAAAAATACTGACATCAAACGAAGCAAAGCATTCACAAGCAGTATTGAATGTTGCACGCAAAAAAGGTCTAAATGTGTCGTATAAAGTTAGAATGCTTGATGTTGTTGTACCGAAAGACAGCAGTGATTACGCACTACTCAACAAGGTAATGAAGAAGCACTTTGACTTTGTTCTCACAAATAAAGAACATGATGTTGTATTGGTTATAGAACTTGACGACAGCTCTCACAATTCTCAATCTGCACTTGACCGTGATGCAGTAAAGAATACAATACTCAAAGATGTACATATACCGTTACTTAGAACAAGAAATATAACTGAAAAAGCTATTCTTGATTTATTAAGATAGCAAAGAAAGCCTTGGATAATATTCAAGGCTTTCTTTTTGTTCAAGTTTTCTTCATAATATTTATTTTTCTTATACGTAATTAACTTGGCAAAATTATTAAACCATCGGCAAAACAGATATTTGTGACGATAGTATCCCAAGAGCCACACTGGTTGCCTCCACTACCCTACCAACAACCTCTGGATTTGCCCCACCGTCACACACCACTATTACTCCTTTTATTTTTGGATTAATTTGCTTTGTAATAATTGGAGTTTTCTGTCCGTTTTTTTCTACTATGACATATTTTTCCTCATTTGTATTTTTTTCTTGCTTACGGCTGTTATCTTTGTTTGATATATCTTCAAGTGTATCTACATTCTTCCTAGTTTCTGTTGCATATTCATAGGAATAGCCCTCAGCAAGTGTCAACATTATTTCTATTTTTCCAACACCGCTAACCTTACTCAATATATTTTGCAGTTGCTCTATCGTTTTTTCTTCGTATGTTTTTTCTACTGCTTCTGTGATATCTTCTTGTGTTTCTTTTGACATATTTATAGGTAAATATTTGCCAAAGGCTATACAAATAATGCTTATTATACCTATTACGGTAAATATAGTTGATTTATTTTTTGAAAAAACTTGTTTTATTTTATTCATCTGTCTCTGCTTCCCTCTTTATGTAAAATTTATTTCTACACTTACATTAAATACTTCCGATAAATGTTTTCTTACTATTTCTTCTTCATTAATATACATAGTTGGAAGTTTAACCACCAATATTCCTCTTTCTACCTTTGAAAGTATATCATATTCATTGATATTTATGCCTATTCCATTAAGTTCTTCGGATATATATGAATTAAGATTCTTATTGACAGAAGAATTTATCTTATCATCTATTTCTTTCGCTATTTCAAACCTTCTGTTTTCAATAATACTATAATCAATATTAATAGGCTTTATATCCCCTATTACAGGCATTGTAAAGCATAGCAACATAAATAATCCTATGATATGTTTTATTGACTGTTCATATTTTTTCGACGGAATAAACATCATCACTATACTGCAAATTATTGTACCAACGGATACCGTTAAAATCCAATTATTAATTCCCTGCATTTTTCTAAACCCCTTTAAAACATACTAGTATCAGTGTTGTGGCTATTATTATCAAAAACATAATATATAAAATGACTGACAGTATTAAACCGAATACGGTTGCAAAGTTTTTACAAAGTTCATCTATCTGATCAATGCCAAAAATACCGGCTACAAATGATGCCATATTAAGCATTGCGTACCATAAGAACAAATTAACTATTTCCGGCAAGAATATAATTGCTGTCAGTAAAATTCCATAAGCTCCAACAAAATTTTTTATAATATGTATAAAACCTTGTGATGCCATAAATAAATCTGAAAGCGTAGAACCAAGACCGGGAATAAGTGAACCCATAATAAATTTTGTGGTTTTTACAGCGACACCGTCGTTCGATGAAGAAATTGCGGTTTGTAATGACAATAAGCCAATTAATATAGTAAGTGATAATGTAAGCACCCAAACTATTAAATTTTTTACCGCTTTTATAAGTTTTGTAAGTTTCATATCTCTATTGATTACAGATACTATTGACAGTGTTACAAAAGCATATATAAATGGTATGAAAAAATCAGTTATTATTTGTGTGTATACACTTATTACTGTGAACAAAAATATATTAAAACTGCCTGCTGTTATAGGTTGTCCGGAGGCTGTTATTACGCCTGCAAAAACAGGTATAAACGTTGCCGAAAAATACCTATAATCATTAATAGTTACTATACAAGCTTTAATTCGTTCTATTATCGGCTCAATGATTATTAATGTTATTGACAATACTATTAAAATATCGGCTATTTTATTTGAAGATATACTCTCGTTAAATTGTTTGGTTATTGATGCAAGTATAATTATAGCAATAAGTGATATCAATATACTAAATGGTTGTTTATAGAAAAATATTATTTTGGATTTTATAAGCTCCCATATTTTTTTAACAGAAAAGTTATTATTGGATACATTTATTTCATATTCTTCTATGTCATCAAGTACTTCCCCTTTCACTGCTGAATTTAATAATTCTTTTTCACTATTAAAATCAACATTTATTGCGTATGCCGAAACAGAAAAATATATAAACAAAATAATAAAAATAACCAGCAGCACTATTTTTTTATCAATTCTTTTCATATAAATATCCTTTTTATTGATTTATGTATTTAGTAATGAAACAACAATATTAAGCAGTTCAAAAACTATCGGTAATCCCAAAATAATTAAACTTACTTTGCCAACAAGTTCTGTTTTTACAGCTATTGCATTTTCTCCCATATCTTTGCACAATGCTGATGATATTTCGGACAATATACTTATTGCTATTGCCTTAAATACTGTTTTAAGCGCGTTATACGGTAAATTAAATGATGTTGTTATCTCCGATATTTTATTAATAATTATGTCTATATCATCAATAATAACTGCAAAAATTACTATACCGCAAATTATACTCAGTACCATTCCGTATTCTTTCTTGCTTTCTTTTACCACAAGAGAAAGAATAGCTGCAATTACACATATTGATAATAATTTAAAGATATCCATTAAAAACCAAACACTTCCTTTATGATATTGAAAAGGTTACTTATTTCACCTATCATCATCGTCAATACTATTACCAGTCCGGCAAGCGAAAGCATCATTGCCTGATCTTCCCTACCCGAACGCAAAAGAACCTGATACAATACAGAAACAATTATGCCAATTGCCGCTATTCTAAATATTAAATCTATATTCATTGTTTAACCTCCGCTTTTTTTCTATTGACACAAAATATTAACACAAAATAATAACCACGAATATTCCTGCAATTATACCTATCTTTCTGTAAAAATTAATCTTTTCATTGAGATTGCTGTTGTATTCATCTTCTTTTTGTTTAAGTTCTTCAATACAAATGCACAGTACCTTGTGCTGAAACTCAATATCTTTTACACCTATAACATTACTCAACTTTGCAAAAATACTATATATATTTAACTCATCAAGCAAATTGTTTTGTTTGCAGGTATTTACAAAAGCAGTATTAAAATTTTGACTCTTTATAATTTCCTGTTTAAGTAATTGTATATATGTATTATCCGAAAATATGGGTAATTCTCCGGTCTTTTCTATTAATGTAGGCGTGGTATACCTATAATTTATTAAATTAACATCGAGTTGCTTTAAAAACAAGTAAAATTCGTTTATATGCTTTGATTTTAGTTTTATATCACTTGAAAGACTGAAAAAGTAAGATGTAACTATACTAAACAGTAATACTAAACCTATTAATTTCATTGAGATATTCTTCCTTTGTAATTATTTTATCTATAATAGACGGTGTTTGCGGATTTGATAAAAATATAATATTTTTAAATGCGTCAGTATCAAGTAACTGTAATATTTTTAGATTATTTATATTATCATAACTACCATGTATCGTTGAAATAAATGTTACACCGTTTTGTATTCCCTTGGAAATCTCCACTGCTTCCTCCATTGAGCCAACTTCATCACAAATTATTATTTCGGGCGACAGAACTCTTACCGCTTTCTCTATTGCCGATGTCTTTTCTTCCCCTGAAATAATATCTGTATTGTATCCTATATCAAAAGCAATGCTGTTGTTATACGCTCCGCAAATTTCGTATCGTTCATCTATAATAGTTACTTTATAACTTTTCCCCCACATTCCGTTCGAGAGCGTGCGCGCAAGCTCTCTCAAAAATGTGGTTTTACCACTGGACGGCTTTCCGACAATTAATAATCCGCTCATTATGTCTATACTGTTTATAATTGGACTGCATATATTATATACTTGCTTTGGTATACGTATATTTAGCGAATATATATCCCTATACATCTTTTTACCATACTCGCTTTGTGTTACATTACCTCCAACACCAACCCTAAAACCACAATTTGCAGTAAAATATCCGCTTTGCAGTTCATCTTGATGTGACTGTACTGAATACGAACAAAGAGACAGAAAACAATCTTCCAGTAATTTAGGTTTTATGTTAAAAGATTTATCGGAGGGCTTTGTAAATGTATGCCCATTAACATCAACAAATACAGCAATTCCCTGCACAATTAAACATAAGGGCATATTTATCCTTAGACGGATTTCTTGCAAATGCTCTTTTTCGTACAGGGATATTTTATTTAATATATATGTAATTTCATAAGGTAATATATCCATTAATCTTTTTATAAAATCTTTATCCATTTTAACCTCTTAAATATTAATTATATTTTTATAGTATATTTTATTCACCATAGACAAAAATAATACCTAAAAAATCTATAAGCCTAACTGCTAAAAAAATGAGATATTTTTTTAAATAAAAATGAATTTTCTGTAATTTTGTTGCTATTGTATAGAAATTATGTTAAAATTAATTAAACAACATTTTAACAAAAACGTATGGAGGTAACAATGAATAACAAAGTACAACAAAATTACATAACTCTTGCGCAAAATTTAGGTTTTTCTTTCGATGCGGAAAGCGGAGCAATTTATGGAGAACGCGGCGGATATTGTATGATTATATCTTCTCAAAATTCAAATTATCCCTATATGCTTTCTGTAACCGTATCAGCCCAAACATCATCTGGTACTCTTACAAAAGATATATGCAAACAATTTAAATCCAATAACAAACCTGTTAGCAATATTACGCAAAACGGTTCTTTGGTAACAATGTCTTTAAAACAATATTCAGACCAAACAACATTATACGAAAATATAGACGCTTCAATAAACTCATTTATAGATTTACTTCGTACAGAGGAATTTAAAAACGCATGTCAAACTTGTGGAAACCAAAATCCCATACCCTGTAATGTTGGCGGAAATTATCTTTTTTTATGTTCCGATTGTTTTTCAAAGTTACAAAGTGAAAAATCAATGAACTACATTGAAAATCAAAATAAAAGTGAAAATTTGTTAGCCGGTATAGTAGGCGCTTTTTTTGGTTCTCTTGTGGGTGTCATAGCTATCATAATTTTAAGCCAATTAGGATATGTCGCGGTAATCAGTGGTATGATAATGGCAATATGCACACTAAAAGGATATGAGAAACTGGCAGGAAAACTTACCAAAAAAGGTATTGTCGTTACCTCCATACTGATGATAATTATGACTGTGGTAGGTGTGCAACTTGATTGGTCAATAGCTGTTATGCGTGAATTTGAAATTAATTTCTTTGATTCTTTCAGTGCTTTTATGCTATTGTTGAAAGAAGTTCCAATGATTAAGACCGAATATTATAAAAGCCTAGTATTACAATTTATATTTGTTATTATTGGCGCTGTACCATCAATGATTGCAACTTTAAAAAACAAAAAAATTGAAAATCGCATTTATAGATTGGGTTCATACACACAAAATAATGAATATGACAAAATATGATTATTATATAAAGCTAATAGCTGAATAAAAATTACAAAACTTATGATTGACAAATAATCAAAATCGTGTTATTTTTATATAGAAATATAATACCTGTTTAAAAACGTTGATTGGAAGAAGTATACTGTAATCAGGCTTTCAGAGAGTGACAGCTTGGTGAAAATGTCACAAGTTCTGTTATAGTTGAAGTAGTCCATGAGTTGCAAAAAGAACTGAATGTGTATCTATACGCTTCATAGTAGAATTTGCCGTAGTATCTGCGATAAAGATAACAAGAGTGTATTGATATAATATTGATAAATTCAGGTGGTACCGCGGTTTTTCGTCCTGTTTTCTGTTTAATTACAGATAACAGGACTTTTTTTATTATATTTAGGTATTATTTAAATATTCATTAATTTTTTAGGAGGATTATTTTTTATGTCAAGAGAATTAGATAAAGTTTATAATCCACAGGCAACAGAAGGAAAAATATATGCCAACTGGATAGAAAACAATTATTTTCATGCAGAAGTAAATTCAAAGAAGAAACCATATACAATAGTTATTCCACCGCCAAACATAACGGGAAAACTACACATGGGACACGCGCTCGACCAAACATTGCAAGACTCTATTATCCGTTATAAGCGTATGCAGGGATACAGCGCGCTATGGCTACCGGGAACTGACCACGCATCTATTGCAACTGAGGCAAAAATTGTTAATGCTATGAAAGAAGAAGGATTGACAAAAGAAGGAATAGGCAGAGAAAAATTTTTGGAACGCGCTTGGCAATGGAAAGAACAATATGGCGGAACAATAGTTGAGCAACTTAAAAAACTTGGTTCTTCATGTGACTGGGAACGTGAAAGATTTACGCTTGATGAAGGTTGTAATAAAGCGGTAAACGAAGTTTTTGTACGTCTATACGAAAAAGGACTTATTTATCGTGGAGAAAGAATAATAAACTGGTGTCCGCACTGCAAAACTTCTATTTCTGATGCAGAAGTTGAATACGAGGAGCAAGCAGGACATTTCTGGCACATTCGCTATCCTATTGTTGGCAGTGATGAATATTTGGAAATTGCAACAACCCGTCCGGAAACTCTACTTGGCGATACTGCTGTTGCTGTAAATCCCAATGATGAGAGATACAAACACCTGATAGGAAAAATGCTACTGCTACCGCTTGTTAACCGTGAAATACCGATTATTGCCGATGACTACGTTGATATTGAATTTGGTACAGGTTGTGTTAAAATTACACCTGCGCACGATCCTAACGACTTTGAAGTAGGTTTAAGACACAATCTACCTATAATAAACGTTATGAATGATGACGGTACAATTAACGACAAAGGTGGAATATATAGCGGACAAGATAGATACGAAGCGCGTAAAAATATTGTAAGCGACCTTGAAAAAGGCGGATTTCTTGTTCAGGTTAAAGACTACTCACACAATGTAGGTACTTGCTACCGTTGTAGTTCAACTGTTGAGCCACGTGTATCAAAACAATGGTTTGTAAAAATGAAAACTCTTGCAGAGCCTGCTATAGAAGCAGTAAAAGAAGGCAAGACAAAGTTTATTCCGGAAAGATTTGACAAAACATATTTTCACTGGATGGAAGGTATTCGTGACTGGTGTATATCACGTCAGTTGTGGTGGGGTCACAGAATACCTGCTTACTACTGTGAAGATTGCGGTGAACTTGTTGTTTCCCGCACAGCTGTTGATACCTGTCCAAAATGTAGTTCAAAACGTATGGTACAAGACCCTGATACACTTGATACATGGTTCAGCTCTGCTCTATGGCCATTCTCAACACTTGGTTGGCCTGAAAAAACACCTGAGCTTGACTACTTCTATCCAACCGATACACTTGTTACCGGATATGATATAATATTCTTCTGGGTTGCCCGTATGATATTCTCAGCTATCGAGCATACAGGAGAAGTACCATTCAATACGGTTCTTATTCACGGACTTGTCCGTGACGCGCAAGGTAGAAAGATGAGTAAGAGTCTCGGTAATGGTATTGACCCACTCGAAATAATAGAAAAATATGGCGCTGATACCCTTAGATTTACGCTTCTTACAGGTAATGCTCCCGGAAATGATATGCGTTTCTCTGACGATAAAGTACTTGCAAGCCGTAACTTTGCAAATAAACTATGGAATGCAAGCAGATTTATACTTATGAATTTAAGTGACGAAATAAAAGATACAAATCTACCTGAGACATTAACAACAGAAGACAAATGGGTTCTTACACTATATAATAACCTTATTCGTGAAGTTACGGAAAATATGGATAAATTTGAGCTTGGTATGGCTGTTCAAAAGCTATATGACTTTATTTGGGATATATTCTGTGACTGGTATATCGAAGTAACAAAAGCAAGACTGAATGCAGGTGGCGAAACAGCTATTAACGCTCAAAAAGTTCTTTGTTATATTATGAATAACACACTAAAATTATTACACCCATTTATGCCTTTCATCACAGAGGAAATATGGCAAAATCTACCACACAGCGCAGAAGAAGGTAAAACAATTATGCTTGCCGACTTCCCTGTTTACAGTGATGGACTTAACTTTGAAAAAGAAAGCAAAGATTTCCAAAAAATCATAGATATGATAAAGGCAATAAGAAACTGCCGTTCAGAAATGAACATACCACCAAGCAAAAAGGCTAAACTGTTTATCGAAACAAATGAGCAAGATGTATTTGAAAACGGTAAACCTTTCTTTGAAAGACTTGCTTCTGCAAATGAAATTAATATTGCAAATGAGTTTAATATAGAAGGTGCTGTGCAAGTTATTACCACACACGCGCGCGCATTTATTCCTATGAACGAACTAATAGACAGAGAAAAGGAAATGCAACGTTTACTGAAAGAAAAAGAGAAATGTCAAGAAGATATTGACTTTGTAAGCAAAAAACTGAATAACGAAGGCTTTGTTGCAAAAGCTCCCGCTAAACTAATTGAAGCTGAAAAAGCAAAACTTGACGGACATCTTGACAGAATGAAAAAGATAGTAGAAAGCATAGAAGCTTTAAATTAAAATAATAAAGTGCTATTCATTATTAATGCAAAACTTTTCTGCAAAAGTAATGGATAGCACTGCTATTGAGGAGGATTTGTATTTTGACATATAAGGAATCCCTTGACTATATACATAGTTTACATCGTTTTGGAAGAAAACCGGAACTTACAAGAATGAAAATGCTATTGGATAAATTGGGTAATCCTCAAAAAAATCTTAAATTTATTCATATTGCGGGTACAAATGGCAAAGGCTCTACTACAACAATGATAGGAAATATCCTTGATTCTGCCGGATATAAAACAGGCATATATACCTCACCTTTTATTCGAACATTCCGTGAGAGAATATGTATCGGCAGTAAAATGATAAGTGAAGAAGAACTCTCAGAAATTACAGAAATTGTAAAACACTATGCCGATATATTAAGTAAAGAATATGACTCTCCACGGGAATTTGAGGTAGTAACCGCAATAGCTATGCTGTATTTTTGTAAACAAAACTGTGATGTTGTCGCACTCGAAGTGGGCTTAGGCGGTAGATTTGATGCTACAAATGCAATAGATAGTCCGCTGGCTTCTGTTATCTGTCCAATAGATTTTGACCATACAAGTTTACTTGGTAACACGTATTATGATATAGCAAAAGAAAAGTGCGGTATAATAAAGCAAAATTCATTGGTTATTTCGGCGCCTAACCAACAAATTGATGCAAGAAATGTTATAGAGGCAACTTGCGCGGAAAAAAACTCAATACTTACAATACCACAGCCACAACAAATAAAAATCATTAATCAGACAATAGACTATACAGAATTTTTATATCATGGTATCAAATTTAAGACACATCTTTTGGGTGAGCATCAATTACAAAACGCTATTACAGCTATTGATACAATACTTTGTGTAGACGCCGACAACAAACTAAATGTAAGTATTAAAGACATTCAAAACGGTATTGAAAAAACAAGAATGGCTGCAAGGATAGAAGTTATCAATGAAAATCCGCTTATAATTATTGATGGTTCTCATAATGTACATGGTGTAAAAGCCCTTGATAAAACATTAAAATTCATTGAAAGCTACCTTGCCAAAAAGATAAAAAAAGCGGACTGGGAAATTAATATAACTGCCATTGTAGGTATGATGAAAGATAAGGATTGTTCGCAGGCTATTGATATAATACTTCCATATTGTAAAGATATTATCGTGACAGCGCCCGATATTCCACGTGCATTGTCACCCATAGAAATGAAAAAACTTGCGAAAAATTACAGTGATAATATTATAGTTGCAAATACTTCGAGCGAAGCGTTTATTCAGGCGCAAAAAACAAAGTCTGATATTATTTTAATATTTGGTTCACTGTATCTGGCATCAGAAATACGTAATTTCTTAGAACTCAAATAATATATTATTAATTTTTAAATATTTAATATTAATTTAATCGTTTATCTATAAAATAACGGTATAATGATTAATTGTTTGAGTGTAACGATTTAGTAAATTAATAGTGAGGTAAATATCGAATGAATACCAATATTTTAATTATCGGTGCAGGTCCTGCGGGAATTTTTACTGCGCTCGAAATGGTAAAAAACAAAACTAACAAAAAAATTGTTTTAGTGGAAAAAGGGCAACCAATAGAAAAAAGACACTGTCCAAAAGATAAAACAAAGACTTGTGTTAATTGTAAACCGTACTGTCATATAACAACAGGTTTTTCCGGAGCAGGCGCTTTTTCTGACGGTAAACTGTCGCTAAGTTATGAAGTTGGCGGTGACTTGCCCGAACTAATAGGTGTAAATGTTGCGGAAGAAACTATTGACTATACGGATAAAATATATCTTGAATTTGGAGCTGACGAAAAAGTTGAGGGTGTCGGCAACAAAAAAGAGATAAAAGATATAAGAACAAAAGCTATTCAGGCAGGACTGAAACTTGTAGATTGTCCTATACGTCATTTAGGTACGGAAAAAGCGCAGGAGATTTATTTTGAAATTGAAAAATACCTGCAAAACAATGGCGTTGAACTGATATTCGGATATGAATGTACTGATGTTATTGTAGAAAACAATAAATGTACAGGCGCATATTTGAGTAATGGTAAAGAGGAAATAACAGTTAATGCCGACAAAGTTATAATAGCAACAGGTAGACGTGGCGCTGACTGGCTTGAAACAATCTGCGAAAAACATAATGTTGAACACGCGCCCGGCACTGTTGATATTGGTGTTCGTGTAGAAGTACGTAACGAAATTATGGAATACGTAAATGATGTTCTGTATGAATCAAAATTAGTAGGCTATCCCCTACCATTCAAAAATAAAGTCAGAACTTTCTGCCAAAATCCTGGTGGATTTGTAAGTCAAGAAAATTATGACAATAATCTTGCAGTTGTAAACGGACATTCATATAAAGAATTAAAATCAGATAACACTAACCTATCAATACTATGTTCACATAACTTTACCCACCCATTCAATCAACCTATTGCTTATGCAAAAAAAGTTGGTGAGCTTACTAATATGTTGGGCGCAGGTCACATACTTGTACAACGTTTTGGTGATATTTTGGACGGTAAACGTACTTGGGAAAAAGAACTTGCGCGTTCAAATATAAAACCAACATTACCCGATGCTGTTGCCGGTGATATAACTGCCGCTATGCCATATCGCGCTATGATTAATATTATAAACTTTATGAAAGCGGTTGACCATGTTGTGCCCGGTTTTGCGGCAACAGAAACATTACTGTACTCTCCCGAACTTAAATTTTACAGTAATCGCATAAAAATGGATAACAAATTCAATACAAATATTGAAAATCTACACTGTTTAGGTGATTCAAGTGGTTGGACAAGAGGACTTATGATGGCATCTGTTATGGGTGTTCTAATGGGTAGAGAACTTATCTAAACACAGAGATATATTATATAAATATCCCCACATTTGATTGATTTCAAGTGTGGGGATTAATTTTATTATTCTATTTAAATAAATATATAATATCTTTTACGGTAATTACAGCTATTAAGCCTAATAATAACACCATTCCCGTTGCGTGTACATAAGCCTCATATTTTTGTGGCACAGGCTTGCGGAATATAATTTCTATTAATAAGAAAAAGAGTCTGCCTCCGTCAAGCGCAGGTATTGGCAATAAATTGAATACACCAACATTCAAGGTTATAAATGCAAGTAAAGAAAAAAGTGACGACCAACCGATTTTTGACGCTTGACTGACGATTTCAGCTGTTCCGACAGGACCCGATATTTCTTTTAAACCATATCTACCTGTTATAATATCAAAAAGAGAAAACCAAACTTGCTTTATTATTGATATTGTCCAGTTAAATGCATAATCAAAAGTTTTGAAGAAACTGTTTTCGACGCCCAAGAATATCATATCCAATTTTACTATTTGTCTACCGCTTTCGTGACTTTCAAGTGTAAATGGAACAGAGGAAATGTTCATTTTCTTATTATCTCTTAAAACAGTTACATCAATTACACCATCTTCGTCACGCAATAGCTGAAAAACAACATCATTGTATGATGATGTTCTGTTGCCATTTACGGTTAAAATTTTATCTTGCGGTTTTAGATACCCTGAAATAGATGAATTTTCTTCTATTTTTAGTATTTGATTTGTTCCCAAAACGTCCATATTAAAAGTTAGACCAAGTATTATAAAAAAACCAAGAATTATATTCATTCCGGCGCCGGCAGAAAGTATCAAAAATTTTTGCCAAGGCTTTTTATCACAGAAAGCTCTACCGTCAAGTTTTTTTGTTTCATCTGTCTCTCCGTCTTCGCCGTCCATTGCAACATATCCGCCTATTGGTAACAAACGGATACTGTACATCGTTTCATTTTTTTGTTTACTGAATAGCTTTGGTCCCATACCAAAAGAAAACTCATTTATACGGACATCAAACAGTTTTGCAAAAATAAAGTGTCCCAATTCATGCAAATTAATAATAATACCAAACATTAAAAGGGTTAGTATGACTGTTTTCAAATAAATATCACCTTTCTATCATTGTTATGAAGTTTCATTAGTGTATGAATGGGAACATATTGAATATCACATATATATATGGCATTATAAATAGTACGCTATCAAATCTGTCCATTACACCACCATGTCCCGGAAATAAATTTCCATAGTCTTTAATATTTGTTTGTCTCTTTATTATTGACGCTGACAAATCACCTAAAACACCCATTAAAGACAAAAATGGAGTTAAAAGTACAATTCTCAATACATCAACTTTTATACCGTTATTTATAATGTAGCTAAAAGGAGCAAAATTTTTGCACAAAGCAATAAAAGTATATGCAACTGCCAAATTTCCAAGTATAGCCACAACTATTCCGCCAATAAGTCCTTCTATTGTTTTTTTGGGGCTTACGTGTGGGCATAGTTTATGCTTACCGCACAATGTCCCTGTAAAATATGCCCCTGCATCGCTCCACCAAGCCGAACCCAAGCCAATAAGAAGATAAAATAAAGCATTTTGCGCATTGGATTCATATTTAATAATAACAAATATAGAAAAAATAATTCCTATAAATAATGACACAACTACTCCATAAAACATTTTTTCAATAGGAAAAGTTTCGAGCTTATTTAACATATAAATAAAGCAGAATGTTATGTAAATAAGTGTCACTATTAAAAATACATTCTTTGGAAAATATATTGTACTGAATATTACACAATATGAGTATATTAATGTACTTATGCTAAATAATTTATATTTTGTCAGTTTCATTGCTTTTAATAGTTCCAGAACAGCTATTGACGCAAAGATTGCAATCATAATATCAGCTATAATCGTATTATAAAAGACAAAAAAAACACCCAATGCCATTAGTCCGATAATGGCAGTAATTATTCTCTGTTTCATCTCTAACCTCTCTGTTGATTTGATATAATTTTTATAAAAAATTTATATAGCACCAAAACGTCTGTCCCTATTTACATATTCAAGTATCGCATTGTCCAAATCTTTTTCGGTAAAATCCGGCCATAATTTATTTGTAAATATAAGTTCACTATATGACGCTTGCCACATCAAAAAATTTGATAGTCTCTGTTCCCCACTCGGCCTTATTATAAAATCAGGGTCAGGCTGTCCACAAGTATACAAATTGTCTGAAAAGAACTTTTCGTCTATATCTCTCAAATCTATTTCATCGTTTTTATACAAAACTGCTATTTTCTTAGTTGCTCGTATTATTTCGTCTCTACTGCCATAATTAAAAGCAATATTTATTACAATACCTGTATTATTCTTACTTTTTTCTTCGATATTTATTATACTTTTTTGTAAATCTTCATCTAAAACTGCTATATCACCGAGTATATTAAGCTTAGCATTCATATCTGCAAATTTCTCTATATTATCGACATATTTTTTTAGCAAATCCATTAATGCATCAACTTCTGATTGTGGTCTTTTCCAATTTTCAGTTGAAAAAGCATAGACAGTTATATGTTTTATGCCTATTTTGTCGGCATATTCTATAATTTTATTTAAAGTTTTTGCTCCTTCTTTATGCCCATATTTCCGTGGTAATCCTCTTTTTTTTGCCCATCTGCCATTTCCGTCCATAATTATTGCAATATGCTTCGGAAATGCTTCTTTCGGTATTTGTTCTAATATATCCATATAACACCTTTATTTATTATACTGCTTAAATTTTATTTGAAAAATAATATTAACCCACCGCCTTATTACAAGACGGTGGTTCTTCTATTTGTTTAATTAAACTTTCATTATGTCTTTTTCTTTTTCTACTGCCATATCATCAATATTTTTGATAAATTCATCAGTCATTTTTTGAAGTTTGTTTTCTGCATTCTTTTGCTCGTCTTCTGTTATTTCATTATCTTTCTTCATAACTTTAAGTTTATCCATAGCATCTCGGCGGATTGAACGTATAGCAATCTTTGCGTCTTCGCCTTGTTTCTTTATGCCTTTGCAAAGTTCCTTTCTGCGCTCCTCTGTAAGTTGAGGGAATACTAAGCGTATTGTGCTTCCGTCATTTGACGGATTGATACCGATATCTGAAAGTTGTATAGCCTTTTCAATAGCTTTTAAAGAAGATTTATCGTAAGGTTGAATAACCAATACTCTTGCCTCTGCTACTGATATAGACGCAAGTTGATTAATAGGTGTCTCTGAACCATAATATTCAGCTGTCAATCTATCCAAAACACCTGGGTTTGCGCGACCTGCACGCATTGATTTATATTCTGATTCCAAAACGTGCAAAGTTTTATTCATTTTTTCTTCGTATAATTTAAAATCCATAATTTTACGCCTCCTTAACTATTGTACCGATTTCTTCGCCGGTTACTGCTCTGTAAATATTTTCTGGGTCATTTAGTCCAAATACAAGAATTGGCATTTTATTGTCACGACAAAGTGATGCGGCTGTCATATCCATTACAGATAAATTTTTTGAAAGTACGTCTGTAAATGTAAGAACATCATACTTAACAGCATCGTCGTATTTATGGGGATCTTTGTCATAAACACCGTCAACCATAGTGGCTTTCATCATTATATCTGCCTCTATTTCAGCTGAACGCAGGGCTGCTGCTGTATCTGTTGAGAAGAAAGGATTACCTGTACCACAACCAAAGATAACAACTCTGCCTTTTTCAAGATGTCGTACTGCTCTATTGCGAATATATGGCTCTGCAACCTGTTGCATAGCGATAGCAGTTTGAACCCTTACATCAACATCTAGCGCTTCCAGTGCATCTGCAAGCGCAAGGCTGTTCATAACAGTTGCAAGCATACCTATATGGTCGGCACGTGTTCTGTCCATATTTCCGCCGCTTCTGCCACGCCAAAAGTTACCGCCACCTACTACAATACCTACTTGCAGTCCTAAATCTGTACATTTCTTTATGCTTTTGCATATTTCCAGTACTGTGTCGTAGTCAATGCCGGTACCTTTATTTCCTGCCATTGCTTCGCCACTCAGTTTTAGAACGACCCTCTTGTATTTTAAACCCATATTCCTGTCTCCTATCAAATAATTAATTTAACCTTTGTATATTTAACACATTTTATTTTACAATATTTTTGCATAAATGTAAATAGTTAAATTTATACTTAATACTAAATATTGCTTGCTATACTGTCACAATAAATACATCTGTATTGTTTTTTATCTTTGTTTGTTAATTTAAATATATGTTCAATTTCTTGTTCCACTGTTGTTATGCAACGTGGATTTTTACATTTTATTACATCTACAAGTTCATCGGGTAAAGATAATTTTTTCTTTTCAATGACTTCACTGTCTTTTATGATATTAACAGTAATATTTTGGTCTATGTATGCAAGAATATTGTAATTTATATCAAAATCACCTTCTATTTTGATTATATCTTTTTTGCCGGTTTTTTCACTTTTAACATTTTTTATAATAGCAACCGATGTTGTAACTTCGGCAAGATTTAGATAATTATATATCTCCATTGCTCCGCCGACTTTTATGTGATCTATAACAATGCCGTCTTTTATTCCATCAATTTTCATAAGTTTCAACCTCCAACAGTCTGCATATAAGAGCCATACGTATATATTTACCATATTCTGCTTGTTTAAAATACAATGCTCTTGGGTCATTGTCTACTTTTACCGATATCTCATTGACACGTGGCAGTGGGTGAAGAATTGCCATATCCGATTTTGCCAAAGACATTTTTTCCATATCCAGTATGTAGCTGTCTTTTAATCTGATATAATCCGCTTCGTTAAAGAATCTTTCTTTTTGTACCCTTGTCATATATAGTATATCAAGTTCAGGAATTGCCATCTCCAAACTTTCTGTTTCAGTATAATTTGTAAAATTGTGTTCTTTCAATTCATCTTTTAAATAATCGGGTACTCTAAGCTCTTTCGGTGAAATAAATACAAATTTTACATTTTCGTATCTACACATAGCTTTTGCGAGTGAGTGTACTGTTCTGCCGAATTTTAAATCTCCGCACATACCTATTGTTATGTTGTCAAGTCTCCCTTTTTCACTCTTTATTGTAAGCAAATCTGTAAGGGTCTGAGTTGGGTGGTTGTGTCCGCCATCGCCCGCATTAATTATAGGTATTCTTGAAAATCTTGATGCTACCATCGGAGCTCCTTCAAGTGGGTGACGCATAGCGACAATATCAGCATACGAAGATACTACACGTATTGTATCTGCCACACTCTCGCCTTTTGACGCTGACGATGAATTTGCGGAAGAAAAGCCAAGCACCGAACCGCCAAGTTCAAGCATAGCCGCTTCAAAAGAAAGTCTGGTACGGGTAGAGGGTTCATAGAACAAAGTTGCAAGCTTTTTGTATTTACACACATCTCTGTACATTGTACGATTATTTTTTATGTGTATCGCCAAATTAATCAAGTCATCTATGTCTTGAATAGACAAATCCATTGAATCAAGCAAATGTTTCATTGTTGTATCTCCTTTATATTACAATACTAATTAAATAAATCCATTAGATTTATATCTATTTTAAAGTTTAGTGATGAAAGAGACTCACTAAGTGTCTTTATAACCGCAAAAATATTAACTCTTTCCTTATTTGCAATTTTTGTCTGTACTTGGTCTATTGTTACCGTTATTGACCTGATTGTCTTTATATCTTGTTTAAATTCATCAAAAGTCTTGTAATCAAATGTTAAATTTATAAATTTTTCTCCAAAACCTTTTGCCTGCGCTGTTGTATTTAAAAATTTATTTGTGGTCTCTGTCTTGTATTCTTCACTGATAATCGCTGTTCTTGATAAAATTTCCGCAAAAAGCTCCACATCTGCCACTATATCGCTTAAACTCCTCTTCCCCTGTATGGAATCATATATTCTATCCACAGAATCTGATAAATTAGACAGTTCGGTTACAGCTTCGTTCAAGAACATTTTGTTACCGTTAATTTCCACAACGGTCAACTTATCGAAAACAGCAGTACCTATATTTTGTGTAAATGTATATTGATATATTTTGTTTGCCGGTGAATTTTTCAGTTCAATAATTGCGCCATACTTTTCCTGTACAAGCTGTTTTGTTAAATCATCTTTTAAATAGTCGCTTTCCAAAGCGCCCAAATTATAAATAGGCATAATTGAAACAGCACCAAAAACAAGCGCTGAAACAGTACCGATAACTGCGCCGATTATTTTATCTGTATTCTCTTTGAGTTTAAACTTAAAGACAAAAGTAACCTTCTTATCCACAACAAAAAGAATTATTGCAAAAATTATTCTCAAAGTCCAATAAGTCATCACAAAAACAAAAGGTATTCTTATTGCAACTTCCAAAATATTAATCATAGTTTTTAATTCTGTATTAAAGAATATAGAAACCAAATCCGTATTTATTTCCATTAATGTTTGTGTTAATTTTTCGGCAAAATCAGTGTTTCCGAATATTAATTCTGTCAATTTCGGTGCTGTTAACAGTGAAATCAATACATTTAATATATTGACCATAAAACTTATTCCTGCTTTAAAGCTTCCTTTTAGATATGATTTTACAATATCATACGCTATATATAATATTGTAAGTAACAGTAGCGTTATGCCAAGAACTGAAATACTCATAATAAAGAACTCCTTTTTCATTAATATCGTAGTACATTATAACAAATATTTCTATTAATTACCATACTATAATTAATAATTAACAAATACTTGATATATTATATTTGCATATATATAATATAATTATTATATATAAAAGGAGTTGAGATTTTATGGCAGAAAAACAAATTTTTGCATTACTTTATGATTTTGATAAGACACTATCCCCGAAGGATATGCAAGAGTACGCATTTATTCCTGAAATAGGTATGAACGCAAACGATTTTTGGAATAAATGCAAAGAGACTGAACTTTCAAACAATATGGATCAAATACTTGCATATATGTATGTAATGCGTGAAATGGCAAATAAAAAATTTTCCCTCACACGAGAGAAATTAATGGAACTTGGAAAAGATGTCAAATTATTTGACGGACTTCAAACGTGGTTTAAACGCATAAATGATTATATTATAAGCAAAAATATGATACCTGAACACTATATAATCTCATCAGGGCTAAAAGAAATAATAGAAGGTACTTCCATATCAGATGAATTTAAAATGATATATGCTGCCGAATTTATGTATAATAATAGAGGTGAGGCTTGCTGGCCTGCTATGGCAGTAAATTATACAAGTAAAACACAATTTATGTTTCGTATAAACAAAGGTATATTGCCTGTTACACAAAATGCCGAACTGAATAGCTATATGCCCAAAAGCGAAAGACGTATCCCATTCAAAAATATGATATACATAGGTGATGGATTGACAGATGTTCCATGTATGAAACTTGTTCGGGTAAACAGTGGTCACTCAATAGCTGTGTATCAAGACGAAAAGCAAAAACCGCTTGTAAATGAAATGATAGTACAAGGACGGGTAGACTTTGTAAAAAAAGCCGATTATTCAAAAGGCAGTTCTCTTGAAAAAACTGTACTCGCAATTATTGATAAAGTATACGCAGACAATATTCTTGATACTATGCACAATAAAAATTATGACAGGGCGCAAAAAGAAATACTAAAAATTGATTAATACAACAAGACAAACCAAAACAGTCATTTTCTTATAGTAAGAGAATGACTGTTTTTTTATCAATTATTACTTAGTAAAATAGTGTACGGCACCCTTAAACATATTGTTTTCAAAAACGCCATCAACATTTTTGTAAAGATTATCACCTTTACGTTCACTGTGTCCCATCTTACCGAATACTCTTCCGTCAGGTGAAGTTATACCTTCTATTGCGCAAATAGAGTCGTTTGGATTAAAGCGGATATCCATTGACGCATTTCCGTTCAAGTCAACATACTGTGTTGCTATTTGTCCATTGTCAGAAAGTTCTTTCAGTAGATTGTCATTAATTATAAATCTACCCTCACCATGAGAAATAGCTACTGTATGTATGTCACCAACATTATTGTACATCATCCATGGGGATTTATTGGAGGAAACACGTGTGCGAACAAGTGAAGATTGGTGTCTTCCTATTGTGTTAAATGTAAGTGTTGGGCAATTTACATCTGTGTCTATAATTTTTCCGAATGGTACAAGTCCAAGTTTTATCAATGCTTGGAAACCATTGCAAATACCGCACATTAAACCGTCACGATTATTAAGTAGGTTATGTACGGCGTCCATAACAGCCGGATTACGGAAGAATGCTGTTATAAATTTACCGCTGCCGTCCGGCTCGTCACCACCTGAGAAACCACCCGGTAAAGCAATAATATTGCTGTTATTTATTTCTGCAACAAGTTTATTCACACTTTCCGTAATATCATTCGCAGATAGATTTTTCAGAACCAAAATGTTTGCCTCTGCGCCCTCATTTATAAATGCGCGCGCTGTGTCATATTCACAGTTTGTACCCGGAAAAACAGGAACAAGCACTCGTGGTTTTGCCACTTTTATTGCAGGTGATACTCTCGTTGTTGCATTAAATGAAAATTTTTGTACTTTTTCGTCAGTAATTTTTGTCTTGTATGGGAATATAGATTCAAGTTTTCCTTCATAAATTTCTTGTAGCTCAACACAATCTATAAGTTCATTATTTACGTTAAGAACAAAGTCCTGTGTTGTCTCACCTATTACTGTAACATCTGCCACATCTTCGGCAAGTTCTACAACAAATCCGCCATAATTATAGCCGAATAGTTCTTCATTATCAATATTTATCTTTGCGCCGATACCATTACCTATTGCCATTTTAAAGATTGCCTCAGCAATACCGCCATAAGTAACAGTTGATACAGAAAGAACTTTCTTTTCTTTTATCAGTTTTTCAACAACATCAAACGTTTTTTTGTATTCTGCAACATCACACAAACCATCACTGTTTTTCTTTGGCAAAACAACTGCTATTTTTGAACCTGCATTTTTAAATTCAGGGGTAATAATATTATCTGTGTCAGAAATAGATACAGCGAATGAAACAAGTGTCGGAGGAACATCAATATCCTCAAAGCTACCGCTCATTGAATCTTTACCGCCGATTGATGCGATTTCAAAATCAAGTTGCGCTTTTAACGCACCCAATAGCGCGGCAAATGGTTTTCCCCATCTTTCAGGATTTTTGCCAAGTCTTTCAAAGTACTCTTGAAAAGTCAACCAGCATTTTTTATAAGTACCGCCGGTGGCAATAACCTTTGCAATGGATTCCACTACTGCAAGATATGCGCCATGATACATACTTTCGCTTGTGATAAACGGATTGTAACCGTATCCCAGTACAGAACAGGTTTTTGTTTCTTTATACAGTACAGGGATTTTTGCAACCATTGCCTGCGCGGGAGTAAGCTGATGTTTTCCTCCAAATGGCATAACAACAGTCCCTGCGCCGATAGTTGAGTCAAATCTTTCTGAAAGACCTTTCTTTGAACAGATATTAAGGTCACCAACCAAATTTTTAAATTTTTCTGTTACTGTGTTTCCATCTGCTTTTTTATTTTTAAATATGCGTTTTGGTACGACTACTGATGTGTGTTTTTCCGCGCCGTTACTGTTCAAAAATTCACGTGATAGGTTTACTATTTCTTTGCCATTCCATTCCATTCTTAGACGGGGTTCTTCTGTAACAGTTGCAACTATTGTAGCTTCAAGGTTTTCACTGTGCGCAAAATCAATAAATTTATCCACATCTTCTTTTGCTACTACAACAGCCATTCTCTCTTGGCTCTCGCTTATTGCAAGTTCTGTTCCGTCAAGTCCGTCATATTTCTTCGGTACTGCGTTTAGATTAATTCTAAGTCCGTCTGCAAGCTCACCGATAGCCACAGACACACCGCCTGCGCCAAAGTCGTTACAACGTTTGATAAGTTGTGTAACTTCTTTGTTGCGGAACAGTCTTTGTAGTTTACGTTCTTCGGGTGCATTACCCTTTTGAACCTCTGCGCCACATTCTGTCAAACTGTCAAGTTTATGCGCTTTTGATGAACCAGTTGCACCACCGCAACCGTCACGACCGGTTTTTCCTCCCAACAGTATAACAATATCGCCTGCAACAGGAACTTCTCTGCGGACATTTTCGGCAGGAGTCGCACCGACAACCGCGCCAATTTCCATACGTTTTGCAACATATCCATCATGATATATCTCATCAACCTGACCGGTAGCAAGACCTATTTGGTTACCGTATGAGCTATAACCTGCGGCCGCTGTACGTACGATTTTACTTTGCGGGAGTTTGCCTTTCATTGTCTTATCAACAGGCAAAAGCGGATTGGCAGCACCTGTTACACGCATTGCTTGATATACATAGCTTCTTCCTGACAGCGGGTCACGAATAGCGCCACCAATACAAGTAGCCGCGCCACCAAACGGCTCTATCTCTGTCGGGTGATTGTGGGTTTCATTCTTGAATAAAAACAGCCATTTTTCCGTTTTGCCTTCTACGTCAACATCAATCTTTACTGTACAGGCATTTATTTCTTCGCTTTCGTCCAAATCAGTAAGTTTGCCTGTTCTTACAAGTTCTTTTGCGCCTATTGTACCCATATCCATTAGCGTGATAGGTTTTGTACGTTTGATATTTTCACGTGTTTCAAGATATTTGTCAAAAGCTTTTTTTACTGTTTCGTCATCAATTTTTATATCATCAATAACTGTTAAGAATGTTGTATGACGGCAGTGATCTGACCAATATGTATCAATCATTCTTATTTCCGTAACAGTAGGCTCTTTATTCTCTTTTTTGAAGTAATCTTGACAGAATTTTATATCATCTTTATCCATAGCAAGTCCATAATCTTCTACAAACTTTGCCAGTTCTTCTTCATTTAAGCTCAAAAAGTTATGTAATGTTTCAACTTCTGTCGGGATTTCATACTTAACATCAAGCGTATCAAATTTATCAAGTGAAGCAAGACGGCTTTCAACAGGATTTACAACATATTTTTTGATTTTTTCAATTTCTTCACTTGACAGTTCACCTTCAAGCATATATACCTTCGCTGTTTTTACAAGCGGTCTTTCTCCCTGTGAAACTATTTGGATACATTGACTGCAAGAATCTGCACGTTGGTCAAATTGTCCGGGTAAATATTCAGTTGCAAAAACCGTATAGTTACCTGTTGGCAATTCGTCATAAGTTACATCTATTTGTGGCTCGGAAAAAACTGTATTTCTGCATTTTTGGAACAGAGCGTCATCTATTCCTTCCACATCATATCTATTTAGAAAACGTAAATTTTTAAGTGAACTGATTTGTAATAATGAATGAATTTCGTCAAGTAAGCCTTTCGCCTCTACTGCGTATGGCGCAGCTTTTTCTACATAAATTCTTTTTACTGACATATTACTTTTCCCCCTGTAATGCTCTTTTTCCTATATCTTTTCGATAGTGCATATCTTTAAAATAAATATTTTTAACATCACTGTACGCTTTGTCTATTGCTTTTTGTAAATCTTTTGCTGTTGCCGATACGCCAAGAACCCTACCGCCATTCGTTATAAACTTATTATCCTTTATAGCTGTTCCTGAATGATAGACTTCCGACTCTTTTATATTTTCGATACCTGTTATTTCGTAGCCTTTTTTGTAATCAGTGGGATAACCGCCACTTGCAAGCATAATACAGCACGCATTGTCTGCGCTAAATTCCACATCGACTTTGTCAAGTGTTCCGTCAACTGTTGCGCGCATAATTGTAAATAAATCAGTTTTTAACAGTGGTAAAACGACCTGTGTTTCAGGGTCACCAAAGCGACAATTATACTCTATTACTTTTACACCGTCCTTTGTAGCCATTAAACCAAAGTACAAACAACCCTTGAATGTTCTTCCCTCTTTATTCATCGCCTCTATTGTCGGTATAAAGATTTTTTCCATACATTCTTTTTCTATGTCTTTTGTATAATATGGATTTGGCGCTACTGTACCCATACCGCCTGTGTTTAAACCTTTGTCATCGTCTAACGCGCGTTTATGGTCCATTGACGAAACCATAGGTTTAATTGTTTTACCGTCTGTAAAAGCAAGTACGGAAATTTCAGGACCTTCCAAAAATTCTTCAATTACAATACTGCTGCCACTGTTACCGAAAACCTTATCTTCCATAATAGAGCGTATGCCGTCAAGCGCCTCTTTTTCATCAGCGCAGATTAGAACTCCTTTACCCAGCGCTAGTCCGTCAGCTTTTATAACAATAGGGTATTTTTTATTTTGCTTTATGAAACTTACCGCTTTTTCAGCGCTTCCAAAAACATTATATTCCGCTGTCGGTATACCGTATTTTTTCATAAGTTCTTTTGAAAAAACCTTACTGCCCTCTATAATAGCGGCATTTTTATTGGGTCCGAAAGCAGGTATATTTTTTTCGGCAAGTTTATCCACAGCGCCCAAAACAAGCGGGTCGTCAGGAGCAACAACCGCAAAATCAATATTATTTTTTTCAGCAAACTCTACAATAGCGTCAATATCTGTCGCTTTTATATCCACACACTCAGCATCTTTACTTATACCGCCATTTCCGGGTAAAGCAAATATTTTTTCTATTGTGTCATTTTCTTTCAGTTTTTTGATAATAGCATGTTCACGTCCACCGCTACCCACTACCATTACTTTTACTTTCATTTTATATCCTCCGAATTAATGATGGAATAGTCTTATTCCTGTAAACGCCATAACTATATCTTTTTTGTTACATTCTTCTATTACGTTGTCATCACGAATTGAACCGCCCGGTTGCGCTATGTACTCCACACCGCTCTTTGCGGCACGCAAAATATTGTCGCCAAACGGAAAGAAAGCATCACTGCCCAGCGCAACACCTGTTACTTTTGACAAATATTCTTTTTTCTCAGCTAATGTCAGTGGCTCGGGGCGAACTTTAAATGTATTTTGCCATACATCATCACCAAGCACATCTTCATATTCATCGGAAATATATACATCTATTGCATTATCACGATTTGCCCTGCCCAATCCGTCAACAAATTCGAGCGCCAAAACTTTTGGGTGTTGTCTTAAATGCCATATATCAGCCTTGTTTCCCGCAAGCCTTGTACAGTGAATACGTGACTGTTGTCCTGCGCCAATACCGATAGCCTGACCGTCTTTTGCATAACATACAGAGTTTGACTGCGTATATTTCAGCGTAATAAGCGCAATTATTAAATCTCTCTTCGCGCTTTCCGGAATAGTTTTATTTTCGGTAACTATATTTTGCAGCATTTCATTATTGATTTTTAGGTTATTTCTACCTTGCTCAAATGTTATACCGAAAACCTGTTTGCGTTCTATTTCCATGGGAATATAATCAGGATTTATTTTCACCACATTATATCCGCCTTTTCTTTTGCCTTTCAGTATTTCCAGAGCCTTTTCTGAATAAGAAGGCGCAATAACACCATCAGAAACTTCCTTTGCAATAAGTCTTGCTGTCGCTTCGTCACATTCATCTGAAAGAGCTATCCAGTCACCAAAGGACGACATTCTGTCCGCTCCCCTTGCTCTTGCATAAGCGCAAGCCATAGGTGAAAGCTCTATTCCGTCAGTAAAATATACCTGTTTGAGCGTATCTGAAAGCGGCTCACCCACTGCCGCACCTGCCGGACTTACGTGTTTAAATGAAGTTGCGGCGCACATTCCTGTTGCTTCTTTCAGCTCTTTTACCAGTTGCCAAGCATTGAAAGCATCCAGAAAGTTTATATATCCCGGTTTACCATTCAAAACTTCTATTGGAAGTTCACCGTTTTCAATAAATATTCTTGACGGTTTTTGGTTTGGGTTACAGCCATATTTTAATTCAAATTCTTTTGACATTTTTAATCCTCCGTAAAAAACTATTTGTTTTTATTAAAAATTCTTGTCTCGTATGAATTATTCGCTAAATTTATATATCTTACAAAAAGAGAAACTTTATTTTCAGAGTTTAGATTTTCCCATAACATATTTGCAAAATCATCAATATTACTGTCAATCAACATTCTTTCAGGCTCTCCCTCAAATGTTGGTATTGGGTTACCGTCACACATATATGTATGTATAAAACGAGCCTCGCCGTTTAATGCTTGTGGATATTCATAAAAAAATCTCTCTGTACTGTCGGCATTTCCGTTATCGCTTTTCAGTATTGACATTTTATATGAAAAATCTCCGTCTTTAAAATCAAGAATACCGCTGATACGTGGTGTATAGTTTGGTGGATCAGGCTCAAACGTTCTTGTACGCAGCGCATCTTCAAAAGTCTTACCGTCTTTAACAAACTCATATATTGTATCTGTTTGGTCACCGTTTGTCACTATCAGTTTATTTTCATACTTACGTACGGGGTGGTATATTATAAGTGATGGATCAACAAGTTTTGATGGGTCAAAAGCTTCTGTTCTGATACCCTCGCTATCCTCTAAAAATATCCTGTTACGGCTGTTTTCACTTCTACCCATAATAAAATAAGCAACTACCGCATTTTTACCGTCACTTGATTTTCCTATTATTATTCCTCTGCCGGGGTATGAATTTTCTTTTAAACTTTCAGCAATATTAATTATTTTCAATTTCGTTATTGCTCCTTTCAGCACATACTTTTTCTACTGATTGAGGTAATATTATCCATTCTGCCTCTTCCATAACTCTTTTTTGCAAAGTTTCAGGTGTATCGTTTTCCTCTATATTAACCGCTTTTTGCATTATTATTTTGCCACCGTCCGGTATTTCATTTACAAAATGCACAGTAGCGCCTGTAACCTTTACACCGTAATCCAGCGCCGCTCTATGCACTTTTAGACCATAGTAACCACTACCGCAAAATGACGGTATAAGCGACGGGTGAATATTAATTATTCGGTTCGCATACTTATTTGTAAAATCTTCGCCCAAAATAGTAAGAAATCCTGCCAACACAATTATGTCAATATTGTTTTCTTCAAGAACATCTATTAAAGCTGTGTCAAAGTCCTGTAATGAAGAATATTGCTTTCTTTCCACAACAACGCTTTTTATATTATGTTTTTTTGCCCTTTCCAAAGCGAATACATCTGGTTTGTTACTGATAACAAGTGTTATATTGCAGTGTGGCATTTTTCCAATGTTTTCCGCATCAATAAGCGCTTGCAGGTTTGTGCCGCCACCACTGACAAAAACAGCTACATTTTGCTTTCTTAGCATATTGTAACACCCTCACCTTTTTGTACTTCACCCATAATATAAGCATTTTCACCGTTTGCACGCAAAATTTCAACAGCTTTGTTTGCGTCTTCTTTGCCTACAACTATTGACATACCAACACCCATATTAAATGTATTAAACATATCTCTGCGCGGAACATTACCCATTTTTTCCATTAATGTAAATATAGGTAGTATTTGAAGTGATTTCTCATCAATTTTCGCCATCATACCATTAGGAAGCGCCCTTGGAATATTCTCATAGAAACCACCGCCTGTAATATGAGAAATACTCTTAACATCTACTTTATTTATCAAATCAAGAACAGGTTTTACATATATCTTTGTTGGTGTTATAAGTGTTTCGCCAAGTGTCTTACCCAAATCATCATAATGTTTGGAAAGCTCCTTTTCATTAACATTAAATATTTTTCTTACAAGTGAAAAACCGTTTGAATGTACGCCGCTTGAAGGCAAAGCGATAATTGCGTCTCCTTCTTTTACATTTTCAAAATTAATTATTTTATCTTTATCAACAACACCTGTTGTATATCCCGCAAGGTCATACTCATCAACAGGATAAAATCCCGGCATTTCTGCTGTCTCACCGCCGATTAATGCGCAATCAGACTGAACACAGCCTTCGGCAACACCACTGACTATTTGAGCCACTTTTTCAGGAACGTTTTTGCCGACTGCTATATAATCAAGGAAATAAAGAGGCTTAGCGCCGGCGCATATTACGTCATTAACACACATAGCAACACAGTCAATACCCACCGTATCGTGCTTATCCATTAAAAATGCAATTTTCAGCTTTGTGCCAACGCCATCTGTGCCACTTACAAGCACAGGTTTGTTTATACCTGTTAAGTCCATTTCAAAAAGACCACCAAAACCACCAATACCTGAAACAACACCTTTTGTCATTGTTCTGGCAACATGGCTTTTCATAAGTTTAACAGCTTCGTAACCTGCTGTTATATCAACACCTGCGGCTTTGTAACTTTCGCTAAAACTATTATTACTCATTTTTATTACCTCACATAATTTATTTTTTGTTTATAAAGAAAAATATTTATTATCTATTTTAGGTAGTGATTATATAAATTACATTTCAAGCTCTTTATCATATTTACTTACAACTTTTAGTTCAGGTACTTCCAGTGGATATTCACCTGTAAAGCAAGAACAACAAAAACCGTCTGCTGTTGAATCTGCAATTTTTCTCACATTGTCAACGCTTAAATATCCAAGGGAATCAACATTTATAATTTTTGCTATTTCTTCTATACTGTGATTGTGCGCAATAAGTTTATCACGTGAGTCTATATCTGTACCAAAGTAACAAGGGTGCATAAAAGGTGGCGCTGATACTCTCATATGCACTTCTGTCGCGCCTGCGTCACGAAGTAAATTAACTATTCTTGCGCAAGTTGTGCCACGTACAATACTGTCATCAATAAGAATAACTCTCTTACCCTTTACTGTTTCGGATATTGTATTTAGTTTAATTCTAACCAAATTTGCGCGTTCTTTTTGTGTTGGTTGTATAAAGGTTCTACCTATATATTTATTTTTTATAAAACCTATACCGTAAGGTATGCCTGATTGTTTTGCATAACCCAAAGCGGCATCAAGTCCGCTATCCGGAACACCGATTACCACATCTGCCTGCACAGGGTGTTCAAGAGCCAAAAAAGCTCCTGCTCTTTGACGCGCCAGATGCACACTGCTACCGTCTATTACAGAATCGGGACGAGCAAAGTAAATAAATTCAAATACACATAAGTGTTTATCCTTTTTATTACAATGTGTCTTAATGCTATGAAGTCCGTTTTCATCACAGACTACTATTTCACCGGGTTCTATATCACGGACAAATTTTGCGCCGATACTGTCAAGCGCGCAAGTTTCCGATGCAAATACATAGCTGTTTTCAAGCAGTCCTATACATAGTGGTCTAAATCCCATAGGGTCGCGTACTGCAATCAATTTGCGTGGTGACATTATAACAAGCGAATACGCGCCTGCTATTTTTTCCATTGCTTTTTCTATGGCTTCTTCTATACTTCCGCACTTTATTCTTTCACGGGTAATTGCATAGGCAATAACCTCACTGTCACTGCTTGTATGAAAAATAGCGCCTGTCAATTCAAGCTCTTCACGAAGTTTATGCGCATTTGTAAGACAACCGTTATGTGATATTGCCATTCTGCCTTTTACATGATTTATGATAAGAGGTTGCGCATTATAGTTGCTTTTTGATTCTTGTGTGCCATATCTGCAATGACCGACAGCCATCTTCCCTGTACCAAGACTTGCAATAACGTCTTGTGTAAAAACTTCATTTACAAGACCTGTATTTTTATAACCGTGTATTTTACCGGAACTGTTTACAGCTATACCACAGCTTTCCTGTCCACGATGTTGCAAAGCGTACAGACCAAGATATGTAGATGAAACAACATCTAAATTGTCATTATTATATATACCAAAAACTCCGCATTCTTCATGTAAATTTTCACTCATTCTTTTGTTTCCCCTCACTATATATAAATTTAAGTTATTTAAATTGGTTATTATAGCATTTTTTGTAATTCGGCATCTTTTGCAAGCACATCATTTGTCATCTTTGCACGCATATCAAGTAGTTTTTGCAGAAGTTCTGTATCGCTTAGCGCAAGTATTTGCGCCGCAAGTATTGCCGCATTGTCCGCGCCGTCTATTGCAACACTTGCAACCGGAATACCTTTTGGCATTTGTACTGTTGAAAGCAATGCGTCCATACCGTCAAGCGCCGATGCCTTAATAGGAATACCAATTACAGGCAAAATAGTGTGTGCCGCAAGCACTCCGCCCAAGTGCGCAGCTTTTCCAGCCGCTGAAATGATTACGCCAAATCCGTTTTCTCTTGCATTTTTTGCAAATTCCATTGCTTGTTCCGGTGTTCTGTGCGCTGAAAATACATGCGCTTCAAATGGGATATCCAATGATTTTAATGTATTTATAGTATTTTTTACAAGTGGCAAATCACTGTCACTACCCATAATTACCGCTACTTTTTTCATTATTCCAATTCTCCTTTAAACTTAATAATAAATAATTACATAAAAAAACAGCAGTAGCGTACACTTACACTACTGCTATAATATTTCGCAACTATTCTATTGATTTTGTATTTGTGATTTAATTTTGCAAGTATGGTATAACATTTTGCAACTATGGCTAGCCAATGAGAAAAATAATTATTAATTTTGTTTAAAAAAAAATACTAAAAACTCACTAACTCACCTCATTATAAATTAATCTAAAATAAAAATCAAAATCTGTATTAATT
>JAHHTQ010000010.1 GCA_020024555.1 Angelakisella sp.
ATTTATGCCAAAAGAGGAAACTTTTTGCAAGAGAAAAAGTTTCTTTTAAATTACCTATTTTGTGCATATTTTTTCGGCAATATAGTTTTTTTGGCAGTCAAAAGTCCGTCTTAAAATAATAAGACGGATTTTTTGTATTATCTGTTACGTTCTTTTAAAGCTCTTTCAATATCACGTTTTGCATCACGTTTAGCCATATCGTCACGTTTATCATACAGCTTTTTACCTCTGCAAATACCTACTTCAAGTTTAACTTTGTTCCCTTTAAAGTATACTTGTATAGGAATAATTGTAACCCCTTTTTGTTTTACAAGTCCATATAGTCGTGTTATTTCTCTCTTGTGAAGCAACAATTTGCGTACACGCAGCGGTTCTCTGTTAAAAATATTACCTTGCTCGTATGGGCTGATGTGCATTTGCTTAACAAACAATTCGCCACCGATAAAGTCGCACCAAGCATCACGCAAATGCGTATGTCCTGCGCGTATACTTTTTACTTCCGTACCAAAAAGCTCTATACCTACTTCCAGTGTCTCATCTACAAAATAATCGTGTCGCACACTTCGGTTATAGCTAATTTGTTTTATACTGTCTTTTCCCATAAATTAATAACCTCTTCTTTATAAATTCACAAACCTATACGCATATTTTTATTATTACAGTTCGCTTCTTCCGTCCAGTGCGCGAAGCAGGGTTATTTCGTCGGCATATTCCAGATTTCCGCCGACTGGTATACCATAGGCAAGTCGCGTAACTTTTACGCCCAAAGGTTTCAGTAAATTTGAAATATATATTGCGGTAGCCTCTCCCTCAACAGTGGGGTTTGTCGCCATAATAACTTCGTTTACGGTACCTGTGGAAATACGTGTCAATAGCTCTTTGACGGTCAGCTTATCAGGGCCTATTCCGTCAAGCGGAGAGAGGAGTCCGTGCAGTACGTGGTACACGCCGTTATATTCTTTTGTGCGTTCAAACGCTATTATGTCCCGTGGGTCTTCCACAACGCATATTGTTCCGAAATCTCTGTCTTTGTTGCTGCATACAGTACAGTTTTCACTGTCGGTAAGGTTTCCGCAAATTTTACATCTGTGGATTGTATTTTTTGCCTCCAATATAACCTTTGCGAGTTCTTTTACTTTTTCGTCTGGCAAGTCCAGAATATAAAAAGCGAGTCTCTGCGCAGATTTTTTGCCAACTCCCGGAAATCTTGCAAATTGCTCTATTAATTTTGTCAGTGGTAGTGCAATATCCATTATTTTTTCACCTTTTAATATTATTATAGGCGACCGTCGGGTCGCCCTTTGATAATAAACAAAATATGTTTTAATTATAATTACATTAGTCCCGGAATATTGAGACCACCTGTAATTGAGCTCATACGTGCCTCGTTATCTTCTTCGGCAAGTTTAATAGCTTCATTGACAGCGCCGATAATCATATCTTGCAAAATTTCTGCATCTTCCGGATCAATTACTTCCGGTTTAATGTTTAGCGCCACTACTTGTCTTTTACCGTTTACGGTAGCCTCTACCATACCGCCGCCTGCTGTGGCTTTATATTCTTTTAATGCAAGCTCTTCTTGTACTTTTGTCATTTCATCTTGCATTTTTTGAGCTTGCTTTATCATTTGGTTCATATTGCCCATTCCGCCGCCCATTCCTTGTGGTAATCTTGCTCTCATTATTAAAATACCTTCCTTTTTTAGCTATATTTCTTTTATATCTACACCGTTTTCATTGGCAATAGCAAGTATTTCTTCTAATTTACTTTTAGTATTGCCGATATTAACGGGTTTTGGTTTGTTATACGGTCCAATGGCATATTTACGACCGGTTACTTCCATTATTGCCTGTTTCAAAGTATCTTTTGTAACTTCGTTTGTTTTAACCATATCTATGAAAATTGGGTTGTCGCAGTCAATAAGTACGTGTTTTCCACGTATATATGCCGATGAGTTTAAAAGTACTCCCCGAAGTGCGTTGTTCAAAACTTTCAGTCTTTCCAAAACTTCTTGCCAATTTTCCATTGGAACTGTCGGTACGTCCTCTTTTTTGGGTTCAATAATTTTTGGAGTTGCGCTTTCCGTTGTATTTATAATATGTTCTGTTTTTATAGGTCTATCCTGTATAGTTTGTGGTTTCTCGGTAGAGGAAGTTTCTTTGTTTTCACTCACTGCTACGCCGTTTGCCATAATATAATTAAGTTTTCCTTCAAGATATTCTATTCTTGCAAGCAAGCTTTCGTTTGATGCCGATAATCCTGTGTCGCACATCTTAATAAGCGCCATTTCAAGTTCAAAACGTCTCGATGAAGATTTTGTCATATTTGAGGCGCATTCCTGCAAAACCGATATGCCGTATAAAATTTTCGCGACACTGTATCTTTTTGCTTGCTCTTGGTACCTGTTTAAAGTATCCGATGAACATATTATCATATTTTCAGGTTTTTGTACAGTTGAAACAACCATTAAATTTCTGTAATGTGTAATCAGTTGTTGGCAAAGTCTGTCGTACTCAACCGAAACACCATTGACATCTGATATTATATCATAAATAGGCGCAACGTCACCCTTAATTACAGCATTTATTATTTCAAACAAATAGTCCTGCGCCACCAGTCCAGCCGCCTGCTGAACAGACATTACGGTAATTTCCGTTGAGTGAGATGCGCAAAGGTCGAGCAGTGAAATGGCGTCACGCATACCACCTTCGGCAAGTCGTGATATCATAATCAGCGCTTCTTTTTCCACGCTGATATTTTCTCTGTCGCAAATTTCCTGTAAACGCGCTGACATATCATCGACACCAATACGTTTAAAGTCAAATCTTTGACAACGGGATTGTATAGTTGCCGGCATTTTGTGTATTTCGGTTGTGGCGAGTATAAAAATAACGTGTTCGGGAGGTTCTTCCATTATTTTTAGCAGAGCGTTAACTGCGCCGGTAGAAAGCATATGCGCCTCGTCAATTATATAGACACGGTATTTTGCAACAGTTGGCAAAAAATTTGCCTCCTCACGCAAATCACGGATATTATCCACACCGTTATTGCTTGCGGCATCTATTTCAAGTACGTCCATAATAGAACCGCTGTCTATACCTCTGCACATATCACATTCACCACATGGACTGCCATTTTGCGGATTTAAACAGTTTACGGCTTTTGCAATAAGCTTTGCGCAGGTGGTTTTGCCTGTGCCACGGCTACCCATAAGTAAATATGCGTGCGAAGGTTTATTTGAAATTATTTCGTTGCGTAGGGTTTGCGTAATGTGCTGTTGTCCAACAACATCATCAAAGGACATAGGGCGATATTTTCTGTAAAGTGCTTGATACATATTAAAAAAATAACCTCCCTTTTAAGATTGATATTAGCATATTATTTAAAAAAAGGATAGACAACGTATGCACATTATCACACGAATATCAGGTTGGCTGCGGCACACACACGTAACAGCTTAATGCTGCTCGGTCCCCCGCCTGACATGGTTCACTGCACAGTGTTGCACAGGACCCAATATTCGCATGATAATAAGCACAAGTCATTATCTACCCTTGTACCAAGTTATTATACAACAACAAATATAAAAATTCAAGCCTTTTTGTATATTTTTCAAAAAATATAAATTAGAATACACAAAAAGGCTTTTTTTATTGTATTGTTTTTTTCATTAACCCCATACGTTTGGTTGTTGGTGATTTGGATTATAGTTTACTTCAACAGGTTCAATTTTTTCGCCCGGTCTAAGCAGTCTTCCCATAACAACAAAACGTTGATTTTCTGTTTTACCGTATGCGCGTGTGCAAGTTGAAAGCGTAATTATTTTATCGGTGCCATTTACGTCAACATTGAAATTATGTCTGCTTCTTCTGAGCGCTTCGCTTATTATTGCGTCATTATTACCGTCAGTTCTGATATAATCAAAGGCAAGCTCTGTATAAAAAACAGCGAATATCTTAAATGTCATTTCCTCAAAAGGCGTTGAATAATAGAAATATGGATAGCTTCGACACATATTTTCATAGTGGAAACTTGTAAGTTGCCCGAACATTTTGTCGCTTGCTCGTGTTATAGCCGGCTGTGCACTGTAATTTGTCCAGTTATGACCATATATTACGGTATTATCCGACATATCGCTGCTTGTGCCTCCGCTTCGTGTATCGGTATTTGTCCATAGCACACCCATAGTATCATATTGACCGTAAATATTTCTGTGCAAATAGTAATTTATATCAGATGTGTTTTGTACAACAGGGTGGCTGATATTCGTACCGGGAATGCGTAAATAAGCAAATACATCAGGATTTATGCCTTTCCAATATGAGATTTTATCCTGTCCGGAATATCCGTAAGCGCTTGCCTGAAATTGTCCGAATGTGGAAGTGTTCGTTTGATTGTTGTTTGCGTTGTTTTTGGTATTTTCCTGCTCTTTGCTCTTTTTGATTTTAATTTCATTTTCTTGCGATTGCAAAGAACTTATGATAGATGCGTTATTGATGCTCAAAGCATTTTTTTCATTGTACACAAGCTCAAAAGCTTGATTGTTTTGAGATTCGATAGCGGCTAAAACTTCAATGTCACTATCATCAGAATTTGTAGGTTGTTCTTTTGCAATATTGTTTTTTGTATAATAGTTGTATCCCAAGAAAACAGATGTGCCAATAGCCGCAGTTATAAGTAATATACTTGCTGTTATTATTCCTTTTGACTGTCTCATTATGTAGCAAAAACTCCTTTTTCTAAAAAATTTTTATGGTTTATAGAATTAATTGTGTATTGCATATAAGGCAATAATTCTATAAATATTTTAACAAAAACTTATACATACATTTTTATTATACAAAAAAATCATACGGATAATCAAGAGTATTTTTTAAAAAATTAATATTTTTTTAAATTAGTTTAAAATATCCCCAGCACTTTGCATAAAAAACAAAAAACAGGAAATTTTTGTTATTTTACTTGACATTTTGCATAATAAAAGTTAAAATAATTATGATATTGGTATAAGATTTTTTACAATTAACTGATTTTATTAAGTAATTTTATATAAATTTAAAATATTAAACTTTTGACAAATATATAAAAATATATAAAAATAATCGTAAAAAAATAATAGGCTAGGTTTGCCATTTCTTGTATCCGTATACACTAACATAGAAATATTAGGAGGTAACTAATGGATTGGCGATTTATACTATGTGCCTTAATTTCATTAATAATCGGTGCAATACCGAGTTTTTATATTGGCATTAAATATCGAATGAAAGTGGCGGAATCTGAACTGGGTTCGGCAGAGGTAGAGGCAAAAAGAGTTGTAAGCGATGCAATAAAGGTTGCTAATACAAAGAAAAAAGAAGCATTGCTTGAAGCAAAAGATGAAATTTTTAAGATGAAAAGCGATGCCGACAAAGAAATAAAAGAAAGACACACAGAACTTCAACGTCAAGAAAGACGTATACAACAAAAAGAAGAAAATCTTGAAAGAAAATCCGAAAACATTGAGAAGAAAGAAGATATTTTGCAAGGCAAACTTGATGATGCAGATGCAAGACTAAAAGAAGCAGATAACGTAATGGCGCGTCAACTAGAAATGCTTGAAAGAATATCCGGATATTCACAGGAGCAGGCAAAAGAGCATATACTTAATGTTCTCAATGATGAACTCGTACACGAAAAAGCAGTTAAAATTCAACAATACGAGCAAAGACTTAAAGATGATGCAGACCAAAAAGCCCGTGAGATTATCTCACAGGCAATACAAAGATGCGCTGCCGAGAGTGTTTCGGAGCTTACGGTATCTGTTGTTCCACTTCCAAATGACGAACTGAAAGGAAGAATAATAGGTCGTGAAGGAAGAAATATACGTACGCTTGAAACTTTGACAGGCGTTGACTTAATAATTGACGATACGCCTGAAACAATAACGCTTTCAAGCCATGACCCTGTTAAACGTGAAGTAGCAAGAATAACTCTTGAAAAACTGATACAAGATGGTCGTATTCACCCCGCGCGTATAGAAGAAATGGTTGAAAAAGCCGCCCGCGAAGTAGAGCACAAGATAAAAGTTGACGGTGAGCGCGCAGTAATAGAAACAGGAATTCATGGTGTTCACCCTGACCTTATGCGTTTGCTTGGTCGTATGCGTTACAGAACAAGCTATGGTCAAAATGTACTTAACCACTCAATAGAGGTTGCGCAAATCGCAGGTATTATGGCATCTGAACTGGGGCTTGACCCTACACTTGCAAAGAGAGCAGGTTTATTGCACGATATAGGTAAGGCGCTGACTCACGAAATTGAAGGTTCACACGTCGATATTGGTGTTGACCTTGCCAAAAAATATAAGGAAAATCCTGATGTTATTCATGCAATACAGGCTCACCACGGTGATGTAGAGGCAAAATCCATTGTTGCGCTTTTGGTACAGGCTGCCGATGCGGTTTCTGCCGCAAGACCCGGCGCAAGACGTGAAAACTTAGAAAACTATATCAAACGTCTTGAAAAACTTGAAGAAATAGCAAATTCTTTCAAGGGTGTAGAGAAGTGCTTTGCTATACAAGCAGGTAGAGAAGTCAGAATTATGCTAAAACCAGATGTTTTGAATGATGAACAAATGGTAATTACAGCGCGTGATATTGCAAAACGCATAGAGAGTGAAATGGAATACCCGGGACAAATAAAAGTAAATGTTATTCGTGAAACCCGCGCTATTGAATACGCTAAATAATTAAATATTATAATGAGTCAACTACTTATATATTTAGATATAAACAGTTGGCTCATTTGTTTTTTTGAAAAGTTTATTTAAAATGTATGACAGAATTTATTGTTTTAATATAATTAACATTTACAATTTTGATTAGGCTATGACTAGACAATGGCAAATTTGTAAATTAACATAAAAAACGCTGAAATATATATTGAAAAAATCAGAAAATATGTTATACTTGTACTGTAAAATAGTATATAGACTATAAACTTTACTTTTTCGGAGGAAAATATATGAAATGTCCATATTGCGGATATACTGATAGTAAAGTGCTTGATAGTAGACCGTCAGACGATAAAGCAAGCATACGCAGACGTCGTGAATGTACGAATTGTGAAAAACGTTTTACAACATACGAGGTAGTTGAAATTGTGCCTATTTCTGTAATAAAGAAAGACGGTTCAATAGAAAGCTTCAATAAAGACAAAATTCTTAATGGTATGATTAAGTCTTGCGAAAAGCGTGTGGTTGATTTGGCAACACTCGAAAAAGCCGCAGACGAAATAGAGCAACAACTCCAAAATTCACTCACAAAGGAAATAACATCAGTAGAAATCGGTGAGTTATGTATGCAAAAATTAAAAGATATAGATCAGGTAGCGTATGTTAGATTTGCTTCTGTATATAGAAGATTTGATGATATTAATTCGTTTCTGTCAACACTGAATGAGCTAAAAAACACAGATAAAAACAAAGATGAAAAATAAAAGCATATAATATTTGTTTTTCTAAAAAGACAGCTTATATTTATGCTTTTATAATTTATTTAATTGCTTTCATACTCAAAAGTGTTAAACTTTTACTTGTGACAATAAAACATATAAATAAACGTACAATAAAGAGGGAATATTTTATGGATAACAATAAACTAAAATTATTATATAATGCTGTTTTGGCTTTGGAGAGTATTGAAGAATGTGAAAATTTCTTTGAAGACCTTTGTACAGAAACGGAGCTTTCCGCTCTGTCACAACGTATAAATGTAGCGAAAATGTTAATTGATAAACGTATATACAGTGACATTGTAAAAGAAACAGGAGCAAGCACTGCAACAATAAGTCGTGTTAACCGCAGTTTGCGAAAAGGCGCAAATGGCTATCCGAAAATATTTGAAAGGATAGATGGCAACAATGGCTGAATATAACGAAAATTTTTCAAAATATTATGATTTGTTGTTGAGCAACCTAGATTACAAAGAACGCGCAAACTTTTTGTGTCAACTTGCAAAAAAATACCGTAAGGATTTTTCTTTGGTTTTAGACTTGGCTTGTGGCACAGGCACGCTTGCAAAAGAACTTGCCAAAATGAATAAAGAAGTAATTGCTGTGGATAACTCGTATGAAATGCTGATGATTGCAAGAGAAAAAAATACTGATACCACACCGCAAGTACTGTTTTTGTGTCAAAATATGCAAGAACTTGACTTATATGGAACAGTAGAAGTTGCATTTTGTACGCAGGACAGTTTTAATCATCTTGATAATAAAGAAATGTTGCAAGAGACATTTAATCGTCTTAAATTTTTTGTTGAGCCGACCGGACTTTTAATTTTTGATTTTAATACGCCATATAAGCATAAGAATATACTTTCTGATGAAGTTTTTGTTTATGACTATGACGATGTATACTGTGTATGGCAAAACTTTTACACAGAAAAAGAAAATGCTGTGGAAATAGAACTTGACTTCTTTACGCCCTGCAAAAACAATAAGTATGAAAGAACGCATCAATCTTTAAGAGAATTCAGTTGCGATATTAAAGAAATAGAGACAATGCTTAATAAAGCAGATTTCTCATTGTTGGAAGCACAGGGTGACTATAACGGAAAGCCTATGGCAACCGAAGATGAAAGATGGGTAATTGTTGCGCAAAGAAACTGAATAAGTAAAGCGATAATTACAGTTTAATAAAGTTTAAAATAATTATGGAGTAAGGAAATATATGGGAAAATATGTAACAAAAATTGCAGAGAACGGCTCGGTTGTATGCTACTGCGCAGATACGACCGATATAGTTGCCAATGCGGAGAAAATACACACAACAAGCGCAGTTGTAACTGCCGCTTTGGGTAGACTTATAACAGCGGCATCGCTTATCGGTAAAAACCTAAAAGGTGAAGATAACAGCGTAACACTACGTATAAAGGCAGATGGTCCTGTGGGCGCATTGATAGCCGTATCAGACAGTAACGGTAATGTTAAAGGTTATGTCCAAAATTCCGTTGTTGAATTGCCTTTAAATCAATATGGTAAACTAGACGTACGTGGCGCTGTCGGCACAAACGGCACGCTATATGTTATTAAGGATTTAGGTTTCGGCGAGCCTTATGTTGGTATGAATCCCATTGTATCGGGTGAGATAGCCGAAGATATTACAAGTTACTTTGCAAACAGCGAACAAATACCGACTGTCTGCGCGCTTGGCGTGTTGGTAAATCCCGATTTAACTGTTAAAGCCGCCGGTGGTTTTATTGCCCAACTTCTTCCCGGAGCTATGGATAGCGATATTGATATACTTGAAAAAAACATAAACAGTCTTACGTCTGTTACAAATATGCTTGAACAGGGGCTTACGCCGGAAGATATTGCCGATAAAGTTTTGGAAGGATTTAATCCGCAACTGCTTGATATATCGAATGTTGAGTATAAATGTGACTGCACACGTGAAAGAGTAAAGAAAGCGCTTTACAGTTTATCTAATCAAGATTTAAAAGATATTGTTGAAGAAGACAAAAAGGCAGAATTATTGTGTCATTTTTGTAATAAGAAATACAACTTTGATTTAGAAGAACTATTGAGCATACAAGAAGAAAAAAATAAAAATAAAGAAGAAAACGAAGATAAATAAAATTTTTGCGCTACTCTTTTATTGGGTAGCGCCTTTTTTTGTCAATTTGGTGAAGGTGCAAAATTTTTACGCCGTTCATTCAAAAAATTGCAGTTTTCAAAAACAGAATATTTTTAGGACAGCAACAGCATTTTTAAAACTCTAAAATGAAGTGCATTGTGTGATTTTTATTTAAATACAATTATTTAATACTATGGGACTATCTATTATTTGACAGGTGTTTTTTGTCACTTAAACTTGACTTTTATATATTATAGTATTAATATATAAAATATAGTGCAATTTTAATAAAGATATACACAATAATATATATATAATTAACAATGTACGTTAGCAAATTATAAAAAAATTGTTAAATATATATGTATAATTGATTTTAATTAGATTGCATAATAAAAGAATAGGGAGTTAAAAATGAAAAAGTTTATTACAGATTTAAAACACGAATTTAGTGGTTATAATGTTAATAAATTGCTAAAAGACCTTATGGCAGGTGTAACGGTGGCGGCTGTGGCGCTTCCTCTTGCCCTTGCTTTCGGTGTAAGTTCAGGAGCTGATGCTGCCGCAGGACTTATAACAGCAATTTTATCCGGTATAATAATCAGCTTTTTTTCAGGAGCGTCATTTCAAATATCAGGACCTACCGGCGCTATGACTGCGGTACTGATAACTATTGTTATGCGTTACAATTTGCAAGGCGTATTTGTTGCATCTCTTATTGCCGGTATTATTATACTGATATTGGGACTCTTAAAACTTGGTAAATTGGTTAATTTGATACCTATGCCTGTTATTACAGGTTTTACTTCCGGTATAGCTGTTATAATAGCGCTTGGACAAATAGATAACTTTTTCGGAACAACATCACAGGGAGAAAACGCGTTGCAAAAACTTTTTTCGTATGGTAGTCTTGGTTTTAATATAAACCGGCAAGCGTTTATTATAGGACTTCTTGTTGTACTTATAATGGTATTTTACCCTAAAAAACTAAATGCAAAATTACCGTCTTCTCTTGTATCAATAATAATTGCAGGGATAGTATCAAATATATTTAAGTTTGATATTGCGGTAGTTGGCAATATACCAAAAACACTTTTGCCGGAAAACAGACTTATGTTGTCCGCTGTTAATTTTGATATGATAAAGACCTTATTGGTACCAGCTTTTACAATAGCAATGTTGGGTATGATTGAAAGTTTGCTTTGCGGAGCCAGCGCTTCACGAATGAAAGAGGAGAATTTTGATGCAGACAGGGAAATGATAGCGCAGGGAATAGGCAACATTGTTATACCGTTTTTTGGCGGTGTGCCGGCAACTGCGGCTATTGCGAGAACAAGCGTTGCGATAAAGTCAGGTTGTCAAACAAGACTTACAGGTGTTTTCCACTCAATAGGACTTCTTGCGTCTATGTTTTTACTGGGTTCGGTTATGGCAAAACTTCCGCTTGCCGCGCTTGCAGGAGTACTTATGGTTACAGCTTTCAGAATGAATGAATGGAGCAGTATCAAGTTTTTCTTTAAACATAGGATAAACGGCGCTATTATTGAATATCTTGTAACAATGATTGCCACTGTTATATTTGATTTGACAACAGCTATAATAATAGGTATTATAGTTTCACTGTTAATGTTTATAAAACATTCATCAAAGATAACCATAAAAGTAAGGGATATTGAACCACAAAACATTAATATTGTTGAAAAAGAAGAAATTAATGCTTTGGATAGAACAAGTCTTATAACAATCAAAGGCCCACTGTATTTTGCGACAGGTGAAAAGCTTACGAATACTTTTACAAATATATCAAATCAAACATATACATATAAAGATGAAGCTCCGACAAAATGTGATAGGGTAATTTTCATTATGTCAGGTGTATCAACAATAGATACAACAGGCGCAAGTGTTTTAAAGGAGCTTTGCGAGAAGTTTACTGAGAATAATATTACAGTTTGTTTTACAGATATTGATGAATATGTCAGCAAGATAATGCGTAAGATAGGTATTTATGAAGTAGTGGGAGAAAATGCGGTTATACAAAATACGGAAGATGCTCTGCTGAAAAAATAATTTATATATTAAAAAGGACAGGTATTTGTGTTTATAGCAAAAAATGCCTGTCTTTTTTATTTATAAAACAACAATGTCACACCATATATAGAGTTCATAAATTTAAAATGTTGGACTTTAAAAAAATTAAGAATTATTTTAGTTGGAGCAATCGGATTATAAAAAAAACTGACTTCGCTATTTAGACAGACGAAATCAGTTTTTGAAAATAAAGTATTACTTAGAATTAATATTTGCTTGCTCCTGTTGAATAATCGTTACCAAAGCTGTAATCAACCTCAGGTGACACATCATTTGCAATATAAGAAGTACTTACATTATTATTTGCGCGGAGTTTAAATTGTGAAACCAATCCATTAAGAATATTAGCTTGGCTTGAAAGTTCTTCGCTTGATGCGGCGCTTTCTTCACTTGTTGCAGAGTTTGTTTGTACAACAGCGGAAATTTGGTCAACACCTAATGTAATTTGTTGAATATTGTTCGATTGTTCTTCTGATGCAAGCGCAATTTCGTTAACGGTAGAAACAACATCTGAAATCTTTTCTGCTAGGTTATTAAACGCTTCGCTTGTTTTTTGCGCAATTTTCTCACCTTGATTTACAGCGGCTATTGTACTTTCGATTAGCGCTGTTATCTCTTTTGCTGATTCAGATGATTTTTGAGCAAGGGTTCTTACTTCATCGGCAACTACGCCAAAGCCTTTTCCGGCTGCTCCTGCGCGTGCCGCTTCGACTGCTGCGTTTAGAGAAAGGATATTTGTTTGGAAAGTAATTTCATCAATTACTTTGATTACTTTGCTTATGCTTTCTGATGTTGATGAAATTTCGTTCATAGCTTCAAGCATATTTTGCATATCTCTTTGTGTATCTTCCGCTACCTGTCCTGATGTTGTTGCAAGTTCGTTTGCTTTCTTTGAGTTATTGGCATTTGTATTTACTTTTTCGGCAATTTCTGAAAGTGACGCTGATAGTTCTTGGATACTGCTTGCCTGTTCGGTAGCGCCTTGCGCAAGCGCTTGCGCGCCGCTCGCTACTTGGTCGGAGCTAACATTAATTTGGTCAGATGAGGATTTTATTTTATTAAACAGAGTATTCATATTGTCGAGTAATGAGTTGCCGGCATTTTCAATATCCTTTATCTCACCGGGGAAATTAGCTTTTTCAGTTGAGGAGAAGTTTCCGATTGCCATTTCGTGAAGAATATTGGCTGTGGTTTTGATCACTCGTTTTAGTTCGCCAAAACTATATTGTATGGTCTTACATAGTTCGCCGAATTCGTCCTTGCTTTCGTATTTTACATCTACGCTGAAATCACCTTGCGAAAGAGCGTTTGTGGCTGTTTTAATTTCTTGTAGGGGAATAAGTATGGCTTTTAGCAGCAATCCGGCCATTATAAAGCTTATTATAAGAGCTCCCACAGTACCCACAATAATAACTATTAATACAATATCATATACAAGTTTTGTTTGTATCATTTCATTATTTGCTATTACCATTTGGTCTTCGCCGATATCTGCAAGTATAAGCATTTCTTCTTCAAGCAAATCTTGTAATTGGGTTTTAAACAATGTATGCGCCTGTGTCCAATCTTCATCTGTTCCTGTTAAAAGTAATTTTTCAAATTTTGCAGAAGTATTATTTACATTTGTTATTATGTTTTTTAAAGAGTCCATTTTATTTTTGTCTATTGATGTATCTTGCTGAAATACATTCATAATTTCAACATTTCGGGAACTTTCTTTTTCTGCTTGGTCAATATATTGCGCTACAAGCGTTTGGTCGTCTTCTACAAGAGCGGCTAAAAAGTATCGTGAAATAGACATAATATTTCTGCGCATTTCCCATACTTGGTCTTTACTTGTTACAATGTCTATTGTAACGGATTCCGCTGTATTATAGATTTTCATCATACCGAAAACAGATAGCAGTGAAAGGATAACAGTCAGTACTATTACAACACCAAAACTTAACAATAACTTACTTTTTACTTTTAAATTCTTCATAATAAATTTTTTCCTCCGTTTTTATTGATTAATGTGTTTGCCTGTGAATTTTATTTTTTTAATATTGTTTTTGGGCTTTTGAAAGCCATATTGTTTTTTCTGTTTATCCACATCACACCTTTTTATGTATTTTTTTTGTTATAGTATTAATTGGCGCAATCATTTAAAAGATAATACAGCGCGGATACCTCTATTGGTTTATGGTAATAATACCCTTGAATATAGTCGCACTCCAAATCTTTTATAAGATTATTTTGTGTATCGGTCTCTACGCCTTCTACGCAAACTTTCATACCAAATTGATGACAAGAATATATGATACTTTTTATAAAATTCAGGTTATTCTTTGATGCTGTAATTTCATTAAGTAAAGAACGGTCCAGTTTGACAAAGCTGTGTGTATAGTGTAGTAACATACGCATAGATGAATAGCCACTTCCAAAATCATCTAATGCGGTTTTTAACCCCAAAATTCGACAATCTGTTAAAAAATTTTTTAGACTTTCGGGATTTTCGTCCAAACTGCTTTCTGTAATTTCGGCAACCAGATGAGATGTATTGAGCTTATATGTATCAAGTACTTCTTTCACCCATTCAATAAATGTATTATCTTTAATTTGATGTATACTTACATTAAATGATAAATAGAAATCCGGAATGTATGCAATCATTCTTTTGCATACGCGAACAGTTTGTTCAAAAACCCATTTGCCTACAATATCAATTATACCTTCTTTTTCAAGCATTGGAATAAATATATCAGGAGAAATATCTTTACCCTCAAAATTCCAACGGAGAAGTACCTCGCCACCTATTATTTTAGCGTTATCAGCTAAAACAATGGGTTGGATAACTATTCTGAAATTTTCCATTTCATGATATACATTATTTATAAGAGTCAAAGATTTATTGGAAAGTTTCTTGATTGATTGTATATTTGCAGAGGAATAGTCGATGAATGGTTTGTTGGTCTTATTTTTTGCAATTTTTATAAGAGATGCTATTTGTTCAAGAAAATCCTCAGGCGACAGTGGAGGTAGAGGATATTTCATTATAGCAAAAGAGCATGGGATACGTATATAAAAATCCATAGCTTTGTAGCAATCTTTTGCTATATTTCTGATTTGCTCTATCAAGATATCTTTACTGTCTTTGCAATTTGGATTGACTATTGCGACAAACCGCATACCTTCAAGACGATAGAAGAACATTTTATCAAGCAATTTTTCGTTTAGTAAATATCCGAATTTTTTTAGGAAATGATTAACGTATGTACGACCCCGTATATGATTAAATTCGGTAATATTATTTAAATTAAACCCAATACAAAGAAAAGGGGTCTCTGTATTTTGTTTTTCATTAAGTAATTTGATAAGAGCGGCTTCCCTCGGTAAATTTGTAATAGGGTCAATAACAAACTCCTCATCTTGATATGAAATTCGACCGGAGAAGAACAAAGGCTTACTTTTATCTTCATTCCACTTCATAATACCATAGCAACGAATCCACAAACATTTTCCTTCAACATTTGTTACCTGATACCTACGGTCATGCACAATACATTTGTTTTTGAGCATTGACTCCATATCGTTCCAGAATATCTCCTTAGATTTCGGTGTACTGATATGCTTTGACCATTTTGTAAATAAATCAGACACGATATTGCTTGAAAATCCAAAATCATCTCGCATATCATCTGAAATATAAAATATATTTTTTTGCATATCACCAAAATAATAGTAGCTGGTGGTGTTTTTTTGGGATATAGATTCAAAAAATGATTCTGTATCATAATATGTGTTGGCAATAAAGCGGGAAAATTCACTTTGTTTATTTTCTAAGTTTTTACGTATTGAAGATGTCCTGTTGTCAGCCCTGCGGTCAATACCCTTTCTACCTCGGTTCATCTCATAATATTCCTGTTTATCCTTATACATACTTTTATCTGCGCTAAGAATAATTTTTTCTAAATCCAGTTTAGCTTTATTTGACCAAGAATAACCGACTGCCATATGGTTTTTATCTTCTTTGATGCGATTTTTAAGATTTTCAGCTATTTTTTCAAGATTTTCTTTGTTTATATTTTTAAATACAGCAACAAATTCATCACCCCCGAGTCGATAAATATTATCTGTTTCTAGGGTGTCTTTTAATAATTTATAGCAATATTGTATTAATTTATCGCCTTCTTCGTGACCTAATGTATCATTAGTATATTTTAATTCCGAAATGTCACAAAAAATTATACCCAGTGATTTTATTGAAGATAGGTCTTTGTGATGTTCAAACAAGGCATTTCTATTCAAAGAACCTGTTAAATTATCATAAAAACTCATTTTTTTCAAATAATTTATAGATTCTCTTCTGTTTAGCAACGATAGCGCAACAACATTTATTGCCCGTAAAAATGATATTATGGATTTAAACATATCTTTGTTTGGATTATCAACACCGATAAATCCGATAATTTTATTGTCTGCGCTGATAGGTGCAACAATAAGCGAAGATATGTTTTGTTGTTTTAATAAGCCGTATGTTATTGGGTGGCTTGTTTTTATATCTTCCATATCTTCAATAATAACCATCTTATTGTTTTTGAAGTTTTTTATCCACCAGTCAATAGAATCAACGGACTCTTTTTGTATAATATCCTTTTGCGGAGGAATACCTTCTTTGCACCATTCATAAGTATTCTCCATTAAGTTGTTGTCATATATTTCAAAAATGTATACTCTTTCGCAAATAAAAGTTTCTCCAATATATGCAATCATTCTGTTTATAGATTCTTCGGGAGTAATTGCAGACGCGCTGCACAGCAGACATTCTCCCAAAAATTTTTCATTGTTCATAAAATAAAGTGATTGCCCATGTTCTGATTGTGTTTTAAAATCTATGGCAAGTTCAATTCTGTATTTTCGCTCTTGATCCAAAATCATACTGTCTTTAATAAAATACTTTTTATTAAACTGCTCATTTTTGTGCGTCCAAGTTATAAACTTACCGGGTTTTAAATATTTATTTGTACAAAAATCACACGGTGAAGTTTTTCCCTGAATTACCTCATAACATTTTTTACCAATATAATCATCATTTGAACCATACCCCAAAAAATTTCGAAAAGCGGCATTCATATATACCAATTCATTTGTTTCTATATCAGATACATATAACAATCCATCTAATTCCTCAAAAAGTTCCCATATAAAATTCATTAACTGTCTCCTCGTTTATTATACCGCTAAATAATATAATTTATATAATTTAAAAACAATTTGTACTCAATTTCGTAATTTTTTATATAGTGATTTTTTTTATTAAAATTCCAATAGAAAGTATAAAGATTAAATTTTAATAATTATATCATAAATATACAATAATTTCAAGATATTTGTATATTTTAACCATTAATAATAGTGATAATTTATAAGAAATTATAATGTGTTTTTCAAAAAATATATTCCAAAAATAAAATATACTTTAATATCTTTAAAGGAAAAGCAAAATTTGTTCATAAATAATATTATAAAAATTAGTTTGCATATTATAACAAAATGTTATATAATAAAAATAATTGTAATTAAATATACTTTATTGAATTGTGCATTTTAAAAATAATTAGCTTATAATATTATGGTGGTGTAGGAAAAATTGATTAAACTTTTAAATGTTACGAAAACTTATGATACAGGTAAAAACGCCCTTACAAATGTAAATTTGACAATAAACGACGGCGAATTTGTGTTTATTGTGGGTCCGTCGGGCGCAGGTAAAACGACTTTATCAAAACTTTTACTGAAAGAAATTGTACCTACAAAGGGAAAAGTTTTGGTTAACAATATAGATATAACAAAATTAAAAAGAGGTAATGTTGCAAAATACAGACGTACGCTAGGTGTTGTATTTCAGGATTTTAGATTAATTCCGACAAAAACCGTTTATGAAAATGTGGCTTTTGCATTACAGGTGACAGGACAAAACAGTACTTACATACAAAAAAAAGTTCCGGCAATACTTAAAGCTGTTAATTTACTGGATAAGCGAAATTATTATCCGTCACAGATAAGTGGTGGCGAACAGCAGAGAGTTGCGCTTGCGCGCGCAATAGTAAATGACCCTAAATATATAATTGCCGATGAGCCGACAGGAAACATAGACCCATCTTTGTCATACGAAATCGTACAGTTGCTCAATGAAATCAACAAGAGAGGAACAACAGTTATAATGGTAACGCATGCTCATGATTTGGTGACAAAATTTAACCACAGAGTACTTATTCTTGAAAACGGTACAATAACAGCCGACTACCAACCGGTAAAAAAACAAGTGGCGCAGGTAAGTGGAGGTATGGCGTATGGCAGTAGGTAGTACGGGGTTTTTATTTAAAGAAGGTTTCAGAAATTTAAAAGAAAATAAGCTTATGTCTTTTGCAACAATAGGTATATTGACAGCGTGTATGCTACTTATAGGCTTGGCGGTGCTTTTTGGAATAAATGTAAAATCTGTAATGAAATATATACAAGATTTAAACGAAGTGGTCGTTTTTTTGCAAGATGATGTTACGGAAGAACAAACAAACAATATACACAATCTTTTGAAACAAAATGATAATATCATCAGTGTAGAATATATTTCAAAAGAACAGGCTCTTAAAAATCAAATAGATTCAATGGGTGATAATTCTGATTTGTTTGCGGGACTTTTGGGTGACGATAACCCGCTTCCTGCGTCGTTTAATATAAAAATCAAAGATTTGTCACGACTTACGGAAACAATAACAATGCTTGATAACACAACAGGCGTATATTACACAAAAGCCCCTACCGATATAGCGAATACGCTTATCGATATAAATAAGGCTGTAACTGTGAGCAGTATGATAATGGTCGGGATACTGTTTACCGTTTCAATAATTATCATAAATAATACAATAAAAGTAACTATATTTACACGAAGTAAAGAAATAAACGTTATGAAATACGTAGGCGCTTCTGATGCGTTTATACGAATACCGTTTTTTATAGAAGGTATTTCTATCGGGCTTGTCTCCGGTATAATATCGTATCTGTTGCTATGGGGCGGATATAAATATATTTATAATTGGATAATCGGTTCGCAGTCGAGCTGGTTGCAACTGATAAGTATTCATTTGGTATCGTTTAATGACATTGCTCTGTATTTTTGTTTTGGTTGTCTTGGTTTTGGACTGTTATTCGGTATTATGGGCAATATCTTTTTCTTGGGTAAATATTTAAAAGTTTAATTATAATTAGATTTTTATTTTATATTTAGTTTCTTTAAAAAAGGAGAATAATAAAAGTCAATGAAGAATTATATTAAAAAATTTTTGGCAATTCTGTTAATTATCGGATTATTTACAGGTATTTCACCGATTGGTGTTAATAATATTGCCTTTGCATCTTCTACGCAAAATACGCTGGATCAGCTTAACAAAGAGTTTGCAGAGCTTGAAAAACAACAAAAAGCTTTGCAAAACAAAATAGAAAATGCAAAAAATGAAAAAGAAAAACAAGTTGCCATTAAGAGCAAAACGGAAAATGACATAAAAATACTGAAAGCGCAGATAAATATTTTGACACAGACAAAAGAGCTTATGTCTGAACAGCTGGCTGAAAAAGAAATGGAAGTAAATGCCATTCAAAAAGAAATAGACGGAAATTTGTCTCTTTTTAAAGATAGATTTCGCGCAATGTATATTAACGACAGTTCAAGTATGTTGGGACTTGTGCTTGGGGCAGACTCATACTATGACTATCTTGCAAAGACTGAAACAGCCGTAAGAATAGCCAATCACGATAAGGAATTAATGGAAGAACTCAAAGATAAAAAGGCAGAACTTACCAAAATACAGGCGGAGCTTGACGAAACATCAAAGTCACTTGTCAATACTCAAAGTTCTATCGAGGCAAAAAGTGACCAACTGGATACCATATTATCAAAAACAAACTCACAAATATATAATTTGGAGCAAATGGAAAAAGATTTTATCGCAAACGAAAAGCAACTGAAACAGCAAATGAAAGATATGCAAAGCGAAATAGATGAAGTTTTTAAAAAGTTGGAAGAGGAGAAAAGACAACAACAAATAGGTGAAAGTGAATATGTTGGCGGTGGTTTTGCCTATCCGGTTGCCAAATTTACCAACAGAAAAATTACTTCGTATTATGGTTGGCGTTTTGGTGGCAGAGATTTCCATACAGGTATAGATATAGCCGGCGCAGGCGTAAACGGCAGACCGGTTCAGGCTTCGAATGCCGGTACGGTAATATTTGTAAAGACAACTTATGTATATAACCAAGGTTACGGTAAATATGCGATAGTTGACCACGGTGGCGGTTATACAACGCTGTATGGACATATGCAGTCAATAGCTGTTCAAAAAGGTCAAAAATTAAGAAAAGGTGATGTAATAGGTTATGTTGGCAGTACAGGTTGGTCATCAGGTCCTCATCTTCACTTTGAAATACGAAAGGACAATAAACACACAAACCCACTTGACTATTTGCCACCAATGACTTGACAAAACCAAATCTTGCCAAAATAGGAGTATACAATGAATAAAAAAATATCACTTGGCGCGGCTATTGCATATATGGCGATAGTGGCAGCTATAACTTTTTCAATAACAAAAATTTATAGTATGAACAGTTTTAATACAATGATGGAAAATATAAATCAAAGAGAGAATAATTTTGAGAAAATCTCAGAGGTAGACAGACTTGTCCGTGAAAACTTTTATGGTAACATAGACACAGAATCGGTAAACTATGCGGCTGTAAAAGGACTTATTGAGGGTCTGAACGATAAAAATTCATATTATATGACACAGCAGGAATATGAGCTTTTTAAAAGCGCGGATACAGGTAGATATGTAGGTATTGGCGTAGTTGTTGAAAGATCCGACGAAGGATATATAAAGGTTACGGAAGTATATCCTGAGTCTTCTGCGGCTCTCGCAGGCGTAAAAGTCGATGATATATTTGTAAGCGTAAACGATGTGCCTGTAAATGCGGAAAATTATACTCAGCTTGCAAAAAGTTTGGTTGGTGAAGCGGGTACGAAAGTGAAGCTTGTCAGACGTGTGAATAACGAAGAAGATATACTTAATATCGTTAGACGCGATATAGATATTCCAACGGTAAATTACAAGATAATAGGCGAAGGCGTCGGTTATGTTTCGTTTGATGATATAAAAGTGGGCACAGCGCATCAACTGGAAAAAGCAATCAAAACAATGCAAGATGAAAAAGCCACTTCTTTGGTTTTGGATTTGCGTGATATACAGACAGACAGCGAAAATTATATTGTATCAATGCTACAAGTAATTATGCCACAGGGAAATGTTGCAAACAGAGTATACAAAAACGGTAAAGTGGTAAGTTTGGGTAAGGCAACAACAAAGGGTATTACCATACCCATAACATTGCTGATAAACGAAAGGACAAGCGGAACAATAGAACTTTTTGCAGAGGCGCTACACGGTATGCAAAACTGTAAAATTGTAGGCACACGCACAGCCGGAAACGGGCTTGCCAAAGAAGTTATTAAAATTTCAGACGGTTCGGCAATGCTACTTACAACATCTGTATATGAAACAAATACAGGCGCTGTATATAACAATAAAGGCGTTATACCTGATTTTGAAGTTATAATGGATATTGACGAAACCCAAAAAGATACGGTCTATGGAAATATAGATATAGATACTCAGCTTAGAAAAGCTTATGATATTTCGCTTGCGTTTGCAAAGACACAAGAAGTAAACAATAATATGAATGATTAATTTTTAATGATACATCTTGCTTGTATTTTAAGTGAGATGTATTATTTTTGTAATAATACATATTGTTTAATTTTTAAAAAGCTGTTATAATTGCTATGAATACTAAAATAAAAAATTATTATATAAAAAGTAAAGAAATATTAATAATACTTGGAGGAAAATAATGATAAATGTAACTGATGTTAGCTTGATGTTTGGCGGAACAAAACTGTTTGCAGGCGCAACTCTGAAATTTATGCCGGGAAACTGCTATGGTGTTGTAGGCGCAAACGGAGCAGGTAAATCTACTTTTTTGAAAATTTTGTCAGGGGAACTTGAACCAACTACCGGTACTGTCGAAATACCTGCCGGCAACAGAATGTCTGTGTTAAAACAGGATCAATTCAAATATGATGAATATCCGGTACTTGATACGGTAATTATGGGTAATTTGCGTCTATATGAAATAATGAAGCAAAAAGAAGCTCTTTACGCAAAAGAGGACTTTACAGAGGAAGACGGAAATCTTGCGGCAGAGCTTGAAGGTGAATTTGCCGAGCTAAACGGTTGGGAAGCTGAAAGTGACGCGGCAAAATTACTGCAAGGACTTGGACTTGGTGACGAATATCATTATTTGCAAATGTCTGACCTAAAAGGCGGCGAAAAAGTAAAGGTACTACTTGCGCAGGCGCTTTTCGGCCAACCGGATATACTGCTTATGGACGAGCCTACAAATAACCTTGACTTTGAATCGGTTGACTGGCTTGAAAACTATTTACAGGACTTTCCGGGAACGCTTATAGTTGTGTCCCATGACAGACACTTTTTGAATACTATATGTACTCATACAGTGGATATTGACTTTAATCAAGTTAAACTATATGTTGGTAACTATGACTTTTGGTACGAGTCAAGCCAATTAATGCAAAGACTTCTTAATGACCAAAAGAAAAAGAGAGAAGACAAAATCAAAGAATTACAGAGCTTTATTCAACGTTTTGCCGCAAATAAGTCAAAATCCAAACAGGCAACAAGCAGACGTAAACTTATTGATAAATTGACAATAGAAGAAATGCCTGCGTCCTCACGTAAATACCCTTATGTTGCGTTCTCACCTGAGAGAGAGGCAGGTAAGGATATTTTGTCTGTTGACGGAATTTCAAAGACAGTTGACGGTGTAAAAGTGCTTGATAATGTAACATTTACCATAAACAAAAATGACAAAGTTGCATTTGTAGGTAACGAAATAGCCGCTACTACTCTGTTTAAAATACTTAGCGGTGAGCTTGAACCTGATGAGGGAACATATAAATGGGGTGTAACAACCACACAGTCATATTTTCCAAAAGATAACGGCGCTTATTTTAATGACAGCGAACTGTCTATTCTACAATGGTTCTCACAATTTACAAATGATGAGACAGAGTCATATATGCGTGGATTTTTGGGAAGAATGTTATTCTCAGGTGATGATGTTTATAAACAGGTTAAGGTGCTTTCGGGTGGTGAAAAAGTACGTTGTATGCTATCAAGAATGATGCTTTCAAATGCAAATGTACTAATACTTGACCAACCGACAAACCATCTTGATTTGGAATCTATTACATCGGTAAACACAGGACTTTCTGAATTTTCCGGTACTGTACTGTTTACATCGCACGACCACGAGTTTGTGCAAACAATAGCGAACAGAGTCATAGAACTGGGCGGCGTATATGTTATTGACAGACTCTCTACTTTTGATGAATATTTGGAGTGGAAAAAAGCGCAAAACAAATAATCGGGTATTAAACTGAAATTTTAATTTTAAAATAAAATCCTTTCTCTATATGTTGTGTCACAATAATTTTTTAGAGAAAGGATTTTTGTTATCTGGGAGTATTGTATGATAAAAATAGCTTTTTTCGATATTGACGGAACGCTTATTGATTTTAACGATATGATAATGCCTGAGAGTACAAAACAGGCGCTGAATGAACTACATAGAAATGGAATAAAGGTTTTTATATCCACTGGTCGTTCGCTTAAAGCTTTAAATATAATTTGATTTTTTTGTATTGTTTTTTGTATATTTGTCGAATTTTAATAAAATAATACTTTTGTTAATATTTTCATAAAAAAATATTGACATTTTAAATATATATGATATATTTTATAGGCTAACAGAAATCTTTAACTGCGTAGCGCATCTGTTGTTTGATTTTTTTTAAGTCAAACAGATTATAATGATATTTGAAGTGTTATTATAATTGTAAAAACAGTAGCAGAGTATGCCCATCTGAGAAGTATATTTTTTTGTACTTCGTCATACACGTTAAAATTTATTCTGATTTTGCTTTGTAACTGATACTTTTTTTGTATTGGGGCTATTATTTCCGATAGCTTAGAGTATAGATTATAATAGACACTGTGTATGTAAAGACCTTTTGCGGGGAACGGTGCAATAGCTGCTACGGCAGGAGGGAAACCTGCACAGACAAGTATTTTTCAGCTTGTCGAAACCGCAAAGGGGGATGCAATATATGGAAAACAAAATAATTGTAAAACTGCAAAATATTGCAGTGGACTATGATGGCGAGAGAGTTCTTAATAATATCAATCTTGACATCATGGACAAAGAGTTCATCACTTTTTTAGGACCATCGGGCTGTGGTAAGACAACAACGCTTAGAATAATAGGCGGTTTTCAGGCTCCGGTCGAGGGTGATGTTTTTTTTGACGGGAAGAGAATTAATGACTTGCCGCCATACAAAAGACAGGTAAATACAGTGTTTCAAAGATACGCTCTGTTTCCTCATCTAAATGTATATGAAAATGTTGAATTTGGTCTAAAAATCAGTAAATTGCCTGAAAAAGAACGTCATATACGGGTACTGGAAGCGCTTGAACTTGTAAACCTGAAAAACTATGACAAACGTCGCATAAACCAACTTTCAGGTGGTCAGCAACAACGTGTTGCAATAGCCCGCGCTATTGTCAATCGTCCAAAAGTACTTTTGCTCGATGAACCGCTGGGAGCTTTGGACTTAAAATTGCGTAAAGAGATGCAAACCGAACTTAAACGTATTCAGCAAAGTTTGGGTATAACATTTGTCTATGTAACACACGACCAAGAAGAAGCGCTTACAATGTCCGACAGAGTTGTTGTTATGAAAGACGGTGACATTTTGCAAATCGGAACACCGCAAGATATATATAATGAACCTGTAAACGCATTTGTTGCGGACTTTATAGGTGAAAGTAATATAATAGACGGACTAATGCACAAAGACTATTTGGTAGAGTTTTGCAATGACTACTTTGACTGTGTTGACAAAGGTTTTGAACCAATGGAGCAAGTACAGGTAGTTATTCGTCCGGAAGATATAAAAATAGTAAAGCCGGAAGGCGCAAAACTATCCGGACTTGTTGAGTCAATAACATTTAAAGGTGTACACTACGAAATTATCGTAAATTCACTGAGCCATAATTGGATAATACACTCTACTCAATCTGTCGAAGTTGGTTCGCTTATTGGAATGGAGGTTACACCGGAAGACATACACATTATGAAAAGAATGGAGGAAGAATAAATGAAAAAATCCTCACTTTTTTCTTTGCCATATATTGTATGGTCATTTATATTTGTTGTAATTCCTATGTTACTTGTAATTGTATTTGCTTTTACAACAACTGACGGACAATTTACAATAGAAAATATCTCTCAGGTAAGTACTTATACGCCTGTTTTTGTCCGTTCTATTTGGCTTGCCTTTCTATCAACTGTTATATGCCTTATCCTAGGTTATCCTATGGCTTTTATAATGAGCAGAGCCTTGCCGTATAACCGACGTACGCTTGTAATGCTTATAATGCTTCCTATGTGGATAAACTTTTTATTGCGTACATTCGCATGGATGACTTTGCTAGAAAATAACGGTGTAATAAACAGTTTGATTACTATGTTGGGATTTAAACCGCTACGAATGATAAATACGCAGGGCGCTGTTATTTTGGGTATGGTGTATAACTATCTACCGTTTATGATAATGCCTCTTTATTCTGTTATGACAAAAATCGATAACAGCGTTATAGAGGCGGCGCAAGATTTGGGCGCAAGCTCAATCAATACATTCGTACGTGTTATTATTCCGCTAAGTTTACCGGGAATAACAACAGGAATAACAATGGTATTTATTCCTGCAATCAGTACTTTTATTATTTCGCGTATGTTGGGCGGCGGCTCAAATATGCTTATAGGTGACCTTATCGATACTAAATTCTTGGGTAATGCCTACAATCCAAACTTGGGTTCTGCCATTTCGCTTGTTCTTATGGTATTTGTACTGTTATTTATGAGTGTGCTTAACCAGTTTGATACTTCTGAAGAAAAGGAAGGTATGGTTATATGACACAGAATAAATGGTATAAAAAATTATATATAAGTACAATACTTGCATTTTTATATATGCCGATAGCTGTACTTATTATATATAGCTTTAATGGTTCAAAATCCCGTACAGTGTGGTCAGGTTTTTCTTTTAAATGGTATATAGAACTATTTCAGGATAAACTTATTATGCACTCACTTTTAAATACGCTTATTGTTGGATTAATCGCATCTGTTCTTGCGACTATCCTTGGAACAGCAGCCGCTGTCGGTATTTACGCATATCGTAACAAGGTTTTGCGTTCCGCTGTTATGAATGTAACATATATGCCGATATTAAACCCTGAAATTGTTATGGGTGTATCTTTGCTACTTTTGTTCGTGTATGCAAAGGAAAAAATGTATGTGCCTATTGAACTTGGTCTGACTACGCTGATTATAGCGCATGTTACGTTCTGTACTCCTTATGTAATACTGAATGTTTTGCCGAAACTTCGTCAAATGGATAAAAACACTTATGAAGCGGCTATGGACTTGGGTTGCAATCCTTTTCAATCGTTTTTTAAGGTAGTGGTTCCGGAAATTATGCCCGGTATAGTTACAGGTTTTCTGCTTGCGCTTACTTACTCAATAGATGATTTCATAATATCATACTTTGTAAGCAGTGGAGCTACCCAAACACTTCCTGTTACTATCGGTTCAATGGTTCGTAAGAGAATAAGTCCAAAGATAAACGCGCTTTCAACAATAATATTTGTTGTTGTATTGGTAGTTTTGCTTATTGTAAACTTTGTAGGAGCAGAAAAAGAAAAAGCCTCCATGAAAAAAGTTAAAGGAGGATCTTTCAGATGAAAAAATTTAGTTTAATTCTTACTTTTATTATGTTGTTTACTTTCTTAACCGTTCCTGCCTACGCAGCCGAATATACAGATGATATAGAAACACACCCTTTTGATATGGAGTATTATACAAAATATAAAGGACAAGATTTAACACTGAATGTCTATAACTGGGGTGAATATATCTCAGATGGCTCTGATGATACATTAAACATTAATGAAGCTTTTGAAGAACTAACAGGTATAAAGGTTATATATTCAACTTTTGATACAAATGAGTCTCTTTATGCGAAGTTGAAAACAGGGGGTAGCAGTTACGATGTTATTATACCTTCTGACTATATGGTTTCAAGAATGATAGAGGAGGAACTTATACAGCCAATTAATTTTGATAATGTACCAAACTTTAAATATATTGACGAGGCTTATGTAAATCCGTCATACGATCCCGAAAACAAGTATTCTGTTCCATATACTTGGGGTACGGTTGGTCTTATCTATAATACGGAATTAATTGATGCCAATGAAGAAATAGATTCTTGGTCTGTTATGTGGAGCGAAGCATACAGAGGCAATGTATTGATGTTCGGTAATTCCAAAGACGCTTATGGAATTGCTTTTAAGATGCTCGGCTATCCGATAAACGCCGAAAGCGAAGAACAGATAGAAAAGGCGACAGAACTTTTAAAAGAGCAAAAACCTATATTGCAAGCCTATGTTATGGACGAAATATTTGATAAAATGACAGGTGAAGAGGCAATCATTGCGCCATACTATGCAGGTGACGCGCTTACAATGATAAGTGATAATCCAAAACTTGACTTTGTTATACCAAAAGAAGGTTCAAATATATTTACAGATGCTATGTGCATACCGACAGATGCAAAGAACAAAGAACTTGCGGAAATGTATATTAACTTTATGCTTGAACCGCCTGTTGGACTTGCAAATATAGAATATATTGGTTATTCAACAGCGAATACAGCTGTGTTTGACTTGCTTGATGATGAAACAAAAAATAATCCAATATCTTATCCCGACAAAGAGTTATTGGCAAATTGTGAATATTTTTATCATCTGGACCCAGAACTTGCAGCATTAATGGACGAGAAATGGACAGAGGTTCTTACTTCTGACGAACATTATAATGAGATGTTAATGCCTATGCTACTTGTATTTTGTGTGGTATTGAGTATAACACTGAATGTTGTAAGAAGTATTCGCAAAAAGAAAAATCAATAAAATTCAGCGAGCAGATAAAACTTATTGTTTGTCTGCTCTTTTTTTGCGTATTATGTATTAGTTTCAGAAAAATTTTAATATATATGTATTATGTACTTTTATTTTTATAGGGGTGTGTATATGTATATTGAAGTTTTAAAAAATGCTATGGGAAACATTTTTTCATTGGCGCTGCATGTATTAAATTCAAATACTTTTCCAAAACCACTGTCGTATGAAAAAGAACAAGAGTATTTTAAAAAAATGAGCGAAGGTGACATAGACGCAAAAAATAAATTAATAGAACATAATCTAAGATTGGTAACACATATTATCAAGAAATATTATTCTACTGCAAGTGATCATGATGATTTGGTATCAATAGGCACAATAGGACTTATAAAAGCTGTGACAACGTTCGATTATACGAAGGGAACAAAATTTGCAACATACGCAAGTAGATGTATAGAAAATGAAATACTTATGACATTTCGTAAAAAGAAAAAAGAAAATGGTAATGTTTTGTTAAATGATCCTATTGATACTGACAGTGAGGGAAATAGTCTGACATTACTTGATACCATTACGGAAAATGATGATATTTTGGATAATTATATAAATAAAACAATGACAGAAAATTTATATGTGGCAATAAATAAAAAATTGACAGGCAGAGAAAAAAATATAATAATGCTTAGATATGGTTTAAACGACAGCGCTCCTCTCACACAAATGGAGGTTGCACAGAAACTTGATATAAGCAGAAGTTATGTAAGCAGAATAGAAAAAAAAGCTCTTTTAAAATTGCGTGAAGAATTTGCCCAATGGTAAAAGATATTGTGCTTTATTTATTTTTTACATTGACTTTATTTATTTTGTGTGGTATAATATTACCGCAGTTGCTACTATGGCTCAGGAGGCAGAGCACGTCCTTGGTAAGGACGAGGTCACGAGTTCGAATCTCGTTAGTAGCTCCAAAAAAAGCTGTAAACTTCGTGTACAACGCTGTTTACAGCTTTTTGTTTTTTTATGAGTTCTAAAAAATTGCTATAAATAGTTATAAAAATATTTTTATTTCGTACACTACAACGTACATTTTTTAGAAAAAATTTTGTTGTTAAAACAATATTACACAAATCTCCTTAACACAGCTTGTATATCTTGTAAAAGCTGTGTTTTTTCTTTTTCCGCATCTTTCCTTTTGTTTTTTTCTTTTTCATACATAGACTTATAATCTATATCAGATGTCTTGTTTATTTCTTGTTTGATAAAAGCATCTGTAAAGCCTGCTGCTTTTACTTCATGTAAAAAGTTTTCGGCATTTTCTTTTAAAGAATAAGCTCCAACTTGTATACGATATATTGAATTACTTTCAGGGTTAAGTCTGCCAGTAACTTCTGCTGCCAAATCTCCCAATCTGTTATATAACCAGTCACCTGGGCAAGCTTTGTTCGCAAACCAACGGTGAACTGTTATAAGCATTTCATTTTCTTTCGGAATATATGAAAGAGTTTTATCTTTGTCGGCAAACCACAAAAGTTTATTTTTGCCGTTGCGTTTACAGATATCAACACACAGATTTATAAGACTGTTATATACTTTATCATTCATAGTATACGGTTCAGTTGTGTCTGATGCGCATTCAATGGTAATTGCTTTGTGGTCGTTATTTGCACTAGAAGAACACCATGATCGGTCTTTTTCGTCTACATACATACCAATTCTACCGTCAGAACCAATGCCATAATTTGAAGATACCTGACGTGTAGGAGATGAAAACATATTTCCGATAGTTTCCACTGAACATTGCCCTACTACACAGTGTGGTGTAATTCGGTCAATTTGATTGACTCGTGGACTGTTTTTGTTTGGTGAAATATTTGTATATGATACCAAAGGTGAATTACTCATCTTAAAAATCTCCTTAAAATCTTTTCGGCTTATTATATGTAAGCGCCTGTCTGCTGTCGCCTATGCCCTCAGTTGTCGGGTCATTGACCACACCGAGAATTACCAAAACCACAAAAACAGCATTGACTACTTCGAGTAGTTTATTTCCTAAATCTCCAAGGTCAAGAGTATAACCAAAGACAGCAGCAACTACCTGTATCAAGATAAGCACAGCAGGTATAATTGCCACCCAAAAAGCCTTGTTTTTTATTCTTACAATCCAGTTTATATTTTTCATATTTATTTATCCTTTCTTTTTTAAGTTTAAATCTTCAATTTCTTCTTTCATTTTAGTTATCATACCGTTACCGCCCAGCTGATGATATGTATCATACATCTCAATAAAATTTTGATAAGCATACGAGGGTATTTCTCCGAGTTTCATATACTTATCGTGATACTCAATTAGTTGCACACGCAGTAACAGCATAGTTCCTCTGTCGTTTGCATTTCTTTCTTTTCTTTGATTTTTCAACAGCCATACAATATATCCAAGTATCATAGGAAGTACTATATTGTATGTTGTTATCAATACTTCTTCAAGCAATCTTTCACTTCCATTCTTTAAAAATTAATTATCACTGCTTTTTAAAATTGAACATAAAAAAAAGCCTAAAATACTGCCTAAAAGCACACCAAGTATTAAACATTTAATGCACATATCCATATCTTCTTTCAGTTTTAAGGCATTAACCCTTTATATTAAAGTCAATACAAAGGGTTAATGTTTAGTTTCTTTATTCAGCCAGTTCAGGGCACTCAATGTCAATCAAAGCTTGTTTTACCTGTTCTTTTATTCTCTCAGGTACTTCTTTAAAAGTTTTCTTTCCTTTAATGATTAATGTTGCGTATACAATAGCCATATCTTTCACTTCCATTCTTAATATTATTTTATATAGAATGAACCTAAACATCTGCATCAAGGATACTTTTCACTTTCTCTTTGAGCTTCGCAGGAACTTCATCTATTGTTTTAATACCTTTTCTTATTAAATCAGCGTATACTTTCGCCATATCCTATACCCCCATACTCTCATAAATTTCGGTTAGCGCTAACTGTGTATTTGTAAGTTCTTCTTGAAGTTCTTTTATTTTTTCTTCTGTTGTGGGTTCTGTCGGTTGAATTTTTTTATATTCTTCTGCTTTTTCTTCGGCTGTTCTTTCAACGATTTTACCGTCAACTATTTTATAATTATGACATCTTAAATCATCGGTCAGCTGATATTTTAAATGTGGGTGAGAATGATATTCGGAATTACCGCTTTCAATCAAAATATCATTTTCGTTTGGTTGTTCGAAAACATCTGAAAATATTTTAACTACAACATTATCCTGTTGTCGTGCATAAACATTATAAATCACATCTTCCATAAAATCCCTCCTTAATAAATTTCTGCATCAGCCGTATATTGTATTTGATAAGTACTTCCCACCGAAAGTGACGGTGTAAAATTACCGACCAGCCAGCTTATACCGTTTGTGGAACACCATTTGTTTTCAAGGTTATCCAATGTTACAAAAGAACCGTCATAATTTTTCCTGATTTTTGTAATTGTTAGGGTAGGAACAATTCTCATTGTCACTGGAAATACCAATGAACCTGTCAAATAAGGAAAACCACCTCTGTCACATATCATCGAAACATTTGTTACCGGCGCCGACGAATTATTGTTAGTACAGTAATACCTTTGGCATAGCGCCAGTTCTTCGCCGTAAGTCCGTGGAACAAACGGTGTTGCAACTGCGCCAAGTTCGAGCTTTATCCATTGTAGTTTAATAGTTGCATTGTTTGTTTCAGGAAGTTGTATTCCTATATTTAATCGTTCCTTTAAATCATTCGGCAACGTAAGGGTAAAAGTGTGATAATCACCTGTTAAATTAAAAAAGCCCTTAATTCCTGTATTAGATTCACCTTTGTTACCATGACTAAGATATATTTGTCTAATATCGGCAGATTCATTAAGCTTAATTGACAGTGTTACCGTTTTTCCGTTATATCCGTTATTTTCAATAATTTGTGTAAAGTTATGATATGTTCCGACTTTGGTATTAACTAATCTAATACCATAGTTTTCTTTTCGTATCTCTGTATTTCCATCACCTGATATCTGCCACCTGTCACAAACATATTGTTTTTTATTTATTGTATTAAAACTTTCCCCTCTCTGCCAAATTTTAAAGTCACCGTTAATTAGCAAATTAGGGTTACTGTATGGTGGTCGAATAGTTTCATTATCATACATTAAGCAATTTTGCAATTCTTCAATATAAGGTTTTGGAACAAATGATGTTGCAATCGAACCCATTTCAAGTTTTATCCATTCTATATTTACTGTGGTATTTTCACCACACCATATCATTACGTTTAATTTAGTCAATTCTTGCGGAATTTGAGAAGTTGTATGAACAATACTATTTGGTTGTATATTTGAGATGCTTGATATGGTTGTTGAACCATTACTTAAATATAACTTACACGAACCACTTAAACTAGCAACTTTCATTGATAATGTCACTGTTTTCCCTTTTAATTTTTCAATATTAATATCTTCTATATATTGATGTAAATATACTCTGTTTGCACTGCCACTCTTAATCAAAATACCATTTGATTTGCTTATAGTATAACTGCCTCCGTCTGATACCTTGACTAAAAATCTATCAGCTGTATAAGTTGTATTTGTTCCAGTAAATTTCTGACCTCTTAGCCAAATTTTAAAGTCACCATTGATTAGCAAATTAGGGTTACTAAATATATTATTAACTTCTGCTTTGGTATAAGCGCCAACCTGTGATGCAGTCACTTCATGAGGATTATTTTTATTTTCGGTATGTGTAGATAATGACGATTTTATCTCATCATCTTTATTATCTATTTCTTGCTTTGAATATGTATATTCGCGCATTTTTTCTTCCGTTGTATAAATTTGGCTGGAATCAATGATTATGCTGTCCACAGTTACCCCATTTGCAACTTTGCAGGCACACGTCATTTGCTGTTCAATGTATGTATCTGATGTCCCATCAAATGGATGTATAAAATCGGCGCTGTTCCCGGCATTAGCATACGCCATCAGTACATCTTTTCCTGTATCAGGGTCTCTTGCATATATTCCCCATTCACGCAGATACATAGGTTCTTCTAATTCTTTATTTGTAAATATAGTAGTTACATTCCAAGAACCGGTTTCTGTTCTGGTTGGAGTTTCGGTTACAACAAACGAAATTTTTTCATTTATAAGAGATGTCAGTTCAGGAATAACTTCATTAGTAATAGTACCATCACCAAATTTTATATGTGTATAGGTAAGTGGTAAATTGCGTGAAAATAATTTTGCCATTAAATTACTGCCTACTCGAGTTCCAATGTGTGTACGAAAATTACTCAAATTCTTCACTCCTTATTATTTTTGATATGCTCCCATAATACGTAATATCAAATTTAATATTGCTGATATTGCTTGTTATGTTAAGCTCTTCTTTGTTTCTTATTATTTTTGACACTGTCCCATAATAAGCAACACTTGTATTTTGATGACTGTTTTTGATAAATGTTATTTTTTCTAAAATACTTCTTGAATTCTTTACTTGATTTATTATATTGAGAAATGTTTTAGCTTGAGAAATGGTTGCATCTTCATTATCAACAGCAATTTTAAACTTGGGGAATTGACTATCATATTCAAACCATTCGCTTATTTTAGATTCTCCAAATATTGATTTAACGACATCTTCAAGTCCTTTAACTGTGCCTGCTATTTTAAATACTTTTTTAACATTTGTCAAAAGATCTCTTTTTTGCTCTATATACAAATTAGGATCATACCAATAGCAACCATATCCATAGGCCAATAAATCCAGTTGCTCGCTGTTTAAGTTCTCTATATTGGTGTATATCAGTAAATCCTTAGCTTGTTGCTCCATATAGTCAAATATAGGGGTTAGCGCTACACAGTACGCATTTGCTACGATATCATTTTGTAGAAAAGGAGGTAATAGATTTTTAATTTCCATAACTATCTATATCCTCCGAATTTTAAATTTTTTTGGTTAATTTGTATAACTGTGTGCGCAGATTTAGATTGATAAGTTGGAGATATGATGTCTATACCCACAGCTCCTGCGTTTAATACCAACTGTCGTAGTTTATCAGGACTCACAGCTAATCCTATTTCTGATTTTTGCCAAACGCAATACTGGTTTAACGCCGCAGTAATATTCTTTTTTATATTAGCTTCATTTTCTCTACTATCTGCATTTATATAATATGTGGCATCAACACTGGCGTTTTTTACACTTGGAGCTTTTACGGTAATTCTATCTGTCAAGGGTCTAACATCATTCGATAATGCATTTGTAATTTTCTCTAACATACTTTCATTTGGTATTGCGCCACCTTTAAGTAACACATAGATATCCACACATCCGTTGTCTAATGTTTCCACTACGACATCGGAGATTTCCGGAGATATACTTTTCACCAAAAATATGTATTGACCAACAGGACCTGCGGTTGTTTTATCCCACTGTGATAATATGATACGTTCTCTGTAACTGTCATCATCTTCAAGATCTGTACCACCTACACTTATTGTAGTATTCCTTACACTTTGAACATAAGGTAAAGCATCACATAATGTATTAATACTGCCTATCATAAGATTGTTATGCTCACTGCCTGGCGATGTAGCAGTTGCCATTGATGACACTGTTGAGTCTTGCCAACTAACAAATATATCATTATTGGTGGAAAAAAATAAATTTCCGTCAGATGTTACTCTTGTTCCTTGTGGGATTATCATATTTTTACCTGTTGGGAGGTTTACGGTAAATTCAACTTCCACCGTTGCTTTTTGCGCTTGCAGTCTTATTACTTGTTCATTTTCTCCAAGCTTATCCAAATACTCTCCATAGCTGTATTTTATAAATTGCGCGCGAGCATACGCGTTAGATTTTCTGATTATATTGAACATATATGAAAGCATTACTTCCAAAAGTATACGTCTTTCATCAGATGGATTTATAATTGTTCCACAAGCTTTTTCGAAGTCCCTTATAGCTTGATCGTGCATTTTTTTCTCATCAAAATCTTTACCCATAATATTAGGTAACGACATCTATTACCACCTCGAATTCTATTTTTCCGCATTCATTTTGTTTTATATCTTTAATTTCAATTACGGTTGCTCTCGGTTCATTGTGTTCGATTAAATCGGTAATTATTGATTCATACACTTCTTTTAATTCAGTTAAGGGTATATCTGTTAATTTTGCAGGGATACCTAGAGTACGGTTATATGGGATATCATAACGGGTTATTTGCATTAAATTAAAAACATTTTGTGCTACTCTATCAATCCCTTTTGCAGTCCAGTTAATTGATGTAGACTTGTTATTTATAGCTACCAACATTCTGTATTACCTTTTCAAAGTTGCTTTTTCTTCCGCAGTGGGATCGGATACCTTATACGTATCCGTTAAAGTAATATTGGATTTAACACCGGGAGCATTTGAGGTGTTTGTTTTGGATTTCGCAACACCACTTTTGTAATATTCCTCAAATGTCAAACTAATATCTGCATATATGGTTTTTCCACTGTTGGATACTTCTTTTTGTGATATATTAAGACTTGTTAAAATCCATTTGTTTTTACCTTTTGGCTTGCCATTAATAATTATTTTTTGTGGTGTTGAGTTTTCTATTGTATTTAATATTTCTTGTATTTTCATATCAATATTTTTGCATATTGGATATAGGAGCAACACATTGAGCGTGAACTGCATTAATCCAACAGATTTTATGACAGTTGAAGGTTTTTGAGAGTCCTGTTCCTGTGTTTCTTTACTCAAAGATACGCTTGTTTTTAATTCATTTACAGGAGTTTCTGTATTTAAAATTAAATTACCATACACTATTCTCATTATTCGTTCACCACTTTCCCTAAAATCACACCATCTATATAGCTTACAAATATAACTACTATCACTATATCACCAAGCTCTATATCAGAGTTTGATGATATAGCCATAACCGGCAAAAATTCGGATATATTGTTATTTATTCTTACTTTGTATGTATTACCTTTTTTATCTACAATTTCACCACGATATATCATTATTCGACCTTTCTAAGTGTTAAATGACTTTGTTTATTTATGTAATTATGCTCAACTTCTTCTACAAAAAATTTTGAATTATAAGTTTCTTCAAAAATTATTGTTCCTGCACAAACATTAAAATCAATCGTGATTGAACCACTCAATAATGTGTTCATTTTATTTTGCTGATATAACAAATTTTTTGCAAATCTCTGAGCTTCGTCAATGCTACTAACTGGAATATCAGTATATGTTAATATGTCACTTGTTTTGCTGTCTCCAACAGTTTGTGATATATCTTTAAAAGTAACACAACAAGCTAAATAGATAGGTTTTGACTCATTATAGCTAATCGATCCTAACCAATCATGACTATATATAGTCCTTACAGGCGCAGATTTATTCCTCTTACACTCGTCATATACAATCAAATTATCATTATATATTTTTATATTGTAACCTTCTCGCATACAAACACTATGCAAAAATTCAAAATCAGATATATTTACTTGGTCTAATCTTTTGTATGTGTAATTATTAATATCATATAAGGCGCAGTTTAATTTATGCTTGCGCGCTATGTTTGATGTAATTTCAATTAAAGATATATTTTCAAATGTGTTACTATATACTTGTTTATACGTATGCTTGCCGGATAATGCAGACAGTTCGTATGTATCTATACCACCTGTCTTTTCATCAATATACATATTTCCCGATGTAATGTTATTATGGGAAAACGCTAATTGTTTGTTAAATTCAGGTTGCCAAGCATACCACTCATTATTTTTGTTTCCAAAAGTTATTTCCAAAGAATCAAATAGCCCGCCTGCATTATCTGTATATATCAAATCAAGGAGATTAATTTTATTTGTTATATCCACATTGTCATAGCTTATTTGCATTAAATACGCCTCCAAGGTGGTAATATATCCAAAACTTCTTCTATCTCTATAATAGGGATTTTCAGTTGTACTCCGGCTCTGAAAATTATAGTATCAGCATACTTGGGATTGGCATCTGAAATCACTGTCGCTTTATATTCATCGTTATAAAAATCCAAAGCCAGTATGTCGAACGTATCTCCATCTTTGGTTATATAATCAAGATACTCCAAAACTCATTCTCCTTTTTCTTCTTTTGCGCTTTTCAAGCATTTTTTGTATTTCCGCAGTATGTCCTCTCAATATACTTTCAAAATTTTCATTTGAATTAGTTGTAATATTGGGGGAATATATAAGTTGTACATTTTCACTTGATGAATTGTTGTAATTATTTCCGAATTTTGCATATAATTCATCTACTCCCAGCAAATGCGCTGTTCTTTCAAGTAACGCAAGCGATCGAGGGTTTCCACGCTTTATCGGTATCGCAGCTTCAAGACCTGCTTCACCAAATATAGCAGGTTTTGCAGAAAAACCACCGTTTGCGAATGTTTCCATAGAACTTTTTGATTTTTTTCCACCGAACCATCCGGCTATTTTTTCTACTACCTTTGCAATTCCATCTAATCCGGCGCCGATTATTTTAATCAAAAAATCAAGAACTTTAATAATTGGAGGAACTACTACATTTATGATGCGCATAAGCGGCGGCATAATAGTATTCAAAGCATTTTGTAAAACCGGCAAGAATTTCATAATATGAGGCAAAAGTTCAACAGCCACTTTTGACAGACTTCCTACAAATTCTCCCATTGGTTTGGTATCCATATTTGCCATATAACTGTTTAGCATTTGAGCGCCTTGGGAAAGCGCAGGCAAAGCATTTTGCATAATACCTGCCGCCATACTCGTAAAATTTTCTTTAAGCAGTCTTTGTTGGTTTGCAAGACTGTCACTTGTCTGGCTGAAATCATTTTGCGCATCTTTTGTCGCAGACATTATATAATTATATCTAAGCTGTATTTTTGAAGCTTCCGACATTTCACTGTATGCAGTTTTTATGCCTTGGCTTAACGCATAGGCTTCTAAGTTCGCCGCAGACATATTTATACCAAGAGCTTTTAACGGTTCACTTTCACCTGAAATACCACTTTTTATTTTCTCAAACATCTCATCAGCGCCAATGTTATAAAAACTACCCATATCGCCCACAAGCATTGTTAGATTTTGGCTCATAAGCATCATGTCATCATTGGTAATTCCGCTGCTTTTCATCATAGCGCCAAGTGTCGAACTGTATCTTTTGGCTGCCAGTTCTGCCATACCATGGGATTTCAGCAGACTTTTACTCCACACATCTATCTTTGCAACGTTTGCCTTGCCAAATGTTTTATCAACAACATTTTGTACTTCTGTTAAATCTTGTGCGGTGCTTATTCCTTTTTTTGCAATTAAACCAAAGGCGGTTATACTTGCTGTTACTACACCGGCAACACCAACTCCCAAGCCTTTTAAAGCTTTGCCTGCAATTTTTGATGACATAGTCGCGCCTTTGGAAAAGGTAGTAAAAGAAGCTTTTGCCAACTTATTTTTATTTATAAAGGTTTCAATATGCTTGCCAAGAACTTTGTATGTCTTTTCTCCTATAAGACCAAATAACCCAGTTTCCTTTTTAAGATTTTTAGTTTGTGTATTGGCTTTCACAAAAGCTTTTTGCAAAGAAGGGTCTAATTTTCCGGCTATTGTTATAAGAGCTTTTAATTCTTTATTGCTTAATCCCACCTGTCAACTTTCCCCCTGCTCTCTTATTTTTTCATATTCGTAGCATATATCATTCAGCCATTCAAATAATTCAACAAGAGGTAAATTATATAAAAACTCTATTGAAATATCGGAAATAATATGCGCGCGGATAATCAGTCTTCTGAGTTCTCGGCTTCCGCCAATGCCGTTGACGCTAAAAAATCTCTTGCTAAGCCTCTTGCTATTACGCTGTCTTTTACATTCAGTCTATTAACATCTGCTACTGTTATTTTGTTGTTCGATGTAACTTCAACTGCCTTTGCAAAAAGGAAGAAGTTGTAAGTTGGATCAAAAATAGGATCAACTGTTGTAAGTATACAACCATTTGAATTCATAATTGTTGGTATGCTGTTTAAATCTTTTGCGGTCAGTTGTTCAAAGTCATATTGTAAATCCACAACTGAATTGCCGTCTACCATTAATGGCTTATTTAATGTTAATATTTTCATTTTTTCTCCTTATATATCATTTGAATAGTTTTTTCCGTTTACTTTTAATATGCCGTTTAAAGGATCAATCAAGAACAGTTCTTGTCCGTCTTCGATGTATCTGTATCTTAATACGCTGAATGTGGCGCTTGCGCCCAGCTCATTTGCACGTTGCACACTTCCGGGATTTACCGACGTATTCAGCACTGTCATAAAAACTTTACTGCCTGCTTTAAAAACAGTGCCATCATTTGTTGTTACATTACGGTTAAATCTTGATTCCAAGATATGTGGACCGGGTTCAAGGAGTACACTGTTTTTATTATTAAATGATCGCATATCTACTGTTGCGCTCATAGCTTCGCTGTTGCCTACGAGTGGTATTGTTACATCGCCGCCGATTCCACAGCCTGTTAGTGTGGCTTCTTTCCATTTTATTTCCGGAAAGGTTATTTTTACGGAATCTTCAAAATCTATGTCATCAATAAGCAATCTGTCAACTAATATCGGTGTGCTTGCCATTACTTATCACCTCCAAGTAAGGTTAATCCTTTATCTGTATATGTATATCTGTTTACTATCTCTCTTGCCGGTGGTGTCAACGTAAATGTTGTGTCAAATACAAATCTGCCACTCATCATATCAGTATTTGCCGTTTCAGGATCAGGGACAAAGTTTATTTGAGCATAAAGCAATGCGCCTTTTGTAACCAGAGCGTCAAGTCTTGCCTGATACAGATTTAGGATACTGTCTATTCGGCTTCGATGCACAGGGTTATCAACCTCACTACCATAAGCGTGTTGAAAATCATTACCAAGCCAATATTTCATACGTACCGAGCTATCAAATATTTCATCAGCTTTGTTACTTGTACTCGCATCATATTTACCTGTATGCGGTCCCCAAATACGATATTTACCTTCCCAATAAATCACTGTTTTTATACCAGTAGCATTTAGCTCATTAGCTTTAATAATATCGCTGTAACAATTATCAAGAGCGTCTATATCAATCTCAGTATTGGATACAGTTGCATACGGGATATCATCATGTTGAGCGTCTACAAGCATTGATTTTAATGTGATTAATGTTGACAAATGATAAATATTATTGTCCATTTTTACTCTTGGCCAACAAGGTGATTCGTTCACCGCATTATAACCAAGCTGTTTCTTTTGCTCCAATACATTTGAATAATCACTTGCTTCAATATCCGTAATAACAAAAGCATTCCAATGACTATTGATATTTAAACTATTGTCAATCAAAGCATCATGGACAGTTTTTTTATTGGACCAACCGGGAGCTACAAGCAGAGAAGGCTCTGCATTTGCCACTTCATATACTTGTGATATTGTTTTATTAATGGATTCTGCAATATCTCTTTCTGTGATAAGGCTCGTATCTATTTCTGCAAATGTTACTTGTACGGTATCCTTTAACTCTTCGTTTTTTGATGTAATGATAACTTCATTGCCGTTTGCATTGTATTCAGCCAAATAATCAACATTAACATCATAGTCAGCAATAGATATAGAGTTGAGTATTGCATTTTCATTTTTGATTATTGCAATATTATTGATAAAAGTAATGCTTACTGTTGTATTGGTGGATTTTTTATGTTTTGCAGGATCGAGCGTATTTACAAAAACAATAGGGGCAACATTGTTTTTTATAAAATGCAAATTTAAAGCTTCACACAAAGTAAACGTTTTCCAGTTTTCGCTATATCCTACTTCTTCAAACGCTTCTCGCCTATGTTTTAACAGTAACGGTATATTTACTTTATTTTCATAATCTGTTGTTTGATGTATTGGAGCAACTCCAAAATACACAGGTAATGTTGTATTCTTTTTTGATGCAGTTATTTCTGTATCTGTATATTCTGCGTAAATGCCGTGTCTATACATTTTTTTTACCTCCTATAACATATCTTTTTCTGCAAGTATGGGGTATGCAGAAGTTTGTAGTTTGCAAAAAACCGAGCCCAACCAATAATCCCCAAAAGGCTCGGCATCAGGTTTTGCAACAAGGCTATCTGGAATAAGCGACAATCCTGTCTTAGTCATATCTATGTTATGTATGCACCTACAAGTCTTATCTATAAAATTAATTAAATCGTGGTATCCGCTATTATCATTATTGATATTGTTGTCAATTACCGTTCCCTGTGAATATACAATATGAGACATTTCTATGTTAATAATTGCATTTTCATCTTTATATTCTATTTCGTTTGCAGAAATAGCTATACATGGAATTCTTTTTAAAAATTCTGTTGATATATCTTTTACACTCCATGCAATATATGTAGCAGGATTTCCAAGCTTAATATCAATATCATTATCCTCTTGCGGTATTTTAAGCTTAATATTGCGACAAACTTCTTTATTTATCAAGTCTTGCAAAGTCAGTAATTTTTCATATATCAATCTCATCACCCCATTAATCTTTTTTCAATTCTTGAATTTGCTCGTTTTTCAAAGTTCTTTTCCAGTTGGGCAAGTATATTTTCAGAAACTTCATCTCGAACATTTTTATGAAATAACATTTGAGGCACAGATACGGTTCTATAAGGTTTTAACTTTTCAACCCTCGCTGTAAAGACAGATATTGTTCCATCTTTTCTCTTAATAGCCCGAAGTTTTTTTTCTCCGTATTTGCCTGTACCCCTAAACACATTAAAATGTTCTTTTCCTGAGCTTGTCGCTCCGGTAGACATAACAAAAGGTGTTTTCATTTTCCCGTCAGCGCCCATTCGTTTTGAAGCTCTGACGGTTCTGCCTTTTATAATTTCAATTAAAGGTTGCGCCGTTCCTTGCGTTAGTGGTGACACATTGAAATGGGTAGGCGTAAGCTTCTTTCCGCTTATTTCATAGATTAACTTATATTCACCGTTTGTTTGCTCTGTCATATTTCTGATTTTATATGTTCTTGCAAGCTTTTGCGGATTTAACGCATAATATTTTGTTATTGTCTTTTTTAACGATAACGATACTCCGCTTTTTATACTGGATATCATCGCTTTATTTAGTTCATCAGGAAATACCGCTAAATCCTTTGTTAATTTTTCTAATGATTTTGTATCAATATGCAAACTTCTATTATCGTCCATATTTAAAGTCCTTTGAATCGTTTTAATGATATAGTAAGAATATTATCTTCTTCGATACAATTATCTACTTCATACTTTCGGTTATTGTATAAAATGATACTTCCGGATATTGGCGTCTTAGGAAAACTTTCTAACTTCGCATATAACAGTATATTTCCTTGACATAAACCTTCTTTGATATACTTTGATAATTGTTCATTATCTTCTATCACAGTTATTTCCACACCGTTTATATTTGCCGATTTTGCAAACTCATCAAAGTTAAATAATAGGTTTTGATTATCATTAGCAATTTGTTCTTTTAATGACATTATTTTTTTCGTCCCACCTTGCTACACAACTCTGTATTATCAGAATTTATTGCTTCAATAGTTTCCGTATGGCTATCATCAGATACTTCAAAGGGGTTTGCATCTATCAACATATCTGTCTCAGGTTGTCTTTCATCTGATAGCCTAATCGCATATCCATTATCAATTAGGCTATCTTCTTTATCAGATGATAGTTTTAACTCTGTATCTTTTTCTATCAATCTACCATTATGTATAATTGCATTTAATAGTTTTATCATAGTCACCTATCCTATCTTTACGGAAATTTTTGATACTCCGGAATTTTTGGCAGTCACTGCAAATCCACATTCTATATTGCTAGATGCAGTAGACGTTACAACATTTTCCGACGTATTGTAATATAGTGTTTGTCCCACAGTATATGTTTCTGAGGCGGTACATGGCAACTCATATACACCAGAAACGCTAACTGTACCAAATTGTCCAGCTTCTATATCACATTCAGCGATACCTATGCGGTTTGTCATTGCCACAACGTCTGCATATTTTATTGTAGAACTTCCTACATTTTTATAATCAAGGCTTTTGCCTTCCTGTCTATAAATTCCTTTAGCCATTATGTTACCTCCTTAACCTTCCAAGCCTGGGTTTTTGTATAGTCCTCTGTAATCAGCAAGAGTAACTCCAAAGTCGTGATATATATTGTATTTAATGCCAAGAGTATCAAAATCAACTTGTGAAGAAAGTACAGGCGACTTATTGCCATTTAGATAACTTACTATGATTGATTCACACTCTTGTGGTGATGCGGCAAAGTAATAGGGGATAGCGCCTTTTGCACCACCATTTACCTCTGCATCTACTATTAGTGACATCATTCCGCCAAATGCGTTAAAACGACCGGCATTGTTTCCACTGGGGTCCGCAACAGAGTTTAACATTACAGAGTGATCTGCAAATTGTAGTGGGTCGGCAATTACAAATGCAGGAGTTATATTAAGTGTCTCTTCCCCTCGCAAATTCTTTTGGTGCATCATAGCGGCGTACGCTTCTTGATAAGATGCTGTACTTGGTTTCGCTGCCGTTCCTAAATTTTTATGTTCTGAACTGAATAATTGATGTCCATCTTCCATAACAGGGTTACTTCTGAGCAAATTATACACCGCTCTGTTTTTTGCGCGTTCCGCAGCTCTAACGTAGGCAAGCGGTATTTTTGATATTATATCAAGATCATCATTGATAAGCGCTTGACGTGTAAATCCAAAACTTTTACCAAAAGTCGCCAAAATGCTTGTTACTGATTCATCTGTCATTTCATCATGCTTAAACTCACCGTTTTGTTGGACTTCTTCCAATGTTCCGGCTTCACTTATTTTATAAATTTTCTTAGGTTTAAAGTCTGGATTATTTCCTTCCGCAGTCCAGTTTTGATATGTAGTGGGTTGAGTTGCATATGCAGTAGCTATTGATTTATTTATTGAATTGTCAAGAATACTTGTAAATGCGTTGGAAGGAGATAGCGCGCTACGGAAAAGTTCAAAATCACTCATTCGAGTCGCTTTTATATTTGAAGATGAACGTTGCAAACATTCAATAGCTAAATCGCGCAGTCTCATACCCCTAAACTCATTAGAACCATCAGCAGGTTTAGTTAAATTTAAACCGCTACGTTGCAATAGGCCGTCTGTTGCAGCTCTACGAAATTTATCTTCTTCATCTACTGTAATTTGTACACTGCCGGCAGTAGTTACAGGTTTATTTTCTTGTTCCATTCTTCGTAGGATTTCATCATTTACACGTTCAATCGTTGCGCCACTTTCTATAAATGGTTTGCCGTCAATACCAAATGTTGCGCATCTTTCCATTATATTTTTTACTCGTTCCCTTTCGATTCTTAAAGCTTCCTCTGTATCTTGAGTTTTAAACATATTGTTATCCTCCATATTGTTATCAATTATTTGTGATTGGCTTCTGCCAATTCCCACAGTTTTATCAGCCGGAACAGGTTCCACGCTTATTTCATAAGGCGTCCATTTAGTAGCCACTGCGCATGGTCCCACATATCGCCCGTCAGCGCTTTTTTCGTTTTCTTGATATATCTGCCATTCTTGTACACTGTATCCGACAGATATACCCTTTATATACCCTTTATCAATTTTTTGAGCAATTTTAACCGCATCCTCATCATCTTTGTCCAGTAGAATATCAGCAGTACATCTGCGCTGCGTTTCATCAAGCGCTATATTTTCAATACCACCTATTGGCAAATAGCCATAATTAGAATCTCTGCCATGGTGATACAGAAGTACGCCTGTTGTTATTAACGTTTCAAGGTTAACAGCATCTTTGGAATGTTGCAATATTTCCAACATTCCCCATCTGTTATACGGTTCTTCGCTTGAAAAAGATACTTTGTACCTTATTTCAGAGTTTTCAGCTTGCTGGCTTTCGGTTGAATTTTCACTATTATTGTCACTAACACTTCTTGTAATAGTTCCAATGATAGTTCTATTCATTTGTTGATTTTTTTGAAATTTATCAATTAGCATGAATGTCTCCTTCTTCTTGTATTTTATATTTTCTTAAAAGCTCTTGTAATAAAGCTTTTTCTTTCACTGTTTGTTCAAGTATATCTCTGTAATCCTTACCACGTTCCGCGCACACTTCCTGTAATGTTGTTTGACCGCTTTCTATTCCTATTTTATTTGCATTGACAGATTTTAATGGATCTATCCATTCCCAACCGGGAGTAATCCATTTTATACTTGTATAGTAGAAATCACTTTTTACATCAAAATCAGGAATAATGATATTACCAATTAATACTTGAAACTGTAACCATTTTTTATAAAGTGGTTCCAAGAAATGTTCTATTAAATATTTTTGCAAATCTTGATATGTTTTTCTGTCTTGCAACATACCTTGACGAGCAGACGAATAATTGACTTGTGACATATCTCTGCTGACAGCTTCATAACTCAGTCCCGCTCCTGCGCCAGCCTGTCTTTGAATTACACGCATTATGTTGTCAGCTGTTGAACTGTTTCCGGAAGGATTAAACGCTTCGATTTTTTCTCCCGGCTTTAATCTGAAAACCATTCCCGGTTCCATATCAATCTCTGTTGGCGATTCTGAACTTTCTGTGCCATAGCATCTACCGATTGGCAAACCGGAACTGCTGTTTTGAGTTAATGCAATTCCGACACAGGCTTGTACTTGTTCTTTTATTAACGCTGCATCTATTAACTGTTTTAGATCATCAATACGTCGAAGTGAGCTTGCTGATGGGCTGACTTCTCTTACTTGGCTGATGCGTATTAAAGATGGCAAATATATTATATTATCCGCATCTACTCTTTGGCTTTCACCTGTGTAATAATCATCTTTGTATTTTTTGATATGATATGCTAACGGTGTGTTATAATCATCAATTTCAATGCCTCCAACCACACGATGTCCATTAAAATATCGGATATTATCATCAAGCATATCTACTTCCAATAATTGCAATTTGAATTTTTTGTTTTTTATTATTGGCAAAACCAAAATACCGCCATCCACATATCTACGTCTTACTATTATTTTCAAAATTTCGTATAGACTGAACTGTCCTGTTACACTACATTCTTTGGGTTTTGCCCAATTATTCCACAGTGTTTCGACAGCGTTATTTAGGCTATTTTCCTGCTCGTCTTCATTGGATTTGTTATACTTTGCCTGCATTACTATCCCTGTGCCAACAACATTGCGTTCCAGATCCAATATTATTGATTTATACATATCGTCATTACGTTCAAGGTCTCTGGCTCTGGCTCTTATGATATCTCGACTCGCGCCATCAATAACATTTGCGGTAGCGTTTGTTGTTGTCCAACCGTTTTTTGTTCTCCCAATATCTGCTGCATCATAATATGATGCGCCACGGGTTAGCGTCTCCAAAGTCATTTTTGCATAAGCTCTTTTAATTCCGGCAGTAGGTGATATTTGAGATATAATTTTATCAAATAAGTTTAATTTCATATTATCTCCTATGTATTCGTGCATACATTATAGTATTGTTAGTGTATTGTTCCAATCTTTCCTCAAGCCTTTTACGTTCAGAATAAAGAACTGATAGATCCGCGCGCCTTACAGTTCTTGAACCTATTCGATATTCTTGCGCTCCATTTTCGATTTTTTCAATGGCTAAATTTATATTGTCTAATTTTAAAGAACATTCATCTTGTGTCATTTCTTGAACCAGCCTTTCTTTTGTATATAATGAGATTTATTATTGTTATAATGTGATATAGGTTTATCTGTATTTGTTGATGGTTCATTTTGATAAGCTTGAATTGTAGATTGATTTTGAATGGCATTATTTGCATACATAGTACGAATTCCGCATAAATCAGCAGCTAACGCAGCATAAACTTCCGTATCCAAGTAGTGATTATCCCGTCCCTGTGCTTTCAATTCCCACACAGATGTTAAATAACCATGATATTTTCTACGTACTTTATGTTCTGATGTAATCATCTCCGCATATTCCCCATCTGTATTTGTATGTAAATACCAACCACCATTATCCCTATCTCTTGTTATTCTTGAAAATATAACGTCCTTGTAATAATTTGTATCGACAAGGTAAAATGTCATTCCATGTGTTTTGCTGGTTGGCCTGTCTACTATTGATTCTCTGTATTTTGATGTCAGTTTAGTAGACGCTCCTTTAACCGCTTTTGCCCATTCGCTATTCACCAAACAAAAATTGTAGACGTCATCTGTCTGATCGCCTGAGTCTATGCAGGCTAAATTGACTATATAATCTTTACCGTTTTTATCAAAATAAGAATTATTCATAACATTCCAAATTTCTTGCCAAGTAAAAACTTTACCATGGCAGACATTGTAACTAGTCATATTGTTTTCCCATGCTCTTATTGAGTAATAAAAACAATCCTTTTGAACGTCAACACCACCTGTCAATAAAATCGTTTCCGAAGGAACTTCGAATTGTTTATATCCACTCTCCCTCTTTTTTATTAAAAATTCAGCATTCATTGTATTTTCAACATCTTTAAATGCTTCAGCCAGCCAAGAGTTTACAAAGTTCATAAGCTCAATAGGATCTCTTTTAGATACTTCAAATTTTTCTGCAATTTCGCCAAATGATATCCAAGGCGATAAAAATGCTGTTAAATGATATGCTACATGTTTCAAAGACCCATTTGTATAAACTTGCTTCCATTCTCCATTTTCAATCAATGATCTTTTTTGATGATTTTCGATTACATTTCCACAATGTTTGCAAACGTAAACTGCTGTTTTCCTTGCGCTCTCAGGTGATTTATTATCATATTTCAAATGTTCTTTACTGAAAATGAACCATTCTTTACATTCAGGACATTGTACATAATATTCGTATTTTGTGTCTGCATTTTGCCAGTCTCTCCATATAGGTCCATCTTCAACAGTTGGGGTGCTTGCCGATATAATTTTCTTTTTATTCTTAAAGATTCTAGTCCTTTCCTTTGCCAGTTCTCTAGGACTTGATTCTTTTCCTGACTGTTCCGGAAATTTATCTACCTCGTCCATAAAAAGATATCGGATTGATGAACTCGCGAGGTCAGATGGAGAATTTGCACCGGAAATACTGATATTCATTTCGTCACATTCCAGATATGACATTTTGGAAGTTACATCATAATGCTTACGCAGAATAGGTGAGCCAATAAGCATTGGTATTATTCTCTCTTCGCTTATTTTGTTCGCTACCTTATCAGTAGGATATACAATCATAGCAGGACCGGGATCTTGATCTATAATGCAGCCTAAGCAATTAAGAATTACCTCGGTTCCGCCAACTTGCGTTGATTTAACTATTGATATTTCTTCGACCTCTGCATTATTAAAACTATCCATTATGTCAACAAGATAAGGTGTAAGTGAATTTGACCATTTACCTTTAAAATTGTTGTTTTTCCCCATTAAATATCTATTTCGTTCCGCCCAGGAACTAACATTCTCTCTTCCCGGTGGCCGTAAGGCATAGGCGGCTTCCAATATCCAATCAGGGACTATGTTTTTTTTATTCTCGCCCACTATATACTCCTTCCACAGAGAGTTCCTGTAAAGCTGCGCATATAGTATCTTCAAGTTTGGTTTGTAATTTTGTGGTCAACTCTGTGTTAATATACGGCTCTATTTCATTCATTAAGACGTCTGATAAACTAAGTAGTGATGATTTTAGGGTTACAAAATAGTTTCGCAGGTCTGATACAACTTCTGACCTATCCAGATATTCACCTGTCATTATTTTATTTTTTAATTCAAAGCTGGTGGCTTGTTCTTCTTTAAGTCTTCGCTCATGATATGCTTTCAATTCCTGGTTAGTCATCTTTGATGTTTCTTTTTGATATTGTTCGTCTACCCCATATTTTAAGCGTTCCCGATAATCCATCACTTCTTTGAGGTCATACATACCATGTTTTATTCTTGCACATCCATTTTTTGTCCAATTGGATAGTGTGGCAGATGTAACTCCGAAAAAATCGGCTGCACAGCTTGTTGTTGCAATTATTGTTTTTGAGTCTTCATCAAACCACACTTGTTTTTTATCATCTGCCAAATTACATCTTCCTTTCGTCAAAATGCACATAGTTTTATGGCTTTTTTAATGTTTTTGTTTTGATTCTTTGCTTCATTTTTGTTCTGTACACACTGCACAAATTTTTTTAAAAAATCGAAATATTTGGATATTCAAATATTCAAATGGCTTATTTTAGCTAAAATCTTAAAAATGCTCGGGCTTTCTTGCCACTGCGTACCCATGGGTAGGGGGGAAGTACCTTTTTAAAGCCTATTAGGCGGTTAAAAAACATCGTTTTTCTTGTCATATTGTTGAAAAGTGAAGATAAAAAATTACTATGTGCAAAAAGCTGTTGAATATTTTTGGGAAGTTTTAAAAACAAAGACAATTTATAAATTGGAGATTTTAAAAGGTACTTCCATAGTAAATTTTAAAATGCCTAAAAAAAGAAGTATATTTATTAACAATATACTTCTTTTAACAAATATTCTAATTTATGTAGCAGCTTAAAACAAGATGACATTTGCGGACATTTGCGGACATTTGCGGACATTTAAGGACATTTGCGGACATCTCTCATCAATTTACAAAAAAATCGGTACTGTTTTTTAGGTGAAGGATTGCAGAATGCAAGCGTCGATTAATAGTTCTGACTGTTACTTGATATTGAGTTGCTAGTTGCTCCATAGTCTTACCACAAAGATATATTGATGCTATTAAATCTTGTTCACTGGGCGAGATGAGTTCAAGAGCATTACTCAAATTTAATCTTAATTGCATACTTTCTTTTGCCAAAGCATCTATTTCTGTTTGTAGTATTTGTGTATTTCCGTTTATATTAAGTTCGTTCCAGCGTTTGATTTCCTCTTTATTTCGATTGAGCTTTCGAACAGTATCCCTATATTTATTTAATTGTAGTTTACAGTTTTCATATTCTTCTTTTCTCATTTCTTTACTCCTTTTATATAAAAATAATTAATAGTGGAAGGTAATGGAAGAATGGAGATATATTATATAAAGTGTCTACAAAAGAAAATTTGATTTTTGAGAGACTTTGTGTAAAATGGTTCAATACTTCCATAGTATTCCATTATTTAATTGTCAAGACCAAGCAGAGAAAGTCCGTGGTCAGAAAAAGATAAGCCAATAAATTCATTAAACTTTGCAGTTTTACGGCTTTCATAGTGTTTTTTTACCTCTCCTGCAAACTTGTTGGCAGCAATTGGATATCTGTCACCAAGTTCAGAAGTCCAACTTTGATATACTTTATACAGTTTTGATGATTGTATAGTGCTGTGTCTATCTTCCACTGTGCATTCATCAAGGAATTGTTGTATCTTATCCATCTCATTTCTATATTCTGCGACTGCATCATCTACTAAATTACATTTTGGCAATCCCTTTTCATACCAACCAACAGCTCCGGCAATAATCCAATTCAGAATGCCAGAACGTTCTGCAAGTAGTTTTTCCGGAAGTTCTTCATCTTTTTGTTCATTGGATATTTGCGCTGTAAAAGGTATAAGTCTAATACGTCTCCATATACCATTGTCAGTTCCTTTGATGATTGGTTTGTAGTTGGTGGACATCATTATTTTAAATGTTGGCACATACTCAAATTCTTTACCATACAAAAATCTTGCGGTAAGTTTATTTCCTGTACCACCTGTCATTTGCTTTATTGTAGACTCGTCTAGTCTGCAATTTTCTTGCGCTTCGGCGGCGCATACCAGTCTTGCGCCATTCAGTCTGGCAAGGTCACTTCGTGCTGATGAGTTACGATCTTTTAGCATTACTGTTTCCGGTGCGCATGATCGAGCATAATCTCCTAAAATTGTGGAGATAGTGTCTACAAATGTAGATTTACCATTTTGTCCGTTACCATACAGGAAAAATACACATTGCTCTCGTGTTGAAGCCGTGGAACAGTAACCTATCATTCTTTGCAAATAAAGTTCCAATTCTGCATTATTACAAGTGATATCTTTTAAAAATTTGTGCCAAGTAGGGCATAGCGCATCTTTGTTGTATTCAACATCAGCAATCTTTGACATATAGTATTTGGGGAGTTGTTGGGCAGTGGTGCCTTTTTTTAATGATATAATACAATTTTTGACATTAAGAGCGTTGATGTGAGTGTCAAGTTGTGATGATAGAATAGGTATTCCTTCAAGGTGCATAGTTTCTGCGATAAAAGCTTCCTTACTTCTGTGGTTTCTACTGCGGGCGATATGTTTTTTGAAAGCTTTTTTATAAGCCGTTTCATCATCGTCCTCGTTGGCTAATTCTGATAAATCATTTTCCATTTTTTCAAGCATTAAATCTGCAAATCTTTTAATTTGTTTGGTTTCATCATCTTTCCAACGAGCTCCATCCCAAAACATCCAGCACATATCAGTTACATTGAATTTAATTCTATCCTTGTACATATCACGAAATCTATAAGCATTACCAGTATCATCCAGTTTATAAAACACAGTGGGGTGTTGTGTATTCGCAGATATTGTATAATTGTTGTTAGAGTATGGATGTTGCGCAGTATCATTATTAAGGGGCAAGGGGACGTGGGGAGCGCGCCAGTCACTCTGTGGCTCCCAAACCTTATGGCAGCTTTCAATAGCTTCCTTTATTGTTTTTTCTCCGTAAGTCAATGCTCCTCTTCTTTTGTCCCACTTGGTACGATACATACCTGAACGACGGAATATTGCGTCCATAAGTGCAGTATCGCACTGACACCAAAAGGCAAGGAGATTACAGAAAGCAAGGTCTCCTACGGATTGTGATGTATCAGAGCCTTTGATATACAACTGATAATTACCTTGCATATAGTTATCAAATTTATCACCCTGCTTAGATTTTCTAATTCGTTCGATAACGTCATCTATATTCATGGATACATTATTGCTGAAATTAGCAGACTTATAATTTGTTTGCGGACGTTCTTTTTCACCAAGATATTTTGTATGAACTATCTTTAATCTATCCGTACAGTCATTAATTGGATACTTAACCCCATATTGCTTACCGGTAACCGTAAAGAAACGAGTAGTATCATACATTTCTATATTATCTTTTCTTTTTCTGCCTTCGGGTAGTTTGCCAAGACATAGTATATGTATACCTGTGCCTGATGGCGATAATTCTGTATAGCTTTGTACAGTGTCTATAATGTCTTGAGCTATTGCATTGGGTTTCCCGTCAACAATTACGCCATCAAGGTCCACACCGCATACGTTATTTGCGAACATAATGCCAATACCTGTCACATTATATCTTTGAGCGGCTGAGCAGGCTGTATCAAAATCAGACCATGTAGTGCTGTCATTAGACTTTGCGCCGTAACCAGTAAAGGGATTTATTGGAATTTTCCTTGGTTTTGGATTAGGATTGTTTTCGGTTGGTTTGTCACTGACAAGATTCCAACAAACCCATTGTTTAAGTTTTTTAAGCTCTTGTGGTATTTTCTCATACATATATTATTTTTCTCCTATATATTTCCCTAAATAATCAAATATGCGAATTAACTGCTTTCCACTTTCACCATATTTTACTCCAATAAAAAATTTACTTCCGATAATAGTCTTAATATCGTCTTCAATGGTTTCGTATGTATTGAGTACTCCACCCCATTCATTGAATTTGCCTTTTGCAACATCTAGTAGAGGCTCTTGAAAATAAAATGTAGTCTGTAAACATTCTTTTGCATATACGCCTCTGTCAATCATCAAAGTCCAGTCAAGTATTCTTTGCAAGCCGTTCCAGTTCTCGCCATATCTAACTCTGACATCAACAAGGATAGCTGTATATTTTCCTTCATTAATCTTCATAATTTTTCTCCTTTATATAGCAGAATCAGAGTGTAAGCTTTTCAACTTACACTCCGTTTTATTCACTTCAAAAAATTCATAAATTCTTTTGGTATATCATCAAAGTTGCTTGTCGGTAACTTGTTGGCAACTTCTTGATTGTTTGTATCATTGCTTGTTGTTTTAAGGTTACTTGTTGGTAGCTTGTCGGTAACTTTTAACGACTGACATATTAAATCCACAATATATTGCGTAGTATGTTTATGCTTTTTTATTTCGTCAAAAGCAATTTGATGGTCTTCAAAATCCAAATCAAAAGTAAGTTTCAGATATTTTTTATCCATTGTTTTCACCGTCTAACAATATTTTATATCCCTTTGCATTTGCAAATCTATCCAGCAAAGCTATTTTATATACGTCATTACAATCCATATCTTGATAAAGCAATTCAGCGCCACCACCGGCGAATACAACCGGGTTGCGTAAGTCAATATCGTGCTCTCTTATACTGTTGAGCAGATAGCGAACGTAAGCTTTTTTCTTTGCTGTAATTACAGATTCGATTATTGAAGCATTAAGATGTTGTATAGCTGCGCCCCTAATTCCTTCAGTTATTTGATTTTCGTTTAACAGAATATTATGAGACATAAGCTCTGATTTAATCGTTGTATATAGCTCAATAATACCCTTAGCCAAACTAAAACTTTTGTCTTTGGTTGGTTCACCGTTTAATATTGTCAACACATCTACCGTATATCCGCCTATATCAATTAAATATAAAGTGTGGTAGTTTTTAAGGTTGCGTATGTCACTGATAAGCGCCGCAAATCCTTGCGGATAGCAGAAACATTTTTCTATTTCAATGTGGTAAGGTTTGCCTTCATATTCAAAGTCTACTTTACGCTCAAAGTATCTTTTAAAGCTCTCTTGCTGTTCGCCGTACAGGGCTATGGGTAATCCCACACCCAGCTTTATATTATGTTCGCCTGTAAGTTTTGCGTGCTCTGCAAGCGCAGGCAGAGACATTATAAACGTATCGTCATTACTTGCCTTATTGTTTTCTACCGGATTTCTGTTATCGCCTATAATATAAAATTTCCCATTATATTTAACTACCTTATCAAGCGTAATTGGCTCTGTATTGGTTTCGGTATATCCTGATGCGTATAGGACGTTATCAGATGTTTTTGTGTTGTAGTTTCCGTTATCAAGTCCAAGTGACATATTGTTATTCCTCCGTGTTCTCTTTATTTTCATATTTATCTAATTTATCAATTAAACTGTTGAAAGCGCAGTTTAATCTAAAATATGGACACTTTCCCATTTTCTCCAAATCAGTCTCTTTGTTGCAGTCGAAAGGCACTATGTACATACACTTTGCGCATAACTCCTCATTTGATGTTTTTTGATAATCAGCCATAAAAATTTACCTCCTAAAACTTGCTTTTTTCTTTTATTTTTGTTATAATAGAACACATAATTAATCAATTCTGTGCTATTGGATGTTTAATTATTAAGTGCCATTGTCCTGAATGGCATACTAGCGAGTAGCGGTATTCCCTGTGCTGATAAGCGAATGTTAGGAGTTCGCTTAACTTACTGCTATTCATTAAATCACCACCTTTCTTGTATTTTTATATAAGAGGGTGGTTATTTTTTTACCGAACATTTTTTATCCCTTTCCTTTATAAATCCAAATCATAGTCATCATCGTCATAGTTACTCAAAGTGTAATTGTTGTTTATATTATCTTCGATGAGACTTTCTTCTATTTCCCTATCAAACTCATCTTCATAGAATTCCGGGTCAAGCTGGCGATCTATGTTTTTGAGTTCTTCTGCTTTTTCGTAAAGCACCCTTAAATATTTATGTAATGTTTTTACACAATTTTCTATCTTTCCAACAGCTTTTCGCCTATCCATAAAACACACCAGTGACAGTAAATTTGTAACCGTACCTTTAATGCCGTCCTCAAAATTAGTATCGGCGTTGGATATAGCTATTATTGTTTCGGTGTTTTCCTTTGGCGCAGAGCGTTCCAGTTCTTCCAATGCTTCCGCCTTAGCTTTTTCTTTGATTTTTTTTAACTGTTCCTTGCTCGGTTCCTGCACAGCGACATCAATGGGCTTGTTTTCATATTCTTTTATTTGTGTTACGGCATCTGTCCAAAGCTGCTTGTATCTTTCGGCAGAAACTTCCTGCTCATTGACTTTTTCTTGCAGGTTGCTTATTCTTCTTTCATAGCCTACTTTTATATTATCTTGCGAAGTTTTTACCTCCGTTAACTCTTTTTTCAGTTCGTCACGTTCTTTCAGTACCTTGTCAAGCTCTCTTGTGGACATCTCGGACACTGTTTTTTCTTTGCCGTTGACTGTGTGCGTTTCCGCAATAAATTCTTCTCGTTCATCAGACGGCAACGCCAACAGTTGAGTTAATTTTGTATAGTTCAAATTCGTCAGCGCTGTCGAATTTGAGTATTCTTGCGAAATTTTTATAAAATTATTTGCGGTTCTGTGCGAAAGTTCAACTTTTTCAGTCAACCATTCAGTCCATTCACCGTGGTTTAGCATTGATTTTGCTTCCGTCAGTCTTTTTCCTATCTCGATAATATTTTGTACCGTCTGCGCCTTGTACATATTAATTTCGGCGGTAATGGTTTCTATGCTTCTTTGATTTTTAATATCGTTCATTCGTCCTCACTTTCTTTTTTTTAAGTTGATTTTGTATAAGTCAAAAGTGTCAGCGCTGACACTTTTTGAGTATTCTTGCGAATATACGAAATAAGTTTATATTTTTGTTCAAATTCGCAAGCGCTTGCGAATTTGAGTGTTATTGCGAAATTGTAAAATTTATTTGTATATTTGTTCAAAATTGCCCCTTATTCCATTTTTTTATTATTTATTTTTATGGTCTGTTAAATACAGGCAATAGAGCCATGCGAAAAACACTACCGAAAATCCTAATAAAGCGCCTAACATTTATTTCACCTACTTGGCTTTGAATATTTCATCTGTATGATTGCCAAATGCAGATTATCCAGTTGGGACAGTATATTGTTAAAGTCAATACGTTCCGTATCGTCAATTATTCCGTCACAGGCTATTTCCACAAGTCTATCCTTTTCATCAGTGAGTTTTTGTACTTCCGCAAGCAGTCTTAATACAGCTTGCGGAAGCTCCGTAATGGTGATTCGTGGCAAGAGTTCAGAGGCTATTTGCAATGTTGCCTGCATGTGATTGTATGCAAGGATTTTATCATTATATATATCAACCATTTTGAGTACTACGTTTTCGGGAGGAAAACGTTTGTCAAGTTCGTAAGCTCTTACGCTCTCGACCGAGATATCAAGTAGTTCGGCAGCCTTTTCTTGGGTGATATCTGCATTCTCGCGTGCAGATTTATATATATTTATGTCTTCGCTAAGCATTGTTTTTTACTCCTTTTTTGGCAATAATATTTATAGTACTCCCAACCATTTTAAAAACGGTATTCGTGGTATTTTTACCCGAGAATTTACAGTCATTGCATTAAATCCAAGCTGTGATACTTGGCGATGGGCGGTGTCACGCAGTCCTTGCGGAGAGCTTTCCAATATATCCGCAATATCTGTAACATCAACAAACAGTCTGTCATCTTTCATTAGCCTGTCTATTGCCTTTTCTTGTTTTTCCGTCATACAAAAAACCTCCTTTTAATCTATATCATCATATTTAACAATGATTTCTTTTACTTCTTTTTCTTTATTCATTTTTAAAACGCTCCGTTTCTTCTACCCATACTTTTACTTTTTCGACTTCCTGTTCCCAATTTGGTTCTTGACTTTCATCTTTGTGATATTTAAAAAATCTTTCTTTTATTTCCGATAATTCTTTTTCAAAGTCTTGAATATCATTTGTGATGTATTCAACATCTTCATCATCATAGTCTGTTGGATTTTCTTTGTAATCTTCATAATCAGCATAAGCAGTATCAAGCATTTCCAATAGACTTAAAAATCCCTTTACATCTGTAAAACCTTTCCATGTCAATAAATAATTCAGTAAGCCTTTATTTGGAAAAAATGCAAAACAACGGTCAAACCATTTTCTTGCATACATTCCTTCATCACTTCCGTTGCTGTATGTACCGCCCACTAAATCTCCGATAAAATTTTCCAGAAGTTCCCCTATCGTCAAGCCGTACTCGCCACATAATTTTGATATTCTTTCACAGTCCGCCTCGGATAAATTTATGGTTATCTTTTTTGGTCTGATTGTAGTTATTTCCTGTTCTTGTAATTCTCTGTAAGTCATTACGTTATCCTCCTGTTTTATCTTTTTAGTAAAACGGCAAGTCATTCGGGTTAACGCCGTCATCATCTACCCACTTAATCGTATACTCTCCGATTGCCAATGTTTCAAAACTTTTTGTTTCGGTCTGTGAAATTAGCTTGTTACATAAACCATCAACTTCGTTTGCAGGTAAAGTAAGACACAGATAATCATATAACTGTCTCACAGTATCAATTACTTTTCCTGTCCCCGTACCAAAATTTACCTTGCCATTAGATGGAGTATGTAATTCGATAAGTAACATATATTTCCTCCTTTTTTTATTTTGAATTAATAATATGGGTTTAAGCTTTATTATTTTCATCTTCAAAAAACAGTGTCCAGTCAAAATTTAGTACTTCTGAAATTTTTTTAGCCACTTCTACTGATGGACGACGTTTGCCATTTTCAATGTAGTTATACATCTGTAAAGTAATATCACATTTTTTAGCCATAGTATCTTGGGTTATGTGTTTGCTTACTCTATTTTTTTTAAGCCATTCTCTCATCAACATGCTCCTTTCTATTAAACAATTTGTTTGATTACGATGTTATTATATCCAACAAAATGCTTAATGTCAACAACATATTCAACAAAAAGTTTAATATTAGATATTTTCATTCAAAGTAAACAAAAATACATCAAACAAATTGTTTAATATATTGATTATTTATATTATTTACTTTATAATGTTATCAAACAATTTGTTTAAACTAAAAACGAGGTAATAATATGATTTCCGAAAAGATTAGCTATTTATTAAAAAAAAATAATTTAGCTCAAAAAGATGTATATACAGCATTAAATTTATCATCACAACGATTTAGTGGTTATGTTTTGGGAAAAAGGGAACCAGATGCAGAAACACTTAAAAAAATTGCTGATTATTTTAAAGTAAGTGTTGATTACTTAATTGACAATAACTTTGAATATAAGCCCAAAAACAAGAAAGGTATAAAAATACCTGTACTTGGAAAAGTACAGGCTGGCGTTCCGGTTGAGGCTATTGAGGACATTATCGATTACGAAGAAATTACCGAAGAAATGGCACGGCAGGGGGATTTTTTTGCATTACAGGTTCGTGGGGAAAGCATGGAGCCGAAGTTTAGCGAGGGTGATGTGGTTATCGTATTAAAACAAACCACAGTGGAGACAGGCGACATTGCTATTGTTTTGGTGAACAGCAATGACGCAACAATAAAAAAGATTAAACGTACAGAGAGCGGAATTGCATTGATACCTTTAAATCCTACGTTTGACGTTATGTTTTATACAAACGAGGAAATAGAAACATTACCGATTACTATACTTGGCAAGGTCGTAGAGCTTAGAGCAAAATTTTAATTTTACAAATATAAAGGGGACAGTGTGTTATGGTAGCGAAAATAATAGGTTTTTTGATTGCGTTTGGTTTAATAATCAAGCTGTTTGAAGTTTTGGCAGCGTATAGAGAGTTTATATATCTTGGAATTATAGTTATAATGGGTATAATTATAATAGTTGGTCAGATAAAAAAGACAAAAATTAAAACAATTAATGAAGAAGCAGAAGAACAAAAAAGGTTAAATGATATAGAAGCAGAAGTACAAAAAAGATTAAATGATATAGAAACAGAAAAACAACAAATGTTAAATGATATAGAAACAGAAGCACAAAAAAGATTAAATGATATAGAAACAGAAAAACAACAAAAGTTAAAAGATATAAAGATAGAAGAAAATAAATTTGACATTATGGCAAAGCAATATAAACAAGATATAGATATGCTAAGAAAAGAAAAAAACGAATTAAAAGACAGTATAGCTTTTCTTTCAAAAGAATACAACGAAAAAGCCTCTGATTTTTATAGTGAAATTTATAGAAATTTTGAAAATATATCATCTGAGGAAATTAAAAATCAACTTAACTTGATAGTAATGGAAGAAAAGGTAATGATAAAAGCTAAGAAAGCTGTCATATTTAAAGACAATGATGTAATTTCAAGGGAAATGACAAATAATATAAGTCAACTTCTAAGATGTTTCAATGCCGAGACAGACATTATAATCAATTCCGTTAAAATCAGTAATTTGGATACTATGCGCAACAAATTGTTATCAGCTTTTGAAAAAAACAATAAGCTTTTCGAGACAGACAATATAAGCTTATCCGCAGAGTTCTTTGATTTAAAACAAAAAGAATTGGTTTGCGTATATAATTATTTGAAAAAAGTTGAGGAAGAAAAAGAAACTCAAAAAGCTATTAAAGCACAAATGGCAGAAGATGCAAAAGTTCTAAGAGAAATTGAACGTGAAAAAATAAAAATTGAAAAAGAAGAAAAGCAATTTAAGAGTGAAATTAATAAAATGATGCAATATTTACAGCAAGCTTCTGATGTCGAAAAACAGCTATATATAGACAAAATCAAAGAATTAGAGGAAAAATTGAAATTAGTTGAAAAAGACAAAGAAAATGTATTTCAACGAGAGCAAAACACACGCGCTGGATATGTATATGTAATTTCAAATATTGGTTCTTTTGGTGAAGATGTGTATAAAATCGGTATGACACGTAGGCTTGAACCTTTGGAACGCGTGAAGGAATTGGGTGACGCATCTGTTCCATTTGAGTTCGATGTACACGCTATGATTTTCAGCGAAGACGCTCCGGCACTTGAAACAATACTGCACCAAACATTCAGAGACAGAGAAGTAAATAAAATTAATCATAGAAAAGAGTTTTTCAAAGTATCGCTTGCCGAGATAGAAAAAGTAGTAAAAGAAAACTATAACACAACAGTAACATTTGTTCACGTACCTCCCGCTGAAGAATACAGAGCAAGTTTACTTGCCGAGACAGAAACAGTATCAGTATCAGCATAATCATAACATCCCGTAAAAATTCCATTGTGAGCGTCTTTGAAGTTAATTTAATGTAACAATAGCATAACCTATTAAGAGCAGTTATAACGCAAATTTACAAGCTTATAATTAGTAATATGAACAAAAGAGATACGCTACTAGCCTATAAAGCTTAAATATTTTTTTGCAGGATAAAGAAACGTGCTGTAAATGCCCGTTTCGGTTACAGCGGACGGCAATGCCGACCGCAACAAGCGAAAATAAATGCTTTTAATGATAGTATAGTCTTACTTTTGTGCAATTTTCTTAGGTGATGTAAATATACATTTATGCTGTACAATGTGCTGTAATAGAGCTGAACACACCATTTTTAGCTTAATTTTAGGTGCTAACATAGATGCTATTATATAAAATTAAAATAATAAGGAGGATTTATGTCAAAAAATAAACTAACAGCATTAGAGAAAGAAGCAATAGAAACATTTGAAAAATACTTTTTGGAGTTAGAATATGGTCCAAGTAAAGATCCAAGTAAGGCCAAAAAAATAGCATATTGGTTAAAAGACTATGTAAAATTTCTTGATTACGAAAAAGAGTTTGATCCTAAAAAATACAAAAAATATAAACGTGGTGATATTATAAATGTTCATTTGGGGTTTAACATAGGAAATGAATATGGTGGCTTACACTATGCAGTTGTTATAAAAGAAAGCTCTCCAAGATCTGGTATAGTGAATATTGTTCCATTAACATCTTGTAAAAAAGGATATGATATTAATAAACTACATCCATATGATATTTATTTAGGCAACAATTTATTTGATGGTTTAACAAAAAAGCAACTAAATGAAATTTCAAACAGATTAGATAAAATGGAACACGGTAGTATTGCCTTAGTTGGACAAATAACAACCATTAGCAAAATTAGAATATATGAACCAAAACATTCAAACGATATATTATCAGGTGTATCAATATCAAATGAAAACCTAGACAAAATTGACAAAAAAATAGTCGAATTATATACTAAAAATCAAAAGTAAACATTTAAGTAAGCATATTAGTGTTGACAAATACATATAATAATGATACAATGATGATACAACAAAGTCGCTAGCCGACACTATAAAAGACAAGCCTTTACAGGCAATCATTATTGTAAGAGGTCTCACTAATGTGAGACCTCTTTTCGTTATACTGTAAAAGGAGTTAATTTTATGGAGTGTAAAAAATGTAAAAAAGAAATAGCTAATACTCCATATTGTCAATATTGCGGAGCTAAGCAAATTGTTAATAAAAAGAAAAATGTAAAAAAACGTGGCAATGGTCAAGGTTATGCTCGCAAGCGTGGTAATGTTTGGCAAGCAGAGGTAAATTTTATACATCAGGGATACCGTACTACCAAAACTAAAAGTGGTTTTAAAACAAAAAAAGAAGCATTGGAATATATACCAATACTTCGTGGAGAGACATCAGAGCCTAAAACGATTGAAGATCTATATAATATTTGGAGTGACAGACATTATAATTCTATTACAGACAATAAGATGACAGCATACAAACGTGCGTATAATAGATTATCTGACATTAAATTCAGAGAGATACATTCAATCCGCTACGATGAACTTCAGCGTATTGTCGACAGCATAGAATCATATTATAATAAACGAGATTTAAAAACAGTAATAAAAGGTATATATACTGTTGGCCGTAAAAACGATTTTTCTTTGCAAGACATAAGTAATTTATTGGAACTTGGCGAAGTCCCAAAGCCAAAGAAAGAAATTTTTACTAAAGAAGAAATAAATATATTGTGGGAGAATTTAGCAAATGAGCCTTTTGTAAAGTATATATTGATTATGATATACACAGGTATGAGACCAGGAGAATTGCAAAATCTCACATTTGATATGATAGATTTCAGCAAACATCAAATAATAGGCGCCGGAATAAAAACTGATTTGGGAAAAGAGCAACCTATTTTTTACCCAGATGAAATATCAGACATACTTAAAGATTATCAGCCATCACTAAGAAAAAAAGCTTTTAATGTAAACTTTAAGCGTGTCATCACAGAGCTTGGGCTAAATCCTAACCTTACAGCGAACTGCTGCAGACATACGACTGCAACCATATTGGCAGAAAAAGGGGTCAGCCCAGCAATAGTACAGCGAATATTACGTCACAGTACACCCACCACTGCTCTAAAAAATTACACGCACATTAGCGAGAATACAATTAAAGATACCTTAAATTCTATTTAGTACCTATTACGTACAACAACTAGAAAAAAATCATTTAAATATGGATTTTATATAACTTTGGTAAGGACGAGGTCACGAGTTCGAATCTCGTTAGTAGCTCCAGTCGAGTATCTCGACACGTGGGACGTGAGCAAAATTCTTGTTCACGTCTTTTTTTATGCTCTCACGTCATAAAGAGAGTAAACGTATACTCTCTATTTTTTCGATAGTTTATATTAACTTTTTAAAAGATAACATTTTTGTATAGTAATAACAGTCGAGTACCTCGACACGTATGACGTGAACAAAATTCTTGTTCACGTCTTTTTTTATGCTTTAACCTTGTAAAAAGTATAAAGTCATACCCACTATCTACCCAAAAATTACTTTAAATTTTACAGTACTATCGAAAAA
>JAHHTQ010000011.1 GCA_020024555.1 Angelakisella sp.
GTCGAGTACCTCGACACGTGGGACGTGAGCATAGTTTATGTTCACGTCTTTTTTTGTTCTCACGTCATAAAAAGAGTAAAAGCATACACACTATCTTTCGATAATTTATATTAACTTTTCAAATAATAACATTTTTGTACAATAATAACAAATACGAACTATAATAAGAATTTTATTTTTTCTGTATTTTCTCTTTTATATTTTTCTTTATATTAATATCTATTACAAAACATTTAATACATATATCCATATCTTCTTTCAGTTTTAAGGCATTAACCCTTTATATTAAAGTTAATACAAAGGGTTAATGTTTAGTTTCTTTATTCAGCCAGTTCAGGACACTCAATGTCAATCAAAGCTTGTTTTACCTGTTCTTTTATTCTCTCAGGTACTTCTTTAAAAGTTTTCTTTCCTTTAATGATTAATGTTGCGTATACAATAGCCATATCTTTCACTTCCATTCTTAATATTATTTTATATAGAATGAACCTAAACATCTGCATCAAGGATACTTTTCACTTTCTCTTTGAGCTTCGCAGGAACTTCATCTATTGTTTTAATACCTTTTCTTATTAAATCAGCGTATACTTTCGCCATATCCTATACCCCCATACTCTCATAAATTTCGGTTAGCGCTAACTGTGTATTTGTAAGTTCTTCTTGAAGTTCTTTTATTTTTTCTTCTGTTGTGGGTTCTGTCGGTTGAATTTTTTTATATTCTTCTGCTTTTTCTTCGGCTGTTCTTTCAACGATTTTACCGTCAACTATTTTATAATTATGACATCTTAAATCATCGGTCAGCTGATATTTTAAATGTGGGTGAGAATGATATTCGGAATTACCGCTTTCAATCAAAATATCATTTTCGTTTGGTTGTTCGAAAACATCTGAAAATATTTTAACTACAACATTATCCTGTTGTCGTGCATAAACATTATAAATCACATCTTCCATAAAATCCCTCCTTAATAAATTTCTGCATCAGCCGTATATTGTATTTGATAAGTACTTCCCACCGAAAGTGACGGTGTAAAATTACCGACCAGCCAGCTTATACCGTTTGTGGAACACCATTTGTTTTCAAGGTTATCCAATGTTACAAAAGAACCGTCATAATTTTTCCTGATTTTTGTAATTGTTAGGGTAGGAACAATTCTCATTGTCACTGGAAATACCAATGAACCTGTCAAATAAGGAAAACCACCTCTGTCACATATCATCGAAACATTTGTTACCGGCGCCGACGAATTATTGTTAGTACAGTAATACCTTTGGCATAGCGCCAGTTCTTCGCCGTAAGTCCGTGGAACAAACGGTGTTGCAACTGCGCCAAGTTCGAGCTTTATCCATTGTAGTTTAATAGTTGCATTGTTTGTTTCAGGAAGTTGTATTCCTATATTTAATCGTTCCTTTAAATCATTCGGCAACGTAAGGGTAAAAGTGTGATAATCACCTGTTAAATTAAAAAAGCCCTTAATTCCTGTATTAGATTCACCTTTGTTACCATGACTAAGATATATTTGTCTAATATCGGCAGATTCATTAAGCTTAATTGACAGTGTTACCGTTTTTCCGTTATATCCGTTATTTTCAATAATTTGTGTAAAGTTATGATATGTTCCGACTTTGGTATTAACTAATCTAATACCATAGTTTTCTTTTCGTATCTCTGTATTTCCATCACCTGATATCTGCCACCTGTCACAAACATATTGTTTTTTATTTATTGTATTAAAACTTTCCCCTCTCTGCCAAATTTTAAAGTCACCGTTAATTAGCAAATTAGGGTTACTGTATGGCGGTCGAATAATTCCATTATCATACATTAAGCAATTTTGCAATTCTTCAATATAATGCTGTGGTATATAAGGCGTAGCTACTTTTCCATATTCAAGCTTAATCCACTCTAAGATTGCATAGTCTGTTGAGCCATTATGTCCGTTTGAAACACCGTATTCAACTATAACTTTCTTTGTGTTTGCAGGTATAGATATAGTACCTTTCCGCAAGCCTTTTGCAACTGTAATCTTGATGTGGGATAAAAAGTCATTATTTTCCTGAGCCAATCTCAATCTGATATATTGGTAATTTCCTCTAAACTCATTAACAAAAAAAGATAAAGTTAATGATGTTTGATTAAATAAGTCAAAATTATCGATAGATTGGCAAATTCCGCTTTTATCAGATGTTACGTTTTCATTTAGCGATAATTTAACTCCTTTATTGTTTAATTCGACTTTGCTATTAACAGATACACTTTGCCATTTATCTATTACAGTTCCTCTGGTATTTGTATAGATTAATATGTTCTTTGAATTAATTGGACTTTTAAAATTAGAGTTTATAAGCAAGTTAGGATTTTGAAAAGTATTAAAAATATCTTGTCTTTTGCCCTGTGGGTCATATATCGCCTGTGTCATATCCGCGCTTCCGGTTTCAAATACTTTTTCATTAATTTTTGCATTTGTTTCCGCTTTTGTATATGCCCCTATTTGAGCCGCTGTTACATTGTGCGGATTTTTTGTATTATCAATATGCCCTTGTACTGTTCCGTTTTTGCTGCCAATATTGCTCGCACCATTCTCACTGTTTAGTTCATCAATCAATCCATTAAATTTCGGCGCAACGCCATATTTTACAAGTCTGTCAAAAATCTGTTTATTTTCACTTGGTGTCTTTGACAATGTATCGGGCGCAGATATTACACCATAAGTTTTTATTTCTACATCACTTATCTTAAATTTCTTCATAAAATTATCTCCTTATTACATTTGATGAGTAATTTTCACTTTTCTTTTTATATATACAATTATTTTTTAAATTCCATCAAAAAACATTTGTTCTTATATATATTTTTTAACAACTCCTTTTTTAGTATATACTTTGCAAAGTAACATATAATATAACAATAACTTTGCAATTTGTCAAGTACTTTTACAAAAAGTCTTGACATTTTGCAAATAAAGATTTACTTTACAATATGTAAAGTGTATTATTATATTATTGAGGTGATTACAAAAAATGAACGTTTTGCGAAAATTAAGGAAGTCCGCTAATTTAACAATGAAAGAATTAGGTGATATCATCGGAGTTTCCGAAAGCACGATTTCATTATACGAAAACGGTAAAAGAGAGCCTGATTTTACAATATTAAAAAACATTTCAAATTACTTTAATGTAACCATTGACTATCTTTTGGGTAATGATAATATCAATGATGAAACATCTGTGAAAAAGGGTATAAAAATACCTGTACTCGGAAAAGTACAGGCGGGTATACCGATAGAGGCTATTGAAGATATTATTGACTATGAAGAAATAACAGAAGATATGGCGAAAAAAGGTAATTATTTTGCTCTGCAAGTTCGTGGGAAAAGTATGGAACCAAGGTTTAGTGAGGGTGATGTAGTTGTCGTTTTAAAACAAACAACTGCCGAAACAGGTGATATTGCCATTGTTCTTGTTAATAACAACGACGCTACTATAAAAAAAATAAAAAGAACAAAAGAAGGAATTATGCTGATACCTTTAAATTCCGCTTTTGAACCGTGGTTTTACACTAACGAAGAAATAGAGGCGTTACCGGTTACAATACTTGGAAAAGTCGTAGAGCTAAGAGCAAAATTTTAATAACAAAATTTATTTTATTGAGGAGAACAAAGATGATTGATTTTCAAAATGCAAGTTTTTTTAAATTAAAACAAGTCAATAACAATACTTTTGAAAGTAATATTCAACCGCTATTTGTCGATAATGAACAAATTATTTTTTCTTTTAAAGGTATCCGTGACGGTATTGTATTTACAGACAAACGTATTATAGCAATTAATGTTCAAGGAGTTACGGGAAAGAAAAAAGATTATACCTCATTACCATATAGTAAAATACAAGCATTTTCCATTGAAACAGCAGGTATACTTGATTTGGACAGCGAACTTGAACTATGGTTTTCGGGTATGGGAAAAGTTAAATTTGAATTTACAAGTGAGGCAAATGTTACTGCTATATGTAAAATCATTTCTCAATTCATATTATAATTAATTAAAAAATCATTACACTTTCATATAAATATACTTTCTCGCTAAATTATAAAAAATGACTGATAAAATCTAAAAGAGGTTGAGATTTAAAATTTGCTTTAAAGTCTCAGCCTCTCTTATTATCAGTCATTATTTTTTTTCGATTTATCAATTCCGCTCTATATTTTTTGTTTAAAACATAGTGATAATATTTATATCAATTATCAAAACGAATGTCCTGTTCCCTTTTTAAATCATAACAGAATAGTTTTTCAGAATCAAGATTTACTTGACTGAGTCTTATAGCATTAATGCGGTTGTTACCATACATTTTATAATAGTAAGTACCGCTATTGGCATTGATACAACAGCTGTACAGTGTTATGTCATACTTTCCTGTATCTGTTAAGGTTGAACCTTTTATCATTGACACGCTATCCAATACATGGAAAAATTCAGTTATATGTTCGTATTCATCACCCTCTTTTGGAAGATTGGCGAGGTTAAACGCACATCTGACAAAGCGGGAAGCGCTGGAAGCATCTCCCGGTAAGCCAATAGCTCCCATACCTACCGCATAAGAATCCAAATCATAACTTGATGTGAAAGTGTTTTCTCCGTTTGAATTACTTAGATTTCTGTAATTACGGATATTCCAAAGATGATACTCAAAAGGCGGATTGTTTGTCATAACATTGTATGGATTATCATAAACTTTAAGTCCGCTTTCAGTCGGCTCTACAACAATAGAAGCTGATTTATCACTAATCATAAAGTGCAAAGGCTGAGTTGGTATTTGCTCCGAAAACTGCTCATTTGTTATGTTTAACGTATCAAGTAAATTTCTTACATCATTTAAATTTTCTGCTTGTCCCAAAATCCATGGAATTAACTCAAATGAAGTTATATTCTTCATTCCTCTTTTACTTTCCCAATAGACCGCATTTTCCGGAAAATTCAGTCCTGCCATAGCAAGACCTTTTTCATTGGCTGCCTCATAATAAAGCGGATATTCATTTAATACGGAAGCCATTCCAATCATAGCAAAGCGGTTATAGAAATTATTACCGTTTCTCAGTTTGAATAAATAGTTTCTAGGAGTGATAACCACTTGCTCCTTAAACGAATATTCCAAATCCAAATTTCTGCCAAAATAGTGACTATCGGGACGATAGCTGATAGCTGTGCACATTTTTGTATTCTCCCCTTTGTTTCTCACATTTTTTATACTATTTTAAAATATACGACTCTGTAAACAACCATTTATCATCAACTTTTAAAAGTTTTAATGCTTTAATGCCATTATCGGAATTATTTATCTTTGTTTGCATTTTTACTTCTATTTCCGACTCTGTATTTTTAACAATGGTAATTTTTTCTGTATTCCATTTTCCCAATGTTAATGTGGTAGGAGTGATTTTGTTTGATTTATAAACTTTATTGTCTTTTATTTTATAAAAAAAAGTATTAAGTAAATCATTGGCTATTTTGTCAGCTGTTTCACCTGCAAATACCGTTCTGAAATATTCATAAAAAAGCTCGGGTGTATTTATTCGTTTATCGGATACATGACTGTATTCATCTTTAACAAAACCATCGGGCAGTTGTTCTTCATCGGTCTCCACATTTTCCCCTATATATACTTTTTGCAGTTCGTCTGCCTTTGCCAAAGAACTTAAAACCAATTTAATTACTTCATTATGATTTAACTTTTTCGTTGCTGTTGATGATGTTCCGCTACTTTCTTTGTCATTATTCAAAGTACCGGATACCCCTGTATCAGTAACACCTGAACCGCAAGCTGTCATAACAAAAACTGTTCCAAAAACAATAACCGCGCTTAGCAAAGCTTTTAATATACTAAATCCACACTTCTTCATTAAACAAAACCTCTTTTTATATAAATATAAAATTTATCTGCTTTTTAGTACTGATTATATCACAAAATACAATATTCTGTAAATAAACCAAACCCATTGTTAATATAATATTCCAATTATTTATTATATAATTTAATATTTCAAAAGCAACCGAAAAAATATTGATTTATTATAAATTCTTACAATAATTTAAACATATTTTTTTCGCTCTCTAATTTTCCTTCTTTGCGAAGCTTGCTTATTTCTGCCGAAAGCCCGCTACGGTCTACCTCCAAGTAATCGGCAAGCGCCTGTCTGTCATACGGAATGGTAAATGTATTGCTTCCATTCATTTTTGCTTCTCCCAAAAGATACACTATCAACTTTTCTCTTGTGGTTCTTTTTGATGTAACCTCAATTTTTTGGTCGAAAACCAAATTTTTGCAGGCTACCAAGCGAAGTAAATTAAAAATAACCTGACTGTGAAACACACAGGCATTTGTACAGCTTGTAGTTATTCTTCTGCAATCAATCAACAAACAAATACTGTCTTCATCGGCTACTATACTCACAGGCAGTGATGATATTCCGGCGCAGGCATAGGTCTCGCCAAACACTTCGCTCGGCGGTATATGCGCAACGATACTTCGGTTACCGTAATAGTCTTCACGAATTAGCTTTACTGAACCGCTCAGCACTATTCCAACGCAATTTGCAGTATCACCCTCCCGAAAAATAGTTTGTCCTTTTTTCACTGTTATCTCTTTTGCTCCCAAACAAGCCAGCATTGATGATAAATTTTCACCTTTTATATCATCGAACAAAGCGCATTTTTTTAATATTGGATAATATTCTTCCATAAAGTCACCTCTTTTGTTGAATTTTCAACATACATATTTCTTTTAGTATATTATTATTTTTATACAATGTCAAATAGAGTGACTATATTATACATACAATTAAATATTTTTATACAAGGAGAAAAACAAATGATTAGACAAATTATAAAGATAGACAAAGAAAAATGTAACGGTTGCGGACTATGCGCAACAGCCTGTCACGAGGGAGCTATCGGTATTGTCAATGGAAAGGCTGAGCTTTTGCGTGAAGATTATTGTGACGGTTTGGGGGATTGTCTGCCAGCCTGTCCTGTTGACGCAATATCTTTTGAACAAAGGGAAGCTCCGGCCTATGACGAAGAAGCTGTGCTACGTGCAAAGAAAGAAAAAGAAATGGCTGACAATAATCTAAATATAGAACTTAAAAGTCAACTGCAAAATTTCCCTGTGCAAATAAAACTTGTTCCTGCCAATGCTTACTTTTTCAAAAATGCGGATTTACTGATTGCCGCTGACTGCACAGCCTTTGCCTATGCAAATTTTCATAATAAATTTATGCAAAACAAAGTAACAATGATAGGCTGTCCAAAACTTGACAGTGTAAATTATGCTGAAAAACTTACGCAAATTATAGAGAGCAACAACATAAACAGTATAACAGTAGTCCGTATGCAAGTTCCATGTTGCGGTGGACTTAGTTTTGCAACAAAGACAGCCATTGAAAACAGTGGAAAAAATATACCTTGTGAAGTAATCACTGTAACTTCCGACGGTAAAATTCTATAATAAATTTATAAATACTGGGAGAATAAAAATATGTTTTGTAATCAATGTGAGCAAACAGCAAATTGTAAAGGCTGTTCGGAAAATATGGGTGTCTGTGGTAAAAAAGAAGATACAGCGCTTCTGCAAGATAAATTGACAGGTGCCGTTATCGGTCTTGCGCGTGCAACAGAGGGCAACGAGGACTTAATTTCCGACTCTGCAAACGCAATTATCATCGAAAGCCTTTTTATCACTCTGACAAATGTTAATTTTGACAATGACAGAATAAACGAGGCGCTTAAAAAAGTAGAAATTGAAAAAAGAAAAATTATTCCGAATTGTTTTACTTGCACATCTTGTTGTGGCAAAAACAATGACTATGATATGAATAAGCTATGGAATGAGCCTAACGAAGATATTAAAAGTTTAAAATCATTAATTCTTTTCGGGCTTCGTGGCATAGCCGCCTATGCTTATCATGCGGCTGTACTTGGCTACCACAGTGATGAAGTATATAAATTCATATATAAAGCGCTTGTAATAATAGGTATGGACAGTTGTTCAACAGACAGATTACTCGAAATTGCGCTGGAAGCCGGAAAAGTAAACCTAATTTGTATGGAATTACTCGACAGAGCAAACACAGAAACTTATGGTCACCCTGTGCCTACCGAAGTTACAATGACAATAGAAAAAGGTCCGTTTATTGTCATTACAGGTCACGATTTATATGATTTAAAGAGACTTTTGGAACAGACAGAGGGCAAAGGAATTAACATATATACCCATGGCGAAATGCTTTCGGGTCACGCTTATCCTGAACTTAAAAAATATGCGCACCTTAAAGGAAACTTTGGTACGGCTTGGCAAAATCAACAAAAAGAATTTGCCAATATCCCAGCTCCTATCCTATATACTTCTAACTGCTTAATGCCACCGAAAGACAGCTATGCCGATAGAGTATTTACAACAGAAGTTGTCGCTTTTCCCGATATTATACATATTAATGAAAACAAAGATTTTACTCCTATCATAAATAAAGCATTAGAGCTTGGCGGATACAACGAAGACGTAACAATGACAGGAATAAACGGCGGCAGCAAAGTGCTTACAGGCTTTGGCAGGAATACGGTACTGAATGTTGCCGATACTGTTGTAAATGCTGTTAAAACCGGCGCAATAAAGCACTTTTTCCTTGTAGGTGGTTGTGACGGCGCAAGAGCCGGAAGAAATTACTATACAGAATTTGTTAAACAGACACCAAAAGACACAGTAATACTGACTCTTGCTTGCGGTAAATACCGCTTTAATGACTTGGATTTAGGCAATATAGGAAGTCTTCCACGTTTAATGGATATCGGACAATGTAACGATACATACTCTGCTATACAAATCGCGCTCGCTTTGGCAAAGGTTTTTGACTGCGATGTAAACGAACTTCCGCTAAGTATGATACTGTCGTGGTACGAACAAAAAGCGGTATGCGTACTCCTTACATTGCTATATCTGGGCATAAAAAACATTAAACTCGGCCCTACTCTGCCCGCATTTATATCCCCCAACGTGCTTAATATTTTGGTTAATAACTATGGGATTGCACCAATTACAACTCCCGATGGAGATTTAAAATCAATTCTTGGATAATATAGGAAAGGCATAGGACTAAACATATCATTTAGCCTATGCCTTAATTATTTATTCACTTATATTTACTTAAAATGCAACAACCACATTATATATATTTAACAAAATTAGGAAAACAAGCAATATTGCAAAAAACTTATCTGTCATTTTGTCGTCCATTTTCGAGGCAATCATTGAACCTATGATTGAACCCACAACACCACCTATACACATAATAACAAGTGTAAACATATCAACCTCAGGAACGGAGTGTGTCGCAAATGTTGTTACAAGGCTTGTAAATTGCGAAAATAAGATAACAAACAGAGAGTTTCTCGCTGTTTCTTTGGCAGACATTGAGAAGAAGAATGACAGAACCACAATATTAATAGGGCCACCGCCAATGCCCAAGAATGATGAGCTGACACCAAGCACAAGACCTATTATTGTACATATTACGAAATTCCTTGTATGTAAAGTTTTTATGCTTGATTTTTTAACAAGATACAGCATTACCAAAAGATTGATTATAAGTAATATTATAGATTGTACAAGTTTAACATTACCTGTAAATGCCGAGAACAGCACCTTACCGTAATATCCGCCTATACACGCTCCAAGCGCTAACCATAAAGTTGTTTTGTAATTCAGCTTTATAGGACTTTTTAGGTTGCGTATGTATGAAGAAACCGCCATTGAAAGAACTGTACAGCCCGACATAAAGTTTATTATGTTAGGAGAAAGTCCCGAAATTGCGTCCATTACCGGCTTAATAATTATTCCGCCACCGATACCGCTTATGCTACCTATTGTCGATGCAATAATGGCAATCAAAAAACTTATAATACTCATCTTTAATATAAAACTCCTCACTTAAAAAATTCTGCTTAAATATATTGCTATATTCAAAATCAACAATTTTTAATATAGCACGAAACAAAAATATAGTCAACCATTGTCAAATAAAAGTATGACAATATATAAAATTAATATATATTATGTTGTTATAAATATTGATTTTAATATTATTTACATGATATAATTTTATAAAAACTTATAGAATTATGCACAAAATCTAAACTTAGGAGAATAATAAAATGAAAAACGCCATTTTAGTTGTCAGTTTTGGAACAACATATTTAGATACGCTTGAAAAAAATATTGCAGGGACAGAGAAACATATTGCGCAAGCATTTACAAATACACCTGTATATCGCGCATTTACAAGCGGAATTGTGCGTTCAAGATTAATGGGCAAATATAATATCAGCGTAGACTCTATTGATGAGGCGCTTACCAAAATACTCGATGAGGGTTATACAGAAGTGGCCATTCAACCTACACTGATAATCCCCGGGGACGAATACGATAAACTATGCAGTATGGCAAGTAAATTCAAAGAAAAAATAAATATCAAAATAGGTCTTCCGCTTTTGCGCGACAGTTCTGATATTGATACAATGATTGATATCTTAAAAGAAACATATCCAATAGATAACGATAAAATACTTATACTTATGGGACATGGCACTGAGCACAAGTCGAATGATATATACATTGAAATGAATAAAAAAATGCAAGAACTCAAAAATTTCAGTATGCGTCTATGTACAGTAGAGGGCAAACCGACCTTTGAAGATATGTTATTTAATATAAAAGACATTCCGCAAAAGAAAGCTGTTGTTGCTCCGCTAATGTTTGTTGCCGGTGACCATGCCACAAACGATATGGCAAGCGATGAACCGAATAGCTTACGTTCACTTCTCAAAGCTGCCGGTTTTACAGTAGAATGTAAAGTACAAGGACTGGGAGAGCTTGACCGTATTCGTGATATATTTGTAAAAAGAATTATGAACGCAAAATTACTATAATAAATAAAAAGCAAAGGCATATAGCTAAATTATAAGTTTAGTTATATGCCTTTATTTTTAGATTAATATAGATTTATTATTAAATTGACAAAGTAACAAATGTTTTACTCAAAATATTTATAAAAATCGAGTAACTTAGGCAGAGCCGAAGTCATTTTCCACAGAAAACGGAATACTTTTTGCCGTGTAGGAGTATTTTTGAAAGTGCATTTTGCCTTATTATGAGAAAATTACACTTTTTTTAGGAAAAGTTATTTTTATCTCCGTACCTTTTCCTATATCACTGTCAAATTCAACTTTTGCGTTGTGAATTTTTGCGGAGTGCTTAACAATAGATAAGCCCAAACCTGTTCCGCCCACTTCTTTTGAGTGACTTTTGTCTACTCTGTAAAATCTCTCAAAAATACGTTCATGATGTTCTTTTGCTATACCTATTCCGTTATCTTTTACTGTTAAAATAACATTACTCACATTATTCTTAACAGTAATATCCACTTTTCCGCCTATTTTATTATATTTTATGGCATTATCGCAAAGATTGTAAACAATTCCTTTTACCAGTGGAAGAATACCGCTGAAAACAGCTTTTTCACCTTTGATATTAATTTCAACCTGTGAACTTTTTGCCTTGTCGGATAAACTGTTTGCCACTTCTTGCGCGAGCAAAAACAAATCCACTTCTGTTTGTTTCATATCTGTTGCGCCCTCGTCAAGATGTGAAAGCTCAATTATATCTTCTATTAACTGAATCATTCGCTTTGCCTCAGTATGTATCTTTTCCGAAAAAGCCATATAATCATCGGGCTTTACTATGCCGTTTGCCATTAATTCCGAATATCCCGCTATCGAGTGAAGCGGGGTTTTTAATTCATGGGAAACATTCGCAGTAAATTCTCGGCGAATTTGCTCTGTTTTTTCTTTTTCCGTAACATCAAAAAACAGCAAGGCGATACCAACTATTTTTTCATTTGACATAATGGGACTTGCGTTTAGTTGATATGTACCAGTAGCAAAATCTATTATGTAATTACTTCTTATACCATTCTTACATTTTTCCAAAATTTCTTCCAAAGGCAAATTTCTGCATATCAAAAATATATTGTTTCCAATATTTGCGCTATCGATAGCAAGAAGCTTCTCAGCCGACTTATTTATACTGATTATGTTATTTTTGGAATTAAGAATAACAAGCCCTTCATTCATACTTTCGATAACAGCTTCCAGCTCGTCTTTTTTTCTTTGTATCTTTTGCGATTGCAATTTTAGCTGTTCTTGCTGGGTATTTATTCTTCTCAATAGCTCAGATATTTCATCATAACCTTCGTTTTCGAGTGGCGCGTCTAAGTTTAAATTATTCAAAGGCGTGATAATGGATTTTGTAAGTTTTTTGGAGAGAACAACAGAAAACACAAACACCGCCAAAAGAACAATAATAATTGGTTCTGCCATATCAAAAAGAATATTAAATATTGTTTTTTGCGGAATTGATACTCTCACTATCTCTCCATCGGGAAGTCTTTCGGCATAATACAAATATACTTTCATAAAAGTTTGCGACTTACGTTTACTATACCCAAAACCTTTTTTTATCGCATCTTTTATTTCTTGACGTTCCATATGATTTTCCATTTGGGAAATATCCTTATGTGTATCGTATAGTACTTTTCCGTCTTTTGAAATTAATGTCACACGATATTTTTCTGTATTTAAATCATTAAAAAAATCTTTTCCGGAGATTTCTATTCCACGACTTACAAAAGCTGTATACGTTTTTAGGTGTGATGTCTCGCTTGCGGAAAAATAACCATATACTATACCAATTAATAGGGCTATTGTAATGATTATAACCGAAACCGCAACCCCACACATTGAGCGAAAAATTCGTTTTGTCATTTTTGGTCACCCAATTTATATCCTACGCCACGCACTGTTTCTATATAGTCACCACAATCACCCAACTTTGTGCGTAAAGTTCCTATATGCACATCTACTGTCCGTGTTTCGCCGATATAGTCAACACCCCATATTTTTTCAAGTAGTCTGTCACGGGTAAAAACATTACCCAAATTTTCCATAAAAAGACGAAGCAATTCATATTCTTTTAATGTAAGGACAACTTCTTTTTCATTGGCTGTTACCGAATGTTTAATACAATCTAATTTTAAATTACCGACTTTCAGGATATTTTTTTCTTCTTTTGGCTTTGTTCTGCGTAAGACAGCCTTTATGTGTGAAACCATTTCCATCATTCCAAAAGGTTTTACAAGATAGTCATCTGCTCCTGTGTCCAGTCCGATAACTTTGTCATACTCTGTGCCTTTTGCTGTTGCCATTATTACCGGAATTTCGGCAGTTATACTATCTGCGCGGAGTTTTTTGAGTATTTCTATGCCGTCTTCTCCCGGTAACATAATATCAAGCATTATTAAACTCGGTTTTTCTTTTTGAATTGCAATCCAAAAGCTTTCGGCGCTTTCAAAACCTTTACTCTCAAAACCCGATGCGTTTAATGTATAAAGCATTAAATCTCGTATACTATTATCATCTTCAACACAGAAAATCATTTGTATATCCTTTGTATATTATATAATATACATAACCTTTCTTTTATTCTACTTCTCGATGTCCTGTTATAGAAAACAATACCCACTCGGCAATATTCGTTGAATGGTCGCCTATTCTTTCAAAATATTTTGCTATCATCAGAAGGTCAATCGTCCACTCTCCGTCCGTATTATGCATAGAAAAACGATCTATCAATTTGTTCTTGATTTCATCAAAATATCTGTCAACCACATCATCATACTCAATAACTGCTTTTGCCAAATCCACATTCTTTTTGACAAAGGCATCTATACTGTCTGTAACCATTTTTATAACAGCCAGCGCCATATCGTTAATATGAAGCGTATCGTTATCAGCCGATATTTTTGCCGTTCTTATAATTTCCGCTATATCTGCCGATTGGTCACCTATGCGCTCCATATCGGTAATCATTTTAAGTGCGGAAGAAATGATACGTAAATCACTTGCAACAGGTTGTTGTTGCAGTAGCAGTTTCATACAAAGAGACTCTATCTCTCTTTCCTTTTGGTCAATTTGTTCTGATATATCGGGTACTTGTTCTGCAATAGACAAATCCCCTGTATCCAGCGCCTTTACAGAAAGAGCAATAGCATTTTCGCACAAAGCTCCCATTGATATCATCTCTTTATTAAGCAAATCCAGTTGTTGATCAAATTTTGAACGCATTATCCAAACCTCCCTGTAATATAGTCTTCTGTTCTCTTATCTCTCGGATACGAGAACATTTCTTCCGTTTTTGAAAACTCAATTAAATCTCCAAGCAAGAAAAACGCAGTATAATCGGATATTCTGACTGCCTGTTGCATATTGTGGGTTACCATAACTATTGTATATTTCTTTTTAAGTTCACTTGCAAGGTCTTCTATCTTTGAAGTTGAAATGGGGTCAAGCGCTGATGTCGGTTCGTCCATTAAGATAACCTGTGGCTCTACCGCCAACGCTCTCGCTATACAAAGTCTCTGTTGCTGTCCACCGGAAAGCCCCAGCGCATTCTTTTTCAGTCTGTCCTTTACTTCGTCCCATATTGCGGCGGCTTTTAAGGATTTTTCCACTATTTCGTCAAGTTTAGCCTTTGCGGTAATACCATGGGTTCTCGGACCATAGGCTATATTATCATAAATACTCATTGGGAAAGGGTTCGGCTTTTGAAAAACCATACCGATATTTTTTCTAAGTTCATTGACATCTACATCTTTACTAAAAATGTCCTGTTCATTATAACATATTTCTCCCGATATTTTAACCCCTGTAATCAAATCATTCATTCTGTTTAATGTTTTTAAAAAAGTAGACTTTCCGCAACCTGATGGTCCGATAAGGGCAGTTATTTTATTTTCGGGAATATCGATATTTATATCTTTTAGCGCCTGGTGTTCACCATACCACAGGCATAAATCTTTTACCGTAATTATATTATTCATATTTTTCTCCTTTTCTTGTAGCTTTTGCTAACAGCATTTGCGGTAAAGTTGATTATTAATGTCAAAATCATTAATATAGCGGCTATTGCAAAGGCAACCTCAAACTCGCCTCTCTCTTTTGCATAAACGTAAAGCGCTACCGTAAGGGTTGAACCGGAGGTTGTAAGCCCTTTGAAAAATCCGTTTACCACGTGCGCAAAACCGGCTGTAAATAACAGCGCGGCAGATTCTCCCACGATTCTGCCTATTGATAATATACAACCTGTTATTACTCCGTCGACACAGCCCGGAAGAACAACAGTCCTGATAACTCTCCATTTGCCTGCCCCCAAACCGAACGCGCCTTCGCGATAACTTTGCGGAACAGTTTTAAGACTTTCCTGAGTAGTTCTCATTACCGTTGGTAAATTCATTATAACAAGGGTTAATGCGCCGGCTATAAGAGAGGTTTCAAATTTCATAAATTCGCAAAAAAACAACATTCCCACCAGTCCATATATAATAGACGGAACACCGGAAAGAGTTTCTGCGGCATATTCTATTATAGCTACAAGCTTTTTATTTTTGGCATATTCTGTAAGATATATTGCCGCTCCTACACCCAGAGGAATAACAATAATTATTGTTGCTATTACTATGTAAATTGTATTCAAAATATCCGGTAAAATACCTATTTTATCTGTTAAATAACTGGGCTTACTTGAAATTAAATTCCAAGTTATATGCGGTATTCCATTTATCATCACGTATCCGATTAAAAATACAACAAGCGACGCTGTTATCGCTACCGATAACCACATAAGTAATTTGAATGTAAAAATATAAGCTTTTCTCTTGTTTGATATATTCCTGTTCATTAATCACCCCTCCTTGTTGCCTTTTAAAAAGAAATTAAGAGTTGCATTGATAAGCATAATAAAGAGAAACAACACCAATGCAATAGAAAAAAGAGCCTGTCTTTGCAGACCGCTTGAATATGCCATTTCACTGGATACCGCCGTTGTCAAAAATCTTACGCTTTCAAAAATTGACGGCATATTCGGAACATTACCGGATACCATCATAACCGCCATGGCTTCACCGATAGCACGACCGACACCGAGCACCACAGCCGCAGCTATACCGCTCTTTGCCGCAGGTACAGAAATTCTGAAATACGTTTCAATAGGCGTAGCTCCAAGCGCAAGTGACGCGTCTTCGTATTCTTTCGGAACAGCTTCCAGCGCAGTCATCGACACCTTTATAATTGATGGGAGTATCATTATTGCAAGGATTATAATAGACGAAAACAAACTTGCGCCATCAGGAATGTTAAAAAACTTTCTGACACCCGGCACAAGTATAAGCATACCAACCAAACCATAGACAACCGATGGAATACCCGCAAGCAAACCTACTGCTTCTTCCATTATTGCTTTAAACCTTGGGCGCGCTATTTTGGCAAGATATACCGAACACAGAAAACCTATGGGAACACCCAAAACTATCGCTCCCGCTGTTCCGTAAATACTTGTTAACATAAAAGGCAATATTCCGTATTTAGGATTTTCTGATGTAGACTCCCACACTTTACCAAACATAAAATTAAAAAATCCTATTTCTCTAATTGCAGGCACTCCCGATACTACAAGATAGCCTGTAATCAAAAGTACAAAGCCAACTGTAACCAGTCCCAAAACAAGAAAAATACCATATATTATGTTTTCCAATAATTGTTTCTTTTTCATTATTTTACCTTTCCACTGACACATAGCAACAATTCATAACCGAATTGTTGCTATGTGTTTTTTATGTTTAATTATTAGTTTGCCGGAACAACTCCTGATTTTACAATCAAATCGTTAACTTCTTTTGATGTAGCATAATCAAAGAACTTTTGCGCTGAGTCTGTCAATTTTTTATCTGTCTTTGTTATCAACATAAACGGACGTTGAATTTTGTAACTACCGTCTTTTATTGTATCTTCTGTTGGCGCAACTTCGTCAACTGTAAGTACTTTTATGTCATCTTTTACAGATGATACGGACGCATAACCTATTGCATTTGGATTGCCTTTTACTGTTGTTATAACGTCACCTGTTGATGTAAGTTCTTGGCGGTATTTACATTTATCTTTTGTCTTTGTAATGGATTCAAAACCGTCACGTGTACCGCTTCCTGCTTCTCTGCCTATCAATACAATTTCCGCATCGTTACCGCCGACATCTTTCCAGTTTGTAATCTCACCTGTGTATATTTTACCTATTTGCTCCACACTTAAATTTGAAATTTTATTTTCGGCATTTACAATAACCGCTATACCGTCATAGGCTAAAACTGTTTCTGTTAAGCCTTTTTGTTTTTCTTCATCTTTTAATCCTCTACTTGAAAGTCCGATATCACAGCGATCTTCCAGTACTGCATTTATACCTGAACTTGAACCTGTTGGATTAAATGTAAACGCTATGCCTGTTTTATTCTGAAATGATTCACCGAGCGAACCTATTACTTTTTCCATTGATGTAGATCCATCGGTAGAAACAGAACTTTCACTTCCACAACCTGTAAATGCTGATGTAATTAGGACAGCTGCCGCCATAATACCAATTAGTTTTTTAAACTTCATAAAATTAAACTCCTTGTTTATTTAATTAATGTCTCTTTTGACTACGCATATATAATAATATTTTTTTATCAAATTGATAATCTTGCTTTTGTAAAATCTATGTAAAATTAATTGATATTTATTTATCAAAATAAAATGCAAATATAGAAAAATCCTATACAAAAATTTATGAACAAGTCCAGTAAATAAAGAGACACTTAAAGGTAGAATAAAGTAAACTACTATAATGGGAATTTTTATGTCAATGGTATATAGACAGGTGAGGGTTTCTGATTTTGTAACATATCATTGACAAACCTACACACCGGCAATTTTAAAATCATTAACCCATTTGCATATTAAAGATGGATTATTAATTTTTTCCTGTGTGTCTAAATCTTGATATAAGACTTCTCTTGATAAATACACTTCTACCACATAAAGTTTATATTCATAAAAATATTTTGACATAAAAATACCGACCTCCAATTCGTTAAACTTTTAGTCTAACTTTTGGGGGTCGGGTCAGTTTGGTGGCTTTTCCACACTCTGAAAGCCCTAATATTAAAATATTAAGGCTTTTTGGGTATTATTTATAATTAAATTAAATTTCGTTTGCTGTTGAGTACGCGCTTCTTATTGCACTGCTTATATCAGCTGTTCTTTCACCAGAGCAGTCACCAACGTAGTATATAGGTGTTTTAACATCGCTGAAATCAATGACATTTTTCTTTGATCCCAAAGCCATTACTACGTGATCACAAGTAATTGTTAAATCTGTATTTCTACTGATGTCTGTTGCAAGTACTCCACTATCACAAATAGAATTTACTTTTGTATTGACAAATTGTTGTACATTATGTTCCTCAAAATCCTTCATCATTGATGGCAATATTGTTGGAGACTCTGTGCTTGCGATTTTATCCAGCATTTCTATAATAGTTACTTTACATCCTTCATTTGCCAAGTATTCTGCTGTTTCTGCTCCTACAAGTCCACCGCCAATTACTGCGCAACTGCCGCTTAGTTTAACATTACCACTTAGTACATCCCAAGCTGAAACAACTTCTTCACGGTCTGCTCCCTTTATTGGTGGAATTAGATTGTGAGCGCCAATAGCGACAACAACTGCGTCAGCCTTGTTAAGTTCGTCTGTACTACAAGTTGTATTTAGTTTAATTTCTACGTTTAGTCTAGGAAGTAATTGTTCATAGTACTCTATACCACGCATAATTTCAGACTTTCTTGGTGGAACAGCTGCCAAATTAATTTGACCGCCTATCTTGTCTGATTTTTCGTAAACAGTTACGCTATATCCACGTGTTGCAAGAACTCTTGCAGCTTCCAGTCCTGCTATACCTGCGCCAAGAACTATGACATTCTTTTTGCCAACGCCCGGTTTTATAGATATTGTGCCTTCGTTACCGTTTTCAGCATTAAGAACACAAGATAGATAGTCACGTCTGCCAATAGCATCTACACAACCCTTGTTACAGTTCAAGCAGTGTCTTACAGGTTCATCATTTGCGATTTTATTTGCAATATCAGGGTCACAAAGCAAACTTCTTCCATAAGCTACTATATCAGCCTTACCGTTTTCAAGTATTTCTTCGCCCGCATTTACAGTTACTACTCTACCAACTGTTGCAACCGGAATATTTACTAGTTTCTTTACCTTTTCAGCAATAGGAAGTGTCCAGTTATATGCAGCTGTACCCATTGGTGGGATTGTATCACCCATATTTCCTGTATGGTTAGCCTGAGCCACCTGAATCATATCTACGCCTTTTTCAGCAAGAATTTGAGCAAACTTAATGCCCTCTTCCTCTTCAAGACCACCTTTACCACGAAGTGTGCCGTCAGGATTTTTTGTGATAATAGGAAGTTTATACTCTATCATCAGCTCAGGAACTTCAGTCTTTAAACTTTCGACTATTTCAAGCGCAAAGCGTGTTCTGTTTTCAAACGAACCGCCATAGTTATCTTTACGCTGATTTAATATTACAGAACATAGTGAACCAACAAGTCTGTCACCATGGATTTCTACAGCGTCAACGCCTGCTTTTATAGCGCGTTTAGCGCACTCAACCATATAATTTTTTATTTCCTGTAATTGTTCAACAGTAGCTTCGTTTACAAAGTTAATTGTATCATAATGAAGTTTTGCAAACGCTTCCTTACGAAGTTTACCGCTTTCTGCCATTTTTTCTTCAAAAGTCTTCATATCACCGCTTGCTTTCGCTTGTTCAGCAGCTTTTGCAGCCATTACCGAAGACATAATCATTTTATTTAGTCCTGAAACTTCATATTCAGGATGAAATACCTGAATGGCAAGTTTACAGTCATATTTGTGTAGAGCGTCTGCGAGCGCCTTAAAACTTGGGATATATCTATCATCACAAAGTTTTGGAGTAGGTGTCGCTGTATTTACAGGAGCTACGTCACCAATTACTATGTATCCAACTCCTCCTTTTGCAAGTCTTTCATAAAAATTAAGGCTTTGCTCACCTATTGAGCCATCTCTTTCCTCATAACCTGTTGTTAGTGGTGGAAACATTATTCTGTTTTTTAGCGTCAAATTACCAACTTTTATTGGTTTTAACAGTAATGAATTTTTAGACATAATTTTATACCCCTTCTTTTTTAAAATTGTATAAAAAGCAGCCACCAAAACATATAGATGACTGCTCTCTTGTTATGAAAGATATATTAAGAATTTTTCTTGATAAACGTTATCATAGCATCTGTGATTTTTTCACGAGCAGGAATACTTGCAAAGTTATGTCCGCCACCTTCAACAGTAAGTGTTTCGACATCTTTATAGCACTCAGCGTAAGTATTTACTGTACGCTCATCAACAAGGTTATCGTCACTTGCGCGTGTAATTAATACAGGACCTTCATAGCCTTTTGCTTCTTCGAAAGGAATTGGATGACGAGCCATATCGTAATTAAACGCCATTTCGTATTTTAATCCTTCCATATCTACCCAAGTTTTACCGCTTTTTTTAACTTGATCTGCACTTTCTGCGCAACCAAACCACATTCCTGCGCCCGGACAAAGAAGTATAAGCCCGTGTGGATTAACCTTTGGAGCGCATGACGCCGCAACATATCCACCCATACTTTGACCTGAAAGATATAAATTATCTTTATCGGCAAACTCCTGTTCGCCCAGCCATTTAAACATATCTTCTGTGTCTTCGTACAGACCTGTAAAAGTACAATCTTCAAAGTTGCCGTCACTTTCACCATTGCCGTAAAAATCAAAACGGGCGCAACCGAAACCATTTTCTGCAAGTGTTCTTGCAATCTGTGTATTTAGTCCTTTGTAGCCGTAACAGTTACCTGTAAAACCATGTAACAAAAGTACCATTGGAACTTTTTTATCGGTATCGGGTAGATTTACAAAACCACGCAAAGTATGACCATTTCTGTTTTTAAAAGATACTTGTAAAATTTTCATATTGATTATTCTCCTGATTTAGAAGCTGCACGACGAGCTTTTAGTTCTGTAAGCATATCTGCAGTTTTATTTTTGCTTAGTGGGTATAGTAGAGCCAGAACAAGTACTGCCAGTCCGTAACCTATAACGTATAGACCTGTGTAACCTTTCCAAATAGCCTGAACGGTCTCAGGTGTTTGAACAGCAGCTTCTACTTCGTATCCAACAAGTGCCAGCGCAAAGCTAGATAGTGAAGCTGAAACTGCGTTTGCAAGTTTTCTGAAAAATGAATATGCTGAGTAAACGATACCTTCGTTTCTTTCGCCTGTTCTTAATTCGTGATAGTCGATTGAGTCGTTAACCATAGCCCAAACTAGAACCTGCATACCTGATGCGCCAATGAAGCAGATACCATTAATGATAATAAATGCCATTGCGCTGTGTAGTGGAATAAAGAACAAAACTGCAAATATTCCTGCCGCGCAACCTGCGCCTATGCAGCACCACTCTTTTTTACCTAGCTTGTTAGCCAGTGGTTGAGTAATTGCGAATACAACAATTGCATATAGAACGTTTAGAGGACCTGAAACTGCAAGTAGTTTAACGTTGCCAAAGTAATCTTTGAATAGATATGTATTTAGACCATTTACTACTGATGCGCCTATCATACCGATTAAGCTAAATAGCATAACGCCTAGTAAAGCGCGGTTTTTAGCGATTTCTATAAGAACTTTTCCGTAGTGAAGTTTCTCGCCTTCCGGACGAACAGGAACATCAATACGTTCTTTACAACATACGCATGTAATTTGTAGGCACAGTAGACCGATTAGAGCAAATATTGCTGATAGCATTAGGAAGTTGCCTGCAACAGGTTTGTTGTCTACGAATAGTACCATAGGACCTACGAAAACGATAACTGTCATAAAGATTGTACCGCCCATTGAACGATAACGTGAAAGAGCTGTACGATGTTTTACATCATCAGTCATAACGCTTGATAGTGTACCAAAAGGTACGTTAACCAAAGTGTAGATTGCTTCGTAAAGCACATAAGTAATAAACATATATGCAAGACGTAGTCCATACGCCCAGTTGCTTACGTTTACAAAACCCAGTATACAAAGGATAGACATTGGGAATGAGAATACTCTAATCCACGGAATGAACTTTCCACCTTTTTTAAGTTGCTTTGAGTCTATTATTGCGCCGATGATTGGATCGTTAACCGCATCCCAAATCTTTGTTATAAGCATTAGGATACCAACGTGTATAGGGTCTACTTTCAAAATTAGTGTGTAAAATACTGATAGGTACATCGCTCTGAATTGTTCTGTACAGCAACAGCCCAAGTCACCAAGTGTGTAACCTATTTTGTCCAGCATACCAAACTTGCGGACTTCTTTTATCTCGGTTTGATTCATTTGTAATTTCCTCCTTAAATTGTCGCGTAAACTCAATACGCAACTTTATTATTTACATTATATTCACTAATTTTTTAAAAACATATACAAAAATGTATTGAAAACTATCGTAAATTGATGTATTATATAATTAGAATTAAATTGAACAAATAGTTAAAAATATTTTGTATATATTGCACAAGGAGAAAGTATGAATTATTTATCTGAAAACATAATTTTTGATAAACCATCAAAAAAAAGAATAGCTACTGACGACGAATATGGTATTATTCTCGTAAAAAAGGGTAATATACACGTAAACGGTGAATGGAATCTTACAGCAGACGATATACTTGTCTGTAAACCCTATCAGGTTTTAAAGCTTGAACATACAAGCGCAAAATATCCGAAAAATATTATTTGGCTTAAACTTTCAACAAGTTTAATGAATATGCTTTCAACCGAACAGACAAATATTGTTGCAAGTTTTGAAATTAACCCCGCACCAATTGCTATTTTAAGGGGACAAAGCGAACTGCTTATGCTTATAAAAAGTCTTGCTATACAAATGATGAGTTTACCCAATAAACGTGACAAATACGCTGCCGACTTACTCGAAGAAAGCACACTTAAAATGTTTATCGCTCTTGTACTGAAATTTTGTATCTCATCAGATTTACACACTGTAAAAAAAACCAGAAATTTAACACTTGACGATGTGTTTCAGTATATACATTCACATTTAAGTGAGGACTTATCTCTTGAACAGCTTGAAAAAGAATTTTATATAAGCCGACACCACTTAATAAGACTCTTTAAACAAAAAACAGGACAAACTGTTCATCAGTATATTTTAAAAGCCCGACTTGATTTATGTAAGAGCTATATAGAACAGGGTTATTCTATTATCGAAGTATACAAAATGGGTGGATTTGGGGGTTACAATCACTTTTTCAGAGCTTTTAAAAAAGAATACAATATGACACCAAAAGATTATTATAAAAAACACTCACAAAATAAAATATAAAAAAAATGAACTGTTTTAATTTGTGTAGACAGAACAAAAAGAACTTCTGGTGATATGGAATATTAAATCTTAGTAGTATAATGACTTCGCTTTTTAAGGTGGGTGACTTTTGTTTTAACTTGAATACGCTTGTTGTTTTAGACGTAGATGTGCTTATCTATGAGGGGACAAGTCTCCTCATAGGTTGATAGTTTTGTTTGACAAATACATTGAGTTATTAAGCTTGAAAAGAAGTTTTCAGCTGACTAAAAAACCATATATGTACTCTGTGACAAGCATAGTTTTTTTCACATTTATTTTGACTTTCTTCAATCTTTTGACGGTATACCCATTCTCTTTATATAGTCATAATACCCACTTCTTATTGTCTATATCCTCTTTGCATAAAAATAGCCCCCTATGGTAGTTTATTTTATTCTACCATAAGGGGAAATTTTTTCTATGTATGTTTTTACCGAACCTGTTCAATAATGAGTGGCTCTCTCAGTTTTTATCTTAATATTAAAGTTGTCTTAGGTGAATAGCAAATCCGCCTACTTCTTGCTCAAAGTAAGCAAGTGTATTTTCTACATAGCCTTCGCTTCTAAAATTAAAGCCCTTTGCCTTAAAGTAAGCCATAGCGCGGTTAATATTGTGTACGCCTATTGCAATATGGCCATTTTTACCTAGATATGGTGTTTTACAGATTTCAAACATATCTCCCGCAAAGTATGCAAGACCTTTATCACTGATAGGCAAATTAAACATTGTTGAAAATAGATTTGCAACGCTCTCTGCCTCTTTTTCGTCATTTGAATTAACGCCGACGTGTAATAGCTTAAATCCGTGCATTTTACTTACAGCTGTCTTACAAAGGTCTTCTATCTTATCAAATTCTTCATTATCAATTAATTTTGTAGGGCAAATCCAACTGCCACCACAAGCTATAACGTTTTTAAGAGCAAGATAATCTGTAACATTTTTTTCTGATACTCCGCCTGTTGGCATAAATTTCATCTTACAGTAAGGTGAAGCAAAAGATTTAAGCATTGGTATTCCACCCGCGGCTTCGGCAGGGAAGAACTTAACTGTTGTAAGACCAAGTTCCATTGCTTGTTCGATTTGTGTCGGACAAGTTACACCCGGGAATATTGGAATGTTGTTTTCCAAACACCATATAACAACTTTTGGATTTAGTCCTGGGCTTACAAGATATTTAGCGCCTGCGTTTACTGCGCTCTTTGCCATTTCAACTGATGTTATTGTACCCGCGCCTACTAAAATTTCAGGAACTTCTTTTGAAATTCTCTTTATAGCGCCTTCTGCCGCATCTGTTCTGTATGTAACCTCTGCTGTTGGAAGTCCACCCTTTACAAGAGCTTTCGCAAGTCCTACTGCATTTTCTTCATTATTTAGTACTACAACCGGTACTATACCAATATTACTTATTTGTTCGTTTATCATTTGTTTTCCCTCCAATTTTTATCTCCATTCATAAATTTTTCTAATGTTTTAGGCGTAGGCAGTCCTTCATTGTCACTCTTGTGCGTAACCTGAATTGCGCCGATTGCCGCCGCGCGTCTTACACACTCGCGAATTGGTAAGTTTTCACGCATAGCTGAAATTACTCCAACTGCAAATCCGTCGCCTGCTCCTACTGTATCTACAACTTTATCTATCTTAAAACCGTCAACATAACCTTCTTCGTTTTGCGTCTTATAGTACGCACCTGTTGCGCCTAACTTTATAATAACAGTCTTTACGCCCATTGCCAAATATTTTTCTGCTATCTTTTCGGGCTTTTCTTCACCAATAAGTAGCTTTGACTCCTCAATACCAGGTAAAAAGATATTGCATTTTTTAGCCATTTCATTCATAAAGTCAATCATTTCCTGTTCTGACTTCCACAGTTGCGGACGCAAGTTTGGATCAAATGAAAGCGGAATATTATATTCCTTTGCCTTATCAGCGATAAAGTTACATACCTCGCGTGTGTTTTGAGTTAAAGCAGGGAATATACCTGTCAAATGTATAAAATCAAAGTCATTGAAATCTATATTTTTAATATCTTCAATAGAGAGAGTAGATGCGGCAGAACCTTTTCTAAAATAGAATATATCAGGATCTCCGTTTTCCACCATTCCTTTAAGCATAAATCCGGTTGTTTTTTCATCGGAATAAACTATATCGTCAGTTGATATTCCATTTTGTTTCATAGTGTTTACTATTCTTTTACCAAAAGGATCACGACCAAGTTTTGTAAGATAGGATACCTCTTGACCCAGTCTCTTTATACCGACCGCAACATTAAATTCAGCGCCCGCAACAGACATTGAAAAGCCTTCGGCATCTTCAAGTTTACCTATATTTTGCGCAATAAACAGTCCCATAGGTTCGCCAACCAGTAACAATTTTTTTGACATTTTAAAGCACTCCTGTATTATATTTTTATTTTTTAAATTAAACCAAAACAATACTTTTTTGTTATATTAAATTAGAAAACATTTTTTATCGCAAAAGGTTTTCTCTTTTGGCTACCATCAAAATTCACTTTCAAAAATGCTCTTTCTAGACTTTGTCTAAGAACAACATTTCTTTTAAAAATTAAGTAAAACTATTGGGTTATTATCCACTCAATTTTTATTTAACTAAAAATTATGTTTTTTTAAAACACCAAAATAAATTTACATTCTTTTTCATTATAACAGTATTATGTAACTATTGCAATAATAGATAAAACAATGTCAATTTAAAACATTTTTATAAACATAAATGATAGTCATATAGACAATAAAAATAATTGCTATTATAATTCTTTCAATCAGAATACTAATAAAATCAAAAACCAAAAATCTGATTGAGATTTTGGTTCTTTTTATATTTTAAGCATTGGAAGATAATCCCGAAGTTTTATTTTTTCATATATTCTTTTGGACTTATTCCATATTCAGTCTTAAATGCTCGGTAAAAGTTTGAATAGTCACTAAATCCGCAACTTTGGTAGACATCTATTGGCGAAACTCCGTTTTCCATCATTTCCTTTGCAAACATAAGTCTCCTAAATAATATATACCTATAAATACTTGTCCCTACCTCTTTACTAAACTCATGGGATAAATAATACTTGCTTACAAAAAAATGATCTGCAATATCTTCAACAGTAAGTTTCTCGGTAAAATGCGCGCCTATGTAGTGCAATACCCTTGTTACCGTACTTTCTTCGGATACTTTTGTCTTTATTGGCGTAGACGTGCTTGCGAGCCTATTGATAAGCACCAAAAACTGCATAAGTAGTCCTTGCGCATAAAGGTTGCTACCTAAATTATCACTGTAAAATTCTTGGTTTAGTTTTTCCAGTATTTCCTGTAACAGCGCCCTTGTTACAATATCGGGACGAACAAGGTTTATGTGTGTGGGAGAGTCATATAGAAAACAAGAGTTAAGATTTTCAAAACTAAGTAGATAACTTTTATTTATCCAAAGCACATATCTTTCATACATTAGGTCGTGGACAACCTTTGCCTGATGAAGTTCCTGAGGATTAATTAGAAGTATATCTCCATGTTGGAGGGCATAGTTTTTTCCCTCTACCAAAAAATCTACTTTACCACCTACAAAAAAGTATACTTCGAAAAATTCGTGGTGGTGAATACTTACATTTTCAGGCTTCTTATCTTTATAATGAAATATTTCAAATTTTTCGTTTTGCATACTTTGTCTGCTGTTAAATCTCTGTTCCCCATTTGCCATAACTTAATTCCCCCCTTTTATTAGATTTTACAGCAATATTTGCAATGTGTCAAACAATATTTGCAATTTTTATTGCGAATTTTTTTTGATATACTTAAACTACAAAATAAATTAAGGAGAGGTTTTAAGTGACACCATTTTTAAGCGAAGATTTTTTGTTAAAAACAGAAACAGCAAAGACGCTGTATCATAAATATGCGGCTAAGATGCCTATTTACGACTATCACTGTCACATTGATCCAAAGGATATTTACGAGGATACAAGATTTAACAATATCACTGAGGTTTGGCTTGGCGGTGACCACTATAAATGGCGTATAATGCGTTCAAACGGTGTTTCGGAGGAGTATATAACAGGCAATAAACCTGATAGGGAAAAGTTTCAAAAGTTTGCAGAGGCGCTACCTAGATGTATAGGTAATCCTATGTATCACTGGTGTCATTTGGAACTAAAAAACTTCTTTGGATATACAGGCGTGCTTAACGGCGATACAGCAGAAGAAGTATGGAATATTGCAAATGCAAAACTAAAAGAGGAAAATTTTAGCGCAAGGGGACTTATTAATCAAAGTAACGTTGCAATGATAGGTACAACTGATGATCCTTGCAGTGATCTTATGTATCATAAACTTATTGCGGAAACAGATTTTAAGACAAAAGTTTGCCCAACTTTCAGACCTGACCCTGCGATAAATATGCTTAAACCCGATTTTAAAGAATACATAAAAAAACTTGGTGATACAGTAGGGTTTGAATTAAAGACAGCCGATGACGTTGCAAAGGCTCTTTCAATGAGAATTGAGTACTTTGACAAAATGAACTGCCGAGCAGCCGACCATGGACTTGACTATGTAATGTATCGTGAAAGTACCGCAGAAGAACGTAATTTAACATTTAGGAAAGCTATGAACGGCGAAAAGCCAACAATGGAAGAAATAGAAAAATACCAGACTTATTTACTTCTACACTGCGCCAAAGAATACGCGCGTCTTGGTTGGGTAATGCAAATACATTTTAGCTGTATGCGTAATCCTAATTCAAAGGCTCTTAAAACTCTTGGCGCTGATACAGGCTTTGACTGTATTGCTGTTACTGAGAGCTGTAAAAACCTATTTAACGTTATGGACGCTCTTGAAAAAGAAAATAACCTACCAAAGACTGTTCTATATAGCCTAAATCCTGCCGACAACGAGTGGATAGGTTCATTAATAGGTGCATTCCAAAGCGAAATTCCGGGTAAAATCCAACACGGCAGCGCTTGGTGGTTTAACGATAACAAGATAGGTATGGAAAACCAAATCAAGAGTCTTGCAAATCTTGGAATTTTGGGTAATTTCATAGGTATGCTTACAGACTCACGCAGTCTACTAAGTTATGCCCGTCACGAGTATTTTAGAAGAATACTTTGTAATGTAATAGGCGAATGGGTAGAAAACGGCGAATATCCTTGCGATATGGAGTATCTGGGTTCTCTTGTTGAGGATATCTGTTCAAACAACATCAAACATTATTTAAACTTTTAACATAAATTACAAAAAAAGGAGAATAATATGCCAATGCAAATGACATTTCGCTGGTATGGCGAAGGAAACGACAAAATAAAACTTTCGGACATTAAACAAATCCCGGGAGTGACAGGTATTGTGTGGGCGCTTCACCACAAAATGCCGGGTGAAATTTGGGAAGAAAACGAGATTGCAGAAGTAAAAAAGCAACTTGATGAGTATGGCTTTAATATGGATGTAGTTGAGTCGGTTAACGTTCACGACGATATAAAAATCGGACTACCAACACGTGATATGTACATCGAAAATTACAAGCAAACTATCCGTAATCTTTCAAAATTCGGCGTAAAGGTAATCTGCTACAACTTTATGCCTATATTCGACTGGACACGTTCTGACCTATTCCACCCGGTAGGCGACGGCTCAACAGCTCTATACTATCAAAAGAATATGATTCAGGACGACTACAACGCAATGGCGAAATACATAATGGACTTTACAGAAAAGTACAATATGTCTTTTCCGGGTTGGGAACCTGAAAGAATGGCAAAACTTGACGAGCTATTTAAGGCTTACGAGGGCGTTGACCACGAAAAACTATGGGCAAATCTAAAATACTTCCTAGAAGCAATTATGCCAACTTGTCGTGAGTGCGATATTAAAATGGCAATACATATGGACGATCCACCATGGGATATCTTTGGACTTCCAAGACTTCTTGTTGACGCAAAGAGCATTGACAGATTTTTGAGTATGGTTGACGATAATTATAACTGTCTGACACTTTGCTCGGGTTCACTAAACGCAAACCCTGAAAACAATGTTGCAGAGATAATCCGTAAGCACTGCGACAGAATAGCTTTTGCCCATATCCGTAACGTTAAGCACTTCCCTAACGGAGATTTTTCTGAGGCAAGTCACCGCGACTGTGACGGAGATACGGGAATACTTGAAATAATGAAGGCTTACCACGACTGCGGATTCGAAGGATACATTCGTCCTGACCACGGACGTCATCTATGGGGAGAAGGACCAGGTACAGTTCGTCCTGGTTACGGACTATATGACAGAGCGCTAGGCATTATGTATATGCTTGGTATTTGGGATATGCTGGATAGACTAGACGGAAAAATATAAAAATAAAAATAAAGAGAGGTAATGAAAAATGATAAATCTTCCATTGAATATTGATTATAAAGATAAAGTAGTAGTAATAACAGGCGCAGGTGGACTAATTTGCGGAGCTATGGCTCACGCATTCGCGCAAAGCGGCGCAAAGGTAGCAGCTCTTGACCTAAACGAAGACGCTGTAAAAAAACTTGCTGACGAAATAAGAGCAGACGGTTTTATCTGTAACGGATATAAGGCTAACGTTCTTGAAGCGGAGGCTCTTGAAGAAGTACATAAACAAGTACTAAACGACTTTGGTAAATGTGATATTCTAATAAATGGCGCGGGTGGTAACAATCCACGCGCAACAACAGATAACGAATATCAATGTGAGGCAAAAGAAGGCGGAAAGTCATTCTTTGACCTAGATTCATCAGGTGTTGACTTTGTATTTAAGCTAAACTTCCAAGGTACATTACTACCAACACAGGCTTTTGCTAAGGATATGGTTGAAAATGAGCATGGTTGTATCCTAAATATTTCTTCAATGAACGCATACACACCACTTACAAAAATTCCTGCATATTCAGCTGCAAAAGCAGGTATTTCAAACTTTACACAATGGCTTGCAACACACTTTGCAGGTACAAATATCCGTTGTAACGCAATCGCTCCGGGATTTTTGGTATCTGCTCAAAACAAAGCCCTACTATTTAACGAAGACGGCACACCAACAGCCCGTTCAGCAAAAATTCTAAACAGCACACCTACTCACCGTTTTGTAGACGCTGACGAACTTCTTGGCGCTACACTATTCCTATGCGACGATAAAGCCGCATCAGCAATAACAGGCGTAGTCCTACCTATTGACTGTGGTTTTTCATCATACTCAGGTGTTTAATTTAATTAATCACTTGTAATTTCCTAACAAATATAGCCTATATCCTAATTCTAGGATATAGGCTATATTTCTTTATACGGTTTAAAATATTGATACATTTGAAAAAAATCAATAAAGATGTACTAATATTAAAAGTTCTACATATAAATATATTAAATTGAATATTTATATGTAGAAAAACAATTTATAAATTTCCATTTGGTTATAGGTTTGCTGCGCCTATCATACCCGCGTTGTTACCGAGAGTGGCAATAGCTATTTCGGGAATTTCCCCTCGGTTTCCGCCAAAACATTCTTTTTGCATTTTTTCTTTCAACGGTTTTAAGAGAACATCTTTTTGCGCTGATATTCCTCCGCCGATTAATATTTTTTCGGGTCGGAATATATTGACTAAATCCACTATTCCTGTTCCGAGTTTACTTATATAGTCATCAACAAGTTTTATTGCTCTTTCATCTTTGGAATGATACAGATTAAATACGTCAAGCGGCGTCATATCTTTTCCGAAAACTTCTTTTGCGTTACGTTTCAGAGCAGTTGCCGATGCGTACGCTTCCAAACACCCTTTTCTTCCGCAAGTACATTGTTTGCCGTCTTCAACAACAACAATATGACCTATTTCGCAACCGCCGACCATTCTGCCTTCATATAATTTGCCGTCTATTATAACTCCGCCGCCAACGCCTGTTCCCAATGTAATCATAATTAAATTGTTACAACCTTTTCCGGCGCCTGCAACAACTTCTCCAAGAGCGGCGCAGTCCGCGTCGTTTGCAATATTTATAGTAAGAGGTATATTTTTTTCAAATTCTCTCACAAAATCAACGTTTTCCCATTCAAGATTGTTTGAATATATTACAGTACCGTTCTTTTTATCTATTGTACCGGGGATACCAACGCCAACACCGGAACATTGTGAAACAGATATTTTTTCCTGTGACAATAAATCCAAAGTTTTATCTGAAATTCTTTTTATCATTTCGTTAGGTGAAACTTTGTTGTCGGTATCAACGGTTGTTGTGGCGAATATATTGTTTTCTTTATCCACCAATCCGATTTTTACACTTGTTCCGCCTATATCTATTCCTATTTTAACACAGTCCTTCTTCTCTCCTATTGTGGTGACAAGCGCCTCGCAAGTTCCGTTTATTTCATATTTGCCACTGCTTGCAGGCAGGAAAAAGCTGTCGCCTTTTTTGTATGAAAAAGTGTCATTGCCACATAAAACAGTACCCTGACCGTCTAAAAACAAAATACTTACGAAAGAATATTCAGAAACATTGCCTTCGATTTTGCTTATTGTTTTGCCGTCCAAATATATTTTATCTACCGTAAAATAATCACATTCAGCTATGTGCGGATAAGCATTGTTATTTTTTGCAATAGGTGTCCTGTTTGTTACATCAATCGCTTTGTCAATATGTAGTTCCCGCTTTTTGCCGTCTGCTCCAACCCTACCGTAGTCATATACCCTATACGTCACATTGGAATTTTGCTGTATTTCGGCAATTAAAATATCTTTGCCTATTGCGTGAATTGTACCTGCCTCAATAAACAAAACATCGCCTTTGTGAACAGGTACTTTGTTTAATACTTCAAGTAAAGTATCTTCTTCTATTCTTTTTGCAAATTCTTCTTTGCTTATTTCTTCTTTAAATCCATAGTATAAAAATGCGCCTTCTTTTGCGTCTACTATATACCACATTTCTGTTTTCCCGTATTGTCCTTCATTTTTTAGGGCATATTCATTATTCGGGTGAACCTGAATGGATAAGTTGTCTTTTGCATCAATAAGCTTGATTAAAACAGGAAAATCTTTAAATCTCTTGCAATTTTTACCAAGAACCTCTCTACCGTTTTTGTCAATGTATTCTTGTAGGGACATACCGCAATATTCATCATTGATAATTGTCGACATACCGTCTTTGTGACAGGACAATTCCCACGATTCCGCAAGAATATCACCGTTATAGTTTTTTCCGTACTCTTTAACAAGTCTGTTACCTCCCCATATATAATCTTTATATATTGGCTGTAATTTTAAAATTCCCATAAATATTCTCCTATTCTCCAAGATGTTTTACAGCGTTTGTTAAATTCTGCAATTTTTCATTTGCATCTGCTTCGTTTTTGCCTTTTACACCTATATAAAATTTGATTTTTGGTTCTGTTCCGGAAGGCCGTACGCAACACCATACGTTGCCTTCCATTTCAAAATACAGTACGTTCGATTTTGGTAAACCTGTTTTGTGTGTTGTATCTGTAATATAATCGAATACGATATCTTTGCTGTAATCCCTAAATTCTTTAACTTTTATCCCGCCTATTTCTTTGGGAACGTTATTTCTGATATTCTCTATTGTTTTTGCGATTTGTTTTGCTCCGTCTTGTCCTTTTAACGTTACCGTACACAAATCTTCTTTATAGTAACCATATTTATTAAATAAATCTTGCATTTGTTCACAAAGTGTTATCCCTTTATGTTTACAGTAAGCTGCTACTTCGCAAAGAGCCATTACAGCCACAACAGCATCTTTATCACGCGCGTGTGTTCCTACCAAACAACCGTAACTTTCTTCATATCCAAACAGAAATTCATAGTTCTTGTTTTGTTCAAACAGTTTAATCTGTTCACCGATATATTTAAATCCTGTAAGTGTTTCAATAAGTTTTACGTTATATTCTTTTGTAATTTCTTTTGCCATTTTGCCTGATACGATAGTTGTAACAACTGCGCTGTTTTTTGGTAAAATCGACATTTCTTTTTTCTGACTCAAAATATATTCCAGTATCAGCATACCGGACATATTGCCGGTAAAACTAATATATTCACCTGTTTTATTGTCTTTTGCATACACACCAAGTCTGTCAGCGTCAGGGTCTGTGGCAAGAATAATATCGGCGTCAATTTTTTGCGCAAGTTCTATTGCAAGTTTAAATGCGTTTTTGTCCTCGGGATTTGGATAATTGACTGTTGGAAAATTACCGTCAGGTTTTTCCTGTTCTTCCACAATATATACTTTTTCAAATCCAAGTTCCTTTAAAATCCGTCGTACAGGTATATTTCCTGTTCCATGCAAAGGCGTATATACAATTTTTAAATTGTTGGCTTCTTCCTTTATTATTTCCGAGTGAATAACAAGTTTTTTAAGTTCTTCAATATATGCGTTGTCTGTTTCTTCTCCCAAAACACAGTATAGCCATTTGCTGATTGCTTCATCTTTTCCAATAGTTTTCACATTTGCATAGTCGGTGATTGCGTTTACTTCATTTATTATCTGTTCATCTTTTGGATACGTAATTTGAGCTCCGTCTTCCCAATAAACTTTATAACCGTTATATTCAGCCGGATTATGACTTGCAGTTATAACCACGCCCGCTGTGCAGCCCAATTTTCTAAGGGCAAAAGAAAGTTCGGGTGTTGGTCTGAGTGATGAAAAAATATAGGCTTTAATTCCGTTTGCGGCAAGACAAAGAGCAGTTTCATCAGCAAATTCAACGGACATATTGCGTGAATCATAGGCAATAGCCACACCTCTGTTTTGGGTATTTTCTTTTATAATAAAGTTTGCAAGTCCTTGCGTTGCCTTTCGGACAGTATATATATTCATTCTGTTTGTGCCTGCTCCGATTATACCTCGAAGTCCGCCCGTTCCAAACTCCAAATCCTTATAAAATCTTTCCTCAATTTCCTTTTTGTCAGATTTAATACTTATTAACTCTTTTTTTGTTTTTTCATCAAAATATTCATTTTCACACCAAAGTTTATATTTTGCTTCTGCTTGTTTGTCCATAATATTCTCCTTTTCAGTCATCTTTTAATAATGGTTCGCAATATAAAATTTCTGATGATACATACGAAAGTTCGTATGAGGCATCTGTATTTTTTAAACGAAAGAGAATTTTGTTTGCAAGCCGTTTTCCCAATGTGTCTGTCTGAACGTTAACAGTGGTTATTGATTCGGCTACATTTACATATTCTTTGTTATTGTCAAAGCCGGTAATAATTACGTTTTTTGTCTTTTCGTTTTCATTTTCCATACAATATCGTTTTATGAAGTGCGCAATATAGTCGCTGGCGCATACTATTGCTTCTGGAAAAGGATTTAACTTATCAAGAAATTTACTGATTTCCTCATAATGCGTATTAAGTCCTATATGGTCAGTCAAACACCGTTCTTTATTGATTTTTATATTTCGCATTGACATAGCGTCTTTAAAACCAAGAAAGCGGTCGGTATTGGTCTGCGCATAGTCAATATCCCCAACAAAAACAATATCTTTTATGCCTTTATCTATAATAGACAGTGTGATATCACAAACCTTTGACCTTCCTTCTATCATAAGCAAATCTCCGTTTAATTTATCAAAAGGCAAGGTAGGGACAGTATCCAAAAAAACTTTTGGAATAGGCAGTTGTGACAATTTTTGTAAAAACTCAACTGAGTATACATTTAAAATAATCATTCCGCTAAGGTTTGGTTCAGTTAACGTTGTCGGTAAATTTGAACCTTCCTTATAATAAGTGGGTAAATATGTATACAAAAGATTTATTCCCTGTTTAGAAAGTTCTTTTGCTATTTGATGAATAATTTGCATCCAAAATATAGATGATTCGGGACGTGATATAACAGCGGCAATAGTTTTAGGCGTTTGTTCCTGTGTTGTTTTTTCTAAATCGCTATTTACATACATAGCTTTTTGATAACCCATTTCTTGCGATTTTTCAATAATTTTTTTACGCAGCTCTTTGGAAACTCCGGGACGGTTGTTGAGCGCCTTCCAAACAGTTATTCTTGATGTAGACATAGCATCTGCAATTTGTTGCATATTTGGTCGTGACATAAATAACTCTCCTTTTAAACTAAGTTACTTTATATTATACCCTATTTTATTGAAAAAGCAATATTAATTAACAAAAGTTAATTAATATTTAAAAAGCATCTTTGTTAATTAATATACTATATGTGAATAATGCACAAAATTTTAGAATAAATTTTAAATATAAAAGCAGTATATATAATATTTGCATATTTTTTTATATATTTTTTATATTGACAAAGATTGGTAATTAGAGTAATATTAACTTAATAAACATAGTAAATCTTTAATATTTGTTAACTTAACTTGTTAACTTAACGGGTCAATTTTAACAAGTATCATATTTTGAAAGGAGCAAACACTTATATGAAGCAAACTGTCAAAACCGATAAGTTTAAGACAGGTAAAAAGCGTAGCTGGTGGACGCAAGATGATACAGAATTGACACTTCTGGGATTACCCGCAGCAATATGGTATGCCGTATTCTGCTATTTACCGATGTTTGGCTTGATTATTGCTTTTAAAAATTACAGAATAACGGCAGGGAAAGGATTTTTATACAATCTTTTTCATAGTAAATGGGTAGGGTTTGATAATTTTAAATTCTTTTTGGAAAGCAACACATTTAATATGTTACTGAGAAATACCATTCTTTACAATGTTGTGTTTATAGTACTCGGAATAGTAATACCGGTAACGCTTGCTATTCTGATTAGCCAACTTTACAATTCAAAATTATCAAAAACATATCAAACTATGATGTTCTTCCCTCATTTTATTTCGTGGGTTGTTGTAAGTTATTTTGTTTTTGCCTTCTTAAATCCTGATAAAGGTTTAATGAATATCATTGTTAATTTTTTTGGAGGAGAAAAAATATTGTGGTATTCAGAACCGAAGTATTGGCCGTACATATTGATACTGATGCAGGTATGGAAGACAGTCGGTTACAGTATGGTTGTTTATCTTGCAAGTATCACAGGTATCGATCCTTCACTTTATGAAGCGGCTTTGCTTGACGGCGCTTCAAAATGGCAACAGGCTAAATACATAACATTACCTTTGCTTAAACCTATTATGGTAATGATGTTTATTTTGAGCGTAGGTCGTATTTTCTATTCGGATTTCGGACTGTTCTATCAACTGACACAGGGTATTCCAAATTCCCTGTCAAATGTTGCAAGTACGTTTGATACATTTGTCTATATGGCGCTGCAAAGTAATGTGAGCATAGGCAAAACAGCGGCGGCAGGACTGTTCCAGTCAGTATGTTGTTGCGTAACAATCTTAGTTGCAAACTTTATAGTTTCAAAGATAGATGAAGACAGCGCTATTATATAAGGAAAGGAGAGAATATTTGTTATGACTAAGACGGCAAAAAGTAAATCGGCACATTTAAATAAAATAAAACCGTCAACCAATATCATTTTTAATATTATATTTATATTATTGTCTATTATCAGTATTTTCCCTTTTTTCTTTGTGTTAATTATTTCCGTTTCTTCCGAACAATCAATACAAAATATCGGTTATGCGCTGTGGCCGGAGAGTTTTTCAATGGCAGCATATAAATTTTTGTGGAATGAAGCTGAAATGATATTAAAGTCATTCTTTATATCTGTAATTGTTACTGTTTTGGGTACGATAATAGGTGTGCTTCTTACTACCGCAATGGGATATACTCTTTCAAGAAGAAATTTTAAACTAAAAGGTTTTTATACTTGGCTTGTTTTTATACCAATGATTTTTAATGGTGGTATGGTTGCAAACTACGTGGTAATATCGAATATATTAAAACTCAATGACACTATATGGGTTCTTATATTGCCGCTTGCGGTTTCAAGTTTCAATGTAATTATCTGTAAAACATTTTTCAAGACAACTATTCCCGATTCAATTATAGAATCTGCTAAAATAGACGGAGCATCGCAATTAACTATTTTTACAAAAATTGTAGTGCCAATATCAAAACCTGTTTTTGCAACAATAGGATTGTTTTTGACATTTGGATATTGGAATGATTGGTTTCAATCTTCACTGTACATATCAAATCCAAAACTTGTTTCTATGCAGGCGCTTTTAAACAATATGATGAAAAATCTAAGCTATATTGCAAACAATCCCTCAGCCGGACTAAGTTTGCAACAATATGTAAATCAAATGCCATCGGAGTCTGTACGTATGGCAATCGCAGTTATCATTGTTGTACCTATTGCCTGCGCATATCCGTTTTTCCAGAAATATTTTATTTCCGGACTTACAATAGGCGCAGTTAAAGGATAAATTATAATTTTTTAGGAGGTTATAAAAAATGAAAAAATTTTTGGCAATCGTAATATCACTTGCGATGACTATGGGTTTGGCTGCTTGTGGTGGCAATACTGACAAACCATCTGAGGCAAATACAAACGCAACAACATCTGACGGTAAAAATGTAGTTAATATTAAATGGGTAACAGTTGGTGGCGGTATGCCCGAAAACTATGATAAGTGGCAAAAACAGGTTAATGATTATATCGGACCAAAAATAGGTGTCAATGTAGATATGAACGTAGTTTCGTGGGGCGATTGGGATCAACGTCGCAGCGCTATGGTAAACACAAGCGGTGATTACGATATTATGTTCACAAATTCAAACACATATTATAACGATGTATCAATCGGCGCATTCCTAGATATTTCAGATATGGTTCAAAAAAGCGCTCCTGAACTATACAAAATGATACCTGAATCATACTGGGAAGCTTGTAAAGTAGGTGGCAAAGTATATGCAGTACCAACATACAAAGACAGCTCACAAAGTGAAATATTTGTATGGGATAAAGAACTTGCAACATCAGCAGGCGTAGATATGGCAAACGTAAGGGAATTGCCACAACTTACAGACGCTTTCAAAGCAATTAAAGAAAAATCAGGAAAACCTGTATATGTAATGGATAAAGCTGACTGTGAACACTTCCTATATCAATATGATAAAATGGGTACAGGTATGTCAACAATCGGCGTTAAATTCGATGACCAAAAGGCAAAAGTTGTTCCGGTTTTTGAGCAACCGGAGGTTATGGAAACTCTAAAACTTATACATGAATGGTACAAAAACGGATATATCAATGCTGATGCCGCTACAAAATCAGAACCTGATAAATACAGAGCATTTGGTATCGTAACAGGTTGGACAGGCGCTGCCAAAACAGTTTGGGGTCCCGGTATGGGCGTAGAAGCAGAAGCATATCAATGGGGTCCGACAATTGTTTCAAACGAAACTGTTCGTGGTTCACTTAACTGTATTTCAGCAGGTTCAAAACACCCTGAAAAAGCATTGGAACTATTGCAATTAGTAAATACAGATCCATACGTCAGAGACCTATTCTTCTATGGTGTAGAAGGCGAAGATTGGGAATACACAGCAGACAAAAAAGTTCACCGTCTAAAAACAGACTGGAAAATGGCTGGTTATACACAAGCAACTTTCTTTACAGTAACACCGACAGATGATGTTGATTTCAATCAATGGGACGAAGTAAGAGCGCTTAACGAAGGCGCAAAACCATCAGTATTATTGGGCTTTACATTCGATATTAAACCAATAGAAAACGAACTTGCTAACTGTGTTACAATTTATCAACGTTATAAAGGTGAAATTTTGACAGGTACAACTGACCCTGAAAAATCAGTTCCTGCAATGATGAAAGAAATGCGCGCCGCTGGATTTGACAAAATAGTTGAAGAGGCACAAAAACAAATTGACGCATTTATGGCTGCAAAATAATTTCGTTGTAGCAAAGGCTTAGTTTTAAATAGGTTGGAAGAAGATATTGTCTTCCAACCTATTTTTAATAAAAGAATAATATTATACGATTTACAAAAAGGAGAAAAGATATGGCTAAAATTATTGGTGAGCCACTACCGAATATTCCATGGCAAGACAAACCGGAAAATTGTAAAACAAGTGTTTGGAGATATACAAATAATCCTATTATAGGAAGAAACGGAAACAAAAATTCAAACAGTGTGTTTAACAGCGCCGTTGTTCCGTTTAAAGACGGTTTTGCAGGTGTATTCCGTTGCGACAGCCGTTCTATCAGTATGGATTTGTTTGCGGGATTTAGCAAAGACGGTATTAATTGGACAATAGATGATGAACCGTTAAATATGGTCGGGGACGATCCGGAAGTAACAAGATATGAGTATCGTTATGATGCGCGTGTTTGTTACCTTGACGGTAAATATTACGTAACATGGTGCAATGGCTATCATGGTCCAACAATAGGTATTGCGTGGACAACAGACTTTAAAGAATTTCATCAAATAGAAAACGCATTTTTGCCTTATAACAGAAACGGAGTATTGTTCCCAAGGAAAATAAATGACAATTATATGATGTTGAGCAGACCAAGCGACACAGGACACACAAAATTCGGTGATGTGTTTGTAAGCCAAAGTAAAGATATGGTATACTGGGGTAAACATCGTTTTATTATGGGTACGGTTGAAGGCAACGATTCCGCATGGCAAAGTACAAAAGTCGGCGCCGGCCCTACGCCTATTGAAACCGATGAGGGTTGGCTGATGATTTATCATGGCGTAATAAATACCTGCAACGGTTTTGTTTACCGTATGGGAGCTGCATTGCTTGATAAAGATGAGCCGTGGAAAGTTAAATACCGTTCAAAAAATTATATACTTGCACCACACGAACTGTACGAGTGCGTCGGTGACGTTCCAAATGTCGTTTTTCCGTGCGCAGTGCTTACTGACAGCGAAACGGGACGTATAGCAATATACTATGGCTGCGCAGATACTGTTACAGGGCTTGCGTTTACAACAGTTGATGAACTTTTGAATGATATTAAAGCAAACTCATTATAATAAAAACAATTTTTATGGAATAAAAGAAATGGAGGAATGGCGTTGGATTTTTTGGATAAAAGAATACTTGGCATTTGTAATGAACTGAAAAAACTTTCGGTTAAACAAAAAGAATCTGTTAAAGATTTAGTTTATAAAGAAGGAAACTTTATATATCCGGCAGATGCGCATAATGACACTGTGGCATTTGAACCGTTTGATAAGGAGACAATGCATTGGTATGGCCCTGATAAGCACTACTGGTTTAAGTGTGAATACACTGTTTCTCCTGAATTTAACGGAAAATCTTTGTGGTTACACGTTTGCACGCAAATTGATGAATGGGACGATGCGAAAAATCCGCAATTTTTACTGTTTGTAAACGGAAAAGCCGTACAAGGTATAGATATGAACCACAGACATGTACTGCTTGAACGATGCGCGGTTGAGGGTACTAAATATACTTTGGAGTTGCAGGCGTATACGGGAATACTGCATACTGAGTTTAATTTGATATTGGATATGTGCGAAATAGATGCCGAAATAGAAGGGCTTTACTATGATTTATATGTTCCGCTAAGCGCTTTCCCACGCTTTGAAAAAGACAGCGCATCTAAACGAACATTGGAAAAAGTTTTGAATGATGCGATTAACCTGTTGGATTTACGCGCGCCGTACAGTGAAAGTTTTTATCAATCGGTAAAAGAAACACGTGAGTTTTTGGCGGAAGAACTATATACAAAACTTGTTGGCAATGATGAAGTGATTGCTACCTGTATAGGACATACCCATATAGATGTTGCGTGGTGGTGGACTGTTGCGCAAACAAGAGAAAAAGTTGCGCGTAGTTTTGCGACTGTTCTTAAATTAATGGAAGAATATCCAAACTATAAATTTATGTCAAGCCAACCGCAGTTGTATGAGTTTTTAAAGGAACGCTATCCTGAGCTTTACGAGCAGGTAAAAGAAAGAGTTCGTGAAAAACGCTGGGAACCGGAAGGCGGAATGTGGGTTGAGGCAGACTGCAACTTAACATCGGGTGAAAGTCTTGTTCGTCAGTTCCTATACGGAAAACGTTTCTTTAAAGAAGAATTCGGTGTGGATAACAGAATATTGTGGTTGCCCGATGTATTTGGTTATTCGGGAGCATTACCACAGATTATGAAAAAAAGCGGAATTGATTATTTTATGACAACCAAACTTGCGTGGAATCAATTCAATAAAATGCCTTACGATACGTTTAAGTGGAGAGGCATAGACGGTACGGAAATTTTGACACACCTTGTAACAACGCTTGGCGTAGGACAAAGCGTAGATAATTTCTTCACAACATATAACGGTATGCTACACCCAGATGCAATTATAGGCGGTTGGCAACGCTATCAAAACAAAGATATAAATAACGATATTCTTATTTCTTACGGTTATGGCGACGGTGGCGGTGGTCCGACACGTGAAATGCTTGAAACATCAAAACGTATGGAAAAGGGCATAGTAGGACTCCCGAAAGTACGTCAGGAATTTTCACGTAAGTATTTTGATGAACTGAGCGAAAGAGTAGAGGGCAACAAGCGTCTGCCTACTTGGGAAGGCGAACTTTATTTTGAGTATCACCGTGGCACATATACATCAATGGCAAGAAATAAACGCTCTAACCGCAAAGCAGAATTTAATATGATGGATTTGGAACTTTTGTCTGTGCTTGCAGACAAACTTGTTGAGTATCCGACAGCCGATATAGATAAACTGTGGAAAGGCATCTTGATTAATCAATTTCACGACATACTGCCGGGTTCATCAATAAAAGAAGTATACGAAGTTACAAAACGAGAGTACGCTGAAATGAAAGAAAAAACAGACGCTCTAAAAGAAGAACGTTTAAAAGCCATAACAGGCAGTGGTGACGGTATTACAGTATACAATACGACAGGTTTTACACGTGATGATATTGTTACAATAGATTGTAAAGATGTGGAAGCGTTGCAAGACGAAACAGGAAAAGTTTATCCTGTTCAAAAAACAGCAGACGGAAGCGTTGCGTATCTTAACAATTTACCTCCAAAGGGTTATAAAACGTTTATGCCAACAAAGTCGAATAATGAAAAATCGGCTTTTGAACTTGTAGATAACTGTCATTTGGAAACACCATTCTATACGGTTGAATTTGACGAAAAAGGTTTGATTAAACGCATATATGACAAAGAGTGCGAACGTGAAGTTTTGCAAGCTGATAAATTGGCAAACGAATTTTGTATGTATGAAGACAAGCCTATCTACTATGATAACTGGGATATTGACATTTACTATACAGAAAAATTCTGGAAAGTAGACGATGTTCAAATTATGGAGTGGAAAGATATAGGTAATGTATCGGCTACGCTCTATATAGAGAGAAACGTAAGCAATTCTGTTATAAAACAAAAGATACATTTCTATGCGAACAGCCGTAGAATAGATTTTGAAACAGTTGTGGATTGGAAAGAACATCAGCATTTGTTAAAAGTACACTTCCCTGTAAATATTCACACAGATGAGGCAACATTCGACATTCAGTTTGGTAATTTGAAGAGAAAGACACACACAAATACAAGTTGGGATAAGGCAAGATTTGAAAGTTGCGGTCAAAAATGGGTTGACTTGTCCGAAGGTCATTATGGCGTAAGTTTACTTAACGACTGCAAATACGGGCATTCAATTAATGACAGCAATATAGGACTGACACTGATAAAATCAGGTATTGAACCAAACCCAACAACCGACCAAGAGATGCACTTCTTTACATATTCGCTGTATCCGCACAAAGATAACTGGAAAGCTTCTGGCACAGTTAAAGAGGCGTACTTCCTAAATCAACCTGCATTTGCAGTTTGCGGTGGTAAAGAAAACGAAAGTTTTTCACTTGCAAGCGTAAATTATCCAAACGCAATAATTGAAACAGTTAAACAGGCAGAAGATAAAAATGGTTATATTGTGCGTGTGTTTGAGTGTGAAAATGCTCTTACACCGGTAAAACTGAAATGGAACTTACCGTTTACAAAAGCGGAAGAATGTAATCTAATGGAAAATACAGAACAAGAGCTACTTGTAAGTGACGGTAATATCAGCTTTACACTGAAACCTTACGAAGTAAAAACAATCCGCATAACAAAATAATTATATTACCAAAAATATATCAGTATGCGGAGTTTTTCCGCATACTGATACAGCCACATAAAATATTAAAAATATTATGATAAAAAAGGTGGATAATATTATGAATTTCTTACCACAACCACAAAAAATAACATTTAATGAAAATTATTTTCTAATTAAATATAATACTGAAATTATTTTGAAAAATACCAAGCCACAGGCTCTTTTATATGCAAAAATGTTACAGGAAAGCATAGAGGAGCATACAGGACTACATTTAACAGTGAGACGTGGAGATTTTCGCAAGGGTGATATTGTTATTGAGGAATGTAATGCTCTGGAAAGCTGCCATTACAAAATAACTGTTGACAGTGAGAATATAAGACTTTTTGGCGGTGATGACGAGGCTGTTTGTAACGGAGTGCAAACAATTTGTCAAATAATTAAGCGTTATGGCGCAAAGGTGACAGGTCTTGAAATTGAAGACTATCCGGAAATAAAAAACCGCGGATATTATCTTGATGTTTCCCGTGGCAGAATACCAACACTTGAAACTCTTAAAAAATATGCGGATTTACTGTGTAAATATAAAATCAACGAGTGGCAACTGTATATTGAACATACTTACCTTTTCAGAGATTTATCGGAGGCATGGAGAGATGATGTTCCACTGACTCCGGAAGAAATTATGGAACTTGACGCTTATTGCAGAGCAAGACATATAGAACTTGTGCCTTCGCTGTCAACTTTCGGACATATGTATAAAATACTCAGTACAAAAACATATTGCGATTTTTGCGAACTTGAAGATTCGGAAAAAATACCGTTTAGCTTTACCTATGCGGGCGAACATCATACGTTAAACGTATCAAATGATAAAATACTGGATTTTATCAAAGGTTTGATAACAGAGTATCGCGCTCTGTTTACTTCAAATAAGTTTAATATTTGCGCCGATGAAACTTTCGATTTGGGTAAAGGCAGAAGTAAAAAACTTGCAGATGAAAAAGGCGAGCGTAGTCTGTATCTTGCGCATGTCAAAGAATTGTGCGAATTTCTTGTGGAACAGGGCGTAACGCCTATGTTCTGGGGAGATATTATGTGGCGTTTTCCCGATGCCTGCAAGGAACTGCCAAAAGAGACAATTTGTCTTAACTGGGGATATTTGCCGAACCAAAGGGAAGATGAAATTCGCTGTATAGCGGAGACAGGAGCGACTCAATATGCTTGTCCGGGAGTTTGCTCATGGAATAGATGGATACCGTTAATTTACAATGGATACAGCAATATTAATGTTATGTCAAAACATGCGCAAAAGTATGGCGCAATAGGACTACTTAACACAGATTGGGGCGATTACAGTCATATTAACGATCCGCGGCTTTCTGTTCCCGGAATAATTTACGGCGCGGCTTTTTCGTGGAATTCCAAAGATATAGATTTTGAAGAAACCAATAAACTTATTTCTTTCTTTGAGTATTCCGATATATCGGAGAAATTTGTTTCCGAAATGGTAGAACTGTCGGATAATGAAGTATATGAATGGCACTATGCAGTTAAATGGATTGAAGAAAACAATGAAGATAAAAAAGCGGAAATCTTTAAAAATGTAAAAGTAGAAAATGTAGAAAAGGCAAATAGCGCAATGAATGATGCGTTATTAAAATTAACGGAAACCATTAAAAATATGCCAGAAAACAAAAAAAGTATCTATGGCATTTTGTGTACTGTTGCAGACGGTATAAGAATATGGAACAATATAGCTACATATATAGCGGTGGATAAATATGATTTTGACGCGAAATCTTGTGATGGCGTTGTCTTGGCGCAGGAACTTGAAAATTGGTTTGCGTCATATCAAAAACTATGGAGACAGGTAAGTAACGAAAACGGTATGGCTCGCCTTACAAAATTGATTGTAGCTTACGCTGACTATTTACGTAACCGTGTGACAATGTGAATGTAGATAATTGGTGCAGAATATGAAAATATATCGAAAATTTTTTCCGACAGTCAATCCAACCGAAAAAGATTTAATTTACAGTAGACGTATTTTAATAATAGAAAATGCTGTTGCGTCAATAATTTTTTCAATTGGAACAAGCAATTTTTTGACGGGATATTTAACTCAGTTAGGCGCGTCGATAACTTTATGCGCTTATGTATCTATGATTCCGCAATTAGGTTGCGTTCTTCAAATTTTCTCACCATTTTTGTTTGAACGGTTAAAACAACGTAAATTTTCAATTTGGCTTTTATGCCTGTTTTTTAGGTTGTCTGTATCATTATGTTTTTTGGTACCGCTTTTTGCAGATGGAAAAAATTTGCAATTAACCGCAGTAATATTGTTATATATCATTGGTTTTCTGTCGGCAGGCTTTGTAACTCCTGGGCTTACAAGTATGGTTATAGATATAGCTCCGCAAAGGGCAAACGGTAGATATTTTGCAAAAAGAAATATAATAGGCGCTTGCGTGTGCAGTTTAGCTATGCCTATTCTTGGTAAAACAGTTGATTACTATATTTCTGTTGGGAGAGCAATGCAAGGATATTTAATTATAGGCGCTGTCTGTGTTATACTGACTGTAATAGATTTGATTTTAATTGCAGAAACATACGAAGCCCCTATATCAACAACGCTTAACATGAGTTTAAAGGATTTGATATTGCCGATAAAAGATACGCATTACAGACCGGTACTGTTATACAGTGTAATAACAGGTTTAACAGGAGGTATAGTAGCGCCGTTTTTGATGATTTATCAGTTATATGTTTTGAATTTAAGCCATACGTTTATTACATCTATGGGTGTAATCGCATCAGTTGTCGGTATGATGGGAACTTGGTTTTGGGGAAAGTATTCGGAACGTTCCACGTGGGCAAGGATACTTATAATGACAACCGGCGTCTCCCTTATATGTACTTTGGGCTGGGCGTTCGTACCAATAGGTCTTGCCCGTATATTTGCGCCACTTTTAATGATTGTTACATCTGCGTGCGCCGGTGGGGCAGGTATCGCAAGTATGAATTTACAGTATGAATCAAGTCCGCAAAATATGAAAACTGCCTATGTAGGTATAACATCAGGACTTGTCGGTATTGCCACATCAATTTCTTCCGCAATAGGAACTTCTGCGCAATCTTTACTTGAAGAACAAATACATAATTACAGCATACCTGTTCTTTTTATATTATCGGGTATGTTCGGTTTTGTAAACTTATTTGTTTACGGCGGACGTTTGATAAAAAGCAAATAAATAATTCAGTCCATAAATTGCTGTTTTTATAATAGTAATTTATGGATTTTTTCTAATAATATAATAATATAAATATTCTAACAATTTTTTTGTAAATATATTTATGGAATAAATGAAAATTTAGGTAGTGAAAAATTAATTGTATCAGATTTTAAATGGTAAAGACAACTACCGTTTTATCTTATAATTTGCAATGTTTAAAGTATTTTAATAAAGTAAAAATAATTAATAAGATATTTATGTGATAAAATCAAGAACAGATAAGATTTTGTAAGGAGATATTTATATGATTAAAAGGTTTGATAATGTTGAAGGCGTAAGTATAGAGGAAATAAATGGTCAAAACAGACTTGCGTTTGCTTTGAGTGATACGGTTGATTTCTATGATTTGATTGAATTGTCCAAACACGGCGGTTATCGAGGCTCTGTAATTAGTTTTTATGATTTCACAAATGGAAATGTGTATATTCCTTTTAAAAAGAAGAAAAATGTTGTTTATGGTAAACCAAGATATTTTGACGGATATTACTATTTTTTAAAATGCGATTATAATGAACAAAAGATAGTTTTATATAAATATTTCCCTAATAATATACCTGAAACAGTAACAGAACTGTCAATAAAAGAAGTGAATCTATATAATTTACATCTTGCGGGTGAAAAAATTCATATTATCAGCCAAGACAATATATTTAATTGTTACTATCCGGAAAAAATTTCATTTTCATTAGGCAAACACGAAAGTATGGTATTAATTGATGATGATAAAGTATATTGTGAAGTTTGGATTGAAGAAGGGTGGGATAATGACAATAATTGTCCCACCGATAATTATAAATATTATGAAAAAATTGTAATCAGAGATTTTGAAGGTAATGTTTTATCAGAAGAAATAGGGACTTTAAATTATACTACTGACGGAACTTGGTGGATATCATAAAAATAAATAAAATTGGGGGAATTTTCAGATGCGTAAATATTTAAATGACAGTTGGTATTTCAAAGACAATTTTAAGACGGAATATTTTAATAATGTTAATGTAAGCGAATTTGTAAAAATCAGGATACCGCATACTGTTAAAGAAATACCTTTGAATTATGTAAATAACACTGATTATCAAATGTTATCAACATATTACACTGAATTGGATTTAAGCGATTATAAGGACAAAGAATGTTACCTCTGTTTTGATGGTAATGCGCATTACAGCGATGTATTCATAAACGGTCAACTTACCGCAACACACAAAAGCGGATATACAGGATTTAAAGTACATATTGACGATAAATATAAAAATGACATTATAAAAATTATTGTGAGACTTAATAGCTATGAAACTCTCAATATACCTCCCTTTGGAAATGTCATTGATTATTTGACATACGGCGGAATATACCGTGATACATATCTTGAAATTAAAAACAAAAGTTTTATAAAAGATGTTTTTGTAAAAGCCGATATGGACAAAACACTTACATTGGATATGACTTATCATAATACAAAACCAAATCAAAAGATAAAAATATCAATTTCCGATATTTCGGAAACCTTTGAAATTAAGGATAAATACAGTTTCAAAGATTTAAACGTTAATTTGTGGAGCATAGACTCTCCTAATCTTTATACTTTGACAATAGAACTTTTGGAAGACGGAAATATAATTGACATATACAGCGTAAATGTCGGATTTAGAAGTATAAGGAGCGATATTAACGGTATATATATAAACAATGAACTTATTAAAATAAGGGGACTAAACCGTCATCAATCATTTGCGTATGTAGGCTATGCTATGCCAAGCAGAGTTCAAAAATTGGACGCAAAAATATTAAAATATGAATTGGGACTTAACGCAGTACGTACCAGCCATTATCCAAACAGTCAAGATTTCATTGACGAATGTGATAGAATAGGACTTCTTGTATTTACAGAAATTCCCGGTTGGCAATATATAGGAGATGCCGATTGGCAGGATATTGCCGTTGAAAATGTTCGTGAAATGGTACTTCAATACAGAAATCACCCGTCCATATTTATGTGGGGTGTTCGTATTAATGAAAGTGACGACAACCACGATTTATATACCCGTACCAATAATTTGGCAAGAGAACTGGACGATACACGTTTAATCGGAGGCGTTAGATGTATTGAAAACAGCGAAATTCTTGAAGATGTATACACTATGAATGATTTTATACATAAAGGTGACAACGAAGGTATCAGACCAAGACACAAGATAACCAACGATACAGAAAAAGCATTGCTTATTACCGAATATTGCGGACATATGTATCCTACCAAAATATTTGACGATGAAATTCATAGAACAAATCATATAAAGAGACATTGTAAGGTGCTCAATGATGTCAACAAATCCACAGAACACGCGGGAAGTTTCGGTTGGTGTATGGCAGACTACAATACGCATAAAGATTTTGGAAGCGGAGACCAAATTTGTTATCATGGTGTGCTTGATATATTCAGAAATAAAAAAAATGCGGCATATATATACGCATCACAATCGGATAGCAGAGATATTCTTGAAATAAACAGCAGTATGGATATTGGCGAATACCCTGCGGCAATAGTAAAGGATATTATTGTAATGACGAATTGTGATAAAATAGCTCTCTATAAAAATAATGAATTTATAAATGAATTTTACCCATGCGAAGAATATAAATATTTGAAACACCCGCCTATTTTTATTGAAAATACGGTAAGTTGGTGGGGTGGAAACACATACGATTATACAATCAAAGGATTTAAAAACAATCAGGTTGTCAAAGAAATAAAAATAGAAAAATTTAAAGAACTGTTTTTTAAGATTAACACAGATACACAGATATTAACCGAAGATAAATCATACGATGTAGCTTCTGTTACGATTGAAGCTGTAAATCAGGTAAATAATCACTTATCTTATTTCAATGAACCTATCGTAATTGAAACAAGCGGAAATATTGAGTTAATCGGCCCCAATATTATAAGTTTAAAAGGAGGATTCGGCGGATTTTACATTAGGTCCAGCGAAGCAGGCAAAGGAAAAGTAAAATTATATTATAACAATAATATAATAAAAGAATTGGATTATGAAATAAAAACCCCTTAATAAAAAAATAGGTAAATTGTAAAATGAAATTGAACACAAAAAATAGCCATAGTGAAAGGATTGGACAAATTAGAAATTAGACTTAGCCTTTTGATGTATGTGTATGATATGCGAACGCTATGCAAATCTTCCCCAAGAATGAAATTTCTTGCGCCAAAACTCTTTACAATATGCTATGGAACAAAGAATTTCCGATAACATTGTTTGAATTCCCTAAAATATTAAATAGACGTACATATGGAAAACCACGTATACCAAAGCGTTTTTGATATTCGTCCTTAGGAAGTGGTGGAACGCAGTACCTTTGAACTTGGGGAATCAGATACGGTTTTTGTAGAACCCGCAATATTTACCAAAGTTGATGTCGAACCCCCACTATTTTTATTCTTTTGCTATTAAACCATTAAAAAGCCAAAATTTCAACTTCTAAATAAGTCTTAAAAGTGTATTTATTGATAATGTAAGAAGTAGCGAACGTATTTTATTGAATAGAGATTCATATTATGTTATAATCATAACAAATGTCAGTTTGAAAAATATAGAGGTGATTTAAAATGAATGAGTATCGTCTAATAACAAAAGAAGAAAAAGAAGATATTTCGCCTGTTTTACAAAAGTGTGATATAGATCTAAATAGTAATATTTTTAGATTTGTTGATACGAAACTTGATAAAATATATGATGTTTATTTAATAAATAGTAAAATAAAAACGGTTTTGAAAAAGTCCAATAAAGAAAATGGTGATATTGTTACTTATAATAAATATTTCAAAAATTATAACTTTTCAGTGCCTAAAATATTGGATAGCTTTGAGGTAAATGGTGATTATTATGTACAAATGCCTTTTCTTAACGGAACTGATGCAAGAGGTTGTAATCAGGGAGATGCAGAAAGAATAGGAAAAGCTTTAGGAAGGATACAGTCATTTTACTTAGAAAAGCCAAATAAAACTGAAAGATTAATTGATTATTTTGAAAATCATATAAAAAAACATATGAATAGAGTGAAAACATATTATAAAGACTATGATTTAATTTTTACTTATGTTGAAAATAGATTTTTTGAAGTACCACTGACATTAATACATGATGATTTTTTACCAATAAATGTTTTTATAGATGATGAAAAAATAAATATTATAGACTGGGAATATGCTCAAATATTACCGTATTTTATGGATTTAGCCAGATTTGCTTATGTTTATGACATGGAAAATAAATTAAGTATTTCATCAGATTCGGCAGATTCATTTTTACGAAGTTATTATTCAGAAATGAAAGTCAATTCAAATTTTAAAATTAACTACAATGACTTCTGTTTAGATGTAGCTATTTCTGCATTTTGTCAATATGTTTTATTTTTATCGTATTCTATTAAAGATAATGAAGAAAATGCTCTCAAAAGCTTAGATAATAAATATTTTAAAAAAATTTTGGATCATCTAAAACTATCTATATAAAAAATACAAAAACTCCATTTTAAAAAGGTGGAGTTTTTGTAATATTAAAAATATTAAAATTATTACAAATAAAATTCTCTTAATTCGCTCGTGTAGAGAACTGTGTGCCACTGTGTAAGGCTTTCAAAAACAAGTAAATTAGCGATAGCGTAGAGAAGATATTTGAAAGAATTAGAGAGAATTAAAAACAGAGAAAAGAAAAGGTGAGGTCTACTCTCAAACGAGGTATACGCAATAAAACACAATACTATTTGTAATAAGAAGTCACAAATTCAAGGAAACGATTATTGACTACACTATTTGAAAAACTTAAAGAGTATCCAAAATGAAAGTACGTTTAAAACTTAGGACAAAATCTTTAAATTGAGACCTAAACCAAGCCGTGAAGAAAAACTATAAAAACAGAAATAAGAAAAATTATGGCAAAATCTCAGTTAATTTCGGAGCAAGCAAACACCGATAATAGTTGAGCAAGATAAAAGGGTGATATCACCTCGTTCACAAAGCACGGCAGTACCAAGCTTTTTTGGACTTTTTAAGATGATATCAAAAAAAGCTCATAATATCAACACCATTGATAATACAGCCGAGAAGATAATAAATAGCTACGAAAAGCAACACACAGGCATAAGTAAATATACTGTGTTTTACATCAAATGCCTGTTTAAACCATTCTTTAAAACTGCTAACATACTTTCTTTTCCGTAGCACAGGATAAGATGCTACCGTATGAGAAAAACCGCCAACAACAAAAAATACCCGTAAAAGCAGATGATTTACAGTTCAGTCAAAAATATGGCTCAGTACGACACAACTGCCCCAGCCGATGAGATTAAGCCCAAATGTAATCATCAGAAAACTTCCTCAAGCGACATTCTTTGGTTATATATCTCTCTATTAATTCCATACATAGTTTCCTCTCAATCTGTTCAAAATACTCCGATAAGTATGACACTCTACTCTCTGAATTTATTTTAGCACAAATGGGCAGCATACCAAAAAAGCTACTGTTTGTGCTATATGTTTTACTTACCTATGAATTTACACTACTCTCAAACCTCAAATGAGGGTAAACGACAGCCACTATACTCTATCTGTGAGGGTGGCTTATGTGTTTTACAACAAAAAAACGTTGTATTTTTGTAGAGGTTTTTATAGACAAGTTGTGTCTTTTGTGATAAGATAAAGAAAAATATTAGATAAATTTTGATTTTATTAACAAATAAATGGCAGAGAGGAGATTATTCAAATGAAAGGTATTAAACTTGGAATTATTGCAATTTGTATTGGGTTGCTTGGATTGAGTATCAGTAGCAACAATTTCTTTGCGTATTGTGGCGGTGGTATCGCTGTATTGCTTTCTATTATCGCATATTTTATTGATAGCAAAAACGAGTAAGTGTTCACCCTATTCAGATTTGTCTAACAGATGATATATTTATTCAAGATTTAAAACCAAAATAAAAAGTTAAGGCGTGCAGAAAATATAAATTTCTGCACGCCGATTTTTTTGCTATACTCAGTCAAAATGAGCCTATTTATCGTATTTTAAAATTTGTATTGGTTGAAACATTGGTCAAGGCAGTTTTTACGGATATTTAGAAGTAAAAGAAAAGCCCTTAAACACGAATGTACCACCACAATTTGTGTAGACAGTACAAAAAGAGACTACTTATGGTAGAAAATAAAATTTAAGCAATATATTGACTTCGCTTTTCAAGTGGAGAGTGGAGTCAGTTTTGTTTTAAATTGTATTCTTTGATTGTTGTAGAAGTATATGTAATCGTATATAAGGAGGCTCGCCTCCTTATAGATTGAAAGTTTTGTTCGATAAATACATTCAGTTTTTAAGATTGAGTAGCATATTGACAAGTGCGGTAGGATAAAAGAGAAGAAATACGATAACAAAGCCATCCGTGAGGGTGGCTTGTATCTTTAAATACAAAAATGAAGTTATATTATTCTAAAAGAATTTTATAGACAAGTTGTATTTTTAGTGGTAAGATAGAAAAACGTATTGCCTTCAGAAATCCAAGGTGTATAAATAATTATTATTCTTATTACGATGACGACACACTTATTGGATTTATGAACATTTTAGAAGAACCGCATGAAGTGTTTCTAGGAATTGGAGTTATACCTAATGCTTGCGGACATGGATATGGACAGAAAATTATTCGGATTGCCTAGCAAATCTCAAAAAGCTATATGGCAATAAGCCTATGTATCTGGAAGTACGTACATGGAATCAGCGTGCTATTGCATGTTATGAAAAAGCGGGTTTTATAATTGATGGATCTGTCATTGAACAAGAAACTATGTCAGGTGCGGGGAAATTTTATAGAATGATTTTTAATCAGAATAAAGCGGTATGATATAATGGTACTAACAAAGTGTTAGACATATCAGAATTTTATGGAGCGATGAATATAATATGATTAAATTTCTTGTATTTAGTGATTTGCACTATGATGAAGTGGCAGATGGGGATAAAAGAATAGAGGATATATTATCGAAGGCTCGAAAGAAAGAGTTGGATTTTATTGTTTCGTTAGGTGATTTATGCAATCCTGTAAATGAAAATCAGAAGGTATTGGAGAAGTTTAATTCGTTAGGTATACCCTTTTATAGTGTTATTGGGAATCATGAAACAGATGATTGTAAATTAAGTGAAATATTAGAATTTTTTTCAATGAGTAAGCCATATTATTCTGTAATATGTAATGGATACAAACTGATTTTTTTGAACACGTGCTATATGCGAAATGATGAGCAAGAAGAGGTATACTATAAAAATAACTATAAAAAGAGTTCTTCCGTATATCCAATTGTTCCGGCGGAAGAGATACGATGGTTACAAGAGGAATTAAGAGATGGCATGAAAAGTGTAATCTTTTCACATCATAGTCTTGTAAATGATTTTGGAACAAGGGGTGTCAATAATCGTGAGGATATCCGAAAGTTATTTGCGGAAAATCAAGTATTGCTTTGTATGAATGGGCATGACCATGGAGATCATTATTCTTTGGTAGACGGAATATCTTATCTGACGGTTAATTCTGCGAATTATGCATGGGTAGGTAGGCAAATAGCTCGTTCAAAAGTATTGCAAGAAAAGTATTCTTATTTACATGGCATGCTTCAATATAAACAGGCGATGAGTGCGTACATAGAAATCGATGATAGCGAGATGAGAATTTGTGGGATGGAGGGAGAGTACTTATCAGTTACTCCTGATGATATTGAGTTATATGACTATAAATGGAATGGTGTATCAATTAAACCACAAATAAGTTCACATTTAATTCAATTATAGAATCAAAATGAGGGATTATAGTGATTGAAACTTACGGTCTTACGGAGACATTGGAAGCAACGAAAACTTGGAATTTAAAGAGCATATATGAAGAAACTACAACTTTCAGAGGAACAAAAAAGATTAGAAATAGATATTTGGATTATAGCTTTGGTAACATTGAGAGTTTTCCTATTTTACGCTGCAACGGGGAAACAACTAATGAGTTTTGTTGCGAACAGCAATATTTTCGTTGTTCCAAGATTATTACTTCATGCAGGAGCACAATTTGGCGTAGCTGGATTGGGAATTACAATTATTTGCATTTTGCGAAAAGAAAATTTCACGCATTTTGGATTGTTACAAAAAAACATTTTTAAAGCAATCATCGGGACGATTATATACTTTGTTCCGTCCATATGAATGTATCAAAGGCTTGCGCACTACCAAAGCAAGAAGAAAAAGAAATGCATACATTAACGCAGAGTCAGTTAAAATAATTATTCGCAGAAGCCGATAAATCAGGAGTATTCGAGCTGTATTATCTTGACCTCGCAACTGGACTAAGACGAGGGGAACTGTTAGAATTAAAGTGGGAAAACATAGACTTTGAAAGCAAAACAATAACTGTTCGACAACAAATAATGCGAATAAACGGAAAGACGATAGAGTCGCCATTAAAGACGAAACACGCATACCGAACAATCTCGATAGGTGACGATGTAATAGAGGTTTTAAAGAAACAGAAAGGCAAAGAAAACGGCGAATTCGTATTCCACAACGAAAAGGGTGAACCAATATCGCCACACAGTGTAAACAATATGCTTGGGAGAGTACTCAAAAGAGCGGGGCTACCGAAGATACTCTTCCACGATTTAAGGCACACATTCGCAACACTTGCCTTACAAAACGGAGTAGATGTAAAGACGGTATCAGGAATGTTGGGACATTTTTCAGCGGGATTTACACTTGATACTTACACTCATGTAACAACAGAATCACAAGTAAAGCAGCGAACACAATGAGCAGTATACTGACAAGTGCAGTAGGATAAAAAGTAGAATATAACGATAACAAAGCCATCTGTGAGGGTGGCTTATGTGCTTTTTATTAGATTATATTTTGTATTTTGCAAAAAAAGTTTATAGACAAACTGTTTTTTAGTGATATAATGGAAGAAAATGAAGTTTTAGATATTTTCAGAAGGAGTGATTTTTATAAAAAAGATTTTATCATTACTCTTGGTTATGGTTATGGTGTTTGCCTTTGCTGGTTGCGGTGAAAATGAAGATGTTTCACCATATGAAATTCGAGATACAGAAGACATTTCTAGTGTGTACAACTTTCCGGAGCCTACATACCATATCGTCATAAATCATTTTGTATGTGGGAAATCTGAAGCTATTGAATTTGGATCTGAGAAATATAACGAAGATAGCATGCTGAAAACAGCCCCTATTTACCAATGGTTTTATGATTTAGAAATTCTACATGAAGCCATATCGTCAGAAGATATTGAAGCCGTAGAAGGTAATGCAGCATTTACTTTTGTTGTAAATGGTAAAGAAGCATTCACTTATGATTACAGAGGTGATAAATCCTATATTATTATTGGCGATAATTATTATGAGGTGTGTAATCCTTCCAACCCAATTAGGCAAAGTCTTAATGACATAGAGAAGTAACGTGTCAAACCTATTCCAGTTTTTCTAACATAAACAATATAAATTAAAAAAGTAAAACAAAAAAACTTTCGGCGCACAGAAAACGTGAATTTCTACACGCCGATTTTTTGCTATTTATTGGTCAAAATGAGCTGATTAATCGCTTTTTAAAATTCGTATTGGTCAAAACATTGGTCAAGGCAGTTTTTACGGATATTTGAGAGTAATAAACATCCCCCATTCAAACTGGGGTTTTTTCATATGCGGGCATAGCCCTCTGTTCTTTGCGACACGTAAAACGTGTAATACGATCTGCCAGTTGCAATAGGCTTTATTTTACAAATGGAGCTTTATCTCCAAATGTTAATTGTTCTCCTAACTCATCTTCTTTTAATTGATTCTTTATATACTCCGCAATTCGGCTCGTATTTTTTCCTGCTGTATCTACATAATATCCCCTACACCAAAATTCTCGATTACGATATTTGTATTTTAATTCGCCGAATTGCTCATATAACATCGTACTGCTTTTCCCTTTTAAATATCCCATGAAACTTGATACCGCTAATTTAGGTGGTATTTCTACCAACATATGTACATGGTCTGGACATACTTCTGCCTCCACTATTTTTACTCCTTTCCATTCACATAATTGTCTTAATATCTTTCCTACTGCCTCTCTCTTTTCTTTGTAAAATACTTTCCTCCTATATTTTGGTGCAAATACTATATGATACTTGCAGTTCCATTTTGTATGTGATAAACTATTTATATCATTTAGACTCATTCTAAATGTCCTCCCTTTGTGTTTTTTGTACAGCTTGCAGACCGTACTTATATTATACACAAAGGGAGTTTTTTTGTCGTCCTCTTCGCTTAAGCTTTTTTGAACCACTGGTCTAACCAGTGGTTTTGTTATACAAAAAGCAACAATCCTGTAAAAAGAATTGTGGCAGTCAGCTGTTTTGTTCACTTTTTCTGCGCCGGTAGGGGCGCTTCGGGATGGGCGGTTTGTCCAACAGGTCATTTCCCTGAGAGAATGGCAGAGTTTACAGAATACGGTCAATCTCGCCGGATTCCATATCATGCTGGGAATGGTAATCCTCCCGGATTGCTTCCTGGATTTCCTTTACGGTACACATTTCAATTCTTTCCTTTCGCAGTAATGACTTATTTATGAATGGTGGCGGCGCTTGTCCAGCTTAAAATTGAGGATGTGTCCCTCGATAATACGGGCGTACCGCTTAATTTTGATTTCCCAGCGCTGCTGGCTCAGGAGGGCGGCCTGATAGCCGTCCTCCGTAAAAAACAGCCGCATTTCATCACCGAGACTGCCGTAGGCACAGGAACGCAGGACAGAAAACTCAATCATCCGGCGGGTGTTGTCCTGAAAACGCTCCACGGCAAGAATGTTGTGTCCTTTCAGCTCACGGGCTGAAATATCCCTCATAGACTGCTCCTTTAATCGCTCCTGATCTCTCTGGAGCTTCTTCTGCCACGCCTCCAGCAGCTTGATAATGGTTTCCTGCATCCGCTGGGGCGTGTAGCTCCTGGGAAAATACTTTCGCAGGGTGTCGAATGTGAAAGTTACCCGGTCAAGATTGCTTTTCTTTTCCTCGCCTATGATGGCTCGCATTACATCAATAGATAAATGCCATTCCTGGATGAATTTTTTGAGCCGCTGAGCCTGGGTGAGCGAGGGAGTAGCCTGTTCGCTATCCATCGCGTCCAAAAGCTGGGTCTGTTCCTCTTTTTTCAGGAACGACAGCTCATATGCCGGATTGAGGGAGATTTTTACTCTGCCCAACCTGCTCAGCTAACAGTTCGCTAGACTTCTTCCCAAAATCGTTCCCAACTTGGGAACAATTTTCTTTTGTTGGCCTACCGGCCTGTCGTTTCATTGCATCCAGTTTCATCTTATAGGCAAAAGCTCTCTCACTGGGGAGCAGGCTTTCACGCTGCAAGTTGCTGTCCACCATGATGATAGTAGCGGCATCATCATCCAAATCCAGGACAATGACCGGCATGGTTTCTTTCTTAGCCAGTTCGCTGGCTCTGTGCCGCCTGTGTCCAGCTACTAATTCATAGCCGCCCTCCGGGTCCGGTCTTGCAATCGCCGAAACCAGCACACCATATTGCTTGATGCTTTCGGCGGTGTCCATCATGGCTTCGTCATCCTTGACTTTGAAAGGGTGGTTTTTGAAGGGATGCAGCTCTGAAAGAGGGATTTCCTGCACTCGCTCTCTCTGGTCATCCGCACGGCTTTCCTCAGTGGAGAACAAATCATCTACCGATGCCAGCTCTATTTTTTTCACGCTGCTTTTCAAGTTTCAACACCTCCTTTGTGAGATTTTTGTACCCCTCAGCCACTTTGCCATTAGGGTCATGGGCAAAAATACTCTTGCCTTCGGCACTGATTTCTTTTGCCCGAACGGAATAGGGAATTTTCGTGCCGAACACCTTGATTTTGCTGCCGTGTCTCCCGCAGCAGGGCGGCGATTTCCTTGGCAAAGTTGGTGCGGTTGTCCACCATCGTCAGCAGGATACCGTCAATCTGGAGCTTGGGATTGATCTGCCGCTTTACTCTACTGACAGTGATAAGCAGCTGCTCCAGACCTTTGGCGGGCAAATACTCCGCCTGGACGGGGATTATGATCTTGTTTGCAGCTGCCAGCGCATTGACTGTGAGCATACCCAGAGAGGTCTGACAATCAATCAGGATATGGGAATACTGTCCCTTGAGCGTGTCCAGATACTGTTGCAGGATGGTCTGCGGCTCGTCCATCAGGATACGGCCCATCGCGTCAGACAGGGTAAAGGTCAGCTTGTCCGGCTGGGGGTGGCCCAGGCTGATGGTCAGGCTGCCTTGCGGGTCC
>JAHHTQ010000012.1 GCA_020024555.1 Angelakisella sp.
GCGCCACCTTGCCAAGGTGGAGGTAGCGAGTTCGAGCCTCGTAACCCGCTCCATTAAATAATTTTTAAGATTGACTTCCCCAGAAGTCTTTTTTTATATCTATGTGGGAGTTTAGCTCAGCTGGGAGAGCACCTGCCTTACAAGCAGGGGGTCACAGGTTCGAGCCCTGTAATTCCCACCAACAGCGAACGTGAACAAAAAACTTGTTCACGTTTTTTTATGTTTTGATATATTATAATAAGTATTAAATAATAATTTAAATTTTTACGGTTTGCTCCACAATATCGCCACCTATTTCCCATAACAAAATAAAAAGATACAGACAGATATAAGTGAATACCATTTATACAGATAGGGGAACGATAGAAAAAATATATATGAGCGATATAATCTAAATAGACAAATTTACAAATTTGAAGGGTAAAATTATGTTTGAAAATATAGAATGGATATTTTTTGATGTTGGTTCAACGCTTGTTGATGAGCATTTGGTTTATGAACATATTTTTCGTGATATAGCAGAACTTACAAATTTAGAATACACTTTTATTTATGATGAAGCATTAGATTATTATAAACAAAATAAAAAGGGCGATATTGAATTGGGAATAAAATACAATCTTCCTAAAAGGAAATGGTATGTCGAAGACGAAATATTATACAAAGATGTTCCCTATTGTCTTGAAGTATTAAATAAAAAGTATCATATTGGTATTATTGCCAATCAATCATTTGGAACAAAAAGCAGATTGGAAAAATGGGGGATTATGAAATATATTGATTTAGTTATCGCTTCGGCAGAAGAAGGGGTATCGAAACCAAATCCTAAAATTTTTGAAATTGCTTTACAAAGGGCTAATTGTAAGGCTGATAAAGCAATAATGATTGGAGATAGAATAGATAATGATATTGCGCCGGCTAAAAAAATGGGAATGCGAACAATATGGGTAAAACAAGGTTTTGGCGGTTATTGGCAAATAACCGGAGATGATGAAAAGCCGGATTATATTGTTAAGAATATTATTGAGTTATGTAATTGTTTGTAACGACAACTTACGGTTTATGCAAATGTATAATAAGATATGGGCAGAAACGGGAAAGTCCTTGAAAATACAGGCTTTTTTCATACTTTAATAAAGATTTGCAAAAAGTTATAAGGAGAATTTCGTCTATAAAATCAATAAAAGATAATTTATTTTTATATGGAGTCTTGGTATTTAAAATATCAAGACTTTTTATTTTTTACAAATAAATTTTGTAAAAGAAAATATTATATTTCAGTCTATACCACAAGTCAGCTTTAATAAATTTTTTTGTTCTTTGTCAAAGTAAACAAATTTTTTATATAAAATTATAATATTGCTTGAAAATATACTTCAATATCTGTTATACTACTAAGGTATAGATTTCCATAAAAAAGAAATGCGAAAGGAGGAGCAATATGGATATTGTGGTTGGTGATATACTGGAAATGAAAAAAACTCATCCTTGCGGTTGTAATATGTTTATTGTTCGCCGAGTAGGAATGGATTTTAAAATAGAATGTAAAAAATGCGGTCATTTAATTATGTTACCGAGAAAAAAAGTAGAGCATAATATTAAAAAAATCCATAGTAATTCATTGTAGCAAATTTAAATATCTGAACTCCAATAAAAATAATTTGCTATAACGAAAGGAATTTTAATATATGTTTGATAAATTGAGAACAACAGAAATGCGATATGACGAACTCAGCTTGGTTTTGTCACAGCCTGATACGGTAAATGACAATAATAAGTATCGTACGCTTATGAAAGAGTACAGTGATTTGACTCCGATAGTTGAAAAGTATCGTGAATATAAAAAAGCCGATAAAGAATATAATGATTTAAAAGAAATGCTCGATGCGGGTGGTCTCGATAAAGATTTCAGGGAAATGGCAGAAGAAGACTTTGCGCAGGCAAAAAAGGATATGGAAACCTTGTCGCAAGAGCTTAAAATTTTATTGATACCAAAAGACCCCAATGATGACAAAAACGTAATTGTTGAAATTCGTGGCGGCGCAGGCGGAGATGAGGCGGCGCTGTTCGCAAATTCACTGTTTCGTATGTATTCTATGTATGCAGAGAGCAAACGTTGGACAGTAGAAGTGCTGAGCCTCAATGAAACCGAATTGGGCGGTATAAAAGAAATAAGCTTTTCGATAACAGGCAGCGGCGCTTACTCAAAGTTAAAATATGAAAGTGGTGTGCATAGGGTGCAACGTGTACCGGAGACAGAGACACAGGGCAGAATACACACATCAACGGTTACGGTTGCTGTTCTTCCCGAAGCCGAAGAAGTTGAGCTTACCATAGATCCGAAAGATTTGAAGATAGATACGTTTCGTTCGAGCGGCGCAGGCGGACAGCACATAAATAAAACTAGCTCCGCTATACGTGTAACACACCTACCAAGCGGTATGGTTGTAGAGTGTCAGGACGAAAGAAGTCAGTTTAAAAATAAAGACAAGGCGCTGCGTATACTTCGTTCACGTTTGTTTGAAATAAAACAACAGGAGCAAGACGAAAAAATAGCGGGAGAAAGAAAGGCGCAGGTAGGCAGTGGTAACCGTAATGAGAGAATAAGAACATATAACTATCCGCAGAGCCGTGTTACAGACCACAGAATTAACCTTACGCTCTATAAACTGGATAATGTACTTGACGGTGGATTGGACGAAGTTATAGAACCGCTGATAACATTTTATCAAGCCGAAAAGTTGGCAAGCGGAGGCGATAGTTAATAATGACAACACAAATTCTCGATGCTTTTGATATAGAAAAAGACAGTGACAGCATAGATATTGCGGCGAAATTATTAAGAGAGGGAAAGACAGTTATTTTCCCGACAGAGACAGTTTACGGACTTGGCGCAAATGCGTTTGATGAATCGGCTGTTAAAAATATATTCGTTGCAAAGGGTAGACCTTCCGATAATCCGCTGATTGTTCATATATCAGATGTCAAAGATATAGAACCGCTTGTGACAGAAATACCTGATATTCTTTATACATTGGCAGAAAAGTTTTGGCCGGGGGCGCTTACGGTAATTTTGCCAAAGAGCCAAAGGATACCGTATATAACATCGGGCGGACTTGATACAGTGGCAATACGCATACCGCAAAATGAAATTGCAAGAGAAATAATAAAAAGAGCAGGCGTACCTATTGCGGCTCCTTCGGCAAATTTATCGGGTTCGCCAAGTCCCACAACATTTTTGCACTGCAAAAGTGATATGATGGGGAGGGTAGATGCAATAATAAACAGTTTTGATAGTCTGGTTGGCGTGGAGTCTACGGTACTTTTACTTGATAAAAATGAACCACGCATACTGCGTCCCGGTGGTATAACATACGAAATGCTGTTACAATATTTACCTAATTTGCAGATAGATAAGGGTGTTTTAAATATAATAGCCGATAATGAAAAGGCAAGCTCCCCCGGAATGAAGTATAAACATTATGCTCCGAATGCCGATTGCGTTTTGGTAAAGGCAAATACAAAAAGTTTTTGTGATTTTGTAAAAAAAGAACAACAAAAAGATAAAAATGTATATGTTATATGTTTTGATGAAGATATTGAATTTATAGAAAATAATGCCATATCTTATGGTAAGGTAGATGACCATACTACACAGGCGCACAATATATTTGCAGTTCTCCGTCAAACAAATGATATAGAAAATATCAGCAAAATATATATACACGCGCCATCGATGAATGATGTCGGACTTGCTGTATATAATAGACTTATACGTAGTTGCGCATTTAACATAACAGAACTGTAAAAAAAGGAGTTGATTAAGTTGGTTATCGGTTTGACAGGTCAAACAGGCGCAGGCAAAAGTACGGTTTCATATATACTTAGCCAAAAAGAAGATATAAAGGTAATAGATTGTGATAAACTCGCGCGTACAGTTGTTGTTAACGGCAGCGAATGTCTCGTTAAACTTGCAATAGAATTTTCACCTTTGATTATAGATGAAGACGGCAGTTTAAATAGAAAAAAACTTGCTGAAATAGTTTTTTCAGACCACGAGAAATTAAACAAAATGAATGATATAATGTTTCCATATATTATTGATGAAATAAAAAATCAAGTGGAACAATATAAAAACGAAGGTGTCAAAGCGATAGTAATTGATGCGCCGACACTTTTTGAAAGCGGTTGCGATAAATTTTGTGATTTGATAGTGGTTGTTGTTGCAGACGAAACAATCAGATTTGCGCGTATATTGGAAAGGGACAATATAACTCCCGAAATGGCTACAAAACGTATGAATTCACAGTTTACAGAGGATTTCTTTATGAAACACTCAGATTATATAATTGATAATTCGGGGGATAAGCAGGATTTGGCAAAATCTATTATAAGCCTGATGTCAAAATTAAATATATAATTTTTAATTCGGATAATATAAAAAAACCGTAAATATTTTGTGGGAAAACATCATATACAGAAAGGAAGAGGCAGTAATATATAGAGTAAGTAAATTAAAACTTCCATATATAATTTTAGCAGTAATTTTTAGTTTCTTTATATTATTTTTTTCAATGCACATCTATTTGCGTGTGGTATATCCTGTAAAATACAGTGATTATATAGATGACAGCATAGAAAAGACGGGACTTTCGCCCTCTCTTGTATATGCTGTAATACGTTCTGAAAGTGGTTTTGATCCGAAAGCCGTATCTTATGTAGGGGCAAAAGGGCTTATGCAGATAACACCCGATACATTGGACTGGGTACGTTACCGTTTGGGCGAAAAAGATACGGTAAGTGAGGATATATTATTTAACCCACAAAAAAATATATATTATGGCTGCTATATTTTAAAATTATTGTATGATGAATTTGTAAATACAAAAGAGGTGCTTTGCGCATATCATGCGGGGTTTGGCAATGTGAAAAAATGGCTAAAAAACAAAGAGTATTCATCAGACGGAAAGACGCTTGACGTTATACCCTTTAAAGATACGAACCAATATGTGATAAAGGTTATGCGGACTATGGAAATATACAGAGAAATATACGGAATGAAATGATTATTAATTATGTGTAAAACCACATTTTAATATATAAAAAATATATGGGAGGAAAAATAATATGGAAAAGAAAAAAACAGCCGGTGAACTATTGCAAGAAAAACTTTTGTATAAACAAAAAGATGCGGCAGTAGTTCTTGATGAAAAAGAAATGAAAAAAGTATTTGATTTTAATAAAGGCTACAAAAAATTTATTGATGCCGGAAAAACAGAGTATGAAGTTGTTGATTATACAGTAGAATACATAAAATCACTGGGTTATAAAGAATATGAATTTGGAAAGAAATATAATGCCGGTGACAAAGTGTACGTAAACAACCGCAACAAGAGTCTTATTATGACAACATTCGGCACATTGCCTGTTTCGGAAGGCGTATATATAGCGGCAAGCCACATAGACAGCCCACGTCTTGATTTAAAACCAAGACCACTGTATGAAGACAAAGAGTTGGCATATTTTAAAACACACTACTATGGCGGTATTAAAAAATATCAATGGACAGCTATGCCTTTGTCACTACACGGTGTAGTTTATAAAGCTGACGGCAGTGTTGTAAAAGTAAGAATAGGCGATGATAAAGCAGACCCTGTTTTCTGCGTAACAGATCTACTGCCACACCTAGCGTCTGACCAAATGTCAAAAAACGCTATGCAAATAATAAGCGGTGAACAACTGAATATTTTGATTGGTTCTTACCCATTCAAAGATGACAAAGTATCAGAAAAAGTTAAACTAAATATTGCCAATATCCTATTTGAGAAATACGGTATTGTAGAGAGCGATTTCTTATCAGCAGAGCTTACGGCTGTTCCTGCTTTTGAGGCTCGTGATATTGGTTTTGACAGAAGTATGATAGGCGCTTACGGTCACGATGACAGAGTTTGCGCATACCCAATACTGATGAGCGAAGTAGAGGTAAAAGCGCCAAAGCATACAACAGTAACAGTATTTGCGGATAAAGAAGAAGTTGGTTCTGACGGTACGACAGGTATGGCAAGTATGTTCTTTATCGACTTTATTGAAGATTTGGCAGAGAGTCAAGGCGTTGCGCTTCGTCACGTTTTGGCAAAATCAAAATGTTTGTCAAGCGACGTTAATGCCGCTGTTGATCCAAACTTCCCTGACGTAATTGAAAAGAACAATGCCGCATACATCAATAAAGGCGTAGTATTGACAAAATATACAGGTTCTCGTGGAAAGAGCGGCACAAACGATGCGACAGCGGAAACAGTTTCATTCTTCCGCAATATTTTTGATGAAGCGGGCGTTATTTGGCAAACAGGCGAACTTGGTAAAGTTGATCAAGGTGGCGGCGGTACAGTTGCAAAATATGTATCTGCGCACAATATTGATACAATAGACCTAGGTGTTCCAGTTTTGTCAATGCACGCGCCATTTGAAGTTGTTTCAAAAACAGACGTATATATGACATACAAAGCAATAAGCGCATTCTATAACAACTGAGTTGTTAACGGAATTTATATTATAGAATAAAGCAAAAAGACTTTTTATGATAGGTTTAAACTTAATCATAAAAAGTCTTTTTTATGTATTATTTTATCCAGCTTTCGTCACTTGGATTGTCTCTGAATTTTTTTATTCTTTCAATATCTTCGGCTTTTATATAGTTTTCGTTTGCGGCTACTTCCAAAAGTACATCTAGGTTGCATAGTGAAATATTTGTTACATTTGCTTCTTTTAGTCTGTCAAGTCCCTTTTGCATACCGTAAGTAAATATGCTTACTACACCCAAAACGTCAGCGCCTGCCTCACGCAATACGTTTACTACTTCGATTACACTTCCGCCTGTTGAAATTAAATCTTCAACAACCACAACTTTTTGACCTTTTTCAAGTTTACCTTCTATTTGGTTTGTTCTTCCATGGTCTTTTGCGCCTGAACGTACATAACCCATTGGCATATCAAGGTAATCGGCTGTAATAGCCGCGTGCGCTATACCCGCTGTGCTTGTTCCCATAAGCACTTCGGCGCTTGGAAAATATTCTTTTATGAGTTCGCTTAGTCCTGTTTCAACTTTTGTACGGACTTCGGGCGCTGTAAGGGTCAGTCTGTTGTCACAGTAGATAGGGCTTTTTATTCCGCTTGCCCATGTAAACGGTTCGTCCGGTCTTAGAAAAACTGCGCCTATTGAAAGTAAGCCCTTCGCTATTTCATCTCTTGTTATTGTCATTGTGTTTTTCTCCTTTTTCATTAATTATACTGTATATCTTTGTTTCACATTCGCCCTGATTATTGGTGTCTTTGCCTGCGCAGATAAAAGTCATACCGCATTTTTGCATAACCTTACCCGAATTAATATTTCGTGTGTCGTGTTTTGCCCGTACTTCCATTACATCGGCTTCTTCAAAGAAAAATTTTATTACAGCGGACAGCGCCTCTGCGGTATATCCGTTGTACCAAAAAGTCTTGCCGATACAATAGCCGATTTCAACCATACTTTGTTTTTCGTCAAGATTTACTACGCTGATAGAACCTATTACCTCTCCTATTTCTTTCAGTTCTATTGCCCACTGATAATTATTGTCGGATTTATATTCCTGTGCCCACAAGTTTAAAAGGTTTCTTGTTATGTTAATATTTTTATGCGCTTCCCAACGTAAATATTTGGTAACTTCGCTGTCCGACGCCCAGTTTTTGTACATATTTTCTGCGTCAGTCTCTGTAAATCTTCTTAAAATCAATCTGTCGGTTATTATTTTTTGCGTACCTATATTTTTCATTTTAAATACCCTCTTTATAAATAGATTGTAATTAATTTTATGTTTTTAGTCAATAAACTTTATTTGCAAAATTCTTCCACACATCTTCTGTATGCGGCAACGGGGTCTTCGGAGGCTGTTATTGGTCTGCCTACAACTATATAGTCCGAACCGATTTCTTTTGCCCGCTTGGGAGTGGTTATTCTTACTTGGTCACCGACTTCTCCGTCTGCAAAACGGATACCCGGTGTTACTGTTAAAAACTCTTTTCCACAGTTCTTTTTAACAAGTTCTGCTTCCAGCGGTGAACAAACTACACCGTCAAGTCCCGCCTCTTTTGCGTTTTGCGCGTATTTTATAACAGTATTTTCTATTGTTTCGTTGATAAGCAGTTCTTTTTGCATACGTTCTTCGCTTGTTGATGTAAGTTGCGTTACGGCAATAAGCAGAGGACGTGTGCCGTCTGGACGGGTTAAACCTTCAAGCGCCGCTGTCATCATTTCTTTTGTGCCTGCCGCGTGTAAGTTGCATATATCAACGTCAAGTGATGAAAGCACTGCCATAGCTTTTTTTACTGTATTTGGAATATCGTGTAGTTTTAAATCAAGAAATATTTTATGCCCACGCGCCTTAATTTTTCTTACGATATCAGGCCCTGCGCCATAAAAAAGTTCCATACCTATTTTTACAAAAGGTTTTTCCACGCCTTCAAATTTATCCAAAAAGTTCATAACTTCTGCTTCGTTTTTGAAGTCGCAAGCTATTATTACATCTCTGTTATTTTCCATTACGCTATTCCTCCGTTTATCTTAATATTCATTTTATTCACATATTCCGATTATATCCGATAGTTTTTCTATGCCGAGTTTTTCCATTTCCAAAGGCAATTTGTCTATTATTTCCTTACAAGCGTATGGATTTACAAGGTTTGCCGCGCCTACCTGTACGGCGGTAGCGCCTGCCATCATCATTTCTATAACGTCGCGAGCTGTTGTTACGCCACCCATACCCATTACAGGGATTTTTACGGCTTTTGAAACCTGATAGACCATACGCACAGCTATCGGGAAAATGGCAGGGCCGGAAAAACCCCCCATTTTATTTGCAAGAATAGGCTTTCTTTTGTTTAAGTCTATCCGCATACCAAGGAGCGTATTTATAAGGCTGATACCGTCTGCGCCTGCATCTTCGCAGGCTTTTGCAATACTTACTATATCTGTTACGTTTGGACTTAGCTTTATATATACAGGCTTTGTGGTAACAGCTTTTACCGCTCTTGTTACTTCTGCGGCGCTTTCTGCCGATGTTCCGAAAGCCATACCGCCATTGTGTACATTCGGACAGCTCACATTAACTTCAATTATACCGACCTGTTCCTCTTTGTCTATCATTTGACAGCATTTTACATATTCTTCTTTTGAAAAACCGGATATATTGGCAATTACTTTTTTATTAAAATATGTTTTAAGCTCAGGCAGTTGTTTTTCTATAACATAGTCAATACCGTTATTTTGCAGTCCGACCGAATTTAACATTCCGCTGCTACACTCGGCAATACGTGGCGTAGGATTGCCGAAACGTTCTTCGGCGGTTGTTCCTTTGAATGAAAAGCTACCTAGGATATTTATATCATAGTAGTCTTTAAACTCTTTGCCGAAGCCGAAAGTACCGCTTGCAGGGATAATTGGATTGTCTAGGTGAAGTCCCGATAAATTTACGGATAAATCTTTATTCATTACCAAATAACCTCCTCACTTGTCAAAATAGGGCCGTCTTTGCATATACGTTTGTTGCCGTATTTTGTTTTGCAACTACAACCCATACATGCGCCAAAGCCACAACCCATACGTTCTTCAAAGCTTAATTGTCCCTTTGTGTTACAGGCGCTGTGTATAGCTTTCAGCATAGGTTCAGGACCACAGGTAAAGTAATAGTCATATTCAATATTTTCGTTTTTTATGCAGTCGGTAACAAAACCTTTTACGCCGTATTCACCGTTTACTGTTGATACATATACGTTTGCGCCAAGTTCTTTGAACTCATTTTCATAAAAGATTTCCTCTTTGTTATTAAATCCAAGTATTACAGTGGGAGTTATGCCTTTGTTAATAAAGTTTAGCGCAACATCATAGAGTGGAGGCACACCGACACCTCCTCCGATAAGAAGTGGCTTTTGGCAGTCTATATCTGTATCAAAACCATTGCCAAGCGCTACAAGTAGGTCAAGTTTGTCACCGTTTTGCATTTTTGACATTTGCTCTGTGCCTTCTCCGACAACTTTATAGATTAATGTAAGGCTGTCTTTGTCTTTGTGACACACAGATATAGGTCTACGCAAATATTTACCTTGCAAACTTATATTTACAAATTGCCCTGCGCGTGTAAAAGCGGTTGTATTACCCAAAAGCACCATTTTGTAAACATTTTTTGCAATATTTTCATTTTCGGATATTGTAAAAATTTGTCTGATTTCCAAAATATGAAACCCCCTCTTTATAGAATATCCGGTAAGGACAATTCCCAACCGGATATATTTTTTTGTGATAATTATTCCGCATCAATAGTGGAAACGCTCATTGTTATTTCTTCAAGTACATTGAGAAGAACCCGTACGGTTTCAAGTGAAGTGAACATAGGCACATTGTTTTCAACCGCTGTTCTTCTTATAATAAAGCCGTCTTTTGCTTCGTTGTGCGAGTGTCCCGATGTATTGATAACATAAGCTACGTGTCCTTTGCGTAGGGAGTCAAGTATTTCGTTACTGCCCTCGCTAATCTTTTTCTTTGCGCGGGTTTTAATGTTATGTTGTTTTAAAAATTCGGCAGAACCCATTGTAGCTTCTATATTAAAGCCTAAGTTATAGAATCTTCTTACAAGAGGAAGCGCCTCCTCTTTGTCTTCATCGGCAATGGTTACAAAGATAGTACCGTAGTTTGAAACATTCATACCGCTTGCTTGCAGTGCTTTGTAAAGCGCGCGGTTTAGCTCTTTGTCATAGCCTATCGCTTCGCCGGTAGACTTCATTTCAGGGGATAGGTATGCGTCAAGTCCTCGTATTTTCGAGAATGAGAATGAAGGAACTTTTACATACCAACGTTTTTTCTCCGTATGGCAAACTTGTGTTATGCCTTGCTCTTTAAGTGATTTGCCGAGCATTACGTTTGTTGCGATTTTTGCCATTTGCACGCCTGTCGATTTGCTTAGGAACGGTACAGTACGGGATGAACGTGGATTTACCTCGATTACATACACATTTTCATTGTTATCAACAATGAATTGTATGTTATATAGTCCTCTGATACCTATGCCAAGACCAAGTTTAACGGTGTAGTCAATGATAGTGTCTTTTACTTTTTGTGAAACGCTGTACGTAGGATATACGCTGATACTGTCGCCTGAGTGTACGCCTGTTCTTTCGACAAGCTCCATTATTCCGGGGATAAACACATCTGTACCGTCGCAAATTGCATCTGTTTCAAGTTCTTTACCACGAATGTATTTATCAACAAGAACCGGTTGTTCTGTGTTAATTTCAACGGCTGTCTGTAAGTATTTGCGTAGTTCGTTTTCATTTGCCACTATCTGCATAGCGCGACCGCCCAAAACATAAGACGGACGGACAAGCACAGGATAGCCTATTTTACTTGCTACACGTACGCCCTCTTCAATATTTGTAACCGCCTCGCCTTTTGGTTGTGGAATTTTCAGCTCTTGCATAATTTTTTCAAAGCTGTCACGGTTTTCGGCGCGTTCAATAGCTACAACGTCTGTTCCGATTATATTTACGTTTAGTTTATCAAGTTTATCTGCAAGATTAATTGCTGTTTGTCCGCCAAGTGAAACAACCACACCTATTGGTTTTTCTATATCAATAATGTTCATAACATCTTCGATTGTAAGCGGTTCAAAATACAGTTTGTCACTGGTTGTGTAGTCTGTTGAAACTGTTTCGGGGTTATTGTTTATGATTATAGCTTCGTAACCTGCCTCACGAATTGCCCATATTGCGTGTACTGTTGAATAGTCAAACTCCACGCCCTGTCCTATACGGATAGGACCAGAACCTAAAACTATAATTTTCTTGTTATCTGTAACAACAGTCTCATTATGTTCTTCGTATGTACTGTAAAAGAATGGCACATATCCTTTGAATGCTCCGCTACAAGTATCAATCATTTTGTATACAGGTCTGATATTGTTTTCTTTTCTTAGGTTATATACTTCAATTTCCGAAAGTCCCCAAAGCTGTCCGATATATTTGTCGCTGATACCCATTTTTTTGCTTTCTTTCAGCGTTTCTATATCATTTATATTATTTTTTAGTTTAATTTCCTGTAAAACAATGTTCTTGATTTTTGTAAGGAAAAGCATATCTATTTTTGTTATGTTATATATGCTTATTAAATCGTCATTATTGCGACGGATAAGTTCTGCTATTGCATACAGTCTGTCGTCTGTACCGTCTGCGATATATTCTTTTATTTGTGTGTCGCTCATATTATCGAATTTTTTGCTGTAAATATGGCAAACGCCTGTTTCAAGCGAGCGTACGGCTTTTAGTAGGCTTTCTTCGATAGTTCTGCCTATTGACATAACTTCGCCTGTGGCTTTCATCTGTGTTGAAAGTTTGTTTGACGCGCCGGGGAATTTATCGAATGGGAAACGTGGCGCTTTCAGTACGACATAGTCAACTGACGGTTCGCAACAGGCAGGTACTGTTGAAAGCATAATTTCATCGAGGGTAAGACCTACCGCAACTTTTGCTGTAACACGCGCTATCGGATAGCCCGTGGCTTTTGACGCAAGCGCAGAAGAACGTGATACGCGTGGATTTACTTCAATTAGGAAATAATCGAAAGAATGTGGGTCAAGGGCAAACTGAACATTACAACCACCCTCGATTTTAAGTTCTCTTATTATCTTCAATGCGCTGTCACGTAGCATATTGTATTCTTTGTCCGTAAGAGTTTGAGATGGTGCGACAACAAGGCTGTCACCTGTATGTATGCCAACAGGGTCAATGTTTTCCATACTGCATATTGCAATGGCTGTGTCGTTTCGGTCACGCATAACTTCAAATTCTATTTCTTTGTATCCTTTTATGCTCTTTTCAACCAATACCTGATGTACAGGAGACAGACTTAGGGCATTTTTTGCAACTTCAAGCAGTTCTTCTTCGTTTTCGGCAAAACCGCCACCTGTGCCGCCAAGCGTAAACGCAGGACGGAGAACAAGCGGATAGCCTATATTGTTGGCGGCTCTTAGAACCTCCTCCATACTTTCCGCAATTTCGGATTGTATAACAGGCTCGCCTATTTTTTCGCAAAGCTCTTTAAACAGTTCTCTGTCTTCGGCTCTCTCGATACTTTCAAAGCTTGTGCCAAGTATTTTTACATTACATTCATCTAATACGCCTTTTTTTGCAAGTTTTACTGCAAGGTTTAGTCCTGTTTGTCCGCCCAGTCCTGGAACAATCGCATCAGGACGTTCGTAACGGATAATTTTTGCAACATATTCAAGGTCAAGCGGTTCCATATATACTTTATCTGCAATATGCGTATCTGTCATTATTGTGGCAGGGTTACTGTTTATAAGCACTACTTCGTAGCCTTCTTCTTTTAGGGCAAGACAGGCTTGTGTTCCCGCATAGTCAAACTCTGCCGCCTGTCCTATAACAATAGGGCCTGAACCTATAACAAGTACTTTTTTTATATCTGTTCTCTTTGGCATATATTTTCATTCTCCTATTCTATAATTCCGATAAGTATTTAAAAATAACTTATTTTTTAATCATATCCAAAAATTCATCAAATAAATATTCATTGTCACGCACACCCGGAGCTCCTTCCGGCTGAAATTCAACAGCCATAACTTTATTTTGTCCGTCACATATACCTTCAACTGTTTTGTCAATAACATTTATGTGGGTAAGCGTTAGATTATGTCTGTTTAGGCTGTCTGCGTTTACAGCATAGCTATGACCTTGTGATGACATTGTAACTTTATTTGTCAGTACGTTCTTTATAGGAAAGCTGCCGCCAATGTGCGCTTGTTCCATTTTTTCAAGCTTTAATTCATAAGCATTTGCAATAAGTCTATAACCCAAAGCTATACCAAACATTGGCGCTTTTCCTTTTAATTCCTTTATTGTTTCGATTACGCAAGGAATATCTTTTGGACAGCCGGCGCCGTTTGAGATAATGACACCGTCGGGGTTGAGTTTTAGAATTTCCTCGGCAGATGTGTTGTATGGTACTACTATAACATTGCATCTTCTCTTATTTAAACATTTGATTATGCTGTGCTTGATACCGCAGTCAATAGCAACAATGTTGTATTCAGGTCTTGCTGTACGCGCATACCATTTCTTTTTACAGCTGATTTGCGCAACTACATTGTGGTTTATCTCTGTGTTTTTTATTTTTTCAACAGCTTCTTCTGTTGGTGTGTTTATATCTGTTATAATTCCGCGAATTCCTACATTGTCACGTACTATTTCGGAAAGATAACGTGTATCAAGTCCGCTTATTCCTGCAATATTATGTTCTTCCATTACTTCGGAAAGAGTCTTTGTAAATCTGAAATTAGATGGTTCGTCGCAATATTCACGTACAACGAAACCGCTTATTGATGGTGTGTTACATTCATTGTCTTCGTCAGTAATGCCATAGTTACCAATAAGAGGATAAGTCATAACAACTGTTTGACCTGTGTATGATGGATCTGTCAGTATCTCCTGATAGCCAACGACACCTGTGCTAAATATAAGATTAGTTACACAGTCTGTGTTTTTAGCGCCAAAACCATATCCCAAAAATTCTTTGCCATTTTCCAAGACTAATTTTCTGTTAAATTTTTCTCCCATACTGTCCTCCCATTTACGATTGTTCTGATATTTTGTCCGAAAACTTCCATATTTGCAAAAGGTGTTGCGCGTCCTTTTGAATAAAAGTTTTCGGGATTTATTGTATATTTTGTGTCTAGGTCTAAAACCGCCATATTACATTCTTTGCCTATTTGCAGTCCGCAGTCAAGCTTAAATATTTTGCGTGGGTTTATGCACATAAGTTCAATTAATTTTTCAAGTGTAATTATATTTTTCTTTACAAAATAGGTGTACATAATGGGGAAAGCGGTTTCAAGTCCAACTACGCCCATAGCGCTTTTTTCAAGTCCTCTGCTCTTTTCTTCGGCAGTGTGCGGCGCGTGGTCAGTGGCTATCACATCAATAGTACCGTCGCATATACCTTCTATCAGAGCTTGTCTGTCCTCTTTGCTACGAAGTGGCGGATTCATTTTAAATCTTCCGTCTTCCTGCAAATCTTCATCGCATAGCAGTAGATAGTGCGGACCTGTCTCGCAAGTCACCGGTAAGCCTTTTGCCTTCGCCTGTCTTATTAATTCGACTGATTGCGCGGTGGAAATGTGGCAAACGTGGTATTTGCAACCTGTTTTCTCCACAAGAGCCAAGTCCCGCTTGATTTGTCCCCATTCGCTTTCGCTGCATATTCCTTTGTGGTTGTGCTTTTTTGCATATATTCCGTCGTGGATATATCCGCCGTTAAGTAAACTTTCATCTTCGCAGTGTGCAGCGATTATTCCGTCGGTTTTTTTAATCTCTTGCATAATAGCAAGCATTTTTTCAGCGCTTTGCACGCCTCTGCCATCATCGGAAAATCCAACCGCTCCATATTTTTGCAGTTCACTGTAATTTACAAGGTCTCCTCTGCCTGTTTGTCCCTTAGTCAGTGTTGCAAACGGATATACGTTTATATTTGCCGTATTTTTTATAATTTCTGTCTGTATACTCAGATTTTCTTTTGAATCGGGTGGGGGATTAAGATTTGGCATAGAACAAACCGAGGTGTATCCGGCGCTTGCGCCTGCTTTTGTACCTGTCGCTATTGTTTCTTTGCAAAAAAAACCCGGTTCACGCAAATGAACATGTACATCTGCGAAACCGGGAATTAAATATTTATCTTTACAGTTGACAATAGTATCACAATCTGAAACAGGAACAGAAGGGCTGATAGAAATAACTATACCGTTATCAACGACAACATCGGCAAAAGAAAAACTGTTATTTAAGAAAACATTACCATTTTTAAAAATTTGTCTCATTTTAGCCTCCTGTTAAATTTTCATATAATTTTATAGATGATAAAATACAAGTATTAAATTGCAAAAAAATAACCGTAGCAAAATTGTTACGGTGAATATTTTAAAGAAAAAGGTAATAACTTACATTTATCTTTGAAAGATTATATCAAAGTCGAAGAACAATGTCAAGTGCTATTTTTGGATTTTTTAAATATAAATAATTTGCTGAATATATAGTTTAAAATTATAACAAGTATATTTGCCGTTAATTTTATTATTAAATCGTTTATATTAAGTAAATCTACACCTACATACATTATAACTGTTTCCATTATGCCTGAAAAAACCCTTGCGCCCACAAATGTTATAAATTCATTTATTTTATTTTTGCCTTTGCTTTTACTGTTAAATACATATATTCGGTTGGTAATATATGCAAATATTACGGAAAGTATCCAAGCGATTATATTTGACATTAAATAATGTACGCAAAGAATATTGCTGAATACAAAATAAATTATATAGTTAACGGCAGTTGTAAGTACTCCGAAGATTAAATATAAAATGATTTCTTTATATTTGTCAATTAGATTTTTTATAAGTTTAACCATTGATAGCAGTCCTTTATTTGAGAAAATTGATAAGACCTTCCCTTTTGTATAAAAGAGGAGGACAGACTGTCAAAAAACACTATTGACAGAAAAATATGCACAAAAGGGGGGATTTTCAAAGAAACTTTTTCTCTTGCAAAAAGTTTCCTCTTTTGGCATAAATGCCAAAATTCACCTTCAAAAAAGCGCTTGCACGGCAAAAGCGTTCCGTTTTCTGCGGAAAACGTCTTAGGCTCTGCCTAAGAACCGCAATTTTTTGAAAAAAATTGAGTAAAACTTTTATCGACTTCGTCATTATGGCGAAGTCGATACCTTTTTTTACACGCTTACCTCCCCTTTTGTATAAAAGAGGAGGATTTTTTATTTATTCATCATTATCCAACAGGTTTTTTTCTTCCAAATATTTTATTTCTTCTTTTAGTAATATGTCGGTGTCGTCATTTGTTTCTGCGGTATGTTTAGCTTTTTGCGTGTTTTCTGTGTCCACAGTTTGCTCAAACGCATCATAATTATTGATAATATTTTCACTGTCACTGTCTATTCCGTTTTGCGTGTCAATATTATTTTCATCGCTGTCAGAATACGGAATACTGTTAGTATTATTGTCTATTGATATGTTTATATTGTCTGTATCTTCATAAATAATATTATCTTTATTATTTTGAGCAATTTCATCGGAATATTTATCACTTTCTAAATTACTGATATTTTCCGTAAGATTTTTATTTTCGGCATAAATATCGTCGTTTACTGAAAAAATATCATCTAGTGTGTCTTTTTCGCTTTCAAATATATTATAATTATCTTCGGTTAGTGTACTTTCTTCAAAATTGCTTTTTGCAATTTCTTCACTGTCTGCGATATCATAATAATCATTATAAATAATATTAAAGTCAAAATCATCTGAAATATCCATAATTCTGTCAGCATAGCTGTTGTTTGCTTTTACTTTATAGCTGGATATCATAGAATCAAGTAAGTCAGCTTTGTTTGATAATATTTGACTGTTGTCTGTATTATTTGTAGATGTTTTCATATTATTATCCATAACACCGCTCAAATCTATAACAGCGCTGTCAATTTTTTTGATTGCATCAGCTTGTTTTACTGATACGTCTGTTATTTCGTCTATGTGTGAAACAAGAGTTTCCATTATTTCTGCGGTGTTTAGTATAGATTCCGATGTAAGATTTACAAATTCAGAGCCATTATCGACTGCCTGCATAGAGTCCAGTACAAGTTTGTTTATATTTGTAGCTTCATTTGCCGATAGTTGCGCAAGTTGGCGGACTTCTTCGGAAACTACTGCAAATCCTTTGCCGGCTTCTCCTGCCCGTGATGCCTCTATTGCCGCATTAAGCGCAAGTATATTTGTCTGAAATGCTATATTATCAATGGATTTTATAATTTTTGCAATACTTTTTGATTTTTCGGAGATATTTTGCATTGCTCTAACCATATTCATTATATCATCATAGCTTGAAAGGATTTTTTCCATTCCTTCGTGAGCCAGTTTAGATGCGTTTTTGGCATTTTCCGTATTGTTTATTACATCTTCTTTGATATTTTTTATGTTGTTGCTGATATCTTCAACAGAATTTGATTGCTGATATGTGTTGTCTATAAGAGTGCCTGCGTTATCATTAAGTTTTTGCGCTGTGTCTGTTACATCGCTTGATAAATCCTTTATTTGCGCAATGGTTTTACTTTGATTTTGTATGATGCTATTCAATGCGATACTTAATTTTCCGTATTCGCCGACGAAATTTTCTGTGTTTTGCAGCTCTATGTCAAAGTTGCTGTTTGCCATTTGTTCAAGAGCATTTGACAGAGCTTCAATAATATTTTTAATATTATTTGTCATTTTGATAAATGTTCTTGATGTTTCTATAATTTCATCTTTTGTGTCAAAATCGGTATCCACGGAAATATTTATTGCAAAATTGCCGATTGCCATATTCTCTGTTGTATCCAGTATGTTTTTTATAGGGTCAACTATACTTTTATTAATTATGGTGATAAGATAAATTGCCGACAATATAGAAATTATTGTAAGAATTATTAAGGTCACTACGATTATAAATTTAATATTGCGTATTTTTGCGGAAAAACTGTCTACATTATCTTGTAAAGTTTGCGAGCAGTTGTCCAAAACGTCATTTAAATTTTTTAGTTTACCACTATAATGAATATTGTATTCTGCAATGGCTTTTTCTTTTTCATTGGAATTTATAAGTTTACTTACAGAGTTATATGAGTTCATAAAATCGTCAACAGCATTTTGCAACGCCAGAGAGATTTTGCTCTTTGGATAATTTTTTATTATAAAGTCAGCGTCGTTTTTAATCTGAGTTATCGCTTTATCATTGGAGGCTGATTTGTTTAAAAGGTTGTCGCCTATAATATTGGAATTAAACTTTATTCTGTCAATAATAGTTAAACTTTGATTTACATTTATATAGTATTCTTCCGTTGTTGCAACAAGATATCGTGAAGTAAGCATTGATGTTGCGGAGACTATCATTAAAAGTAATAGCATTATGCCCATAGATATAACAAGTTTTTTCTGTACAGTTATTTTTTTGAATAGTTTTTGCATTAATCTTGTGTCCTTTCAAAGCTTTTTAAATAAAACAAAGAATTTATATATATAATAACAGTATATATTATATATCATAATTTTTCAATGAATTTTATAATATTATTATAAAATTTGTAGTATTTCCTAAAAAAAATTGGATTTTAATATATAATAATATTTTTGCCAAACCTAAATTTAAATATCAATGAATAATGTTTTTAATAATTGTCACTATTGACATATATTGTTACAAAAGGTAGAATATAAAGTAAATTATGTAATTATTAATTTGATTTAAAAAATAGGGGTTTCTGCAAAGTTGAAATGTTTATGTTTTCGCGTAATGAATGACATTTACTGTATTTTTTGTCTTGTAACTGAATATTCCTTGCGGAAAATTCTTAAATTTCTTTGTTTTCGGAAACACCCAAAACTGTATAATTTTCGCATTGCGAGGAATAGGAGATTATTTTAATGAATCATACAGATAAGACAATGGAAAAAATAGTTGCTCTTTGCAAAAATCGTGGTTTTGTATATTCAGGTTCTGAAATTTACGGAGGTCTGTCAAATACATGGGATTACGGCCCGCTTGGCGTAGAATACAAAAACAATGTTAAAAAAGCGTGGTGGAAAAAATTTGTGCAGGAAAGCCCGCACAATGTTGGTCTGGACTGCGCAATCCTTATGAATCCGCAAGTATGGGTAGCGTCAGGTCACCTTGGCGGATTTTCAGATCCTTTGATGGATTGTAAAGACTGTAAAACACGTCACAGAGCAGATAAATTGATAGAGGACTTTACAGGTGAGCCTGCTGACGGTTGGTCAAATGAACAAATGATTGATTTTATAAAAGAAAATCACATTAAATGTCCAAACTGTGGAAGTGAAAATTTCACAGATATCCGTAAATTTAACCTGATGTTTAAAACTTTTCAGGGTGTTACAGAAGATGCAAAGAGTGAAATTTATCTTCGTCCGGAAACAGCGCAGGGTATATTTGTAAACTTCCAAAACGTACAAAGAACATCACGTAAAAAAGTACCTTTCGGTATTGCGCAGGTAGGTAAATCTTTCCGCAACGAGATTACACCGGGTAACTTCGTATTCCGTACAAGAGAATTTGAGCAAATGGAACTTGAATTTTTCTGTAAACCCGATACAGACCTAGAATGGTTTGCATATTGGAGACAATACTGTATAGATTGGCTTTTAAACTTGGGTATGAAAGAAGAACATATGCAACTTCGTGACCACAAGCCGGAGGAACTTTGTTTCTACTCAAAAGCCACAACAGATATTGAGTTTTTGTTCCCATTCGGTTGGGGTGAACTTTGGGGCATAGCGGACAGAACAAACTATGATTTGACACAGCATCAAACACATTCCGGAAAGAGTATGGAATACTTTGACCCTGAAACAAACGAAAAATATATTCCTTATGTAATAGAGCCGTCGCTTGGCGCAGACAGAGTTGCTCTTGCTTTTCTATGTGAAGCTTATGATGAAGAAGAACTGGAAGGCGGAGATATAAGAACAGTACTACGTCTACACCCTGCTCTTGCTCCTATAAAAGCGGCTGTTTTGCCACTGTCCAAAAAACTTTCAGAGGGCGCGACAAAGGTATTTGCCGAACTTGCCAAACATTTCAATGTTGATTATGATGAAACAGGCGCTATCGGTAAACGTTACCGCAGACAAGACGAAATAGGCACACCGTTCTGTATTACTTATGACTTTGAGTCAGAAACAGACGGTTGCGTAACAGTCCGTGAAAGAGACTCTATGAAACAAGAAAGAATAGCTGTTAATGAGCTTCTTAAATACTTGGAAGAAAAAATGGATTATTAATAATAAATATAGAATATAAAAATTAAGCTGATGTATTATAGACTTTAAATTATCTACAATATATCAGCTTTTTTATTATTTTAAATATTAAATATTTTACGTGTGTTTTCGGCTGAAATTTTTGTCATTTCTTCGGGAGATATGTTTTTTATTTCTGCCATTTTTGTTATGATGTATGGGAGCATTGTACTGTCGCAACGTTTTCCTCTGTTTGGTTCGGGTGCCATATACGGACAGTCTGTTTCTACAAGAAGTCTGTCAAGTGGTATAACGTTCACAGCCTCCACTGCGCGTCTTGCGTTTTTGAATGTAATAACGCCTGTAAAGCCTATATAAAATCCCATTTTTACAAGTTCTTTCGCCATTTCTGCCGAACCGCTGAAACAATGCACAACACCTTTTACGTTATGCTGTTTAAGTATATTCATAGTGTCAGAATGAGCATCTCTGTTGTGGATTATTACCGGTAAATTCAGTTCTTGGGCAAGTATAAGCTGTTTTCTGAAAATTTCCTGCTGTTTTTCTGCCGAATAGTCTTCGTAGTGATAATCAAGACCGATTTCGCCGATTGCTTTTACTTTTTTGTTTTTCGCCATTTCACGTATGTTTTCCGTAAAGTTATCGGGAATATCGTTTGCAACCCACGGGTGAACGCCTACCGAACAATACATAAAGTCATATTGTTCCGCAAGTTTAATCGAATTTTCAGATGTTTGTATATCCACTCCTATATTCATAATATTGTCTACGCCGTTTTTTTTCATAGATAATAAAAGTTCGTCTCGGTCTTCATTGAAACGAGCATCATCATAGTGCGCGTGACTGTCAAAAATTCCTGTTAGCATATTTTCTCCTATTGTTTTTTATAATATTACAGTGACATTTGTATATTGTCATCTTGCGAGGGGTTTTTGATACCGAGATGGGTATAGGCAAGATTTGTTACACATCTGCCACGGGCTGTTCGGCTCAAAAAACCTATTTGCATAAGATACGGCTCGTATACGTCCTCAATAGTTACGCTCTCCTCACCGACTGCGGCGGCAAGCGTATCAAGTCCGACAGGCCCGCCTGCATAGCTTGTTATTATTGTTCTGAGGATAAGTCTGTCTATATTGTCAAGCCCCATATAGTCAACTTCAAGTCTTGCGAGTGCATTTGCCGATGTCTCTTTGTCTATTTCTCCGTTACCGCAAACCATTGCAAAGTCCCGCACACGTTTTAAAAAACGGTTTGCAATACGTGGCGTACCACGACTGCGTCTTGCAAGCTCGGTTGCGCCTTCATCGGTACATGGAATTTCAAGGATATTCGCGCTGCGTTTGATAATTTGAGAAAGTTCCTCGACAGTGTACAGTTCCAAACGCATAATGACGCCGAAACGGTCACGAAGCGGGGAAGAAAGCTGTCCTGCGCGGGTAGTTGCCCCTATTAGCGTAAAGTGAGGTAAATCTATACGTATACTTCTTGCGGAAGGTCCTTTTCCAAGTACTATATCCAGCGCGTTATCTTCCATAGCGGGATAGAGTACTTCTTCAACGGAGCGGTTAAGTCTGTGTATTTCGTCAATGAACAAAATATCGTTTTCCTGTAAATTTGTGAGAAGCGCCGCCAAATCTCCCGGTTTTTCGATTGCCGGTCCCGATGTTATACGGATATTTACCCCCATTTCAGATGCGATAATTGTTGAAAGCGTGGTTTTGCCGAGTCCGGGAGGCCCATACAGTAAAACGTGGTCAAGAGCCTCGTGGCGTAGCTTTGCGGCTTCCATAAATATTTTAAGATTTTCTTTTGCCTTTTTTTGTCCGACATATTCGTCAAGTGTTTTCGGACGCAACTTATTTTCATTATCCCGTTCTTCGTTTGTAAATTCGGGAGTAACTATTCTGTTTTCAAAATCCATTTCACTGTCAAATAAACTCATATATTAACCCTCTCACTTATAACTTAGCCAGTTTTTTAAGTCCCTGTTTTATCATATCTTCTGCTGATAGGCTTGTATCAAGTTTTGATATTACAACAGCCGCATCGGTTTGGCTGTACCCCAAAGAAACAAGAGCTGAGATAGCTTCGCTCTGCGCCGAAAAATCAGTGGCGCTTTGTGTAATATCCGACATAGTTACGCCTGTTAAACTTGTGGTCAGTTCTCCGCCTGAAATTTTGTCTTTAAGTTCAAGTATTATTCTTTGCGCTGTTTTAGCACCTACTCCCGGTACTTTCAGCGCTTTTTCGTCACCTGCCATTATCGACATAATAAGTCTGTCGGTTGGGACTCCCGAAAGCAAGGAAAGTGCGGCTTTTGGCCCTACGCCTGATACGGATATTAATTTTTTAAATAAATTAAGTTCGTTTTGCGTGGTAAATCCAAATAGCGCAAGAACATCTTGCTTAAAGTGTAGGTATGTATAGAAAGTAACCTTTGAGCCTATTTTGGGCAGTTGGGAAAGTGAATTTGTACTTGTAAGGCATCTATATCCTACGCCGTTTACGTCTATTACTGCAAATTCATTGTCAATAAGCGTTAAACTGCCTGTTAAACTGTATAGCATATTAAAAAATCTCCTATGTGTTAATTATCGTTTGTTTATTAAGTTAAGTTTGTTTAAATAATTAAGTTGTGATGATTGCGTATGGGCATGGCATATTGCAAGGGCGAGGGCATCGGCTGTATCATCGGGTTTTGGCATAGATTTCAAATGAAGAATTTGTTTTGTCATCTCCATTACCTGATGTTTTTCCGCTCTGCCGTAGCCTACAACGCTTTGCTTTACTTGCAGTGGCGTATATTCGTGTATGGGTATGCCTTTTTGCTGTCCTGCAAGAACAATTACCCCACGCGCCTGCGCAACGTCAATACCTGTCTTTTGGTTGGTATTAAAAAACAGTTTTTCTATACTGATTATATCGGGTTTTGTTTTTTCAATTACGTTTATCATATCTGTATATATTTCGCCGAGACGTGTATCAAACGGAGTTTTTGCCTCGGTAAAAATTGCGCCGTAGTACACTACGTTAAACTTGTGTGGAATATAGTCTATTACTCCCAAGCCCACTATTGCGTAGCCGGGGTCTATTCCGAGTATTCTCATAATTATAATAAAATCCTTTGCTTTACTTATTTTAATTTTAATACTATATAATATGTAGAAAATATTTTGTCAAAAAAACAGACAGATAATTTTCTGCTTTTTTTATTATATCACAGAAAAAAGAAAAATGAAACAAAAAAAGAACAAAAGTGCTTTTTATTCTTGCAAAAAAGGGAAAAAAGCTGATATTAAAGCAAAAACCAACAAAAGAAAGCTGATAAAAAACTTGCGTATATGATAATTTTAATAAAATTTATAAAAAAAGGGAAAAAAATCAAAAATATCTTGACTTAAAGCCTTTTTATGTGCTAATATAAGTATACCTCTCTTGAGGTTTATTTTTTGTGCCTTTTAATATGCGCAAAAATAGATTAACTCAAAATTTCAGAGGGAGGCAAAAATATCCGAAAAAATCAGGAGGTGCCGAGATGCGAGTAAAAATAACACTAGCTTGTGAAGAATGCAAGCAAAGAAATTACAACACAACAAAAAACAAGAAAAACGATCCAGACAGATTGGAAATGAGTAAGTATTGTCGTTTCTGCCGCAAACACACAAAGCATAAAGAAACAAAATAAGGAGGACCAAATGGCTAATACTAATATTAAAAAAGACGGTAAACCCGGCTTTTTTGCACGTATAACTCATTCTTTCAGAGCTGTAAAGAGTGAAATGAAAAAAGTTGTGTGGCCTACAAAAAAACAAGTCCTCAATAATACCTTGGTTGTTCTGGCATTTGTGGGTGTATGTGGCGTATTTATATGGGGTCTTGACTCTATAATCCACTTAGCAACAAACACATTGTTTAACCTTTTGTAATAAGTTAAGAATTAATGTGTGATTATAATTTTTTAATTGTGCTTTGGTAGGAGGAATACTTTATGTTAGAAGAAGCAAGATGGTATGTAATTCATACTTATTCGGGATATGAGAATAAAGTTGCGGATACTATTATTACAGCAGTAGAGAACCGCCACCTAAATCATTTAATCCACGAAGTAAAAATCCCTACCGAAACAGTTATCGAAATTGCGGACGGTAAGGAAAAGAAAATAGAACGAAAACTATTCCCTTGTTATGTCCTTATTAAAATGATAATGACAGATGACTCTTGGTATATTGTACGTAATATACGTGGAGTAACAGGTTTCGTGGGTCCTGGTACAAAGCCCATTCCGTTAAAAGATGAAGAAGTTGCGCGTTTTGGTATAGAAACCGAAACAGTAGAGATTAAAAATTCATTTGATGTCGGCGATTCAGTTAAAATTGTACACGGTGCGTTTGAAGGCTTTATCGGTAAAGTACAATCAATAGACCTAAGTACTCGTACAGCAAAAATCGTTGTATCAATGATGGGTAGAGACTCTGTTGTGGATATGGATTTAAAAGATATTGACAACATATAAAATACGACTTTTTAATATTTTAACTATATGTTTAATATTTATACAAAGTATGGATATTGACAAAGAGATTGTATAACAGAATTTTAAATATGATGAAAAATCATTAGTGGAGGTGCTTATAATGGCTCAAAAAGTAGTAGGCTTTATAAAATTACAAATTCCTGCGGGAAAGGCAACACCGGCTCCACCAGTTGGTCCTGCACTGGGTCAGCATGGTGTAAACATAATGGCGTTTACAAAAGAGTTCAATGAACGTACAAAAAACGATGTAGGTATGATTATACCTGTTGTTATCACTGTTTATGCAGACCGTTCATTCTCATTTATAACAAAAACTCCACCAGCTGCTGTTCTTGTTAAGAAAGCAATTGGTATCGAGAGTGGTTCAGGTGTGCCAAACAAAACAAAAGTAGCAAAAATTACAAAAGAACAAATCAAGAAAATCGCTGAGACAAAAATGCCAGACCTAAATGCAGCAAACATAGAAACAGCTATGAGCATGATTGCTGGTACTTGCCGCAGTATGGGTGTTGAGGTTGTTGACTGATTTTTGTTTTTTATAATAAAAATTATATTGCGACAAAATTAACAAAAAAGAATTTAAGTCAACTTAATTCTTTTACGCTCCCGGTGGGAGGAAAAAAAGAGCAAGAGCTCTAAATACCAAAAGGTATAAATCCGTTTATTACCACATTATGTAATACTGTGTAGTAAGTATTATCAATTTAGGAGGAGAATTTTTAAAATGAAACATGGTAAAAAATATGTAGATAGCTGTAAGCTATTTGAAGGAAAAACATACTTCGAAGTAAACGAAGCTATGGATATGTGTACAAAAACAAGTAAAGCTAAATTCGACGAGACAGTGGAAATTCACGTTAAATTGGGCGTTGACTCACGTCACGCTGACCAACAGGTACGTGGTGCTGTTGTTTTGCCAAACGGTACAGGTAAAAAAGTACGCGTACTTGTATTTGCTAAACATGACGCTGCTGATGCTGCAAAAGCTGCCGGCGCTGAATATGTTGGCGCAGAAGAATACCTAGACAAAATCCTAAAAGAAAACTGGATGGAGTTCGATGTTGTTATCGCTTCACCTGATATGATGGGTGTTGTTGGTCGTGCTGCTAGGGTACTTGGACCACGTGGTCTAATGCCAAACCCAAAAGCAGGTACAGTTACTCCTGACGTTGCACGTGCTGTTACAGAAGCAAAAGCAGGTAAAATTGAATACCGTTTGGATAAAACAAACATTATTCACTGCCCAATCGGTAAAGTAAGCTTTGGCGCTGAAAAATTGCAACAAAACTTTGATACAATAATGAACGCTATTATCAAAGCTAAACCGGCTGCCGCAAAAGGTCAATACGTTCGTTCTTGCGTTGTTGCTACAACAATGGGCCCTGGTATCAAACTAAACCCAGCAAAATTTTCAACAACAACAGTAACAGAATAATATAAATTTTATATAGAAAATCCCCTACATCTCGTGTAGGGGATTTTAGTCTATTGAAAAACACTATTATCAGAAAAATATGCACAAATAAGATAATTTCAAAGAAACTTTTTCTCTTGCAAAAAGTTTCCTCTTTTGGCATAAATGCCAAAATTCACCTTTAAAAATGCGCTTGAACGGCAAAAGCGTTCCGTTTTCTGCGGAAAACGTCTTAGGCTCTGCCTAAGAACCGCAATTTTTTGAAAAAAATTGAGTAAAACTTTTATAAACTTCGTCATTATGAAGAATGAATATTCCTTTTTGACACGATGAAATCCCCTACATCTTGTGTAGGGGATTTTTTGTTTTTCTCGAAAGTATAAATGTTAATATATAGTATACTTTATTTTATTGAAAAAGTAATGTCTATATGCTATAATAATTTCATTGCGTAATGTTATAATCAATATTTTATATAGTATAATATAAGAGGAGAACAAATTTGTCACATAGAAAAAATAAACGATATGATAAAGATAAAATAAGGAGAAACAATAAAATGGCAAAGAGAGAAATGCGATATGAAGGCGATGAAGTTTTAAGTAAAAAGAGTAGACCTGTTGAAAGTTTTGATGAAAAACTATGGAATTTACTTGATGATATGGCGGACACAATGAAAATGTATAATGGCGTAGGTCTTGCGGCTGTACAGGTTGGTATACTACGCAGAGTATTTATTGTAGATGTCGGTGATGGAATAACAGAGTTTATAAATCCTGAAATAATAGAGACAAGAGACAGTCAGACAGGACTTGAAGGTTGTCTTTCTTTCCCGGACCAATTCGGCGAAGTGACAAGACCAAACATTGTAAAAGTTCGCGCATTTGACAGATTCGGCAAACCGTTTGAAAAAGAAGTGAGCGAGCTATATGCACGCGCGGTTTGCCACGAAAATGACCATTTGGACGGATATGTATTTAAGGACAGAGCAGACAGAATGCTCACACAAGAGGAGGCGGAAAATTATTAAAGTCGTATTTATGGGTACGCCCGATTTTGCCGTACCGTGCTTAAAAGCATTAATAGACAATCATTATGAGGTTTTGGCGGTAGTAAGCCAGCCTGATAAACCAAAGGGACGTTCAATGACACTTTCCCCTACACCTGTAAAGGCTCTTGCGTTAGAGCACAATATACCTGTTTGGCAACCTACAAAATTGCGTGATGGCGTAGTATATAATCAATTAAAAGAGTTAAATCCCGATATCATAGTAGTTGTTGCTTATGGCAGAATACTGCCAAAAGATATTTTGGACTTGCCAAAATACGGTTGTATTAATATACATGGTTCGCTTTTGCCAAAATACAGAGGTTCAGCCCCTATTCAGTGGTCGGTTATCAATGGTGAAAAGGTGACAGGCGTCACATCTATGTATCTTGCAGAGGGTATGGATACAGGTGATATGATACTGACATCAGAAACACCGATAGGCGAAAATGAGACATCAGGCGAGCTTTTTGAGAGACTTGCGCCTATTGGCGCGGATTGTTTGATAAAGACACTCAAAGCTATTGAAGATGGCGTAGCTCCACGTATAGAGCAAGAGCATAATAAAGCTACAATGGCTCCAATGCTTACAAAAGAGACAGGTCACATTGATTTTAACAAATCGGCGCAGGAAATACACAACCTTGTAAGAGGTACAAATCCTTGGCCAACAGCATATTTTACAGCATTTAACGGTAAAGTAATAAAAGTATACAGTACAGAAGTTGTTGATAAAACAGGAGCAGTAGGCGAAATTTTAGAAAACAAGGAGCTTGTTGTTGCCTGTGGTGAACAAGCTATTAAGCTAATATCAGTAAAACCTGAGGGAAAGGGACTTATTGACGGTTTTGCATATATGAATGGTGTAAGACTGAAAAAAGGGGACAAACTAATATAAGTATATTTATCAGTTTGCGGAAAGGATAATGTTTTATGTATTATGGAATAGATTATACCTATATTATATACGTGATGCCGGCGCTCTTGTTTGCAATGTATGCGCAATTTATGGTAAATTCCAGATTTTCAAAATACAGCAAGGTATATTCACAAAGAGGTATGACCGGCGCGGAGGCTGCTCGCTTGATACTTGATAACAATGGTTTGCAGAATGTACAAATACGTCATATCAGCGGACATTTGAGCGACCACTATGACCCACGCACAAGGACGGTTAATTTGTCGGACAGCGTGTATTCATCAACATCTATTGCCTCAATAGGTGTTGCGGCGCACGAGGTAGGACATGCCATACAGCATGCAACAAACTATGCCCCTATGTCTATTCGTTCGGCAATAGTGCCTATTACCAATATAGGTTCTTCGCTTTCTATGCCACTGTTTATTATAGGACTTTTATTTAATTTTGACTTTTTGGCAGTTGCGGGAATTATACTTTTTTCACTTGTGGCAATTTTTCAGTTGGTAACACTCCCTGTTGAGTTTAATGCAAGTAACAGAGCCTTACGTACGCTTGAAAGCTACAATATGTTAAGTGATGATGAACTTGGAAATACAAAAAAAGTATTGGGCGCGGCGGCTATGACATACGTAGCGGCACTGCTTACATCACTCGCGCAATTATTGAGACTATTAGCTATTTTTGGAAGGAATAGGGACGATTAATATATGATAAATGTACGCAGAAGTGTTTTTGATGCACTGGTTACAATGGAACAAAATAACAGCTATTCAAATATTGTGCTGGACAGCGCGGTGAGTAAAATGGATAGCAGAGACAGAGCATTTTTTACAGTGCTTTTTTATGGAGTAATAGCAAAGAAAATACAACTGTCGTATATTTTGGCACAGTACAGTACAAAGCCTTTTGATAAACTGTCAATCAATGTTCGGGTTGCTCTGATGTTGGGATTATATCAAATAATGTACGTAAACTCTGTACCGACATCAGCGGCGGTGAATGAAAGTGTTAATATCATAAAGAATGTAGGAGAGAGTAGCGCAAGCGGTTTCGTAAATGGAATTTTACGTTCTATTGACAGAATGAAGGCAAAATATGACAAGCCGAAAGACAAACAACTTGCGCTTTCAATAAAATACAGCGTGCCTATGCCACTTATTTCTCTGTGGAGAAAGAGCTATGGACACGAAAAAACGATGGAAATATTGGAAAACTTGGATACAGCTCCTGCGCTGTTTTTGACAGTAAATACAACAAAGATAAATCCTAATTTATTCTTGGAAAATTTATTGAAAAGCGGTGTAGACGCTACCCTTTGCGGAAATTTCGGTGGCAAGGAAATAAAAAATTGCATTAAAGTAAGAAACAGTGGCGATGTTACAAAATTATATGGTTTTGATGAGGGGCTGTTTCATATTCAGGATATATCAAGCGTACTGTGCGCAAACAGTATGCCGATAAGAGAAAATATGCGGATACTGGACGTATGTTCAGCACCGGGAGGAAAAGCCTTTACAATTTGTGAAAATATGTCGGATACGGGTGAAATAGTAGCTTGCGACATACATAAGCATCGTGTTAAACTGATAGACGACGGAGCAAAAAGACTTGGACTAAAAAGTATAAAGACAAGCGTACAAGACGCCTTGGTCTATAATGAAAATTTGGGAATGTTTGACGCTGTGCTTTGTGACGCTCTTTGTTCTGGCTTTGGAATAATAAGAAGAAAGCCTGAAATCCGCTATAAAGATATAAAAGAGTGTGAAAAGATAGTACAGATACAAAAAGATATTGCCGAAAATTGTCTTAAATATTTAAAAAAAGGCGGTACAATGGTTTATTCAACTTGTACGCTAAATCCACAGGAAAATGAAAATGTTGTGGAATATTTAAAGGATAAATATAATAATCTTAAATTATTGGAAATGCAGACGATTTTACCCAGTGATATGGGAAACGATGGTTTTTTTTATGCAGTGTTAAAATATGAATAAAATAAGGGGAAATATAATCAGTGGGCGATAATATGAATATTAGAACAGATGAAATTCACAGTAAATACGATATTTCCTCTATGGATATAGATGAGATAACAGAATTTGTACAGAAAATAGGCGAGCCTAAATTCCGCGCAAAACAAATATATACATGGCTTAATGATAAACAGGTAAAAATATTTGATGAAATGACAAATTTATCAGTTGCATTAAGGGAAAAATTAAAAGAGACAGCGTTTATAACAGAAGTTTCGGCGTTACATAGATTGACTTCGCAAAAAGACGGAACAAATAAGTTTTTATTAAAACTCGGAGATAAAAACTGTATAGAGGCTGTATGGATGGAATATAAACATGGAGCAAGCCTTTGTATATCAACGCAAGTAGGTTGCAGACAAGGCTGTATGTTTTGCGCTTCAACACTTGGCGGGCTTGTACGCTCTTTGACAGCAGGCGAAATGCTCGGCGAAATATATGAAGTTCAAAGACAGATGGGTAAACGTATTTCATCATTGGTGCTTATGGGAATTGGTGAACCGCTTGATAATTTTGATAATGTTATGAAATTTTTGGGCATACTATCATCAAAAGAAGGTCAAAATTTAAGTTTGCGTCACGTTTCTCTTTCGACTTGCGGCATAGTGCCGAATATATATAAATTGGCAGAGCTGAAAACAGGACTTACTTTGTCAGTATCTTTGCACGCGGCAAATAATGAAAAACGTTCAAAATTAATGCCTGTGAACCGTAGATATTCTATTGATGAGCTTATGACAGCCTGCAAGGATTACTTTAAGATAACAGGACGCAGAATATCTTATGAATATGCTTTGATATTGGGTGAAAATGATAATAAAGAGAGCGCAGACGAACTTTATAATTTATTAAAGGGACAGAACTGTCACATAAACCTTATTCCTGTAAATCCTGTAAAAGAACGGGGAACAAAGCGTGGAACAAAAGAAGATATACAAAAATTTGTAAAATATCTGGAAAATAAAGGAATGAACGTTACTGTTCGCAGAGAGCTTGGCAGTGATATAAATGCGGCTTGCGGACAGTTAAGACGAGACTATGAAAATAAGATAAATGAGCAATGACTTGTTTTTTTAGGATATAGAAATTTTCTATAAAGGAGTGTGGACTACTGTGTCGAAAGTATATGGTATAACCGATGTGGGACTGGTACGACAAAATAATGAGGATAACTACATTTGTAAAAAAATAGATGACAGTTTTATGTATGGTATAGTTTGTGACGGTATGGGTGGAGCCGTGGGTGGCGAACGCGCATCAAAGATGGCGTGTAGCGTTGCCGAAAATATTATCAATAATGGTTATAGGGAAGATATGGACGAAACTTCTTTATACAGAATGATAGACCTTGTGATAAAAAATTCAAATACAGCAGTTTATAACGAGAGTATGGAAAATCCTGATTTAAAAGGTATGGGAACCACTTTGGTTATGGCTGTTTGCAAGAATAATCGTTGCTATATAGCATCTGTCGGTGACAGCAGAGCTTATTTATACCGTGGCGGTACATTGGTACAGCTTACCAAAGATCACTCATTGGTGCAAGAGCTTATTGATAAAAATGAGATTACTTACGAACAGGCGCTGACTCACCCTGCTAAAAATGTTATTACTCAGGCTGTCGGAATAAGTGATAAAGTTATGCCGTCATATCCTGAATGTGAACTCCAAAAAGATGACATTATTTTACTTTGTTCTGATGGACTTACAAATATGGTGTCAAATGAAGAAATAGGTATTTTGGTAGATAGAATAAAAAATGGAGAGAATATAGAACTATTAATACAAAGAGCCAAAGAAAATGGCGGCAAAGACAATGTAACAGCGGTTATGTTATATGTTTAATATATGTGATAACTCTAAAAAAAGATTGAGGTGTTAAAACCCTATGAATTATATAGGCAGTAAACTTGAAAACCGATATGTAATAGAAAATCTTATCGGTGTAGGTGGTATGGCTAATGTGTATAAAGGCTATGACACAAAAGAAAAAAGACCGGTGGCAATAAAGATACTTCGTGATGAATATGCTTCTAATGCTGACTTTATACGTAGATTTCGTGATGAAAGTAAGGCTATATATTTACTAAATCACCCCAATATAGTTAAGATATACGATGTCATACTTAATACGCAAAATCCCGCAATAGTAATGGAATATGTAAGTGGTACAACTGTTAAAGAGTTTGTAGAGGAACATGGCAGACTGTCTGTTGACCAAACAATAAATTTAACAGTACAGCTTTTGCGTGCGTTGAGACACGCTCACGAAAACGGTATAGTTCATAGAGATATAAAACCGCAAAATATAATGGTTCCGGGTGACGGCACAGTAAAAGTTATGGACTTCGGTATTGCAAGGTTTACAATAGCGCAGTCAAGAACCATTACTGATACAGCTATCGGTTCGGTACACTATACAAGCCCCGAACAAGTAAAAGCAGACAGTAACATAGATTACAGAACTGATATATATTCAACAGGTATAATTATGTATGAGCTTCTTACAGGCAGACTTCCGTTTGATGCGGAGTCACCTATAAAAATTGCGATGATGCATATTGAAAATACACCTGTACCACCATCTAAACTTAATCCGATAATTCCAAAAGGATTGGAAGAAATAGTTTTGAAGGCTATGGAAAAAAATCCAAACGACAGATATAATTCAGCTGATGAGATGATAAAAGACTTGGCGGTGATAGTGAACGATAAAACCGCAGTATTCGGATATGGAAAGCCCAACAAAACAAATACCGAAAATAAAATAAGTTCTGATAACGACAAGACAGAAATATTCAGTAAAATAAGAGGAGGGAAGACATTGGAAAAGCCAAATAAAAAGGACGTAAGAAAACGAAAACCGAGAAAAAAGATTTCATTTTTAGGTATTCTTTTTGGCATAACCTGTGCTTTTGTCGTAGGCTCTTTCCTATATGTAGGTTCGCTTGTTATGGAAAACAATCCGTTTGAGAAAGTTCCGGAAGTAGGTATGCCCGACCTTGTTGGATATGATTATAACGAAGTTATAAAAGATAATAAATATGATGATTTTACTTTTGAATTGGAAGTTGAAGAATATAATTCACACTACGAAAAAGGAAAAATATACGAGCAATATCCAACTGCGGGTAAAAATGTTAAAAAAGGTTCAACAATAAAATTAAAGGTAAGTAAGGGTGTAAGAACAATTCCTTTGCCTGACTTTATAAATAAAGAAGGTTCATTGACTCAGGCAAAACTGCAAGAAATGGGAATAAATGCTGAAATAGTCAATGTAAAAAGCGATAATACAAAAGAAGGATATATAGTTTCAACAGATCCTCCGGCAGGAAGTGAAGTTCCTGTTGGCAGTGTAATAACGCTTAATGTAAGTATCGGTAACGGTTCAAAGAAAGCAGTTGTGCCTGATGTTGTAACACTGGATATCGAGGACGCAAAGAGAATTATTGTAGAAAGCGGTTTCAAAGTAGGATATATAACAAAACGAAACGACCTTTTCCCGCTAAATGCAGTAATATCACAAACACCAAACTACCCTGCGCCACTTCCGCTTGGTTCAAGAATAGACTTGGTTATATGCTCTGATGAGGAGACAGTGGAAGGTGAAAATAACAATGATATTATGATACTGTGTATGCTTCCGCTGGATATAACAAAACAAGTTAAGCTTATGGTAGAAAATAATGGTTTTGTTCTTTCGGAAGAAAAAGTAGTTCCGAGTGATAAACGTACTGTAAGCATACAGGTTCCTCATTCGTTTGAAGACGCGAATATAAAAGTTATGATTAACGACCAACTGTATATGCACTATGTTATCAGATTTTCGCAAAACTCAGAGGTATATGAAACAGTGGTGGACCATTCATCAGACTTTGTTTTAAAAGAATAATATAAAAAAATCCCCACCACTTTTTGTATTGTGGGGGGATTTTTACTATATAAACCATAATGGAGGATTTTTTGCTTTGAGTAAAAAATATGAAAATAAAAGAGAGACAAAAAAAAGCAATGAAGAAAATATAGGGAAAATTATAAAAAGTACAGAGGGACTGATAGTAAAATCCCTAGGTGGCTTCTATTATGTAAAACTTTTTGAAGATGACAGTATAATAGAATGCAGAGCGAGAGGACTTTTTCGTAAAAACGATATCACGCCACTTGTTGGTGATAAGGTAGTTGTTGAATTGACAGAAAACAGTTTGGGATATGTGGTTGAGATAGTAGACAGACAAAACAGTCTCATACGCCCACCTGTTGCAAATATAGAATGTCTTGTTATAGTTTCGTCGTTTACTGAACCAAAGCCTAACTATCTTGTCATAGATAAGCTGACAGCAATAGCATCAAGAAGAAATATACCTGTTGTTATCGTATTTACAAAGAGCGGTTTACTTTACGATGAAAGTTATATGGAAACATATAAAAAAGCGGGTTACAAAGTTTTTTGCGTAGACAGTAAAACACTCGACGGAATAGAGAAAGTAAAAAAGATATTTTTAAACGGAATTTATGTTTTTTGTGGAAATTCAGGTGTTGGAAAGTCAAGTTTACTGAATGCGATTTTTCCGAATTTAGAGCTTAAAACAGGTGATATAAGCAAAAAACTCGGAAGAGGAAGACATACGACACGCCACGTTGAACTATATAGCGCAGGAAGTGGCTACATAGCAGATACTCCGGGATTTTCGGCTATTGAGTTTTTACAGTTTGAAAAGATGTTGGGCGAAGATTTGCAGTACTGTTTTCCTGAAATAGATAAGAGAATATCAGAATGTCGCTTTACAGGTTGCAGTCATACAAAAGAAAAAGATTGCGCAGTTATAAAGGCAGTTGAGAATGGGGAAATAGCGCGCAGTAGATATGAAAGTTACTGTACGATATATGAAGAACTGAAACAGGTGAAAAAATGGGAACTTTAACTGAAAAGAATGCTGTTATTTTTTCAGGCGGAGATTTTTTAACAGAAGATTTAAAGTATTGTGAAAAAATAATTGATATCAATAATTCTTATATAATTTGCGCTGATAAAGGTTATGAGTATGCTGTAAACTGTGGTATAAAACCCCATATTGTTGTGGGAGATTTTGACAGTACAAGTAAGCCGACAGGAGATTTTGATACAGAAATATATCCTGTGCAAAAAGACGATACTGATACTATGATAGCTATAAAATCAGCGATAGAAAAAGGCTATACAAAGATAGCAATATTGGGCGCATTGGGGGGACGCTTTGACCACAGTATTGCGAATATTCAATCACTTGTTTATATTGCAGATAATAATGCAAGCGGTTATATAGTTGACAGTCATCATATAATAACAGTACTCGGTGATAATGCGACAGTTGATATAAATAAATTTGATGGTTATTTATCATTGTTTGCAATAACAAATACTGTTCAAAATCTTAATATCAGAGGTTGTGAATATAATCTCGATAACTATACTTTGGAAAATAATTTTCCGCTTGGCGTAAGTAACCGAATAGTAGATGATATTGCAAATATAAGTATTGATAAGGGAAAACTGCTTGTAATACAATATAGTTAATTACTACATAAGTATAATAAATAAAAAAAGCTGTATATTTATATGATATTAATACATATAGATATACAGCTGATTTTTTATTCTGTTTTGTTTTCTTGTCTGTTTTCCTGCAATCTTTGTACCCGTTTATTTGTCAAATATCCCGATACAAAAAGAAGTATCATAAACAGTAGTCCCCCGCATTGTATAAATGTTTCTGTAATACGTGTGGTTTCATTAAGTATCGGTTCAAAAACCATTCCTATACGAGAAAACAGCGGTGTAAAAGTTATTACAAATAACCTTGAAATAAATACAAGTGGTCTTTGTTGTGAGGAGAGCAAGTAAAATTCCAAAAGATGCAATAATAACAAAATTATACCACTACCATGTGTTATAAGTAACCAGTACCAAAAATTAAGTTTTCGTACTGTGGCTAGATAGTAGCCAAATTTAAACCAAACATACATCAGCGCAATAGGCAGTAGGTATGTAAGTATAGCGCCTATTACAGGAATAGACAGCATAGTGCTGTATACTATTCCTGCTATTATTGGCGCTGTGGCAAGTGTAATAATTAAATATAAATTCATTCTACACCCCCGCAACAAATTATTTCATCATTGCACGGATAACGTCCGGCATTTGCGCAATAGCTTCATCTATCTTGAATATATCTATAACGCCACCCATAGCGCTGTCCGGACGACCGCCACCGTTACCGCCTGTTACAGATGTGATGGCTTTTATTATTTTTCCTGCATGAACACCGTTTGCAACAGCATTTGCGCCACAACAAGCACAAACAGCGCCTTTACCGTCTGTTACAGAGCTTACAATTATAACTACATTGTCGTGGTTTGCTTTTATTCTGTCGCATATAGCGCGTAAAGTTTCGTTCTTTGTATCATTCAGAACAAGTGAAATAAATTTAATACCGTTAATATCTTTTGCTTGGTCAAACAGTCCGTTTATTTGTGTAGCAAGAGTTTTTTCTTCAAGTTCTGCCATTTCTCTTGCTTTTGCTTTTACCTCTGTTTGTAGACCGGTTACTTTTTCCGGAATTTCTGTAAATGTACCGCATTTTAGTATAGCTGATGTCTTTTTGAGTATCTCTCTGTCATCATTTAGTATTTGAAGCACACCCATACCCGTTGTAGCTTCTATTCTGCGTATGCCGGCAGCAACGGAAGATTCACGTATAATTTTGAATAGTCCGAGTTTTGATGTGTTGTCAATATGCGTACCGCCACAGAATTCTATCGAGCAGTCTTTCATATTTACAACACGTACAACATCGCCGTATTTTTCGCCAAACAGCGCCATAGCGCCAAGTTTTTTGGCTTCCTCGATTGGCATTTCTGTTGATGTAACAGTATGCGCGCCTAAAATCATTTCGTTTACTTTGTTTTCAACTTCTGTAATTTCGTTATCTGACATAGCTGAGAAGTGGCTGAAATCGAAACGACAGATTTTTTCATCAACATAAGAGCCCGACTGATGAACGTGTGAACCAAGTACGCTTTGCAAAGCGCTTTGCAATAGGTGACAGGCTGAGTGGTTACGCATTATTGCCATACGTCTGTTTTTATTAACCTCCGCAACAACTTTGTCCCCGACAGACAGTGTGCCGTTATCCATTTTACCGATAGCCATATATAGTCCGGCAGGTGATTTTTTACAGTCTGTTACTGCAAATACATTTTTTCCGCAGGTAATAGTACCCGTATCTCCGACCTGTCCGCCGCTCTCTGCATAGAATGGGGTTTTATTCAGTATGATTGTAGCTTCGTCTTCGTCACCGATATTGTCTGTTAGACTATCGTGATACACAATAGCAAGTACTTCGGCATCACAAGAAAGCTCACTGTAACCTACGAAGTTTGTTTCGGCATTTATACCTTTTAGTACGTCTTCTGTCCATGCAACGTCACCAAGAGCATTTTTTGTAGCCTCTCTCGCTGTGTCTTTTTGTATTTTCATACAAGCGTTAAAGCCTTCTTCGTCAACAGTTATGTTGTTTTCTTCTGCAATTTCCCTTGTTAAGTCGATAGGAAATCCATAAGTGTCATATAGTTTAAAAGCTTCGTCTCCGGGGAAAACGTCTTTGCCTTCGCTTTTAACTTTTTTTACTATATCACTGCACATAACAAGTCCTGCGTCAATAGTCTTTGCAAAACGTTCTTCTTCGTTACGTATAACTTTTATTATAAATTCTTTGTTTTCAAGTAGTTCGGGATATGCGTTTTTGTTTTCTTCTATAACTGTTTCACATACTTTGTATAGGAAAGGTTCTTTGATACCAAGCAGTCTGCCATGACGCGCGGCGCGGCGAAGCAGACGACGCAAAACATATCCGCGGCCTTCGTTTTGGGGAACAACACCATCGCCGATTAGGAATGTTGTTGAACGGATGTGGTCAGTTACAACACGTATAGATACGTCTTGTTTAGCATCTTTTTTGTATTCTACATTTGCGATTTTGCATATATGTTGAAGAATTTTTTGCACGGTATCTACTTCAAATAGATTATCAACACCCTGCATAATACAAGCAAGTCTTTCAAGACCCATACCTGTATCTATGTTTGGATGTTCAAGTGGTGTGTAGTTACCGTTACCGTCGCTGTTAAACTGTGTAAATACAAGATTCCAAAATTCAACAAATCTGTCACATTCACAGCCTACTTTACAGTCGGGACTGCCACAGCCCTTATCCTCGCCTCTGTCAAAGTAGATTTCGGAACAAGGTCCGCAAGGACCGGAACCGATTTCCCAGAAGTTGTCTTCACGACCCAGACGTACCATATGCGAGGGGTCAACGCCACGTTTTTCTGTCCATATTTTATATGCTTCATCATCATCTTGATATACTGATACGTATAGTCTGTCAACAGGCAGTTCAAGTACTTTGGTACAAAATTCCCATGCCCAAGTGGTCGCTTCTTCTTTAAAGTAATCACCAAAAGAAAAGTTACCGAGCATTTCAAAATATGTGCCATGACGGGCTGTTTTACCAACGTTTTCTATATCAGGCGTACGGATGCATTTTTGACAGCTTGTTGCCCTGTGGTTTCCGTCCGGCAAGGTTTTTACACCCATAAAATATTTTTTCAAAGGCGCCATACCTGAGTTTATAAGCAGTAGGCTTGCCTCGTCTTGTGGAACAAGCGGAGCAGATGCAAGTCTGGTATGGTTTTTGCTTTCGTAAAAGCTCAAAAACTTTTCACGAAGTTCATTTAGTCCTGTCCATTTCATAACTGATATTTTCTCCTTGTAATACTACAAAATTAATGTTTTTGTCAAATAATAACTATTAAACATATACTACTAAATTATACGTTTTTCTATAAATATTGTCAAGCAATAGCATAATATATTAATTTATAATTATTTTAATTTTATTGGTATAAATAACACTAATAGTTACATTTTATTCATTTTTTATTAATACACGGGCTTTGTAATTAAGTTATAATAGTTTATACATTAACTAATAAAGTGTTTTGCCTCATCTATTTTTTTTAAAAAAGTAGCTATGAGGTTTATTTTATTGTGCGTAAAGCTATAATTCTTTTATAGATTTTATAAAGGCGACACCATACAATTAACATTTACGGATAATTGTTCAGTATAGCTAAAATAATATTGCTAAATAAGGGAGATGGTCATTTTTGATTAAAAGGATTTTAAAATCTGTGCGGGAATACAAAATCTATATGATTTTGACACCTATTCTTGTAATTTTTGAGGTTATGGCAGAAACCTATATACCTTTTTTGGTTAAAGACTTAATTGACAATGGTATAAATATGGGTGATATGGCATTTATTAAACAGGTTAGCATAAAACTTGTATTTGTTGCTGTTTTTTCACTTATTGTGGGCGTTCTTGCAGGTATGACTGCGGTTATGGGTTCTAATGGTTTTTCAAAGAATTTAAGACATGATATTTTTTATAAAGTACAGAATTTTTCCTTTGAAAATATCGACAAGTTTTCAACAGCGGGTATAGTGACACGTTTGACAACAGATGTATCGCGTGTTCAACAGGCATTTCAGATGTCAACACGAATGGCTTTCCGGGCGCCGATAATGCTATGTTTTTCAATAATATTTTCGTATAGAATGAACAAAGAGTTATCGGGAATATTTTTCATAATAATACCGATAGTAATTATTTGCTTTGGAGTAGTGTTAAGGAAAGCTTTGCCGTATGTGGAAAAGACTTTTGCCACATACGATGAACTAAACAGAGATGTAGAAGAAAATTTACATGGTATGCGTGTTGTTAAATCTTTTGTACGTGAAGATTTTGAGAAAAAGAAATTCAGTACAATATCAGAGAAAATATATTCACTATATATAAAATCAGACAGTTTGACAATGCTGAGCCGTCCGTTTGTAATGTTAATTCTGCATACCTGTACAATACTTATTTCTTGGTTTGGCGCAAAATTAATTGTTGCATCGGGAAACAATGCGACAGTAGGTATGACAACGGGTACGCTGATGAGCTTTTTGTCATACAGTATGCAAATACTTATGAGTCTGATTATGGTGACAATGGTATTTGTTATGATGATTATGTCTAAGGCATCGGCAAAGAGAATTGATGAAATTTTGCGGGAAGAAAATAATATAGTAAATCCACAAAATCCTGTAACAGAGGTTAAAAACGGTGAAATTATATTTAAAAACGTAAATTTCGGGTATTATGGCAAAGACGGTAAACAAAGTTTACGTAATATTGATTTGACAATAAAGTCAGGAGAGACGGTTGGAATACTGGGTGGTACAGGTTCATCAAAAACAACGCTTGTCCAGCTCATACCCCGTCTATATGATGTTACACAGGGTGAGGTGCTTGTCGGTGGCGTAAATGTAAAAGACTATGATTTATATGCCTTGCGTGACAATGTAGGTATGGTTTTGCAGAAGAATGAACTGTTCAGTGGCACTCTTGCCGAAAACTTACGTTGGGGAAATAAAGATGCCACAATGGACGAGCTGAAAAAAGCTTGCGATATGGCGCAGGCGACAGAGTTTATAAGTAAAATGCCGAATGGTTTTGATACCGTTATTTCACAGGGTGGCAAAAACGTTTCGGGCGGACAAAAACAGAGACTTTGTATAGCCCGTACAATACTTAAAAATCCAAAGATAATTATTTTTGACGACTCAACGAGCGCGGTTGATACAAAGACAGACGCGCTTATTCAAAAGGCTCTTTATGATAATTTAAGTCAAACCACGAAGATAATAATAGCGCAACGTATTTCTTCAATAGAAAATGCGGATAAAATAGTTGTTATGGATAACGGTGTTATCAGCGGAATCGGTACGCATAGCGAACTACTGCAAAACAATAAGATATATCAAGAAGTTTATACATCACAGGTAAAAGGAGGACAGGAAGATGCACACTAAAACGAATTTTGGAAAACGTCCTCAGGTAGATAAAAATACGTTTAAAAGATTGCTCGGTTATCTTAAAAAATATAAATATAAATATGCGATAATATTTATATGTATTATTTTAAATACAATATCAACTGTTGTGGCGTCTATGTTTACAAAGACACTTATTGACAGTTACATTATGCCAATGGTTACAAGTCCTGATGGATTTGGCGAAGGAGCAATATTTGCAAGTTTTGTAAAAGCCATAATAATGATAGCTTTTGTATATATAATCGGTATTGTATCATCATTTATATATACACAGCTTACGGTAAGGATATCTCAAAAAGTACTTAAAGATATACGTGATGAGATGTTTAATAAAATGCAGACTTTGCCTATCAAATTTTTTGATTCAAATACGCACGGCGATTTAATGAGTCATTATACGAATGATACGGATACGTTAAATCAAATGCTATACAATATTCCCGAAATATTTTCGGCGCTTATTACCGTAATCGCTATATTTGTGGCTATGCTTACTTTAAGTATACCACTTACGGTTTTTACTCTTGTTGTTGTGTTTTTGGCTATGCTTATTGTCAAAAATGTTGCAAAATCGGGAAGAAAATTCTTTATGAAGCAACAAGAGAGCATAGGCGCAATGAATGGTTTTGCGGAAGAAATGATAAATGGGCAAAAAGTTGTTAAAGTATTTTGCCATGAAGAAAAAATCAAAGAAGATTTTGACAAGCTGAATGAAAAGAGCTACAAGGCGGCGCGAAACGCAAATATTATGGGTATTGTTGTTATGCCCATAATGGTAAATTTAGGTCATATTATATATGTGCTGATTGCAATTATCGGCGGCAGTATGGCTATCAACTCAATCAGTAATTTAACTTTAACGGGCTTTGGTGTAATGTCACTTGGCACTATTGCATCGTTTATGCAACTTTCAAAGAGTTTTCTAATGCCTATCAATAATGTAGCGCAGCTGTTAAACAGCATTATAATGGCATTTGCAGGCGCAGACCGTATATTTAAACTGATAGACCAAGAACCCGAAGAAGACAATGGTTATGTTAAATTGGTAGATGCAGAGTACAAAGACGGAAAACTTTGTGAAACAGACCACCATACAGGTATATGGGCATGGAAGCACCCTCACAGTGACGGCACAGTTACCTATACGGAAGTAAAAGGCGAAGTAGTGCTTAATGATGTAACATTCGGATATAACGAAGAAAAGACGGTTCTTTATAATATAGACGTACACGCTTATCCGGGACAAAAGATAGCCTTTGTTGGCGCGACAGGAGCTGGTAAAACAACCATAACAAATCTTATCAATAGATTTTATGATATAGCAGACGGAAAAATAAGATATGACGGAATAAATGTAAACAAAATCAGAAAAGCTGATTTACGTCGTTCTATGGGTGTTGTTTTGCAAGATGTAAATCTGTTTACAGGTACGGTTATGGAAAATATACGTTACGGTAATCTTAATGCGACAGACGAACAGTGTATTGCTGCCGCAAAGCTTGCGAATGCTGATACATTTATATCAATGTTGCCCAATGGATATGACACGGTGCTTGAAGGTGACGGCAGCGGACTTTCACAAGGACAACGTCAGCTCATATCAATCGCGCGCGCGGCGGTCGCAGATCCACCTGTTATGGTGCTTGATGAAGCCACGTCAAGCATAGACACACGTACCGAAAGCTATGTTGAAAAGGGTATGAATTCATTAATGCGCGGCAGAACAGTATTTGTTATTGCCCATAGACTTTCAACAGTAAGGAATGCGGACAAAATAATTGTGCTTGACGGTGGCAGAATTATAGAAAGCGGTACGCATAATGAACTTATTGCGCAAAAGGGTAACTATTACAGATTATATACAGGCGCGTTTGAACTTGAATAATTATTAAATAATTATTGTTATAAATAAAAAAATCTCTCTCTTGATTATAAAAAAAGAGGGAGATTTTTTGTGTTTTTACAGTACTTGATAATATAATTGTAAGTTCTGTCACATTCTAAACCCAAAAGCGCTTTGTAGGTATATTCTTTATAAAAAAATTCTCCTATGAAAAAAAATCATAAGAGAATTGTGTTTTATAAAATATAATTATAATTCTATTGTAAGACCCACGGGGCAGTGGTCGCTTCCGAGTATATCACTGTAAATATCAGCTACTTTTATCTTGTCTGCTATGCGGTTTGATACGACAAAATAGTCTATTCTCCAACCGATATTTTTGTCTCTTGCCTTGAAGCGATAGCTCCACCAAGAATATGCGTCTGTTTTGTCAGGATAGATATATCTGAAACTGTCTGTAAAACCACTGTTCAGAAGTTCTGTAAACTTGCCTCTTTCTTCATTGGAAAAACCGGGATTGCCAACGTTCGTTTTAGGATTTTTCAGGTCTATTTCGTTGTGCGCAACATTTAAGTCACCGCAAAGAATAACAGGTTTCTTTTTGTCAAGTTCTGTTAAATATGCTCTGAAATCGTCTTCAAATTCCATACGGTAGTCAATTCTTTTCAGTTTATCCTGCGCGTTCGGTGTGTAGCAAGTTACAACGTAACATTTTTCGTATTCTGCTGTTATTACTCTGCCCTCATCGTTGTGTTTTTCGTGAAAACCGTTTACTACGCTTATAGGCTCTGCTTTACTGAAAATTGCTGTGCCACTGTACCCTTTTTTTATAGCGCTGTTATAGTATATATGATAGTTTTCGGGTTCAAAATCTGCCTGATTGGGTTGCATTTTTGTTTCTTGCAGGCAAAATACATCGGCGTCTTCTGCTTTGAAGAAATCTTCAAAACCTTTTTGCAGACACGCTCGAAAACCATTTACATTCCATGATATTAATTTCAAATATTTTTTCCTCCCGATTTATATCTTATAATTTTCAAGCGCGGAAAGTACAGTATCTTCAAAACTGTCAGAAGCCCCCCAATCGAAACGGAACAGTCCTTCCCCGCCACCGCCTGATATACAGTGTATATTTGTAAGTCCTTGCATATTGTTTACTATTACCGTAAGGGTAAGTCTGTTTCCGGCGCGATAAAAATGCTTTTCGTATACAGCGATAATACAAGAAGTTTCATCATTTGCCGTAACTGTATGGTAATCTATTCTTTCTCCTGTAATACTTCCGTCAACAATGGCTTTATCTATTATTCTTATTGCATCTTGCGGTGGAATATTTACGTTAAAATCAAGTGCCAAAACGAACACCTCTTTCTGTTTAGTTTTTGGGCAATACCGTATAATTATTTTTGTATTGCCTCTATACATATATTTTATATAAAAATGTGTCGATTGTAAAGATTATTTTTTGTTTTCTTCTTCACTTTTCGGTTGCATAAGCCCAAGAACATCTTGAATAGCGTCCAGAGGTTTTTGTCCTCTTTGCATTTGTATAACAAGGTGCGGTTTGTCGGAGGCATTGATAAGTACCTTTCCGTTCGAGTGTTGCATAATCGGCATTAAGTTTTGCATATTAAAGTTTTCAAGATACATAAGTATGCGTGAAGAACGTTGTGAAATTTCTTTTATTCCGTAACGCGCGGCGGTATTTCGGATTAATGAAATATCGAGAAGCCCCACAACCGATTTCGGTGGTTCTCCAAAACGGTCGATAAGTTCGTCAAGCGTATCGTGATAGTCTTCTATGTCATAAATAGATGCGATTTTTTTATAAATATCAATTCTTTGATTTAGACATTCTATATAGCTTTCAGGAATGTGCGCAGGTATGCGTAAATCTATTACACAGTCAATAGCTTCTGCAACAGGTTCGCCCTTTTCTTCTTTTATTGCGTCATTAAGAAGTTTTAAGTATAAATCATAGCCGACAGATTCCATTTGTCCATGTTGCTGACTGCCAAGTATATCGCCTGCGCCACGTATTTCAAGGTCACGCATAGCAATACGGAACCCGGAGCCGAATGAGGTAAATTCACGTATGGCTTCCAAACGTTTTTCACCGACTTCTGTCAGTATTTTTCCTTTGCGGAAAGTAAAATATGCGTACGCGCGTCTTGTGGAACGTCCGACACGTCCACGTAACTGATAAAGCTGAGAAAGTCCCATTTTATCTGCATCTTCTATAATAAGGGTATTGCAGTTCGGAACATCTACGCCTGTCTCGATTATTGTGGTACATACAAGCACATCAATCTCTCTTTCAATCAGCGCTTTCCACACTCTCGAAAGTTGTTCCTCGGTCATTTTACCGTGCGCGATACTTATTGTTATATCCGGAAGTTGTTTTCGCAGTTCGGACGCAACCTGTTCAATATCGTCAACTCTGTTGTGCAGATAAAATGCCTGTCCTCCACGGTTAATTTCGCGTCTGATAGCCTCTGTAATAAGTGGCTGATTGTATTCTATAACATAGGTTTGCACAGGGTGTCTGTCTTGTGGGGCTTCGGATATTACCGACATATCACGAATACCGCTCATTGCCATATTAAGCGTACGTGGGATAGGAGTTGCGGAAAGGGTAAGCATATCAACGCTTGTGCGAAGTTGCTTAAACTTTTCTTTGTGAGCCACACCAAAACGTTGCTCCTCATCAATTACACAAAGTCCCAAATCTTTAAAGACAACGTCTTTTTGCAGTAGTTTGTGCGTACCGATAACCACATCTACTTCGCCTGTCTTTAAGCCTTTTAATACTTCTTGTTGTTCTTTTGGTGTTCTGAATCGTGAAAGCAGTTCTATGCGTATAGGAAAGCCTTCCATTCTACGCAGGAATGTTTGGTAGTGTTGCCACGCAAGTATTGTTGTGGGAACGAGTACGGCGCACTGTTTTCCGTCTGTTACACATTTAAATACAGCGCGTAACGCAACTTCTGTCTTACCAAAGCCAACGTCACCGCAAAGTAATCTGTCCATTGGCATATTGCGTTGCATATCGTTTTTAATTTCTTCTATACATCGAAGCTGGTCATCTGTCTCGTCATATTCAAACTTCTGTTCAAAGTCTCTTTGCCATTCCGTATCTTCCGAAAAGGCAAAACCCTTTGCCTGCATACGTTTACTGTATAGCTCTATCAGTTCTTTTGCCATATCGGCAACGGCTTTTTTTACCCTTTGACGTGTTTTTTTCCATTCGTTTGAGTTTAGGTTACTCAGTTTTACGTTACCGTCACTTTTACCACCTATATATTTTGTAACAAAATCAAGCCTTGTAACAGGAACATACAGTAGGTCATCAGACGCATATTTGATTTTTATATAGTCTTTTACTATGCCGTCATAGTCACGCGCAACTATTCCTTCAAAAATACCTATACCGTAAGTATAATGTACAACGTGGTCGCCTATTTCAAGGTCGGCTATATCTTTTATCGGTTTGCTGTTTTTGGGTATGGTTCTGCGTTTTTTCTTCGTGGATAGGTGCGCTGAACGTCCGTATGTGATTACCGCAATACCTGCCTGCGGATAGGAGTAGCCTTGTGACAAACCACCCTCACAAATAAACACAGCGCCTTGTCTGAATATACCTCTGTCGGCAGAATATTGCGCATTTATTTTGTGCGCGCGTAAGTCACCTGCAAGAGCCATAGCGCCACGTTGCGTACCTGTAAGAACCGTACAGCAGTAACCTTGATTTGTCAGGTCATTTAGTTCTTCAACAAGATTATTTAAATCGCCGCTCCATACGGACAGTGTATTTGCCTTAAAGTCAACAAATTCTTCTGTTTTAAATTCTGTATATTGTTTTGCGAACGTATCGAGAATAACGGTTTTCTTTGTTGTGTATAAATCTTTAAGAACAGTGTAGCTTTCGCTGGTTTCCCCTATTCCGTAGGTTATTGTTCCTTGCAAAAGCAGTTGTTCTGTCTCCTCGTCATTTTGCAAACGGTTAAGGGACGCGCTCTCCCTGACATCTCCCCCGTCAATTATAAACAATGGTTTTTCTTGGATATAGTTTAACAGAGTACATCTTTCTTTGTATATATTCAGTATATATTTATCGATTACATTTAATTGTCTGTTTGTTTTCAGTCTCTCTATATCTTGTTTTAGTGTTTCGCCCGCAAGTTCCCGCTGTTTGTCACTTAATTTATCGTATTTTTCTTCAAGTATCTGCGTAAGTTCTTCTCTGTCATATACAATTTCACGGACAGGTGATATTTCGATATTTTCTGCGCTGTCTTCCCGTCTCTGTGTTTCAATGGAGAAAAAAGCCATACTGTCAATTTCATCACCCCATAATTCTATACGGACAGGGGCTGTGTAGTTTGGCGAATAGAAGTCGATAATTCCGCCACGTGTGGAGAACTGTCCTATACCTTCAACTTGTTCTTTGCGGACATATCCCGCCCAAAGCAAATGTTTAACAAGGTCTTCTTCTCTTATCTGCGTGCCTACTTTTAAAAACTTCATACTTTCCACAAGTCTTTTTTGAGGAATAGTGAACTGCAAAGCGGCTCCGACAGATGCAACAACGATGATATTTTCACCTTTTGTTATTTTTGTGAGAATATTCAGACGCATATGCTCATATTCGTGTGAAATTCCCTCTACCGGCTGCAAAGTAAGTTCTCTTTCCGGGTAGTGGTACGCAATAACGTCATTTTCAAAAAGATTGATTTCTTCGGCAAGTCTTGCGGAAGTCTGCTCGTCTCTTGTGATAACAACAGCTCCGTTTAGCGGTGGCGCAGACATTGCGTGTATTATTTGCGCTTTATGAACTGCTGACAGTCCTGTTGCGACTATTGGAGTCTTGTTTTTGTCAAATGCAAGTTTTATTTTCTGAAATTCTTCAACTCTTAATATCTGCTGACCAATACTATTCATTTTTCTCCCTTTCTTTTTAGGTCATTTCTGAAAAGAAAAAATCTGTATTTCTGTTTTTCAGAATGAGCTTAAATTATTATGCAAACTATTTAAACAGTTTTATTAAACATATTTTTAGCTTTATCTATACCGTCGTTTATAATTGTTTCGCACATTTGAGTGGATTTATCCAAAAATGTGGAATATACCTTGTTATCTTCTTCGCTGAATTTACCCAAAACCCAGTCGGCAAGGTCATAGTCTCGGTTTGGTCTTTCGCCTACACCGAGCTTTATACGTGTAAAGTTATCTGTTCCTATTTTGGCTATTATGTCTTTTAATCCGTTGTGGCCTCCGGCGCTTCCTTTTTCTCTTATACGGACACTGCCGACAGATATTGAAATATCATCGGAAAAAACAATGATTTTGTCGGGTGTTACTTTATAAAAATTCATAGCTTCCTGCACAGCGTCACCCGATAAATTCATATATGTAGTCGGTTTTAAAAGCAAAACTTTTTTATCTGCGATGACACATTCTGCGCACATAGCTTTAAACTTCGCTCTGTTTATACTTACGTTTTTTGCCTTCGCAATTTCATCAACTGCCCTAAATCCTATATTATGGCGGGTGTTTTCGTATTCTTTTCCGATATTTCCAAGACCGACTATTATATATTCAATACTGCTGTTCGTAAATTTATTTTTACTTTCTATTTTTTTAAATAAATCAAATATATCGCTCATTTTTACCTCTTTTTTTATTTTATTTATCTTTGCGGAAACGCAGCGCCATATTTTCTTTTATTACTTCTCTTGCGCGCGCTATGCAAACAGAATCTTTTGGAACGGTTTTTGTAACCGTAGAGCCTGCCGCAGTATATCCGCCGTCCTCGACAGTTACAGGCGCAATAAGATTTGTATTGCAACCTATAAAGCAATCATCACCGATAGTTGTACGATTTTTTTCTTTGCCGTTATAGTTTGCGGTAGCTACACCGCAACCGAAATTTACCCTGTTACCGCAATCTGTATCACCTATGTATGTAAGATGGCTTGCGTGGGTATTTTCACCTATATTTGAATTCTTTATTTCAACAAAGTCGCCTATGCGAACGCCCTTTTTTATGTGACAATTTGGGCGAACCTGTGAGTATGGGCCTATTTCAACATCTTCATCAAGAACAGAAGAAGTTATCCAAGTAGCCTTTATAACGCAACCGTCACCTATTGTAGCATCTTCGAGGCGCGAATTTTCCATTATTATGACGTTTTTTCCGATTTTTGTTTGATTTAATATAAATGAGTTCGGGTATATTGTAGTATTGTCGCCTATTGTGCAGTTTTCAAGGTATGTGTTACCAAAGACAGTACAGTTTTCGCCGATAGTAACATTTTCGCCTATTGTTGCCTGTGAATAGATAAAAGTGCCCTTGCCTATTTTTGCGCTTTCGGCAATAACAACACAGTTATATAAAGGAATATGAACGCCGTTTATCAAATGCTTTTCGATAATGTGCATTCTTTTGGTTTCGTTTTCACTGCTTAGTTTCATTGTTACAAGTTCAGGCGCGTGGTCATGTACAATTTTTTGCTGTTCTTCTTCTGAAAGTAAATATTTAATCATATAACAAAAACCCCTTTGTTTTTAATTTTGATTTGCGGACAATTATTATTTTACACAAATGCGTAAACGCAAATAAATCCCCTTTTTTTATTGTATGGGGATTTTTATATTAATATATAAAATACATAAATATTATTGCAAGTTTAGTTGTTTTTTTCAAGTAGTATTTATAAATTTTATTTTAATTAAATAAGGTTTTAAATTAAAAAAGAATTGTAAACAATATTCCAAGACAGATAATAGAAAGTCCGTCTATACCAAGAATCAAAAAAAACAGTTTTAAATTTATCAGTGAACCGCAATATGCTTTGTTTGGGTTATCTTCCATATAGTGAACTTCAAGTGTGCTGCCTATCGGAAACAAATCTTTTATGGGATCTATATGATTTTCACATTTAGATGTTCTATAAATGTGTAAAGCATAGTTTTTATCTATTTCCCAATCGTTTTTTGCGTGGGCTAGGGTATTACGGTATATTACTGAAAATTTTTGCGGACACATATAAGTTTGGTTATCGACAGTATATTCCACAATAGCGTATGGATAGCTTACTGAACGTAAGTTATGCCATTTATGCCCAACTACTTTACCGTTTACGGTTTTGTTATATTTGTATTTTCTCACATTGTCATATTTTTTTATTATAAGAGAGATAATACATATTGCAATTCCCAGAATTATAAGTAAAATGCCTACTTGTTTATTTGTCATAAATATCACTTCTTTTCACAGTATTTATATTTTTTAAAAATATATTCCTATTGTATAGCAAATATTGCTTTTAGTAAAGTTTATTAATATATAAAAAATAAAAATTACATAAAATTTTAGGATTTTTAAAATAAAAGTAG
>JAHHTQ010000013.1 GCA_020024555.1 Angelakisella sp.
TGTTTTGTCAATCACAAATAACAATCTGTTAAATATTTTTCTATATATCTCTACTTCGTATTGTATTATTTATAAAAAATCATATATTTTTTATAAATACAAAAAAATGAGTATAAAACTCACTTTAATCTTCAAATTATTTTGATGTACATAAAAAAACAACTGTAAACATAAATTATGTAAACAGTTGTCTATATGTATTTATTTAATTATCTGATTATTTTGATAGTTTATCAAACAATGATGGAACTGTGCCAACAAAAGATTTCTCTTTTGCAGTTACTATTCTTATTACTGTTACGATAGGGATTAAAATAGCGATTACTATTTCTGCAGTTGACTCTTTATTACCAAGAGACAACCAAACAAGATAAATTACATAACCGAAACAGATGTTTACCAAGTATAAACCAACTGTTGGTATAAGTCCAAGCAAAGGTGAAACAGCCATTATTATAGCCGCTGTATTCGCTACATTTGGGTTAACAACCTTTTTGGTAAAACAATATAAATTGTAAAAAGGAATAATTCCTGCCCATGCCGGCAAATCCAACTTCTTTGCTATCATTGCCATTAGTACCAAGTAAGCGATACCAACAACCAAAGACAGCACAATGATAAAAATCCATACTCCGAAAAATATTCCTAATCCTAATCCTAAATTATCCATATTTTACATCTCAACTTTCATTTTATTTTTTTTACAGCAGTTTAAATAATACCTTATTCACTTTGATTTATTAAGCATTAAAATTTGTATTATCATACAAATAACAAACAAAATGTTAATAAGTAATATTTAAAACTTACTATTAACTGATTGTTGTTATATTATATATTATTTTTTAAAAAAATACAAGCTTTTTTTACATTATTTGTTAAAATTTTACAATATTCACTATCATTGTTGTTTTTTTGTCAAAATATGTCGTTGAAAAATATATAAATTAGCAAACGCTATCAGAAGAATACCGATTTTATAACTATATTTTAAATGTTATTATACTCACTATAATTAAATATCAAATTTGTATATTTTATCTCAATATCATATGTATGAATTTATATTCTGATATTAATATATGTTTTCTAGCGTTATTAACAAAATATAACAAAAAATTGATAATTATACATAAAACTTTAAAAATTGTATTGACAAAAATACAAATAGTACTATAATTCTATTTGTTCTATTTAGAACAGTTAAAAATTGAATGGTTTATTATTTAACAAACGAAGGTGATTGTTTGAAAATTTTATTTGACAATTTAAAATCAGGCGAAACCCTATATGCTAAGATGGTCACTCCGATTTGTGAAAAACATAATTTAACATATATGGAATTTACAATCCTTATGTTTTTGACAAACAATCCAAAGTACGATACTGCAACTCAAATTATTAAACACAGACATTTAACAAAATCACATGTATCTATTACCATACGTTCACTTGAAAGACGCGGATTTATAACTTGTGAATACATAAATAACGATAGGCGAACGGTTCACCTTAAACTTACCGATAAAGTTGCGGATATAGTAGTTGATGGTCATACCGCGCAAAAAGAGTTTTTTGAAATATTCTTTGACGGGTTCGATGAAGATGAAATTAAAATACTGAATGATTATATGGTACGTATTGCAAAAAATATTAATAATCAAATAACAAAATGATAGGAGAATAAGAGAATGAATGACAATAAAGAATTGCTCGGAACAGAGCCTATCAGCAAACTTATGTTTAAATTAGCTGTTCCAACCGTAATAGCCCAACTTATAAATATGCTTTATAACATAGTTGACCGTATATATATAGGGCATATTCCAAACGTAGGTTCACTTGCCCTGACAGGTGTCGGCGTATGTATGCCTATTATTATGACAGTATCCGCTTTTGCTTCTTTGGTTGGCTCCGGTGGCGCTCCGCGGGCTTCTATATTTATGGGTAGGCAAGATATGGACTCCGCAGAAAAAACTCTCGGAAACTGCTTTGCTATGCAAATAATACTCTCTGTAATTTTAACTGTCGTAATGTTTATTTGGAACAGGGATTTACTTCTTACTTTTGGCGCAAGCGAAAACACTATCGAATACGCTATGCAGTATATGAACATATATACTATTGGTACAATTTTCGTTCAAATTACATTAGGTATGAATGCCTTTATAACAGCTCAGGGTTTTACAAAAGTGTCTATGGTTTCAGTTGTTCTAGGCGCAATTACAAACATCATTCTTGACCCAATATTCATTTTTGTATTTAAAATGGGCGTTGCCGGCGCGGCTCTTGCAACGATTGTTTCACAGGCGATTTCTACTGTATGGATTTTAGTTTTCCTTTTTGGAAATAAAACTTTGCTGAAATTAAAGAAAAAATATATGACTCTTTCGCCGAAAATTATATTGCCCTGTCTTGCTTTGGGTAGCGCAACTTTCATTATGCAAAGTAGCGAAAGTATTATTTCGGTATGCTTCAATTCCTCATTGCTAAAATACGGCGGCGATATTGCCGTTGGCGCTATGACAATACTTACAAGTATAATGATGTTTGCTATGTTGCCACTGCAAGGAATAGGTATGGGCGCGCAACCCATAACAAGCTATAACTATGGCGCAAAAAATCCCGAGCGTGTAAAAGAAACTTACAAGATACTTTTAATAAGTTGTTCCATATATTCTTTTGTACTGTGGCTTGCGGTAATGATATTGCCCGAACTATTTGCTCAAATTTTCACCCCTGACCCTGCGCTTACAGAGTTCACTGCGAAAGCTTTAAGAGTGTATGCCGCCTCGCTATTCATATTCGGTATTCAAATCGCCTGTCAAATGACATTCACTGCTTTGGGATATGCCCTTAGCTCTATAATAGTTGCGGTAGTTAGAAAATTTGTGCTGCTAATTCCTTTAATTTATATAACGCCACATTTTGTAGCCAATAAAACAATGGGAGTGTATTTGGCTGAACCTATATCCGATGCCATTGCTGTAACGTTTACAATTATCCTGTTCGGCATACAGTTTAAAAAAGCTATAAAACAACTCCAAAATCAATAATACATAATCCTCGCTATTCAAAGATGAAATTTGAAAGTGAGGATTTTTCTTTTATCGAAAATAAGTTCTTAAAAATTTCTTATTTGTTGTGCATAAATATACAAATTTTTTTACACCTTTAAAATATATTAAAATAAATATTTAAAATACTCTGTACAAAATACTTGCCTTGCGAGGCAAAAAGTTATATAATAAAAAAGAGTATATTTATAAATAATAATAGGCGGTGAACTAATGGCTTTTGAGCATATATCAGTAATGCTTAACGAGTGTATTGACGGTTTAAATATAAAACAAAACGGAATATATGTTGATGGCACAGCAGGCGGTGCCGGACACTCAAAGGAAATAGCAAAAAGACTTACAACAGGCAGACTTATTTCCACTGACAAAGACCCGGACGCAGTCAAGACGGCAACAGAGAGACTGGCTCCATATCCTGCCGCAAAAGTTGTTCATAGCGACTTTTCAAATATCGACAATGTTTTAAATAACGAAGGAATTGATAAAGTTGACGGTATACTTTTGGATTTGGGCGTATCATCACATCAAATAGATACAGCCGAAAGAGGTTTTTCATATATGAAAGACGCTCCTCTCGATATGCGTATGTCACAATCGGGTACAAGCGCCTATGATATAGTAAACAATACAGATGTCAGCAGTCTTGCAAGAATTATCCGTGAATTCGGCGAAGAAAACTTTGCGCTGCCTATCGCAAAAAAAATATTTTATGCAAGGCAAGACAAACCTATTGAAACAACATTTGAACTTGTAAACATAATAGAACAGGCTATACCAAAATCAGCAAAAAAACAAGGTAGCCACAATGCGAAAAAAACTTTTCAGGCAATCAGAATTGCTGTAAACAGCGAACTTGACGTACTTTCACGTTGTCTTGACGAAGGCTTTGAAAGACTGAATTCGGGTGGTAGATTTGTAATACTTACATTTCACTCATTAGAGGACAGAATGGTAAAACAGAAATTTGCGCAACTATGCAAAGGGTGTACTTGTCCGCCCGATTTTCCTATATGTATATGTGGCAATAAACCACGGGCTAAACTCATAAACAGAAAACCAATAGAGGCAACTGACGAAGAAAAGGAAATTAATTCAAGAAGCCGTAGCGCAAAATTGAGAATAATAGAAAAATTATAAAATATTATATCTAAATAACTGTTTTCGTCAAAATAAAACTCTTTAAAATTGTATAATAACAGTGTTTTATGTATTGTTTTTATGAATAAAAAACGGAGGACTTTAAAAAATGCCAAGTACAGCTAAAAAATATGTGGATAATGCCATAAAATATAATGATATAAAAAAGAAAGAAAAGATTATCGGTGTTCGTACAAATAAAAGAATAAGGACAGGTGTAAACAGAATACAGGCATTAATATGTGTTTTGGCACTGGTAGGCTTGTCCACCTTGTCAGTATATCATCAAATAGAAAAAAATGAATTGGGTTATAAAATAAATCAAGAAAAGGAAGCGCTTGAAACATTAAAAAAAGATAACACACTTATGGAAGAAAAACTGTTTAATATATATAACAATATAGAAATAGCCGAACAGTCACAAAGAAGTTTGGTAATGGGTAAATGTGAAAAATATCAGACAGAATATATCTCCATACCTACCGAAGACAGTGTTTACAGAGCTAAAATAGAAGAAAAATATGATGTGATAGCAAAACTAAAACGCACTTGGACAAAATTATGCGAATACATTAAACAAAAATAAAATATATATATACTAACAATCTACTTAAATTGACTGAAAATATTTCACCGCCTTTTTGTGGGGGCGGTGAATGTTGCTTATGTAGATTTTTCTTTTAATATAAAGAGAGGAGATACAACAACTTATGCAAAAGTCACCGTCTGTATCTATGCGAAAGCGTATTACAATTATGATTGTCATATTAATTGTATGTTTTGGCTTTGTTGTGCGACAACTATATACAATACAATTTATTGACGGAAAGATGTATACGCAGAGAGCTTTGTCCCAACAGTTAAAAACCACTCCCATTACACCGAACCGAGGCAAAATTTATGACCGTAACGGTAACGTTTTGGCAGAAAGTGAAACTGTATGGAACGTTTTGTTTTCCCCTGCGGATATTACTGACAGTGAGGCAAAACTACTTGCGCAAGGTATGCACGAAATATTCGGTATTGAAGAAGAAGTAATACTGAAAAAAGCAAGTGACAAGACAAAGTATTATAAAGAGATTAAAAAGCGTGTTTCAAAAGAATATGCAGATGCGGCAATAAAATTTGCGGCTGATAATAAAATAAAAGGCGTATATTTACAGGAAACAACAAAAAGAAGTTATCCTTACGATACTCTTGCATCAAGCGTACTTGGCTTTGTCAATGCAGAAAACAAAGGCGCTTACGGTTTGGAGGCATATTTTAACAGTACACTGAGCGGTATACCCGGCAGAGTGGTAACCGCAAAAAACGCAAAGGGCAGTGAAATGTCATTCAGATACCAAGACGTATACAATTCACAAGACGGTGACAGCATTGTTACAACTCTTGACGCAACTGTTCAGCAAATACTCGAACGAAATTTGCGTAGCGCGGTTATTGAGCATGGTGTAAAAAATCGCGCCGCAGGTATATTTATGGATATAAAAAACGGTGAGATACTTGCAATGGTAACTATGCCCGACTTTAACCCAAACGAACCAAACAAAATAGCCGATAAAGAAGTACAGTTAAGGCTTGATACGCAAGTAACGGATATACAGGAATATAACAAACTCTTACTTGAAGCTCAATTTGACCAATGGAACAATAAATGTATAAGCGAACCCTATGAGCCGGGTTCTGTTTTTAAAATAGTAACATTGGCAGCAGGTCTTGAAACAGGCGTTATAAACCCTTCAAGCACATTTTTCTGTCCCGGATACCATATGGTTGGCTCTGTAAAGAAATCGTGCTGGAAGCTTACCGGTCACGGCGCCCAGATATTGACACAGGCTGTACAAAATTCCTGTAACCCTGCATTTATGATGATTGGTTCAAAAATAGGCGCAGAAAAATTCTATGACTTTTTTGAAGCATTCGGACTTACTGATACCACAGGCATACCACTTCCCGGTGAAGCCGAAAGTCTGTATCACTCCAAAAAAGCGCTTATGGCGCCGCAAGATTATGAAAACTCACTTACAAGCTGTGCTTTCGGACAGACCTTTAAAGTAACACCAATACAGCTGATAACCGCTGTTGCGGCTGCTTGTAACGGTGGCTACTTATATGAACCGACACTTATAAAAAGAGTTATTGATTCTCATGGAAATATAGTAAGCGAAAATAATCCTACACCAAAAAGACAGGTTATATCAGAAGAAACATCGAAACTTGTGTGTGAAATGCTTGAAAATGTTGTAACCGAAGGTTCAGGTAAAAACGCCTATGTGGCAGGATACAGAATAGGCGGAAAAACAGGTACTTCTGAAAAAATTGACCTTGAAAACAATACAGGTAAAAAAGAACACATACTGTCATTTGTCGGTATTGCCCCTATGGACGATCCGCAATACGCCTGCCTTGTGCTTCTTGATGAACCGTCACTTACAAATGCCTATGGTTCAACTATCGCCGCCCCTGTTGTTGGCGCTGTTCTTGCTGAAACTTTGCCATACCTAAACGTAGAAAAGAAATTTACAGAAAAAGAATTGGCAAAAGCTGATATTAAAGTCAATAATTACATAGGCTTTGGGCCGCATGCCGCAAAAAGCTCTTTACAGAAATCGCAACTTAACGGCAAAGTAATAGGATACGGAAAAGAAATAATAAAACAAGTGCCTTCGGCGGGTACATCTGTCCCAAGAAACGGTACAGTACTGCTATATACAGAAGAAACTGATGAAAATACAATGGCAACCGTTCCTGATGTACGTGGAAAAACCGGAATGGAGGCAAATAAACTAATAATAAACTCGGGACTTAATATTCGTGTAACAGGCGTAAACTTTGACAATGAATATGCTGTTGCGGCAAGTCAGGATATTCCTGCCGGAAAACAGGTTGAACGGGGGACTGTCATTACAGTTGATTTTGTAGACAAAAATGTGGCGACTATGTGGCCATAATTATCAATGAGCAAAGGGTGAATATAGTTTGAAACTGAATAAATATATACAAAGATTAAATTATAAAACAAATATTACAGATATCGAAAACATTGACATAGGCGGAATTACCACAGATTCCCGTAATATTAAACCCGGTGATATTTTTGTATGTATAAAAGGCGCAAGATTTGACGGACACAATGTAGCCAAAGATATGCTTGAAAAAGGAGCGGTTGCTATCGTTACAGAGCACAATTTGGGTATTGATAAACAAGTAATTGTTGAAGATACCCGCTATGCCTATGCAATAATGTGCGCTGAACATTTTGGTAACCCTGCCGAAAATCTGCATCTTATTGCGATAACAGGCACAAATGCCAAAACAACAATAACATATCTTATTAAATCCGTTCTTAAATATATGGGTGAGAAAGTAGGTTTAATCGGAACTATCCGTAACGAAATAGACGATATATCTTTCCCCGCAAAGTTTACAACGCCTGACCCATATACGCTAAATGAACTATTTGCAAAAATGGTGGATTTTGGCTGTAAATATGTTGTTATGGAGACATCTTCACAGGCGCTTGACCAACAGCGACTGGACGGACTGCATTTTGATGTGGCTGTATTTACAAATTTTTCACAGGACCATTTGGACTATCACAAGACTATGGAAAACTATTTCTTGGCAAAGAAAAAACTGTTTACAATGTGCAAAACCGCAATAATAAATATAGACGACAATTACGGCAAACGCCTGTATAACGAAATTCAAAATACGGGCGCTGATATAATTACCTGTTCTATGACCAACAAAGACTCCGACTTTTACACACAAAACAGTCAGTATTTTTCAGACAAATGTATCTTTGATATGATTTATAAAGACACAGCATATAGCGTAACAGTATCTATGCCGGGAGAATTTTCGGTAATGAACGCTTTGCAGGCAATAATCGCAAGTATGCAATTCGGTTATAATATTGAAAAATGTACAGACGGTATAAAACATTGCTATGGTGTAACAGGTAGAGCAGAGGTAATACCTACAAATGCCGACTACACAATAATACGTGATTTTGCGCACGCGCCTGAGGCGCTGAAAAAAATACTTGCCGGTATGCGTAAATTTACCAAAGGCAGATTAATAACACTCTTTGGCTGCGCGGGTAATCGAGACAGAACAAAAAGAAAAATTATGGCTGAAAATGTGGCAAAAGGCTCAGACCTTGTAATACTTACATCTGACAACCCACGTGACGAAGATGAACTGCAAATTATAAATGATGCAAAGGTTGGTTTTGAAGGAATAGATACACCATATAAGATTATTCCCGACCGCTATACAGCCATTATGTGGGCGATTGATAATATAAAATCAGGGGATTTGCTACTGCTTGCAGGAAAAGGTCACGAGGACTATCAAGTTTTGCATGACGAAACAATATATTTTGATGAAAGAGTTATAGTAGAAGAACTTTTGCAAAAGAAAAAGGAAGGCAAGCTAAATATAAATATATAGTACGTATATTGACAGAATAAAAAAACGGAGGGCAAAAATGGATACCGTAAAACTAAAAGATATTGTTAAGCCTTTGGGATTTACAGTAGATAGCGAAAAGGAAGTAAACCATATATCAACAGACAGCCGAAATATAACAGACAAGACAATTTTTATTGCAATAAAAGGCGAACGTGTAGACGGACACGACTATATAAAACAGGCATTTGACAAAGGAGCTGCCGCCGTAATTGCGGAACACAGTGTTGACTATAATTACGAAAACATATTTGTTTGCGAAAACTCTGTAAAAGCAATGCAAAAAATGGCGCAATGGTATAGAACCACACAAAAATTTAAAGCAGTTGCAATAACCGGCAGTGTTGGAAAAACCACAACAAAAGATATGATTTCCATTGTTTTGGCTTCACAATTTAACGTAGGTAAAACTCAGGGAAACCAAAATAACGAGATAGGCACATCAAATACTGTCTTTTCTTTTGATAAATCCACAGAGGTGGCCGTTGTGGAAATGGGTATGTGTGGTTTTGGAGAGATAAAAGAACTTGCTGAAATAGTTAAACCGAATATCGGCGTTATAACAAACATCGGCGTATGTCATCTTGAATATCTAAAAACAAGGGAAAATATATTAAAGGCAAAAATGGAGCTTGCTGACGAACTTGCCGATGGTTCTCCTCTGTTTTTGTGCGCCGATAATGATTTATTGAAAGATGTATCTTGTCCACGTCTCAATGTAATTAAATATGGTATAGAAAATACCGATTGCGATATAAAGGGAACTGTCTTAGAAGAAAAAAGCGGTAGTATGACTCTTGAAATAAAATACAAGGATAACAGGGAAACAGTAACTATCCCCACAAACGGTTTGCATATGGCTCAAAATGCTCTGGCAGCCTATGGGGTTGGCGTTACTTTGGGAATATCATCAAAACAAGCCGCAAATGCAATAGCAAACTATCAGCCTTCGGGAATGAGACAAAGGTTTGTTGAAACAAAGAGTGGCGTAAATATCGTTGAAGACTGCTACAATGCAAGTCCGGACAGTATAAAAGCCGCTATGAACACACTGAAAAAATCTTCTTGCGAAGGTAAAAAATACGCTGTTCTTTCCGATATGTTGGAACTGGGTTCGTTTGAAAAACAAGGACACATAGAGTGTGGAGAAGTTGCGAAAGATTCTGCTGACAGTATATTGCTTTTTGGAAACAATGCGCATTATTACAAAGAAGGCGCAGGCGAAAAAGCTATCATATTTGAAAGTAAAGAACAACTTGCAAACTACCTTATTTCCAATCTTCAAAAAGGTGACTTGGTTTGGTTTAAAGCAAGCAGAGGAATGAAACTAGAAGAAGTTATTGAAAAACTTTATGAAAAACTTAATTAATAATAAAAATTCAGAGTAAAATCAGAATAAGAATTAATTAAATATGTAAAAATATAATATAGGGACGGATTTTTTTAATGGAAAACATAATTATAATAAGCACTGTTTTAATAGCTTTTACAGTAACCGCCGTATCAGGTATATGGCTACTGCCAATACTGAGAAAATTGAAGTTTGGGCAAACTATACTTGATATTGGTCCAAAATGGCACAAAAATAAACAAGGTACACCAACAATGGGCGGTATAATGTTTTTTATCGGTATAACACTTGCTATACTTATCGGATTTATTACATTTAAATCTACAATGAGTAACAATATAGGTAACAGTAAGATAATGACAGCAAGGGTTCTCTACGGTGTTATACTTTCCCTTGGCTTTGGATTTATAGGGCTTGCTGATGACTATATAAAAATAGTTAAAAAACAAAATGAAGGCTTGACTCCCAAACAAAAACTTTTACTTCAATTATTGATTGGTACATTTTACCTTATAATGCTATATATCAGCGGTGACAGATGGACAACACTCGTTATCCCATATATCGGCAAATTTGACATAGGATTTTTCTACTATCCTTTTGCAATGTTCGCTATTTTGGCACTCTCAAACGCAGTAAACTTTACTGACGGTATTGATGGACTTCTGTCATCTGTTACATTCGTTGTCGGTATCGCTTTTATGATAATATGCGCTATGCTTGGAATGTTTGAAATGCAAATAGTTTCAGCCGCACTTATCGGCGGTTGCTTAGGCTTTTTGATATGGAATTTTCACCCTGCAAAAGTATTTATGGGAGATACGGGTTCATTATTTTTGAGTGGTCTGATTATTACTCTTGCGTTCGGCACAGGTCTACCTGTATTCATACTTTTGATAGGTGTAATATATCTTATTGAAATGCTTTCAGTTGTTATACAAATGACTTATTTTAAAATTACGCATGGTAAACGTCTATTTAAAATGACACCTATTCATCATAGCTTTGAAATGAGTGGTTACAGTGAAGTAAAAATAGTACTGCTGTTTTCACTTATTACAGCCATAGGCTCATTAATTGCAATTATTGCAGTAAGATTTATATAAAAATAAAACACAAGGGGGTAATCGATTACGGTAAAAGGCAAATATATATCTAAATTTCGAACAAAAAAAGGTATGGTCGACCTTACCTTCTTGTTACTTGTTATAATACTGGTTACTTTTGGTTTAATCGTAATGTTTTCGGCAAGTTATGCAAACGCATACTACTATAAAGGCAATAGCTTTCACTACATCACAAGACAATTATTTTTCGCAATTATCGGAATATTTGCGCTAATCTTTACTGCAAATTTTGACTACCATATATGGAAAAAATACGCATTAATGATATATTTTATATCAATAGTATTTTTGGTATTGGTATATACTCAACCGGTTATTAATGATGCAAGAAGATGGATTTTTATCGGTTCACTAAACTTTCAGCCATCGGAAATAGCAAAATTTTCAATAATTATATTGTATGCAAAAATAATTGAGAGAAACAAGGAAAGAATGTCAACCTTTTTATATGGCATTTGGCCATTTGCCCTTATTTTAGTTCTTCCTTGTGTATTAATCATATTTGAACCGCATATTTCCGCAACAATATTAATTGTCGGCATAGCCGCAACAATGCTGTTTATTGGCGGACTGGCATGGAAATGGATTGTTATGGCACTTGGCGGTGGTACGGCAGTTATTATCTTAACCAGATTTATCCCGCCTATATACGAACGTTTTATGTCCCGTTTTGAAATATGGCAAGACCCATTCAAAGACCCTCGTGGAGACGGTTTTCAAACTATACAGTCTCTATATGCCATTGGCTCGGGTGGACTTTTCGGCGCAGGAATAGGTAACAGTAAACAAAAATATTTGTTTTTGCCAGAACCACAAAACGACTTCGTTTTTGCAATAGGCTGCGAAGAACTTGGCTTTATTGGTGCGGTTATTATTATTATTCTGTTTATTATGCTTATTTGGCGAGGATTTGCAATAGCGCTGAAAGCACGTGATGTATTTGGCAGTATGCTTGCGGTAGGACTTACAATACAGGTTGGTCTGCAAGCATTCCTAAATATTGCCGTTGTTACAAATACCATACCGGCAACAGGAATTAGCCTGCCTTTCTTCTCATATGGTGGCACATCACTCATTATGCTATTGGCGCAGATGGGTATAGTACTCAATATTTCAAGGTATTCAGCAATCGAAAAAGAATAGGAGACTTCTGTTTTATTATGAAAAAAATACTGTTTGTTTGCGGAGGTACGGCAGGACACATTAATCCTGCAATATCAGTCGCTACTACAATAAAAAATATGAATAAGGATATTGATATCGTATTTGCTGGTAATCCACAAGGAATGGAAGCAAGACTTGTAAAAAATGCTGACTTCCCCTTTTATCCATTTACCGCTATGGGTATCCAACGAAAACTCACGCCCGAAAATATAATAAAAAATATTAAATCAATATCTTTGCTAACTACTGCTCAGATAAGGGCAAAAAAACTATTAAAAGAAATCAAACCCGATGTTGTTGTGGGTACAGGCGGATATGTATCAGGACCTATTGTTTTGACTGCAAGCAAAATGGGAATTAAAACAATAATTCATGAACAAAACGCTTTTCCCGGCGTAACAAACAAACTACTGTCAAAAAAGGTAACAAAAGTTCTTCTTGCAGTGGAAAAAGCAAAAGAACATTTTCCAACGCAAAGAGAATTTATTGTAACAGGAAACCCTGTTCGACCCGAAATATTATCAGCAGACAAGACAAAGGCTCGTGAAAAAATGGGAATAAAACCCAATGATTTTTGTATTTTATCATTTGGCGGTAGTCTTGGCGCAGACAGGGTAAACCGAGCTATTGCAGAGGTTATGCAGTGGCATAATGGAAAAAACGGTTTCTATCATATTCACGCAACAGGCAAATATGGAACAGAACTTTTTCCAAAGCTTCTTGAAGAAAAAAATGTGGATTATATAAATAATAAAAATCTTGATATTCGTGAGTATATAGACAATATGTGGGAATGCTTAGCTGCCAGTGATGTTGTTATATGCAGAGCCGGCGCAATTACAATCAGCGAACTTTTGGCAGTTGGTCGCGCATCTATTATGATACCATCACCCAACGTTGCTGAAAACCATCAATATCACAATGCAAAAGTACTCGTAGATGCTGGCGCAGGTATAATGATTGAGGAAAAAGATTTAACAGAACAGAAAATGCTGGACGAAATAAAAAAGCTTCAAGAAAATCCACTTATAGTAAAAAATATTGAAAAATCCGCTAAAAACTTAGCGATACCAAATGCAAACGAAAAAATTGCTGATGAAATTTTAAAGTTACTTTAATTATCAAAAAGGAATTATAATATAAAAGGAAGGTGGTGTTTCATTATCAATAAAGAAAACGGTACAAATAAAGAGCTACATAATGAAATAGCTACCCTAATGTACAAAAGACGCAGAAAGCAACAAATCTCTATTTTATATAAATGTTTATTTATACTATTAGTAATTGCCATATCTATCCTATTCTCTTTACAAATATTTTTTAATATTAAAACTATAAACGTTGCAGGTCTAACAAAATATGAAATGAGCGAAATTATAGCAACTTCCGGATTAAAACTCGGTGAAAATATTTTTAAAATAGACAAAGAAAAGATTGAGACAAAAATATATGAGGAATATCCGTATTTTACAAATGTTGAAGTTAAAGTTCTTCTTCCAAATAGCGTCGATATCATTGTCACCGAAACAAAGGATAGTTATATTGTTTTGGATAATGAAAATACATATACTTTGCTTGGGGAAAACAGACGGGTGATTAAAACAGAAGAAGGAACTTACGTTGGCGACCTTCCAAAATTTGTTGGTTTAGATTTATCCGCGCTTCCAAAGGGATATGAAATATCGCAAAGACATCTTAGTATAGTAGAAGTGATGTTTGAAGATGAAGAAGATACAGAAAAAAGCGCAGAACTACGTAATGAAATATATTCGCTTATTAAGCTGAACAATATAATGGATATGATGGAAAGAGTATGTAAAGCAACTAAGGAAAATGAAATTGACCGTATTTGTTATTATGATATTAGTGACGGTATGTCCGTAACTTTTCTCTATGACTACAATATAATTGTTAAAATGGGTTCAGAGTTATACTTTGACTATAAGCTGAGATTTTTAAAGGAAGTTTTGGATAAATTGGAGACAAACTTCAAAGGTACAATAAATATGGAATCATTCTCCGTAAATAAAAAAGCCTACACACGTGAAGAACCTATCACAGATAAAATACATTCCAGCTTTATGAAAAGATACTACTGATATTATAAACAAAAAATCAAAGTCATCTAATGTGATGGCTTTATTTTTTTACCTACAATACAATTTACTCTTTATAATAAAAGCAAAAAAGCAAACAGCAATATTTAACTTCTAGATAACAACTAAATAAAAAAAGAGAGAAGTAATTAAACTTCTCTCCATAAATCATACTTATACAAGTATTAATTTAAAATTAATCAAGCGATTAATTATTTGCCTTCAACAGCAACAACAACGCCTGAACCTACTGTACGACCACCCTCACGGATAGCGAAACGTAGACCTTCTTCAATAGCGATTGGTGTGATTAGTTCAACGTCCATTTCAACGTTATCACCAGGCATACACATTTCAACATCTTTTGGAAGTGTGATAACACCTGTAACGTCTGTTGTTCTGAAATAGAATTGTGGACGGTAGTTGTTGAAGAATGGTGTATGACGACCACCTTCTGATTGTTTTAGAACGTAAACTTGACCACGGAATTTTGTGTGTGGGTTGATTGTGCCTGGTTTAGCCAAAACTTGACCACGCTCGATATCTGTTCTTTGAACACCACGTAGTAGAGCACCAACGTTATCACCAGCTTCTGCGAAATCAAGTGTTTTACGGAACATTTCTAGACCTGTAACAACAACTTTCTTACGCTCGTCTGTTAGACCAACGATTTCAACTTCGTCCGATGTATTAATAACACCACGCTCAACACGACCTGTAGCAACTGTACCACGACCTGAGATTGTGAATACGTCCTCAACTGGCATTAGGAATGGTTGGTCAGCTTTTCTTTCAGGTGTTGGAATGTAGCTGTCAACTTCTGCCATTAGTTCATAAATTGGAGCGTAAGCTGGATCTGCTGGATCTGATGGAGCTTCTAGAGCTTTTAGAGCTGAACCTTTAACGATAGGTGTATCGTCGCCTGGGAACTCATACTCGCTTAGTAGGTCACGGATTTCCATTTCTACTAGTTCTAGTAGCTCTGGATCGTCAACTTGGTCACATTTGTTCATGAAAACAACGATGTAAGGAACGCCAACCTGACGGCTTAGTAGAATGTGCTCACGTGTTTGAGGCATTGGGCCATCAGCAGCTGAAACAACTAGGATAGCACCGTCCATTTGAGCAGCACCTGTGATCATGTTTTTAACATAGTCAGCATGTCCCGGGCAGTCAACGTGTGCGTAGTGACGGTTGTCTGTCTCGTACTCAACGTGTGATGTATTGATTGTGATACCACGTTCTCTTTCTTCTGGAGCTTTATCTATGTTAGCATAGTCAGAGAATTGAGCTTGACCTTTTAGTGATAGTGCTTTTGTTATAGCAGCTGTTAGAGTTGTTTTACCATGGTCAACGTGTCCGATTGTACCAATGTTTATATGTGGTTTACTTCTTTCAAATTTAGCTTTAGCCATTGGAAATATCCTCCCTTAAATATAAAAATTTTATAGTGGTTGCCCCTTGAAACTTATTTTAGCAAGTTTCAAGGGAAATTGCAAGTGTTTTATTCAGCTTTTGAACGAACACTTATAATTTTTTCTGCAATGCTCTTTGGAACTTCTTCATAATGACTTGGTTCCATTGAATATTGACCACGACCTTGTGTTTTTGAACGTAGGTCAGTAGCATATCCGAACATTTCTGATAGTGGAACGAAAGCGTTAATTTGGTTTGCACCGGAAATTGCTTCCATACCTTGTATTTGACCACGACGTGAGTTAAGGTCACCGATAACATCACCCATGTAGTCCTCAGGAGTAATAACAACAACTTTCATCATAGGTTCAAGAATTACAGGATCTGCTTTTCTCATACCTTCCTTGAAAGCCATAGAAGCAGCAATCTTAAATGCCATTTCTGAGGAGTCAACTTCGTGGTAAGAACCATCGTACAATGTAACTTTAACGTCCTCAACAGGGTAACCTGCCAGAACACCGCTTAACATTGCACCTTGGATACCTTGGTCGATAGGTCCAATGTATTCCTTAGGAATAGCACCACCAACGATTGCGTTGATAAATTCATATCCTTTGCCTTTTTCGTTAGGATCAATTTTAATCTTAACGTGACCGTATTGACCTTTACCACCGGATTGTTTAGCGTATTTGTGGTCAACGTCGGCACTCTTACGAATTGTCTCTTTATAAGCAACTTGTGGTTGACCAACATTGGCTTCTACTTTAAATTCACGTAGCAAACGGTCAACGATGATTTCAAGGTGAAGCTCACCCATACCTGCGATGATAGTTTGTCCTGTTTCTTTATCTGTATAAGTTTTGAATGTTGGATCTTCCTCAGCAAGTTTTGCAAGTCCTAGACCCATTTTCTCTTGTCCTGCTTTTGTTTTTGGTTCAATAGCAACACGGATAACTGGTTCTGGGAATTCCATTGATTCAAGTATAATCGGAGCTTTTGGATCACAAAGAGTATCACCTGTTGTTGTGCCTTTTAGACCAACAGCGGCAGCTATATCACCTGCATATACTTCATCAATATCCTGACGGTTATTGGCGTGCATCATTAGGATACGGCCAATTCTTTCACTGATATTTTTGTTTGAGTTAAATACAGTTGAACCTGCTTGCATTGTACCTGAATATACACGGAAGAAGCCTAACTTACCAACAAACGGGTCAGTCATAATCTTAAATGCCAAAGCTGAGAATGGCTCTGTATCAGATGATGGACGTTCTTCCTCTTCTTCTGTTTCAGGATTAATACCTTTAATATTTGGAATATCCACCGGTGAAGGCATATAATCAACGATAGCATCAAGTAGTTTTTGAACACCTTTGTTTTTGTAGCTTGTACCACAGCACATAGGTACCATTGTATTTTCAAGAGTAGCTTTACGTATAGCTTTCTTGATTTCTTCTACTGTGATTTCTTCATCGCCCAAGAATTTCTCCATTAGAGTTTCATCTTGTTCAGCAACAGCTTCCATTAGTTCTGCACGGTATTGTTCTGCCAGTTCAAGCATATCCTCTGGGATAGGCTCAACACGCATATCTTTACCAGCATCGTCATAGTATATATCAGCTTTCATTTCAACTAGGTCAATAATACCACGGAATGTATCTTCCGCGCCTATTGGCAACTGAATTGGAACTGCATTACATTTTAGTCTCTCACGCATCATTGTAACAACACGGAAGAAGTTAGCACCCATAATGTCCATTTTGTTTACATAGGCCATACGTGGTACTTTATATTTATCAGCTTGACGCCATACAGTCTCTGACTGTGGCTCAACACCGCCCTTTGCACAAAGAACAGTTACAGAACCGTCAAGTACACGTAGTGAACGTTCAACTTCAACTGTAAAGTCAACGTGTCCCGGTGTATCTATGATATTGATTCTATGACGGTTTTTCTTTGCAAGTGCAGGGTCGGCATGTGTGTCACTATGGCTCCAATAGCAAGTTGTAGCAGCAGAAGTAATTGTAATACCTCTTTCCTGCTCCTGTGCCATCCAGTCCATTGTTGCTGTACCTTCGTGTGTCTCACCTATTTTGTGAGTTTTACCTGTGTAGTAAAGTATACGTTCAGTAGTAGTTGTTTTACCAGCATCAATGTGAGCCATAATGCCTATATTACGAGTCATCTCTAAGGATACTTCTCTTGGCATAGTGCCCTCCTAAACTTTTATTTTATGCTACACAGACAGCTGTGTAGCATATATTATAACTTATTTTTACTTTTATCAAAAAAGTACGATTACCATCTGTAATGAGCAAAAGCTTTGTTAGCCTCTGCCATTTTGTGTGTATCGTCACGTTTCTTGCATGCTCCACCTTGGTTGTTTAGAGCATCACAGATCTCACCTGCAAGTCTCTCGCACATTGTTTTTTCTGAACGATTTCTTGCATATAGTGTTATCCATCTTAGACCCAATGTTTGACGTCTTGCTGGACGAACCTCCATTGGAACTTGGTATGTTGCACCACCTACACGGCGTGCTTTAACTTCAAGTACAGGCATTATGTTTTCCATAGCCTGCTCAAAAGCCTCTAATGGCTCTTTACCTGTCTTCTCTTTTACTATATCAAATGCACCGTAAACTATTTTTTGTGCAACACCTTTTTTACCGTCAAGCATTATATTGTTTACAAGACGTGTAACAAGTTCTGATTTGTAAACCGGATCAGGTAGAACGTCACGTTTTGCGATTTTACCTCTTCTTGGCACTTCGCTTCCCTCCTTCATAATATGAATTCATAGGTACTCGAAAGAAAATTTACTCCCGCTGTCCAATCAATGAGATATCACCACATTGCGACACAGCTCATTTATTGGCATCTATTTAATAGGAGTTAATTATTTCGATGTACCAGCCTTTTTAGGTCTCTTTGCACCGTACTTACTTCTTGCTTGCATTCTGTTAGCAACACCTTGTGCGTCCAGTGTACCACGGATTATATGGTAACGCACACCGGGAAGGTCTTTAACACGTCCACCACGGATAAGAACAACGCTGTGCTCTTGTAGGTTGTGGCCGATACCAGGAATATAAGCTGTTGCCTCTATTCCGTTACTTAGACGAACCCTTGCTACTTTACGCAAAGCTGAGTTAGGCTTTTTAGGTGTAGATGTTCTGATAGCAGTACAAACACCTCTCTTTTGAGGAGAATTTTGCTCAATAGCTGAACGTTTGATGGAGTTCCATCCTCTTAGTAGAGCTGGAGCTGTTGATTTCTTCTCAAGGCTTTCACGGCCTTTACGTACAAGTTGGTTAAAGGTTGGCATATCGCACCTCCTCTTTCTTTAATATTCCCAATTATTATTGGTTTATTTTTAATAAATATGCAAAAACATATTTATGCGGATATTAATGATACCCACAGTTCAATATTCTAGCAGATATATCTATATTTTGTCAAGTAGATTTTAAAATATTTTGTACTATTTATTTTTTTTTAGTCAATTATTACCTCAAACAAACAAAATCGGCAGGCTATATTGTAATACCTACCGATTATTGTCATAAATTTTCATCTATTATATGATTAATTAATCAGAAAAATCAGTTACTGTCTTCCATTAAATCATCATAAGATGTAACGCTGCCATAGATAGATTCATTATCTTCATCAAACTCTTCTGTTGAAACAGTGTCTTCTTCCTCATTATAATTTACAAGACCTGTTCCGGCAGGAATCAGCTTACCGATAATAACGTTTTCTTTAAGTCCGAGCAGTGGATCTGTTTTACCTTTAATGGCAGCCTCTGTAAGAACTCTTGTTGTCTCTTGGAAAGATGCGGCTGACATAAATGATTCTGTTGCAAGCGAAGCCTTTGTGATACCCAGAAGGACAGGAATGTATGTTGCTTTCTTTCTTGAACCGCCGTCTTCTTCGTTTAGCTTATCAATCTTGCGGTTCTTGTGATAGAACAAACTTCTGTCGATAAGCGTACCTGACATAAGTCCTGTATCACCCGGGTCATCGACACGTACTTTTTTCATCATCTGACGAACGATAACTTCTATGTGCTTATCGTTGATATCAACACCTTGTGTACGGAATACCATCTGTACTTCTTTTGTGATGTAATCTTGTACAGCAAGTTCGCCCAATACTTCAAGTACTTCTGCCGGTTCTGCCGAACCTTCTGTGATGAATGTACCTTTTTCTACGAAATCATTTTCTGATACACGTACTTTTGAGCCGAATACAATCTGATGTTCAAAGTGTTCTCCGGTTTTTGGATCATCAATGATAACAATATCCACACCCTTATTGTCCTTATCAAACTTAACAGGACCTGAGCAGTGCGCAATAACTGCCGCGCTCTTTGGTTTTCTTGCCTCAAACAGTTCTTCGACACGTGGAAGACCTTGTGTAATATCGCTTGCAGATACAACACCACCTGTGTGGAATGTACGCATTGTTAGCTGTGTACCGGGTTCACCGATTGACTGCGCCGCAATAATACCAACGGCCTCACCGATAGCAACCGGTTGGTCTGTTGCAAGGTTTGCGCCATAGCACTTAGCGCAGACACCGTTTTTCGCCTGACAAGTAATGATTGTACGAATTCTGACTTTCTTAATGCCTGCGTCTATAATATTCTTGGCATCTACTTCGTCCATCATCTTTTCACGTGATACAAGTAGCTCACCTGTTTCGGGGTGGTAGATATTTTCAGCAACATATCTGCCGCATAGACGCTCTGACAATTCCTCGATAACACGATTATTGTCGTCACAGATTTCGTATATCTCTATACCTTCGTGAGTTCCGCAATCGCTTTCACGAATAATAACTTCTTGTGAAACGTCAACCAAACGACGTGTTAGGTAACCTGAGTCCGCTGTACGTAGAGCTGTATCGGCAAGACCTTTTCTCGCTCCTCGTGATGAGTTAAAGTATTCCAAGATATTAAGACCTTCACGGTAGTTTGAACGAATGGGGATTTCGATAGCTCGTCCTGATGTGTTGGCAATAAGACCACGCATACCTGCAAGCTGTCTAATCTGCTCAATAGAACCACGGGCACCTGATTCAGCCATCATATGAATAGGGTTCTTGTTGCTAAAATTGTTTTTCAGCAATTCTTTAACTTGATCGGTTGTTTTTGACCAAACGCTGATTACCTGTTCATAACGAACATCATTTGTAATGAAACCACGGTCATATTGTTTTTGGATATTATCAACTTTCTTCTCTGCCTCTGCGATAAGCGTTGCTTTTTCCTCAGGAATTGTAGCATCACAAACAGCAACCGTCAAAGCGCCTATTGTTGAGTATTTAAAGCCTTGGCTCTTAATCTTATCCAAAACTTCCGAGGTTCTTGTTGTGCCGTGTTTCTTAATACATTTTTCTATAATTTGTGATAATTGTTTCTTTTTAACCAAGAAGTCAACTTCGTAAACAAACAAATTATCGGGATTGCTTCTGTCTACAAAGCCCAAATCTTGCGGAATAGGGTCATTGAATATAATCTTACCAACAGTTGTGTCAACCAGTTTTGTTATTGTTTTACCGCCGACAACTTTCTCACGGCGAACCTTAATCGGTGCGTGTAGTCCCACTGTTTTCAGTTGATATGCCATAAGCGCTTCGTTTATATCTCTAAATGCTTTACCAGCGCCTATTTCGTCTTCTACTGTCATTGTTAGGTAGTATGAACCCAGTACCATATCCTGTGAAGGAACAGCAACAGGTTTACCGTCTGACGGTTTCAGTAGGTTGTTTGCAGCAAGCATTAGGAAACGCGCCTCGGTTTGCGCCTCTGCTGAAAGCGGAACGTGAACAGCCATCTGGTCACCGTCGAAGTCAGCATTGAATGCGGAACAAACAAGTGGGTGAAGTTTAATGGCATGACCTTCCACAAGGATAGGTTCGAATGCCTGTATACCAAGTCTGTGCAGCGTAGGCGCACGGTTTAGCATAACAGGGTGATTTTTAATAACTGTTTCAAGCGCGTCCCAAACTTCTTTTTGCGTACCGCGTTCAACAAGTTTCTTTGCCTTTTTGATATTATCGGCAACTTTTAAATCTACCAAACGTTTCATAACGAAAGGTTTAAACAGTTCAAGAGCCATTTCTTTTGGCAAACCGCATTGATACATACGCAATTCAGGTCCTACGACGATAACAGAACGTCCTGAATAGTCAACACGCTTACCAAGTAGGTTTTGACGGAAACGACCCTGTTTACCTTTCAGCATATCTGAAAGTGATTTTAGAGGTCTGTTGTTTGGACCTGTAACAGGTCTGCCACGACGACCGTTATCTATAAGGGCATCTACCGCTTCCTGCAACATACGTTTTTCGTTGCGTAGAATGATATCCGGTGTGCCTATTTCGTATAGTTTTTTAAGACGTGTGTTACGGTTAATAACCCTTCTGTAAAGCTCGTTTAAGTCGCTTGCGGCAAAACGGCCGCCATCTAGAGGAACCATAGGACGAATATCTGGTGGAATAACAGGGATTACGTCCAAAATCATCCATTCGGGTTTATTTTTTGATTGTCTGAAAGCTTCTACAACTTCAAGTCTCTTTAATAGTTTCGCTCTCTTTTGACCCTGCGCTGTCACAAGCGCGTCTTGAATTTCTTTTGAAAGTTCTTCACAATCAATTTCTTGCAGCAGTTCTTTAACAGCTTCCGCGCCCATACCGGCTCTGAATGCGTCACCATAAGTTGTCAGCATATCAGCGTATTCTTGCTCTTTTAGAAGTTGATATTTTTTAAGAGCTGTATCGCCCGGATCAATTACTATATAACTGTCAAAATAAAGTACTCTTTCAAGAACACGTGGAGAAATATCAAGAAGAAGACCCATTCTTGATGATGTGCCTTTAAAGTACCATATATGTGAAACAGGAGCAGCAAGTTCTATGTGACCCATACGTTCACGACGAACTTTTGCGCGAGTGATGGCAACACCACACTCTTTACAAACGCCACCTTTGTTCTTTGTCTTTTTAGATTTACCGCAGCTACATTCCCAGTCTTTTGTAGGTCCAAATATTCTTTCGCAGAATAGACCGTCTTTTTCAGGTTTTAATGTTCTGTAATTTATAGTTTCGGGTTTTTTAACTTCACCGTATGACCATGCTCGTATGCTCTCCGGAGAGGCAAGACCGATTTTTATGGATTCAAATGTGTTAAATTCCAAATGTGCAACCCCCTTAATTATTTTAAACTTTTTTTGTTTTATCTACCGCTTCTATGATTAAAAGCAACATACAAGCGGTAGACTCATTTATTCTTTATTCTTTCTATTAATCCAAGGAGAAATCTGTATCAAAATCTTCGTTGAAATCAGTGTCAAGGTCCATATCGTCATCGCCGTCCAACATCAAATCTTTAAAATCAATGTTATCCATATCAGGCTCGTCATCGAACTCATCATCAAATTCATTGTCGAATTTGTCTTCTTCACTGATAACTTCAACATCAGAATCGTCTGTTGACTCAACAACAGCATCAGGTGATACAAAGTCTACATTATCTTCATCATCAAATGTTTGTTTTAGATCTATTTCATTGTTGTATTTGTCAATAATACGAACGTCAAGAGCCAAACTTTGAAGTTCTTTAATAAGAACCTTAAATGATTCCGGAATTCCCGGGGTAGGTATATTCATACCCTTAACAATAGCTTCAAAAGTCTTAACACGTCCAACAACGTCATCGGATTTTACTGTAAGTATTTCTTGCAGAGTATATGCTGCGCCATAAGCTTCAAGCGCCCAAACCTCCATCTCACCGAAACGCTGACCACCGAACTGCGCTTTACCGCCAAGTGGTTGTTGTGTTATTAGGCTGTATGGACCTGTTGAACGGGCGTGTATCTTATCATCAACAAGATGATGAAGTTTTAGGTAATACATATAACCAACAGTAACAGGGTTATCGAACTGCTCGCCTGTTCTTCCGTCGTAAAGTACTGTTTTACCGTCTTCACGAAGTCCTGCCTCTGCAAGACAAGCTCTTATATCCTCCTCGTGCGCGCCATCGAATACAGGAGTCATAACTTTCCAGCCAAGCTCCATAGCCGCGCGTCCAAGGTGAACTTCTAGTACCTGTCCGATATTCATACGTGAAGGTACGCCCAAAGGGTTAAGAACTATATCAAGCGGACGACCGTCGGGTAGATACGGCATATCTTCTTGTGGCAATATACGTGAAACGACACCCTTATTACCATGACGACCAGCCATCTTATCGCCGACAGATATCTTACGTTTTTGCGCAATATAGCAGCGAACAACCATATTTACACCCGGTGAAAGCTCGTCACAGTTCTCGCTTGTAAATACCTTTACATCAACAACCGTGCCGTAAGCACCGTGTGGAACTCTCAATGATTTATCACGTACTTCACGTGATTTTTCACCAAAGATTGCGCGCAAAAGTTTATCTTCAACTGTTAAATCTGTTTCGCCCTTTGGCGTAACTTTACCAACAAGTATATCACCCGAATGAACTTCTGCGCCAATACGGATAATACCTCTCTCGTCAAGGTCTTTCAGCGCATCTTCACCCAAAGTAGGTATATCGCGTGTTATTTCTTCCGGTCCTAGTTTTGTATCACGTGCTTCAATTTCATATTCTTCTATATGAATAGAAGTATAAACGTCATTACGGACAAGTTTTTCATTAAGAAGAACAGCATCTTCGTAGTTGTAACCTTCCCATGTCATAAATCCGATAAGGGCATTTTTACCCAATGCTATTTCACCATGGTCTGTTGCAGGGCCGTCAGCTATTACGTCGCCAACTTTTATAGGGTCGCCTTTTTTTACAACAGGACGTTGATTTATACATGTGCCTTGGTTAGAACGCAAGAATTTAATAATTTCATAATTATGAAGTTCTCCGTCTTCTGAACGAACAATAACTTTATCTGCGCTTACGTGCGCTACTGTGCCGTTATGTTTTGACAGAAGTACGGTACCTGAGTCAACCGCCGCTTTGTATTCCATACCTGTACCAACAACAGGAGCTTCTGTCTTTATCAAAGGAACTGCCTGTCTCTGCATGTTCGCACCCATAAGAGCGCGGTTAGCATCATCGTTTTCTAGGAAAGGAATCATAGCGGTAGCAACAGATACAACCATCTTAGGAGAAATATCCATATAGTCTACTTTTTCTCTGTCTACTTCCTGAACAGTATCACGGTAACGAACGCTTACTTTTCTGTCGGAGAACACATTGTTTTCGTCAAGTGGCTCGTTCGCCTGCGCTACTACAAATTCATCTTCAACATCGGCTGTCATATACATTATTTCGTTTGTTACTTTGCCTTCCGGTTTAATAACCTTACGGTACGGAGCTTCAATAAATCCATATTCGTTTATTCTTGCGAAAGATGCAAGGTAAGAAATCAAACCGATGTTCGGGCCTTCCGGAGTCTCGATAGGACACATTCTTCCATAGTGACTGTAATGAACGTCACGTACTTCAAATCCGGCGCGGTCTCTTGAAAGACCACCGGGTCCCAGCGCAGAAAGACGTCTCTTATGTGTAAGTTCCGCAAGTGGGTTTGTTTGATCCATAAATTGCGACAGAGGTGATGAACCAAAGAACTCTTTTATTGCGGCTGTTACAGGACGGATATTGATAAGTGATTGCGCTGTTATGGACTCACTGTCCTGCGATTGTGTTGTCATATGCTCACGGACAATACGTTCCATACGGCTGAAACCTATACGGAATTGGTTTTGCAACTGTTCACCGACACTGCGGATACGTCTGTTGCCTAGGTGGTCGATATCATCAGTTGTACCTATTCCGTAAATTAGGTTACACATATAGTTGATACTTGCAAAAATATCGTATTTACGTATGGTTTTTGGAATAAGCTCATCAACTTTTTCAGCAATGGCTTGTCTTATATCCTCTTTTGTATCGTTTTCTTCCAAAATTTCTTTTAGGACAGAAAAACGTACTTTTTCATTTATTCCCAAATCTGTAACATCAAAGTCAATATATTTATCGATATCAACCATACCGTTAGATAGGATTTTAACTTCTTTTTCTTCATCAACTTTTACATAAGCAAAGTCGATACCCATATTTTCAAGCTCATAAGCCTTCTCACGTGTGATAGTTTCGCCAACTTCCGCAACTATTTCGCCTGTCATAGGGTTCACCATTGGGCGAGACAGAGTACAGCCGTTTAGTCTTGTAGAAAGACAAAGTTTTTTATTGTATTTATATCTACCAACTCTTGAAAGGTCATAGCGACGTGGATCGAACAACAGTTGGGTAAAGTTCTTAACAGCGCTGTCAATTGTTGGTGGTTCGCCCGGACGGAGTTTTCTGTACACTTCCAAAAGCGCCTCATCACCGTTACCGTCAACGTCCTTTGCGGCAATGGTCTTTACAATATAATCATCTTCGCCGAAGATTTCGTAAATATCTTCATTTGTACCTCTTTTGTCTGTAAACGCAGCATTTAGGTCAGCATTTATATCTTCCATCGGAACATCGTCACGGACACGGATAAGCGCGCGTATTAATGTAGAGATAGCAATCTTACGGTTTTTATCTATACGGACATTGAATATATCAGATGAATCTGTGTCATATTCGAGCCAAGCGCCACGGTTTGGGTTGATTGTTGATTCATAAAGCTGTTTACCGGCATTATCACGTTTCATCGCAAAATAAACGCCGGGGCTTCTTACAAGCTGTGAAACTATAACACGCTCAGCGCCGTTTATAATAAATGTACCGGCATCTGTCATCAGTGGGAATTCACCCATAAATATTTCATGATCTTTTTGTGTTTCAATAGCCTCACCTGTTGATTTGTCATGCAAACGAACCTTTACACGCAACGCCACAGAATATGTGGTATCTCTTTCTTTACATTCCTTAATTGTATATTTTGGTTTCGGATCTAGGTGATAGTCCAAAAAGTAAAGTGAAAGATTACCTTGGTAATCTGTTATAGGTGACATTTCTTTAAATACTGCCTTTAAACCTTCTTCCAAAAACCATTTGTAAGAGTTTTTCTGAACTTCGATAAGGTTTGGCATTTCGCGGACTTCTTCTATTTTAGCGAAACTTTTACGGGTTTTTGTGCCAAGTTGAACGTCTTTTACGTTTATCATTGTTGTTTGTCACTCTCCATTCTTTAAAATTACATAATGTTCACGACATATTACCTGTCGTTACTACCAATACCCGCATTTTATAAATGCAATCTTTGTTAAATATGACCAAAGATTTTGGTATCAGTAATTATCAATACACTTTCGCATTATGCAAAAATAATAAATTCACGAGAGTATTATCGTAAATTTTTCACATTCGCACTTGCTTTTGGGCATAATTAGGTATTATGATACATATTCTATAATACTACTAATAAAACCACTTGTCAATGTATTCTATGTGAATTTCCAAAAAATCAATAAAAAAATTTTTGTGCAATATGATAGATATTATTTTTATACCAATTTAAATTCGTAAAAATCACAGTAGTAATATGTATATTTAACAATAATTGCATAAAAATAAAATTTATATATTTTTATCCAATTATAAATATTTACAAAAATACAATCTTTATCTTATCATTTAGAGCAAAAATTACAAAATCATACATTTTGTTTTTTTTCACTTGATTATTATATTAAATGTAATATAATAATACTCAACACTTATTATATAAAAAACATAAATAAAGAAAAAAACAAAGAGGTATGGTACATGAGTAATGTAAATCTAAAAAACTATCTTAAAAACTTGTTCTTAACAACTATCGGTTGTATTATGTACGCAATTGGAATACAGTGTTTTGCCGCGCCACACAATATTGCGCCGGGAGGTATCAGCGGTATAGCTATTATGCTAAACTATCTTTTTAATATACCGATAGGTTTTTTTACTTTTATAGTTAATATTCCGCTTATTATAATTATACTTGTACGCAAGTATTTTAATAAAACTTTTATTGTTAATATGCTTATTGCATCAACTCTTTTATCAATTATCACAGACTTTATTTTGCTGGTTGCCCCAATATATAAAGGAGACCCTCTCCTTGCCGCAATTTTCAGCGGCGCAATAATGGGAATAGGACTTGCGCTTGTGCATTTAGGCGAAATGAACACAGGCGGTGTGTCGTTAATGGGGCTTATGATACGTGAAGAACGCCCTGAATTTCACGTAGGTACTTTGATAACCGCATTGAATATGAGTATTGTAATTTTATCTACAATTATATATAAAAATATAGAAAGTATGCTGTACGCAACTATCACGGTATATATTTCAGGTGTATTTATGGATAAACTTTTGGATAACGCTTCACACAAAAGTCTTATGCTTGTTATATCAGAATGTACAGACAAAGTAAAAGATGTATTTGTAAAATATCATGCAGGCAGTACCATTCTAAAAGGCGAAGGTAACTACTCCGGAAGATTTCAACGGGTTATACTTTGCGTTGTTAAAAAACAAACCTGTGAAGATATGCAAAAGGAAATTAAACAAATTGATCCGCATGCGCTTACGATAATTACCGAGGCAAGCAAAGTTGAAGGCAAAGGATTCAGACATATTATGTAGTTGCAAAATCAAAAATTCCTTTGTATATTTTGACACAAAAAAACCAATAAAAAAATTAACAAAAAAATATAAAGAGCATATAAAATGTTCAATATATGCACAAAATACTTTATATAATCAATTAAAAATTAGTGAAAAACATAACTTTTAAAAAAGTTAAACTATCTATAATACAAAATATTGTTAAATTTTTTTGCAAGAATTAATAAGAATATAGTCATTTTACACAAATTATTAATTATTTATTATGGAAATATTATAAAACACAAAAAAAATGAAAAAATATGTTGCATTTGCACAAAAAAAAGGTTAAAATAGATACATAGATTTTGCAAAATATTTTAATCGCATAGTATTCTCACAAATTAACAGTGTGATAATTTGTGAAAGAACATACAATTATTAAAAACAAATATTTTTTTAAAAAGAAGGAGTATCTATATGTCAAACAGATTATTTCAAGGACTCGTCTACCAAATGAAAGATACAATAGACAGAGTAATAGGGGTAGTTGACGAAAGTGGTACAATAATAGCTTGTAGCGACCTTAACAAAATCGGTGAAACAAATGATTTTTTGGCACTTGATTTAAACGAAAACAACGATTTGTTTATCAAGGACGGTACTACCTACAAACCTTTTGGTTCAAAAATGAAATCAGAGTATGCGGTTTTTGTGTCAGGTACTGATGATATGGCGGCAAAGCTGTCGGGTATTTTGACTGTTTCACTGAGCAATATTAAGCAGTACTATGATGAAAAATATGACCGAAGCAATTTTATCAAAAATGTTATACTGGATAATATTTTGCCAGGTGATATTTATATCAAAGCCCGCGAACTGCATTTCAGCGCTGATGTGAGTAGGGTTGCTCTGCTTATAAGAATAGTTTCATCAAACGATATATCAGCCTTTGATGTTATACAAAATCTATTTCCCGACAAACAAAAAGACTTTGTGTTTAATATAAGCGAAAATGATATTGTTCTTATCAAAGAAATAAAATCCGGAATAGAAAGCAAAGACCTTGAAAAACTTGCCCGTTCTATTGTCGATACTTTGGGCAGTGAATTCTATACAAAAGTAGTTGTCGGCATAGGCACTGTTGTTACAGGCGTAAAAGACCTAGCCCGTTCATTCAGAGAGGCGCAGGCGGCGCTCGAAGTCGGCAAAGTATTTGATACGGAAAAGATTATTGTCAGTTATGATAATTTGGGTATTGCAAGAATTATCTATCAACTACCCACAACTCTTTGCGAAATGTTCCTAAAAGAAGTATTCAAGAAAGGCTCAATAGAAAGTCTTGACCAAGAAACATTGTTTACCATACAAAATTTCTTTGAAAATAACCTTAACGTTTCCGAAACTTCAAGAAAACTATTCGTACACCGTAATACACTTGTATACAGACTTGAAAAAATCAAAAAACTAACAGGACTTGACCTAAGAGAATTTGACCATGCAATTATTTTCAAAGTTGCGCTTATGGTTAAAAAATATCTGACATCTAACCCCGTTAAATACTAATAAATCACATATACTTTAATCATTTTGTATTTACCTATAAATATTATAACCTGTATTATAATTCATAACAAATCCACAAATCAAAATCTGAAAGGTTAAGAATATGATTAATCTGGTAGCCAAATCGGATATTATACAGGCTGCAATCATACATTCTAAAAGCTGGACAGAATCTCACAAAGATGTATGTTCCGCAGAGTTTATTGCAATCCATACGCCTGAACGTCAAAAAAGCTATATTGAATCAGAGATGGCAAAAGGGGCGAAATTCTATATGTTGATTGACAAGAAACCTGTGGGAATTGTCTCGGTTAATGGCAGTCTTATTGAAAATCTTTATGTTTTGCCCAGTGAGCAGAATAAAGGATACGGAACACAATTGCTTCTTTTCGCTATCGAAAGATGCACGCAATCACCATTGTTGTGGATTCTCAGTACAAATGATGGAGCCAAGCGTCTTTATGAACGTAATGGATTTAAACCAACAGGCAATGTCGTACAGCACACTAATGGTGTGTACGAACTTGAACTTTGTCTACGTTAAGAATAAATTTCGGTTTATTATGCGGTTATATAACAAGAAACGGAGTGTGTCGGACTTTGACACACTCCGTTTTGGGTTTAAGTATTTCCAAAAATACTTCTTTATCAGACCTTAGCATATTGTTTAGGCTTTTTTGTTTATTTATCAAAGTATAATATTTGTAAAGAATACATACATTATCATTATAGTGGCATGAGGTGACAAAATATGAAAGTACAAATTAAAGCAAAAAAATTTTTAATTGATATAATTTATGATATAATCGGAAGTATATTTTTTGCGATAGGCATATATACCTTTGCAAAATCGGCAAATTTTGCTCCCGGTGGAATATCCGGTCTTGCTATTATAATTAATTATCTTATACCACAACTGCCTATCGGTATTACTACATTAATTCTAAATATTCCGCTTATACTTATGAGTTATAAACTTTTGGGAAAAAAATTCTTAATAAAATCACTCAAAACTATGATAATATCTACTTTCTTTTTGGATTTTGTCATACCACAGTTTCCTATGTATACCGATGACAAGATGCTTGCCTCTATCTTTTCCGGAATATTTTTAGGGGCAGGACTTGCGCTTATATATATGCGTGGTTCATCAACAGGTGGCGCCGACTTTTTACTAATCTCTTTGAAAAAATTAATTCCGCATATGTCTATTGGTGATATTACATTAATCATAGATGGTATCATTATTATATTGGGAGGCATAGTTTTCAAAGATGTTAACGCGCTGTTATTGGGTGCTGTTTCAACAATCATTCTTTCTCTGGTTATCGACCGACTGATGCTTGGCTCCAATACCGGAAAACTTGCAATAATAGTGACAAACAAAGGCGATGAAATAGCAAAAAATATAGATAAAGAAATCGGCAGAGGGGCAACTCATATCGATGCCACAGGCACTTATACAAAGAAGCACAGAGATATGATATTTTGCACTTGTTCCAATAAAGAAATCCACAAAATTCGTAATATAATATATGAAATCGATAACAATGCCTTTGTAATGATAACAGATGCCTCAGAAGTATTTGGGGAAGGCTTTAAAACCATTGATGAAAAAATCTTTTAATACTATATGTTATTTTTTATAAACCTTTAAATTTATGTATTAAATATTTCCAAACTAAAAAGTCCCACTATGGTAATTAATTTTTTGCCATAGAGGGATTTTTTTGTCATATTTTATATTTTATTTATATGCAGGATCTATGTTTTTTAGTTCCTGAAAAGTATCAATTTCCGCAATATCATCAAAAGTACATTCACGAACCTCTACTTTATAATTGTTGATACAATAATCCAAAGCTACTTCATCCCAATATTTTTCCTTTCCACCCGGCATTTCATATACAGTTTTTATATCTTCACACAACTTAGCACCATCAACCTCATTCCAATAAGAAATACCAAAGAAATGATGGCAATTCAATCCACCAATCATTAACTTAGTAACTATATTGTTTTTTGTTTCAAAGCACCAATCATCAGTTCTGTCAACAGGAACGCCGATATAATTCGATGTATATTGATATTTCTGAATTAAATTGGGATTTGATAAATAAAGATCTGATTCCAAAATATACGCATTTTGTAAGAGATGCCTTGCAAACAATACAGATGAAATATTATTTGCTTCTTGATATTTCGGATTTTCAATAAATTTAATCATCGGATATTTATAAAGAAGCTGGTCAAATTGCTCGCCAAGATATCCCCTAACAATATATATTTCTTCGATGCCTGCGGCAATAACCGCATCTAAAAGTGTATCTATCATTCTAATACCTTTTACTCTTACAAGAGGCTTAGGAGTATTTAATGTTATCGGTACAAGTCGATATCCAAAACCGGCAGCTATAAAAACCGCCCTTTTCACTCTATATGGTTCAAGCGCCGCATAACCTGCTCTTGTAAGCTTAGTTGATTTCAATAAGCCCTGCTCATTTAATGTTGAAATTATACTATCAACAGAGTCAATCGACATTTTTGTTTCGGCGGCAATCGTTCTTGGTGTGCAATTCCCATTATTTTTTTCAAGATAAGTTAAAATATCAAATTGTTTTCTGTTTAGTGAATTATCATCCATAACTTTAACCTATTAGTTAATAATACTACTACCTTTCATTATGTTATATTATACATTATACTTTTTATATCAAAATTTGTCAAACGACAAATAAACAAATATATCTTAGTACAAGATTAATATAATATTATTAACTTTTTAAACATATTTCACATATTAAAATTGCATAATTACTATTGATTAACATAAATATTCCAATATATTACTTCTAATAGTCAATAGTCATTTATGTAACTAAATTATATCTTTATAAATAGTATTTTATTAAGTAAAATATACGTAAAATTATTTTATGTTTTTGTTTATTCTTGCTTAGATTTTATTCATAAATATTATTAACCGTCAACGCTGTCGGGTTTTCTGTAACAGTTCTTTCCCAGTTCAAAAGTTTTCCTTTTTCAACCAATCTTCCCATAATTACAAATCTGTATCCATTCGGATATGTAGGAACTATTCTTCGACAGCAGGTGGAAAGAGTCATTATTTTATCCCCTTCTTCGACATCAACATTAAAGTCAAACAGACTCTTTTTCTTTGCTTCTTCTATTATCGCCTTTTGCTCTTGTAGTGTAGGATTGGCATTATTATATATAAAAGAAGTTTTGGTATGGAAAGCGGCAAAAACTTCAAATACCATACTTTCGTCTTCTGTTGCAAACAGGAAATATGGGTGTGATTTACAGAAGTCTATATTTTGCCACCTTTTAAGTTCGGTAAAATGTTCGTATTCTCTGCTTTTTTCCACTCCGCCATCAGGATTTTCATCTTTACTGTGACCATATATAATCAGATTATCCGACTGTATGTCACGTCCGCCAAACGTACAGTTATAATCTGCAAATAACGCGCCGTTTACGTCATTTTCTTTATAATCATTGTGTTTGAGATAGTATTCATTGTCATTTTCTTTAAAAAACACAGGACTGTTGACTGTTGTGTCATAAAGATATAGCCAACCGACAGTATCAGGATTGGTTTTCTTAAATTTTTTTACATTGTTGACCATATCTTCTCTTATAGCCCAAAACTCTTTGTCTCTCTTTTCTGCTTTATTTTCTGACATAGGTATATTGGAAGAAGGTTCTTTGTTTTGATTGTTTACAGAACTTTCGGAACTTTGCATACTGTTTTCAGAAGAAGTATCGCTTTGCTCTTGTTTAGGTTTTGTATCGGAAGAAACCGAACTTTCAACAACTTCTGAATTTGATGAGCTTTCTGGTTTTTCTGAATTTTCAGATTGAATATTTTCACTGTTTGTTAAATCGTTTTGTTCTGTATATTGCGTTTCACTTTGTGTAAAATCAAGACTACCACTTGTTATTACACTTTCATTTTTTTGACAAGCGGTTAAAAGTAATAAAGCTATACAAATAAGAATAATTTTTTTCATACAATATCTCCCATATCTGCATTATTTAAATATAATTGTTAGCCGGTTCATTATCAGTAATAATTACAACATTTATTTTATAATGGTATAGTTGTATACACAACTATGTTATTAATTTAACACAGTTATGCTTTAAAGTCAAGTCAAATACAGTTTTCGGTTTTCTCCAATTCTGTTTTTATTAATATTTTCCATTCTTCAATAGCTAAATTTAATATACCCATAGATATTTTATCAGCTAAAACAATTTTAGTCGGTTGCTCGCTTAAAACAATGCCTAAAAATTCTTTTTGCGCAATCAAAAATTTATTTGCAATTTCGTCTTCGCCTATAAGTTGAAGAGCGGTAACATTATCTAAAAAAATTGCTCTGAAAAAAGAATTCATCATTTTTTTAATTTCTATAAAAGTATGTTCTTCTTTACAATAATTAAACAATTTTTCTTTGAACCCGTTAATAGTTTGTAAGGAATTAAGTAAAATTTTGCGCATATCTGTTTTTTCGTTTGAAGATTTGATTAAAGTTGCAATTATACACCTATCATCAACTCTACTTTCCAATTCATCTTTTGATAAAATAAGCCTACTTTCTTCATTTGATGACTTTTTTCTGTTATTTAAAAAGATTAGACTGTCTGTATTAAAACCTATATAGTTAATAGCGTGTTTAGTTCCGTTTGGCATTTTAATACCCAACATAGCGGTTTTTTTATTTAACAAATAATCATAAACATCTTTTTTAGATACAGTATCTTCATTTATTTCATATCCTATTTGATAGAGATATATATTAAACCATTTTTTCTCCTGTAACATTGCTCCGGAATAATAACCGTTAACATCAGAATACATAATATATGGCAACTTCATACCGATTGCAATTTGATAATCTTCAACATCTATATTTTCGTATTCAAGCATATTTGCTATTCCCGCAAACGAGCAAGATGAATTGAAAGTCATATATTTCATTTTATTATCTCCTCTAAAAGAATTTAAGTTCTGAAATTTAAATGTTACAATTATTTTATTATATTGATTTATTTTTGTCAATTAACGTCTTATGTTATTATTTTTAATATTAAGTGTTTCTCGATATCTCGGTAATTAAATATTATTTAAGTTATAAGAAAAATTTGCGTTATTTCCCATAATATGATATGATTTCTTAAAAAAATAACAGAGAGGTTATATTTTATGTGGGCATATAGCAGTGTTTTTTATCAAATTTATCCGCTTGGATTTTGCGGAGCGCCATTTGAAAATGACGGTAATCTGACATCACGTATTTTAAAAGTAACAGAATGGATTCCCCATATCAAAAAATTGGGGGCGAACGCAATATATTTTTCACCGGTTTTTGACTCCGACACACATGGATACAATACCCGAAATTACACAAAAATTGATTGTAGACTGGGAACAAACGAAGATTTTAAAGAAGTATGCGATAAATTACATAAAAACGGAATTCGTATAGTATTAGATGGTGTATTTAACCATGTCGGACGTGGATTTTGGGCATTTCAAGACGTCTTGCAAAATAGAGAAAATTCACAATACAAGGATTGGTTCTATATTGATTTTAACAGAAACTCAAACTATAATGACGGATTGTGGTACGATGGTTGGGAAGGCAACTACGATTTGGTAAAACTTAATCTAAGAAACGAAGAAGTTATACAGCATATCTTTGAGGCTGTAAAAGGTTGGATTTCGGACTTTGATATTGACGGCTTACGTTTGGACGTTGCGTATTGCTTAGACCGTGATTTTCTAAAAAGATTACGTCAATTTACAGATAGACAAAAAAACGAGTTCTTCATTGTAGGCGAAACCTTACATGGTGACTATAATCAATGGGCAAATGATGAAATGTGCCATTCTGTTACAAATTATGAATGTTATAAAGGTCTATATTCAAGTTTTAATTCAATGAATATGTTTGAAATTTGTCATTCCCTAAACAGACAATTCGGAGCTGAAAACTGGACGCTGTATAAAGGAAAGCATTTGCTTTCTTTCGTAGACAATCATGACGTTACACGAATTGCAAGCAACTTAACAAATGAAAAACATTTACCTCTTGTTTATGCGCTAATGTTTGGAATGCCCGGTATTCCGTGTATATATTACGGAAGCGAATGGGGAGCAAAGGCGCATAAAGATGACGGAGACCCGGCTCTCCGTGTTTCTTTTGACAAGCCTTATATTACAGAGCTGTCAGAATTTATTGCAAAACTTTCGAAAGCAAAGATAAACAGTAAAGCGCTAAATTACGGAGATTATAAAACCATACTTTTAACCAATCATCAATGTATTTTTGAAAGAGCCTGTGACGATGAACGTGTCCTTGTTGCGATTAACGCCTCCGAAAATACCTATATAGCACATTTTGATGCAAAGTGCGGTACAGCAATAGATTTAATTTCAGGGAAAAGCCACGATTTTGGCGGAGAAAGCGAATTACCACCATATTCAGCATTTTTTTGGGAAATGGAAAGATAATATTTTATAGTACAAAAACTATTCTATGGTAGGATATTCTATTAATAGAATAGTTTTTTATTTACAACACTAAAAATTTTCAAATATGCTTATTTTTTCTCAATATGCAAAATTAAATGTGCGAAATTTATTTGAATACAAATTTTAATAATAAGATTTATATTTAAACACAAAAAAATATTATATATATGCTAATATTCACATAAAAATCAAAGAAAATAACTACATTTTCAGATGTTATTGTTATAATATTGACATTCCAAAATGGCGCGTGTTATTATTTGTATACGATTTGTATAAACTTGTTTTCAAATCATAAATTAATGTTGCAAGTCATATAAATTAAAATATTATTTTAAGAGGGGTTTGTATGAATATTAAGGAAAGCATAAAAAAAAACACAGCCATAATAATTCTTATGGGATTACTGCTTACATCAATAGGGTGTACAAATAATCATAATACAACGTCAAAACCGAAAATCAACAGTTCGGTATCACAAAGTAATGCGCAAAAAGATGAAGTTACAGATGTAAAAAAAGACGGGTTTGCAGAACTTAGAGTGAAATGGGTAGAATCTTTTGTGGGTAAAGATAATAATATGAATAATAAAAATATTAAACGTGTTATCGGAAAAATAGATACGAATGCACAAAAAAGTATTGAAAGTATGGTAAAATACGGTACGATTTTGTGGAAAAATTCCAAAACAGAACGATACAAAGAAGAACCAGCCCACATAAGAGAAATGTACTTGTCCCTTGAAAATATGGCAAAAGCTTATGCAACAAAAGAAAGCAAATATTATCAAAACGAAGAATTGCTTAATGATATTAAATACGGTTTGGATTGGCTCGATAAAAATGCTTACTTCAAACAAGAACAATATGGTAACTGGTGGCAATGGGAAATAGGTATACCGAAAGCCATAACAAATATTTGTATGTATATATATGATAAACTTTCAAAAGAAGAAATAAACAAATATACAGATGTAGTATATTACTATCAGCCAAATCCTCTGTATTCAGGTGCAAGCGGTGTATCTCAAAATCCTAAACGCGAATCAGAAGCGGCAAACCGTGTTGACGTTTCATTGGTTGCTGTTGGTCTTGGTATATTGAGAGAAGACACAGAACAACTGAATCTTGCAAACGAGGCTATAACAAGCTTACTTGAATATAAAGAACCAAAAGAAGACGGAACATTGACAGACGGATTTTATGGCGACGGTTCATTTATACAGCACCAACATGTACCATATATAGGTACTTACGGAAATGTATTGTTATCCGGCTGTGTAAAAATAGCAGACTTACTCCAAAACAGCGAATGGAAATTGTCAGAAGAAAAAATAGATATTCTTTCAGATTTTGCTATGAATTCTTATGTTCCTTTTATTTATAACGGTCGCGCGTTGGATATGGTACGTGGTCGTGCAATTTCCCGTCATAATGCCAGCGATAAAGATTCAGGCTATCAAATACTTAATTCTTTGGTTATGACTGCGGAAGTATTAAATAAAGATTTATCAAATGAATTAAAAGCGTTTGTAAAATCTTGTATAAATGCAGATACGTCCAATGACTATATTAATTCTCTAAATAATATAACTGTTATAAACTTGGTAGAAGATATAATGGCAGATGATTCAATTAAAGTGCTTGAAACAACTGCTCTACACAAAAATTTTCCATTAATGGACAGAGTTATCCATAAAACAAACAACTATCTGTTTGGTGTGAGTATGTTCTCAAACAGAATCAGCAACTTTGAGTATATGAATGGTGAAAATGCAAGAGCTTGGCACACTGCCGATGGTATGACATATCTTTATAATAATGATTTAAATCAATATACCGATAACTACTGGAATACTGTCAACCCATATCGTCTTGCAGGCACAACTGTAAGTACAGTTAAACTTGACAAAGATGGCTTAAAAAATAACGGCGATAACGGACAAAAGCTATTTACTTCGGAAGATTGGGTTGGTGGTGTAACACTTGGTAATTATGGCGCGAATGGTATGGCGCTAAGTGGCGACTTAAAGAAAAACAGAACAGAAGATTATACAGATGCAAAGTATGATTCACTGAGAGCAAATAAATCATACTTTATGTTTGATGATGAAATTGTTTGTCTTGGCAGTAATATCAATTCTTCCGAAAAAGAAGAAATTGAAACTATTGTTGAAAACCGTAAACTTAAAGATGACAGCACCAATATAGTAACAGTAAATGGTGAAAAGGCTGTCGAAAGGCTAAATAATAACGAACAAATCAAAGCAAAATGGGTACATCTACAAGGCAATACAGAAAAAGGGAGTGATATAGGTTACTATTTTCCCAATGAAACTCTATTAAATATAAATAAAGTTCAAAATAAAAATTCATGGGGTAGCGTAAACTTTGGTGCAAAGAAAATGGAACCTGTTACAAAGACATATCTGGAAATGTGGATTTCCCACGGTGTACAGCCAAAAGACGATAAGTATGAATACATTATTCTTCCAAATAAATCAGTTGAAGAAATGCAGAGCTATGAAAAAGAGAATGCTATTGAAGTGTTGAGTAACACAAATGATTTGCATGCTGTGAAACACAATAAACTGAATATCATTTCATTCAATAACTGGGAAGACAAAGAAGTGACTGTTGATGGAATAACAGTAAACAAAAAAGTTTCTGTTATGATGCAGGAAAAAGACGATGTTGTCGAACTTTCAATATCAGACCCTACTATGAAAAACAAATTGAGTATAGATATTACTGTCAATAAACCATTAAAAAAAGTTATCTCTGCTGACGAAGGTATAGAAGTAATAGAAACAGGCAATACAGTTAAACTTAAAGTAAATGTAAACAACGCACAAGGTAAAACATTTAATATTAAGCTTAAATATAACTAAAAAACTTCATATACGATTTCTTAAAATTAAGTAAAGTTTAGAAAGCGCAACTTGTTTTATGTTACGTTTTTTTGATATATAAAGCTACTTTGGAAAAAACTAAAATATTAATAAAATTAATCTTTATTTTTAAAGGCAACTTCTACGTGAATAGGAAATATTAAAGTTTAATTTTAAAATATGCAAATTAAAAATCAATAAAAATACAGTATGTTATTATTTGAAATAATTATACAACAGTTAAAGGGTAGGAAGAACATTTCCTACCCTCAGCGTGCCAAAAAAGGTATAGCCATTCGTCATAATAACGAAATCTTTAAAAGTTTTACTCAATTTTTTTCAAAAAATTGCGGTTCTTAGGCAGAGCCTAAGACGTTTTCCGCAGAAAACAGAAATCTTTTGCCGTGCAAGCGCATTTTTGAAGGTGAATTTTGGCATTTATGCCAAAAGAGGAAACTTTTTGCAAGAGAAAAAGTTTCTTTAAAAGTACATTTTTTGCGCATATTTTTCTGGTAACAGTGTTTTTCAACAGACTGAGGGTAGGAAGAACATTTCCTACCATTTAATCTTTAATTTTGATTTATAAATTAATTTAGGCTTACAATTTTTAAATATAATTTTGTTGTTATCTTATATATTATTATATAAAATACAGCAAAAACCAAAAAACTGACAATAGTTGTTGTCATAAACAAAGCTGTATTTGTTAAATCAAACAATGACAACAAAACCTTAATTATCGGAAAAGCAAATAAAAGATGTACCCCTGCCATAATCAACGGAAAAAAGAATACCGTAAGCATCTGTGAATTTACATTCTTTTGTATTTCTTTCTTTGTCATTCCCACCTTTTGCATTATTATAAATTTATCCTTATCTTCGTAACCCTCAACAATTTGTTTATAATAGATAATCAAAACGGCTGCCGAAACGAACAGAATACTTAAAATTATACCGATAAAGAACAGTCCGCCATACAGCGCATAGAAATCCTTTCTGTCAATAGATTTGATATTCAGTAAGTAACTCGGTATATTTGTTTGTTCCTGACGCAGAGATTTTAATACGCCGTATAGATTATCTCTAAGCTGTATTTCCTGTTGCAGTTCCAAACCGTCATTAAAATTATAAACATAACTTATATCCGAATATGTGTTTTGTTTCAATAGATAATTGTTTATTTTGTTTAAATCGTTTGTGACAATTATTATTGACGGAAAAATTGTCATTGCGCTTGAACCTTCGCTCCAAATTTCATCAGTATATGATTTAACTTTCAATTTGAACTCATTATTAATCATTATTTCATCAAAATCAAGAGTTGTTCTGGGCGTATTTATCAATACTTCATTTTCACCCAACTTTATATCTTTGGACATTATGCGATTATAGTCATTTATATCAACGCAAATTAACTGATAAAGATTTTCAAGCGTATTAAAATGCTCAGTCAATTTAAAATTATTGTCTGACTGTACTGCCGTAAAAATCAATTTTTTATAGTTCATTTCTTCGGTTACCGTACCACCGGATTTTTCTGTTTCTTTTATAATTATTCCTCTTAGCTTTTCTGTAAATTTGTTATCTATACTGTCTATATCGGAAAATCGTATTTCCAAATTCACATCTTTCGGATAGCGTTTATGTATCAGTTCTTCGTTTCCTATATACAGACAAGTTGAAGATGAAATCATAACCAGAACCATTGTTGACAATATACAGATAGTTGCCAATCCGCTTCCGTTTCTTCTCATTCTGTATGCCATTGACGATACGGAAATAAAATGATTTGCCTTATAATAATATTTTTTGTTTTTTTGAAGTAATTTGCATAATATTACGGAGCCATACTCAAATAATGAAAACGTGCCTATAATGACAAGCGCAACAGCTATAAAAAACATTTGTATTGAACTCATAGGATTTTTTTGCGTCAAAGCAATATAGTACGCTACTATTAAACAAAGCGCTCCGAATATTCCGAAAATCCAATTTGCCTTCGGCGGTTTTTCCCCCATATTTTCGCTTTTTAAAAGCTCTATCGGATTTGTGATATTAATTTTAACAATGGATTTTATAAGTATTAATATAAATATTATACTGTAAAAAACTATTGTTTTTAAAACACTTCCGACATTGATATCAAAACTGTAATTTATTTCTGTCTGTATAATATTGATAAGTCCCAATTCTGCCATTTTATATAAAAGTATGCCCATAGCAAGACCTGCTATAATGGATATACCTGCTACAATAGCCGTATCCCAACACAGTATGCGCGTTATATTCTTCCTATTCATACCAAGTATATTATAGAGAGCGTATTCTTTGTTTCTTTGTTTTATCAAAAAAGAATTGGTATAAATTAAAAAGAAAAAAGAAAATAACAGTATCACAGGAACAGCCATACTCAAAACCATAACAACTCCACTGCCCATTATAATGTTACTGAGAAAAGGCGACGTAGACAGTGACATTATAATATAAAACATCATTATCCACAAAACAGATGTCAAAATATACGGAATATAGAGACTTTTGTTTTTCTTTATGCTGTTCAAAGCAAACTTTGGATAAAACATAGCTTTCATTATTTATCACCACCTCTTGCTATTAAGCTAAGCGTATCGGATATTTTTTGATAAAATTCCTCATTTTTCATATTACCACGATATATTTGATGAAATACTTCGCCGTCCTTTATAAACAATACACGTTTTGCGTTACTTGCGGCTTTTACAGAGTGCGTTACCATTAATATCGTTTGTCCGTCATTGTTTATTGACGAAAACAAATTCAAAAGTTCGTCAGATGCCTTTGAGTCCAATGCGCCGGTGGGTTCATCAGCCAAAATCAGTTTTGGCTCTGTTATCAACGCCCTTGCCACAGCCACTCTTTGCTTTTGTCCGCCCGAAATTTCATAAGGATATTTTTTCAGCAAAGTTTCAATACCAAGTTCTTTGGCTATCGGTATCAATTTCCCATTCATTTCCCTGTAATCTTTATTTGCAAGCACCAACGGTAAATATATATTGTCTTCAACAGTAAACGTATCAAGCAAATTAAAATCCTGAAATACAAATCCCAAGTTTTCTCTGCGAAAAGTTGCCATATCACTGTTTTTTATCTTTGTTATATCCTTATTTTCGAGCAGAACAGTGCCTGCGGTTGCCTTATCCAGCGCGGCAAGTATATTTAAAAGCGTTGTTTTTCCCGAACCGGACTCACCCATAATCGCAACATACTCGCCCTCCTCTACAATAAAATTAACATTTTTAAGCGCCTCAACCTTATTTTTGCTAAATCGTGACGTATATATTTTTTTAATTTCTCTGACTTCCAAAATACTCATTGAAAATACCTCCTGTTTTTTGATGTATCTATTGTAACAAAAACGAGAAATGTCATTCCATTCATTAGGCTTACATTTCTCATTCAAATCTTACATTTTTGTAAGTAATTATTCAATTATCATATTTTTTTCCGTCAAATCTATATGCGCAACCGTACCTTTGTTAATTGTAGATGTGACATATATTTTATGATTTATTTTATCGCATATATTTTTACATAGATATAGACCCAATCCGCTCGCTTTTTTGTCTATTCTGCCTATTGTTCCAGTATATCCGTTTTCGAATATTCTCGGTAAATCCTCTGACGCAATACCTATACCGCTGTCTTCTATACATAATTCATTATTTTCAATATATATCTTAACATAGCCTTTTTGAGTATATTTCAGTGAATTTGACAATATTTGTTCCACAACAAAAGCAAACCATTTTTCGTCTGTAATAACCGTTTTGTCCAGTGGCGCATATATTAAACGTATTTTTTTCTGTATAAATTCAGTTGAAAAATTTTTAACCGACTGTTTTATAATACTGTCCAAATCACATTTTTTGAAAAGATAATCGGTAGATTTTGAATTTAACCTTATATATACCAAAACCATATTTACATATTGCTCTATTCTGAATAATTCGGATATTAATTTTCTTGATATATCCGTATCTTCGTTTTGCAAGGAAAGCTTCATAGAGGCTATCGGCGTTTTAATTTGATGCACCCATACAGTATAGTATTCAGTTATATTTTTATATCTGTGTTCAAATTCATTTTTCATTTCTTTGTTGTTTTCAAGAAGTTTTAAAATTATATTTTGATAATCCTGTTCGGCTGTGTTTTCACATTTAGGCAGATGTTCCAAAAACTCCAAAGAATTTTGCTTTATAAAATTCAGATTATTATGTTTTTTTCTGTAATGCAAAAAATCATACAGAGTAAAACCTACATAAATCAATAAACACAATAACGTAGGATAAATGACTGCTTTTATCGGTAAATGATATAAAAAAAACGTAAACACAAAAATACAAAAAAATATTAAGTTAAGCACGATTGTTTTTTTATTGTCTTTTAAATAATTTATATACATAAATATCCCTCTTAATTTATTATATAACCTATACCAAACTTTGTAGATATAAAATTTTCCAAACCTATTTCATTCAGCTTTTTTCTAAGTCTGTTGATATTTACCGTAAGTGTGTTTTCATCTACAAAACTGTCGGTTTGCCACAGTTCTTCCATTAATTTTTCCCTGCTGACAACTTTGTTTTTTTGTTTCATTAATGTATACAGTATTCTATATTCGTTTTTTGTAAGGATTAGTTTTTCATTTTTATATGAAAGAGAATTATCTTCCAAATTTAAAAAAGCTTCTCTGTGTTGCAATATATTTGTTTCATTGGTAAAGTCATAACTACGTCTGAGTATCGCCTGCATTTTTGCCATTAAAACATTTAAATCAAAAGGTTTTGCTATAAAGTCATCGCCACCCATATTCATAGCCATAACAATGTTCATATTGTCGGCGATTGACGAAATGAAAATAATGGGTACTTTGCTTATTTTGCGTATTTCGTTGCACCAATGATAACCGTTAAAAAACGGCAAAGATATATCAATCAATATCAAATGAGGATTAATTGCAGAAAATTCTTCTATAACATTCTTAAAATCAGTTATATAAAAAGCCTCATATTCCCACGTTTCAAGTTGCGTTTTTATAGAGTCGGCTATTCCCATATCGTCTTCCACTATCATTATTTTATACATAATCAAAAGCCTTTCTGACTAAAATTCTTTTATTATTTTATCATAAAAAACAATATCATACAAATCAAAAATCATTATGTATTGACAAAGAAAACAAAAGTGATATAATAATTTCAGTTAGCACTCTATGTGTGAGAGTGCTAATATTTACAAAAAAGACATAAATTGTATAATACTTTTACAAAAATTATATCTATAATATAAGTCGTTGGAAGGAATAATAATAAAGTAAGAAAGGTGAGATACTATGAATGTACAAAAATTTACACAAAAATCTTTGGAAGCAATTCAATCAGCGCAAATGATAGCAATAGAAAAAAATAATATGCAAATAGAAGAAGCTCATCTTCTTCTTGCGCTAACCGAACAGGAAGACGGACTTATTTCACAGTTACTAAAAAAACAACAAATAAATTTGGACTTCTTTATTAAAGAGATAAATAATATTATAGGACAAATTCCTGGGGTTACAGGCAGTGGCAGAGAGGAAAACAAAATATATGTATCTAGGGAAGTTGACCTGATACTGAACGATTCCGAAAAACTTGCAAAAAATATGAATGATGAATATGTTTCTGTTGAACACATCTTCTTGACACTTATAGAAAAAGCAAGCGGTAAGGTAGCGGAGTTATTTAAAAAATACAGTATCAATAAAAACAGTTTTTTAAAAGCGCTTAAAGAAGTAAGGGGAAGTCAAAGGGTAACAAGCGATACTCCGGAAACCACTTACGATGCGCTTAAAAAATACGGTACAGACCTCGTGGAATACGCAAGAAACAAAAAACTCGATCCGGTAATCGGCAGAGATGACGAAATAAGAAACGTTATACGTATTCTTTCCCGTAAATCAAAAAACAATCCTGTTTTAATAGGCGAGCCGGGTGTCGGTAAAACAGCTATCGCTGAGGGAATTGCTCAACGAATAGTAAGAGGCGACGTTCCAACAAGCTTAAAAGACAAAACAATATTCTCACTTGATATGGGCAGTCTTATAGCAGGCGCTAAATTCCGAGGTGAATTTGAAGAAAGACTGAAAGCTGTGCTTACGGAAGTTAAACGTTCAGAAGGTAAAATTATCCTGTTCATTGATGAACTTCATCTAATCGTCGGGGCAGGCAAAACCGACGGAGCAATGGACGCAGGCAACTTACTGAAACCTATGCTTGCAAGGGGCGAACTACACTGTATAGGAGCTACAACGCTTGATGAATACCGTCAATATATAGAAAAAGATGCGGCGCTCGAAAGACGTTTCCAAACTGTACTTGTAGGCGAACCTACTGTTGAAGATACAATAGCTATCCTAAGGGGACTAAAAGAGAGATATGAAGTTTATCATGGTGTAAAAATTACCGACAGCGCCATTATAACAGCAGCTACTCTGTCAAACAGATACATTACCGACAGATTTTTGCCTGACAAAGCAATAGATTTAATAGACGAAGCTTGCGCTATGATACGTACCGAAATAGACTCTATGCCTACCGAACTCGATGTAATCAGACGTAGAATTATTCAGCTTGAAATAGAAGAAGCTGCTTTGAAAAAAGAAAAAGATAAACTTTCCGCCGAACACTTGGAGGAAATACGCAAAGAACTTGCAGAAAAACGTGAGACCTTTAACGCTATGAAAGCAAAATGGGATAATGAAAAGAATTCTATTGTAAAGGTACAGGAACTCCGTAAAAAATTAGAAGATTTAAAGAACGAAATCGAACACGCAGAGCAAGTGTATGATTTAAATAAGGCGGCAGAATTAAAATACGGCGAACTTCCAAAAATCCAAGAACAGCTTGCGACAGAAGAAAAACTTGCCGATACCGCTAAAAATGACACACTGTTAAGAGACAAAGTCACAGACGAAGAAATTGCGAAAATAATTGAGCGTTGGACAGGTATCCCCGTTGCAAAACTTATGGAAGGCGAAAGAGAAAAGTTATTGCATTTAGACGATATTCTTCACAAACGTGTTATAGGACAAAACGAGGCAGTTCAAAAAGTTTCGGAAGCTATACTTCGTTCACGCGCCGGCATTGCCGACCAAAACAGACCAATAGGCTCATTTATGTTCTTAGGCCCAACAGGCGTAGGTAAAACAGAACTTGCAAAAGCTCTTGCAGAAGCGCTGTTTGATAACGAAGATAATATTGTACGTATTGATATGTCGGAGTATATGGAAAAATACAGCGTGTCCCGTTTAATAGGAGCGCCTCCCGGATACGTAGGATACGAAGAAGGCGGACAACTTACTGAGGCTGTGCGTCGCAGACCATATTCGGTAGTATTGTTTGACGAAATAGAGAAGGCGCACCCAGATGTATTCAATATTTTGCTACAAGTGCTTGACGACGGAAGAATTACTGATTCGCAAGGTCGTTCGGTGGACTTTAAAAATACAATTATTATTCTAACTTCTAATCTAGGCTCTGAATTTTTGCTGGACGGCATAGACGAAAGCGGAAATATTAAAGCAGATGCGCAAAATGCGGTTGATATGCTTCTTCATAAATCATTCAGACCCGAATTTTTAAACCGTATTGATGAGATAGTTCTTTACAAACCGCTTACAAAAGATGATATGGGAAAAATTGTAGACCTAATGCTTGCGGAGCTAAATCATCATTTGGAAGAAAAACACCTAAAATGTGAAGTTACGCAAAGCGCAAAAGAATATATAATCGAGAACGGCTATGACTCACAATTCGGCGCAAGACCGCTTCGTCGTTATATACAACAAAATGTTGCGACACTGCTTGCCAAAAAAATTATATCAGAAGATATAGAAAGCGGCGCAACGCTAAAAGTAGATGTTCAGAATAATAATTTAATCGTTATGTAAATATAAAAATATCGGCTACGGGGATACAAAAGTCCACGTAGCCTCAGTCTGTTGAAAAACACTATTACCAGAAAAATATGCACAAAAGATGTAATTTCAAAGAAACTTTTTCTCTTGCAAAAAGTTTCCTCTTTTGGCATAAATGCCAAAA
>JAHHTQ010000014.1 GCA_020024555.1 Angelakisella sp.
GAACAGAGGGCTATGCCCGCATATGAAAAACCCCCAGTTTGACTGGGGGATGTTTATTGTGTGAATATAATGTTGATGTTTTCCGCAGAAAAAGAGAAAATTTTTTTCCAAAAGAAAGTTTTTGTTTAATTTTTTATATAGCTATTGTATAAATCGTCCCAAATATTTTGGTTAATTTTTATTTCTTTATAAAACTTTTGGTAAAAAACTTTTGCCATTTGTCTTGTGTTTGGAAAGTCATATTTTCGATATATTTGCAATTCTTTTCTTGACATAAGTTCAGCCAAAAACTGTTCTTGCTCATCGAAACGTCTCCTGTTTTGTTCTTCTATTGTATAAGAAAAAGCCTCTTTTAAAAATAACATAACTATTGGTTCAATTTCTCTTGCAGTATTGTATACCAGTATATCTGAATAGTATTTGTGTTCGGTAAGTCCTATACTTCTGGTCATATTCAAAACTTCATCTGTTACGATACTGTGAGAGTTTATTTCACAGTACTTTGCCCTTTTTTCTAAATATGCAATATACAGTTCTTCTTGCGTACCGACCAATATTTCGGTTAATCCCAAAGCTCCGTAAGATTCGGGATAGGTTTCATTTACAAAAACACAGGCTTGATTATAAAAGCCTACACTATCCATAAATGATGTTCTTGTCAAAAAATATGCAAAAGAATTTAAGTACGAGCCTATTATTTCTATATGATATTTGTTTTTTAAATACTCCGACATACCGAACATATTACTTTCGCCACTGACAAAAGACAGGTATTCGCCCAGATTATTAAAAATAAACGGCATATTGAGGAAATTTAGATTAGGTTCATTTTGTATAAGCGTATTATCTCTTATAATTGCCATATCTGCTTTATCTTGTGTAATATCATTAAAAACATTATCGGATTTTTTTATGGTTATTTTTAATTTATTGTTTGAAAGCTCTTGAACCTTTTTACTGAATTTATCAATTGCATCAGTGGTTATATCATCGCTGTCGTTTGGAATAAGTAAAACAAATTCACGGTCTTCAAAATTGAAAGGGGCTGCGATAAGCTTTGTGGGTTTCGTGGTTATTTCTGTATTATCGCAGCCTACAAACATTAAAAGTATTACTGATAATATCAAAGCAAATATTTTTTTATACATCTGTATTATCCTTCCTGTTTAATGTTTTTTTCAGTTATAGTGTGACTTTGTGGATATGCTGTAATCTGTATTTTCTAAAATATCAGTGACCCCGCTACCCAAAAGTTCTTTCTTTTTATTGTTGTATAGATATAAGTCTCCTCCAAGCACAGAATCATAATTTTTAAGAGCATAAATGTATTTATCTGTCTTATGAAGTGTTTTATATATATTTTCGTCAATAGTTCTTTCTTTTGTGTTATATATCAGTAAGTCGCCTGTATCACGATTTGGTATATAATTGGTTTTTATCAATAATGTATCATCAATAATATTTTCCAGTTCCATATTTTGTTTTTTCTTAATAATTGTAGATTGCTCACCTTGATTAAGAGTAAACAGTTCTGTATAGTCTTTATTTTTGGCAAGCCCTATAACTCTGTCTTGATATAAATTTGGATAAATATTTATTATGTTGTCATTTATGATTTTTTCTTCTGATAAAGCTCCGTTTTCAAAGACTCTATAAGCGAGGCTTGTTTTTTCACCATCAATAAACGTATAGTATAGGTAATTGTCTTTATCTAAGTAAGCGCTAACAACGATAGCGTTTTCAGCCAATACCATTGGTTTATAACCTATTTTATTGAAATAAGTTACACGTTGATAATTTTTTTCATCGTTAATTGCTTGTGATATTGCGTTTATTGCAGCCTCAGGCGTATCAAAGTCATTTATATCAAATTTTTCCTGCAATGTAAATGTTTGCATTTCATAAACAGATGAGGCGTTGTTTGCGTCTGAAAAAATTATTTTTTCAATATTGTCTGCAATAAATGTTTCGCTTGTTCCTGTTTTGTATAAAAATGTAAGTGTTTCTACAACATTATATTGTTTTTTAAGTTCTTCTCGGATTTTATCACGTTTAAGTTTGTCCTTATATTTTGTTAATGCGGCTTCATAACCTTTTTTGTCAAATTCTTTTTTTTCTATGCCGAATATATTTGTTTTTTCTTTTGTAAATTCTTCTTCGGTTGGCTTAGTCAAATAAAAATCATCTTGATTTTTGGTATCTTTAAATAACAAAGAATATTCATTTATTGTCCTGTTTTTCTTTGTAAAAAATACTTGGTCGTCATCGCCAATATCTATTATTTGTTCACTTTTTTCGCAAAGTGTGGTTATTTTATCATCATAGTATTTTTTAAGTATATTTTCGTTTTGTTTGTCGGTGTTGTTTTGCAGATACAAAAGTTTACCGTTGTCATCGAATGAATATAGAGAAATAACGTCTTTATCTATTTGTTGTGGTGTTGATTTTTTTGAATTTGCATCAAAAGCCATCAACTTGTTTTTTGAATATTTATCAGAAGAAGTTTTTATGTAGTATAATATGTTATCTGAATCTACGCCAATAATTTGCAGTACGTTATTATCGATTTCATAATTATTGTTTCTTTCGTAAAAATAAAGGGTTTTGCTATTATCCAAAAAGATTATTCGGTTTTTTTTGTTTGTAAATGTAAAGTTATTTAAATTTACGTTTTCACCTATTTTTTTACCTTCTGTTTCGGTCTCTCCGTTTTTACGTATGTCTTTTGATGTGTATTTTAAGAATAAATCACCTGAATTATCTTTAATATTATCCAAATACAGCATATATGTTCCGTCTTTGTTAAGTTTGGTGGAATTGTTTAGATTACTCAACTCTGTGTTCCAGTTTAAATCACTGTCGGCAACTGCCGGTTTATCCATAAGTTGATTTTTATACATTAATTGATTATTTTGTATATACACTATTGGTATATTTTTTGTGGCATTATCGCCAAAGCCAAATAAGACAAACATTCGATGCGCCAAAAGTGTGGAAAGTATTACAAAAATCAAAAAAATAGAGAATATTAAATATACAATCGGCTTTTTATAAAAAGGTATAACGTTATCAGTAGTATTTTTTATGGTTTTTTGCACAATTTGAGTTTGTTGTTTCTTTTCGGTTTTTTTATTTTTGTTAAAAATAAACATAGTCACACCTCTCACTTTTCAGTATTTTCCCATTAAATATTCTTCCAAAGAAATACCCTTTTCCATAATAATTTTTGCGTGGTTGCTTCCTACATATCTATAATGCCATGGTTCGTATGAATACCCTGTTATATCAACTTTATCTTTTGGATAACGTAAAATAAAACCATACTCAGCGCAATTTTTTTGTAGCCAAGCGAATTGTTTTGTTTCTTCAAAACTTTCATTTAGGCTGTTTATGTCAACAGCCAGTCCCAAAGAATGTTCGCTTGTACTCGGGTCAGCGATTATTTTAGCGGTAGCCTCAATAGCTTCATCGTGTGACATACCATTCTTTTTGTATTCTTCAACTTTTGCGTTAAAGTTTGCCTCTTGTTTTTCTTTACTTCTGTATGCGGAAACCATCCATATAGAAATATTGTCTTTTTGCGCCGCTGTGTACATATCACTATATGCTTTAAATGCTCGTTTATCAAGACTATAACCCTTTGTCCATTCTTTTAGGTCAGGCTTATAGTCTTCGGGTAGTTTGTTTGTTTTATTTACAAGTATTGGCATTTCTTCTTCAAAGTAAGGAGAGTTTTTATCTTCTTCTGTCCATTCAGGAACTTTCGGTTTTTCCGGTTGAGGTTCGCTTTGCGGTTCTTCCGGTTTTGAGTTTTCTTGGTTTGGCGGTGGTGTTACTGTTGGTTTGCTGCTTTGACTTTCGGTTGTGTTCGGATAGCCGGGAAGTACAGGTGGATTTTTGCCGTCTTTTGATGTAACGAAAATTACTATTCCGCTAATCAAAATAACAACCGATATTATTAACATAAAGAAATTTCTGAATAATATTATTGTTTTGTCTGTGTTACGTTTCATTAAAAACCTTTCTCCTTACAAGTTATTTATTAAGATTAATTTGTTGAAAACAATCTTTCATCAAATTACTGATATCTATATTATATTGTATTAATTTTATATTGGGTTTTGGTATTTCTCCGTGAAAATCGCTGCCCCCTGTTATAAATAAATCAAGTTTTTTTGCCATATTTATATATTTTTCGGTATCTTGCGCAGTGTGTGTACTGTAATAACACTCTAAACCAAATAGCCCTAATTCACGTAGATTTTTTAATGTGGCAAATAATTTGTCATCACTGTATTTTAACTGTATGGGGTGCGCAAGAACAGCTTTACCTCCGGCATTGTTTATTATTTCTATACATTCTTTGGCGGTGGTTTTAAATCTCTCTATTTTCATATATTCGTCTGTATCCAGATATTTATCAAAAGCTTCACGTACGCTTTTTACATATCCTTTTTTGAGCATTACCTGCGCAAAGTGCGGTCTTGCAATAACTTTGCCACCTGCAACTTCTTCGACTTCTTCTATATCAATATAAAAATTATAGTCACGCAAATAATCTATTATTCTGTATTTTCGCTCATCACGTGATTTTATAAGTTTTTCGCATATAGCTTTCAGTTGAGGGTTGTTTTTATCAAAACCATAGCCAAGTATATGTTGATGTCTGTCTTCAAAAGTTCCGAATTCTATGCCATTGATTAAAAAAATATCCTTTTCTTTCGCCGTAATTTCAGCTTCGTCAAGTCCGTTACATGTATCGTGGTCTGTGACGGCAATACAATTTAAATTGGCGTTTTTTGCCAGATTAATAAGTTCTGTCGGTGAGTATTGTCCGTCAGATGCTGTTGTATGTGTATGTAAATCTGAATATATCATTCTGTTAAAAACCCCTTGTAAAGTAAATTATTAAAAAATCATATATAACTATATTATACAAATATTTAGACAGTTTTACAAGATATTAAGCATATTTAAATAATTTTATCCTAAGGCAATATCAGATGATAATTATATATCGGTTAAGACAGTGACTTATACAGTTTTTTAGATAATATTTCACAAAATTCTTGACAAATATATCAATGTTTAAATACTGTGAAAAATTTATTAATGGAATACTACACCCATAATTATGCCATATTGTCATAATAATATTTAAATTGTTTTTGTTAAAAAAATATATAATAAAAAAGTACAGATATAGAAAAAACTACATCTGTACTAATCAGTAAAATTATAAAAAACAAAAAGCCACATACATCTAAGTATATGACTTTTCCAATATGGAGGCACCACCCGGATTTGAACCGGGGAATAAAGGTTTTGCAGACCTCTGCCTTACCGCTTGGCTATGGTGCCACATTAAACTAATATTATTTTTTTTGAATGGAGCGGGTTACGAGGCTCGAACTCGCTACCTCCACCTTGGCAAGGTGGCGCTCTACCAGATGAGCTAAACCCGCATACATCAAATGTAACGTACACTATTATAACAGATATAAAATATGTTGTCAAGCACTTTTTACAAAAAATAAATAATCTTTTTTGAATAGTCTTATAACCGATAAACGCTTCTAATTATGAAATAATACAGTTAAAAACAAAACTGACTCCGCTAAAAAAACGAAGTCAGCATATTGCTTAAATTTTATTTTGTACCATAAGTAGTCTCTTTTTGTACTGTCTACACAAATTTGGGCAGTACATACATCAAGTGGGTAACTTTTTTTCACTAATATATAGTTAAATAACTGATATAATCAATTATTTGTTTGACTCGCTTACTGCAACAGCGCAAGCAACAGTCATACCAACCATTGGGTTGTTACCTGCACCGATAAGACCCATCATCTCAACGTGAGCAGGAACTGATGAAGAACCGGCAAATTGAGCGTCACCGTGCATACGTCCCATAGTATCTGTCAGACCGTATGAAGCAGGGCCTGCACCCATATTGTCTGGGTGAAGTGTTCTACCTGTACCGCCGCCTGATGCAACTGAGAAGTATTTAACATCGTTTTCGTAGCACCATTTTTTGTATGTGCCTGCAACAGGATGTTGGAAACGGGTTGGGTTTGTTGAGTTACCTGTTATAGAAACATCAACTTTTTCGTGACGCATTATTGCAACACCTTCGTTAACGTCATTTGAACCATAACATTTAACTTTTGCTCTCTCACCGTCTGAGAATGCTTTTTCACGAATAACTTTCAGTTCGCCTGTGTAGTAGTCGTATTCTGTTTCTACGTATGTGAAACCATTGATTCTTGAAATGATGTAAGCAGCATCTTTACCAAGACCGTTTAGTATAACTCTTAGCGGAGATTTACGCGCCTTGTTGGCATTTCTTGCGATACCGATAGCGCCCTCAGCGGCAGCGAATGACTCGTGACCTGCTAGGAAGCAGAAACAATCTGTTTCTTCACGAAGTAGCATAGCGCCTAGGTTACCGTGTCCCAAGCCAACTTTTCTTGCGTCAGCAACTGAACCTGGGATACAGAATGCTTGTAGACCTACGCCGATTGTTTCAGCAGCTTGAGCTGCCTCTGTAACACCTTTTTTAAGCGCAAGCGCAACACCCAGTGTATAAGCCCAAACAGCGTTTTCGAAAGCGATTGGTTGTATACCTTTAACGATTGCTTCTACATCTATACCTTTAGAATTACAAATTGCTTTTGCTTCTTCTAAATCTTTAATGCCATATTCTTTTAAACATGCGTTTATTTGTGGCATTCTTCTCTCTTGACCTTCAAATTTAACCATTATAAAAATACCTCCTATCCTTTCTTATTCTTCACGTGGGTCTATATATTTAGGCGCATCTGCATATCTGCCGTATGTACCTGTATTTTTTTCCATAGCCTCAGCCGGACTTACGCCGTGACGGATATCTTCCATCATTTTGCCCAGTTTAACAAATTTGTAGCCGATAGCTTCACCGTCATTGTCAACAGCAACTGATGTAATATAACCTTCTGCAAGTTCTAGGTAACGAACACCTTTAACTTTTGTTGAGAAGATTGTACCAACTTGTGAACGAAGACCTTTACCCAAGTCTTCCAAAGATGCGCCTACCGGCAAACCATCTTCTGAGAAAGCTGTTTGTGTACGGCCGTATGCAAGTTGTTTGAATATTTCACGCATTGCAACGTTGATAGCATCACATACAAGGTCAGTATTCAGCGCTTCAAGCAGTGTTTTTCCCGGTAGAATTTCACCGGCCATAGCCGCTGAGTGAGTCATACCTGAACAACCAAGAGTCTCAACAAGAGCCTCCTCGATTATACCGTTTTTAACATTTAGTGTCAGCTTACATGCGCCTTGTTGTGGAGCGCACCAACCAATACCATGTGATAGACCTGATATATCAGTGATTTGAGTTGATTTTACCCATCTACCCTCTTCAGGAATTGGAGCAGGACCATGATTTGGGCCTTGTTTTAGAGTGCACATACTCTCTACTTCATGAGAATAATTCATATTCTTTATACCCCTTTCGTTTGATTACAAGAAAACTTTATTAAGTGTATAATATAATACACTTACCGTCTATTATTATAAATGTTTATGGCTGATTTATCAAGTATAAAAACCATAAAATCATAGAATTTATCAAATTATTTATCATTTTGTAAAAAAATAAACTTATTTGTGATGAATTTCTACACCATATACACTTTCAATAGCTAGATCGCTCAGTTTAACAAGATTAATATTGATTTTGCCTAAGTTTTTTATATATTTTTTACACTCATCATCATAGAAAACATAGTCACTGAATATCTCATTGCTTACAATAACCAAATTTTTACATTTAATTATCAAATTCGTTATTGTATACATAATATTTTCAATAATATGTATTTTGTCTGTTGTTTCGTCATACATTTCATTTGCAAGCAAATTTGACATACATTCCAACAAAACAGTACTGTTTTTGTCAAAATTATACTTATTTATACTTTTTGTATTATATAATTCGAGTGTCTCAAATCCTTTGCCAAAACGCATTTCCCTGTGTTTTTTAATGCGTTCTTCGCCTTCTTTTCCATAGCTGCGCATAGTCGCAATATAATATAGTTTGTCAGTTTTATACTCTTTGTGTAATTTTACAGCATAATTTTCCGCAATAGCAGATTTTCCACTGGACGAGCCACCGCTGATAAATATTGTCATAACGGGATATACTCCTCAATTTTGATATCCTTGAATGTCGGCATATTTTTGTATATTGACAGAGCCATATCCAGTAACGGTATAACCGAGACGGCTCCTGCGCCCTCGCCAAGCGCCATATTTGCAAATATTACAGGCGTGATATTTAGTTTTTCGGCAATTAGTTTCATAGCTTTTTCTTTTGACAAATGTGACGGAATTATATAACGGTTAACATTGTTACATAAGTTATATGCGCACATAGCGCTTACAGCAGAGATAAAACCGTCCATAATAACAGGCGTCTTATAATATGCGCCTCCCAAAAACACACCGCACATCGCGCAAATATCAAGTCCGCCAACTTTTGAAAGTATGTCTATAACATCATCAAAAGGAGAATGTTTTTGTATAGCGGCTGTTATTATATCTATTTTGTGCAGTAGCCCGCTGTCGCTAAGTCCCGCGCCTTTGCCTGTAACTTCGCTGACCGGTAAATTTAACATAACACTTGTTATCGCGCTCGATGTTGTTGTATTTCCTATCCCCATTTCACCTGTTGCAATCAAGTTATAGCCTTTTTCTTTTAATTCACCGACAATTTTTATACCTGTCTCGATAGTCTTTATGACAATATCACGCGGAATACTGTTTGTCTTTGAAAAATCATTGGTGCCGTTCATATACTTATAATTCGGCACGATTTTACTGTCTGTGTTCATACCGACATCATAAGCAAAAACATCTGTATTGCAAATTTTTGCCATATTGCAAACACTAGCCTTATGGTTAATAATATTTTCTGCGACAATTTTTGTAACACTGCTGTCGGTCTGTGTAACATTTTGCGCAACAATTCCGTTATCTGCGCACATAACCGCTACGCATCTTTTGTCAATATTTCCACCGTTAATGGCGATTATTGTTGAAATAATGTTTTCAAATTCTCCCATACTTTTCAGTGGTTTTGCTATACTGTCCCACCTATTTTGCGCGGATAAATATTTGTTGTTATCAATAGGCTCTATATTTTTTATAACATCTGATAAATTTAACATTTTAGTTTAATTTTTCTCCCATTACAATCTTAAATACATCTTCTGCGGAATTGGCATAGTAGGTTGCGTTTTGCCCATACAGTTTATTTTTATCGCAATATCCCCATTCCAAAGCTATGCAGTCCATATTTGCATTTTGCGCGGTTTTAATATCCACACAGGAGTCACCTACAAAGATAACTTCTTCTGTTTTTAAATTCCATTTATTGAGTATCATTTCAACACCGTCAATATTCGGTTTCAGTGGAATAATACCGTCGTCACCTTGTACGATATCGAATTGATTTTTTAGATAATGGTCTATTACTTTTAATGCAGACGTATGTATTTTATTCGTCAAAACAGCAAGTTTTATACCTTGTTTATTTAGTTTTTTTATGGTATCTTCCATTCCGTCATATACTTTGCTGTCAACACAGTTATGCCCGCCGTAGTATGCAACCATTTTATTATAGCAATCGTTAACTATATTGCTATCGACATTTTGTGGCAATGCCCGTTCGACTAATTTCTGCATACCGTTACCTACATAGTTTTTTATTTCTTCATAGGTGTGGGTAGGATAGCCTTTTTTCTCCAAAACATAGTTCATACTGTTTTGTAAATCGAAAAGAGTATTGATAAGAGTACCGTCCAAATCAAATATTACCGCCTTATATTGTTTATCCATTGTATCCCTCTTTTAATTATTAATTATTAAATATTAATATTTATATTTTAAGATAAAAACAATAAAAATGCAAACACGTAAATTATTTTATGTTTTCATAGTAAAAAATATATTAAAAACTTAACAGTAAAAAAAACAGAATGTTTCAGCAGAAAAATCCACAAAAACATTCTGTTAAAAAAATTATTTTATTTTGTAATTATAAAAAATTATTCGTAATCAGCAACGTCAACCCATTTTGTCAAAAGTTCTTTTTCTTCTTCTCTGTTTTTAAGTGTTTGCGTAGCTGCAACTATTGGTAGCCATCTTTGCACAAGTTGTTTTGGAATATCAGCTTTTTTGCTGAATAGGTCTAAATATTTATCAGCAAGAGCAGGTTCTTCATGGAGTGAAAGAACAAGGAAAGTTCTTGCCGCATCGGCAGATGCGTTGCCTTGCGTAGCATGAGCCCAGTCAATGATGTATGCCTCACCGTTTGGTTTAATTATTACATTACTTGGACGGAAGTCACCATGACAAACTTTTGTATGGTCGCGCATACCTTCAAGTCTTGTTTGTAGCTCATATCTTGTTGTAGCGTCAAAACTTGTGGCGGCAATTTTACGTTTCATTTTATCTTTTAGTTTTGTCAGCAGCGGGCTTGATGCTTTGTGTATTTTTATTTGTAGATCAACAAAAAGATTTAGATATTCGTCTGTTTTTTCAGGATTTTTTTTCATTAAATCTTTTAGTGTTTCACCTTCGATATACTCTGTTACAATAGCCCATTTGCCATCAATCATTTCTACGCCCAAAAGTTTTGGAAGAGGCAGTCCTGTTTGTTCTACACGGGCTTGGTTAAGAGCTTCGTTAAGAACATCGGCTTTGCTGTAATTTTCATCAAAAACTTTAATTACTTTATCTCCGTCTTTATAAATATTTTTACTTGTTCTTGTAGCGATAAGTTTTGCTTTTTTATCCATCATAATTCCCCCAAAAATATATTTTTATTGTGCGCGTTCGGGAAAGTGAAGAATATTTTACTACATCACTTTCCCAGAACTACCACCATTTAATTTTTACGAAAAATTTTTTTGTAGAGGCGTATTAGTTACGACCATAGTAAGCATTTAGATACATTTCTTTTATCTCGCTCATTAGTGGGTAGCGTGGGTTTGCACCTGTACATTGGTCATCGAATGCTTGTTCAACCATTTGGTCCAGTTTTTCCAAAAATTCTTTTTCGTCTATACCATAGTCTTTAATTGTCTTTTTGATACCAACTTTTTCTTTTAGTTCATTAACAGCAACTATAAGCGCGTTCACTTTGTCTTCGTCTGTTTTACCTTTTAGTCCAAGGTAATCAGCAACTTCCGCATAGCGAGCCATTGCGTGTGGGTGGTCGTATTGGCTGAATGTACCCATCTTTGTAGGAACTTCAACACAGTTAAATTTAATTACCTGATCTATTAGCAGTGCGTTGGCAACACCGTGTGGTAGGTGGAAGAATGCGCCGAGTTTGTGCGCCATAGAGTGACAAACACCAAGGAAAGCGTTTGCGAAAGCCATACCTGCCATTGTAGCCGCATTTGCCATTTTTTCACGCGCTTTGTAGTCTGTTTGACCGTTTTCGTAAGCCTGTGGCAAGTTTTCAAATACCATTTTCAACGAACGTAGAGCCAAACCATCTGTATAGTCTGTTGCAAGAATTGATGCGTAAGCTTCAAGCGCGTGGGTAACAGCGTCTATACCTGATGCGCTTGTCAGTCCTTTTGGCGCGTCCATCATCATATCACAGTCAACGATAGCCATATTTGGCATAAGTTCATAGTCAGCAAGTGGATATTTAACACCTGTGCTTTCATCTGTGATAACTGCAAAAGGCGTAACTTCCGAACCTGTACCGGCTGATGTCGGAACAGCAATAAAGTATGCTTTTTCGCCCATTTTTGGGAATGTATATACACGTTTACGGATATCCATAAAGCGCATAGCCATATCTAGAAAGTCTGCTTCCGGATGCTCGTACATTACCCACATAATCTTAGCAGCGTCCATTGCAGAACCACCGCCGACAGCAATTATGCAGTCAGGTTTGAATGCGCACATTTGAGCAGCGCCTTCTTTTGCGCAGGCAAGTGTTGGGTCAGGAGCAACATCAAAGAATGTTTGGTGCAAAATGCCCATTTCGTCAAGTTTATCTGTGATACATTTTGTATATCCGTGTGTGTATAGGAATTGGTCTGTTACAACGAATACACGTTTTTTGCCCAAAACTGTTCTAAGTTCGTCTAGTGCAACAGGCAGACAACCTTTTTTGATATATACCTTTTGAGGCGCTCTAAACCACAACATATTTTCTCTCCTTTTAGCAACAGTTTTAATGTTAATCAGATGTTTTACACCAACGTTTTCCGAAACTGAGTTACCGCCCCATGAACCACAACCAAGTGTTAGGGAAGGAGCAAGTTTAAAGTTGTAGATATCACCTATACCACCTTGTGAAGAAGGAGTATTAACAAGTATTCTGCAAGTTTTCATTTTTGAAGCGAAGAATTTAATTTTGTCGTCCTCTGCTATTTCGTCAATATATAGTGAAGATGTGTGTCCAAGACCACCGTCCTCTACAAGTTTTTCAGCTTTTTCCACTGCGTCGAAGAAGTCTTTTGCTTTATACATAGCAAGTACAGGAGATAGTTTTTCGTGAGCAAACTCTTCGCTCAAATCAACACTTTCTACTTCGCCGATTAGGATTTTTGTTGTTTCGGGAACTTTAACGCCTGACAGTTCAGCTATCTTGTATGCAGATTGACCAACGATTTTTGCATTTAGCGCGCCGTTTATGATAATTGTTTTACGTACTTTGTCTATTTCGTCTTTTTTAAGGATATAGCAACCTCTGTCAAGGAATTCTTTACGAACTTTGGTATAAATGCTGTCATCAACAATTACTGATTGTTCAGAAGCGCAAATCATACCGTTATCGAATGTTTTTGAATGGATTATGGAGCTAACGGCAAGTAGAATATCAGCGCTCTTATCAATAATTGCAGGCGTATTGCCGGCACCAACGCCCAATGCTGGTTTACCGCTGGAATAAGCGGCTTTAACCATTCCGGGACCACCTGTTGCAAGGATAATGTCTGCCTCTTTCATTGCAAGATTTGTCATTTCAAGGCTGGGTACATCTATCCAAGAAATAATGCCTTCCGGAGCGCCTGCTTTAACTGCCGCTTCGAGAACAACTTTTGCCGCCGCTATTGTTGAATTTTTTGCGCGTGGGTGTGGGCTTATCAAAATACCGTTACGTGTTTTCAGAGCCAAAAGTGTTTTGAATATAGCTGTTGACGTTGGGTTGGTTGTGGGAATAACTGCTGAAATCATACCGATTGGTTCAGCTATTCTGACTGTGCCGTAGGAGTTATCTTCTTCTATAATTCCACAAGTTTTTGTATCTTTGTATGCGTTGTAAATATATTCAGCCGCGTAGTGATTTTTTATAACTTTATCTTCCACTACTCCCATACCTGTTTCTTCTACTGCCATTTTTGCAAGGGGAATACGTTCTTTGTTTGCCGCGACAGATGCTGCAAAAAAGATTTTGTCTACTTGCTCTTGCGTATAAGTTGCAAATATTTTTTGGGCTGCCCTTACTCTTGCAATAGCTTCTTCCAGTTTTTCTACGCCATCTACTATTTGATACTCTTTGTTTTGTTCCATAAGTTATTCTCCTTCATATAATAAATAAAAGTATAAATGATTGTTAATTATTTAACTTAGGTTTATGTTATTATTTTAACAAGGTTTTAACTGTTTTGCAAATACTTTATTATACATATATATATAACAAAAAATATATATCAAAATACAAAAGTACTAACAAGATATTTTGCATATTTTTATGGATTTTAACTAAAATATATAAAAAGCTATATTTTTTTACAAAAATTCTGCTCGATTTTTTAGTAGTTTTATAAAATGTTGGTCATATTCCGATAGCTGATAGCCCTTTCTCGTTATAAGCATATCCGTATAGAAAGGAGTGGCATCTGTGACGTCTTTTTCCACTAAGTTGAATTTCTCCAAAGTTTTTTTGGGTATGGGTGAGGCCCACATATATGAGTTTTCCAGTTCCGAGAGTATATTAAATTGACTTCCACGTTCGTAAATAAATATTTTTTTAGACGAATTTTTTAGCTTTTCATCATCAACTGTGGCTACGCTTGATGTCTGTAAATGTGTATCACCGTGAATAAGCTCGATACTGTCGCTTAAATCACTGACGGCTATACTTTCTTTTTGCGCAAGTTTATGGTTTGCAGACAGTAAAACATAGTATTTGAACGTACATAAACGTTCACCAACCAACCCCTTTTCCTGTAAAACGTTATTATAATATTTTTCGTAGTTTGTTTGGTAGCGAATAATTCCCATACGGTAGTTATTGTCAAGAATGTTATCTATTGCGCTTGTGGAATTTGTTTCATTGAAATAAATTTCAAGTTTTTTTGTTGTATCAAGTCCTTTTAGAAACTCTGTAAAAACACTTGTTATATATGAAGCGCGTGGTACAGAGATACTGAAATTGATTGCATTGTTATCTTTCTTTTTATATATATCCTCAACATCGGCAATTTGCTTTAAAATACTTTCCGCATAGTTAAGAAACTCTATACCCTCCTCTGTGGGATATATACCTCTTGATGTTCTGTTGAATATGGCTATGCCAAGACTGTCTTCGAGTTCTTTTATTGCCCTGCTCAAATTTGGCTGACTCATAAAAAGTTTTTCGGCAGCGCGACTGATAGAAAGATTTTTTCCTACTTCCAAGGCATACTTTAAATGTAATAGATTTAAAATAGTCTTTTCCTCCTTAACTGCTTTTAAATTTACTGAAATCATAAGTGATATATCAATTATAATATATTATATTTTGTAATTTTGTTATCTTTTACTCATATTAATCAATTTTTTTGATAATTTATAATAATATGTTAAAAGATTTTGCTTTTGTATTATAGGTTTGATATATTAATTTGATTATATCACTTTTTTAAAAATATTGCCATTAATATAATATTAAATCTATTTTTAAAAATATTATTGTAATAAAAAAATAGCACAATTATTATTTTGGCATAATATAAAATATAGTGATTTTATAATTATAGACAATATTCATTATAAATACAGTAAGGAGGTATGGAAGTTGATAACAAAATATTTTTTAGGTTCAAATTCCCACAACGGATTTGTGTCTTTTTTTGATGAAATGTTTAAAGATAATGAAAACAGTCATATATATATATTAAAGGGTGGGGCAGGTTGCGGAAAATCAAACTTAATGAAAAAATTTGCGGAAAAATTTAAAAACAGCGAAGATACGGAACTGATACATTGTTGCTCGGATATAACATCACTGGACGCAGTCATTTTTCCCAACAAAAAAATTGCCGTAGTGGACGGAACTCCACCGCATGTCCTAGAACCACGATACCCATGTTTGCGTGAAGAAATAGTATGGCTTGCTGAATATGTAGACCGCAAAAAATTACTTCCGCATAACGATGAGATTGTGAATTTAATGGCTGAGTGCAAAAATTATCATAAAGAGGCAGACAGCTTTTTGTTTGTTGCAGGCGAATTTATCAAAGAGATAAATAAACTGGGGGAAAATTTGCTAATCAATACAAAATCTGATTTGTTCATTCAAAAAACAGCGAAAAAATTACTTATAAAAAATGAAGCTGTTGATTTCAGTGTAAAAAAACGTCTGTTATCAGCAATCACCGATGTCGGTAAAGTTGATTTTAATGAGACAGTCTCTTCTCTTTGCGATAATATTTATATAATAGAAGATAAATACTATGCCTTTGCGAATAGGTTTATGAACAATATTTATGATTTTGCCAAAAATTACGCCTGTGATATAATAGTTTCATATTCACCGTACTTTCCGCAAACTATGATAAATGCAATAATATTCAAAAACGAAAAACTTGCTTTTGTTGTACGAAATACGAAAAATGATTTTGTAGAGCTAAACGGAAAAACAATTTCTTCATTGCGTTTTTATAATACAGAGAATGTAAAAACAATCAGTGAACGAATAAAATTTATGAGAAAATCAATAAAGCTGTGTCAGGAAGATGCGGTAAAAATGATTGCTAAGGCAAAAACTATACATGACAAGCTGGAAAAGTATTATATTGATGCAATGGACTATGATGAACTGAATAAAAAAACTGATTTTTTATTGGAAAGCTGTGAAATATAATTCTATATTAGAGTGTTAATGAAAGTTTATTGCAAAATTGGCAAAGAGAAAAAAGTATTGGAAAATAAAATAATTGAGGCGCTTAGGCAGAGTCAGAGATGTTTTCTGTTTACAAAGGAATATTTTAAGAAATTTAAGAGTATTTTTTGGCGGGGGCAACTATTGTAAATAATAGCAGTCCCCGTTTTTTATGTTTATTTTAATGTAAATTTCAGCAACACGGGGTTATGGTCACTGTATCTAAAATTCATATCAATATTTTCAGTAATAGCTGTAATATTTTTGGAAACCAAAAATCCATCTACTGTGCAAACAAATGTTACATCTTTTTCGTATGGAATATCTGCGCCCCGACAAGTTGCAACAGAGTCATAGTTAATCGGTTTAACTATTTCTATTTCACTTGGAAGGTGACTTTCGTTTAGAATATTTATCCATTCAGGATAAATCTGTTCCGATTTAAACATTGTTTCTGTTCCGAACATTGCGTGGTTAAAGTCTCCTCCAACTATTACATAATTACCTTTTTTGTACTCATCAAGCATCACTTGATTTATTAATATAAGTTGCTTTTCTCGGAATACTCCGCCTTTGTCGTATGCTGATAAGTGGGAGTTTATAAGTACAAGTTCTTTGCCGTTATTTACGGGTATACGTGAAATGATAAAGCATCTGTCAAGCTCCGAGTGTCTTTCTGGAAAACCTGTGCCAACAGGATAACTGCGACGTATCGCACTTTGTACTTTGTATTTGCTGAGCGTCAGTAGTCCGGCATCTGTTTTGCCATGTGGTTCGGTTATCGGTAAAACTATGTAAGGTGTGTGCATATTGTGTGCGTATGTATTGCTGTAATCAGGAAAAGCAGATACAATCATTTCCCTTTGATTTATTTCATAGCTACGTGTTGCTTTTTCGTCAACCTCTTGGAACATATAGAAGTCGGCATTGTATTTTTGGGCGTTTTCTATCATACAGTTTACGTTTTCAACTACATTTTCTTTGCTTTTTCCACGTGAATGCTTACCTTTAACTTTTGTACCGTCTCTCATAAAACCTACGTCCATAAAAAATGAGTAATCTGTATCATACGCGCCAAAGCCTATATTATGAATAAGCGCAGTGTACTCTGTTCCTGTATTTAATATATCTGTCTTGTTGTTTTTTGTCTGTAAAAGAAAATTATCATCTATTCTGTAATAATTAAGCTCTGCATAGCATATATATACACCGACAATTAAAGTCAGTACCAGAAGAACAGAACCCACCGCGCAAAGAGTATTTTTTAACATAACTATCCTACCTCTCGATGTTTAAAACTTGTTAATAATTTTACATAGTTTGTTGTTAATTTTACTAAAAATTTTAAAGAATAAATTGATAGATTTATTATAACACACATCTTTTTAAATACAAGTATCAAAAATATAGAAAAACTTAGGTAAATTTTTTGTATATAATATATAATAAAAAAATCACAGTACTATGGTTTTTTTTAGCCACAATACTGTGATTTTTATTGTATAGTAATCAAGTATATTTAAAAATTAATATTTGTAACCAACTAAATCCGCAAGAGCTTTATCTATTACAACAACTGCATTTGTGTGTAGTTTTAATATTGTGGACGGATTTTGTGTTGTTACATAAGGATTCATTATTAAGCCTTCGATAGCATTCTTTTTGCTTTCGCCTGTTGCTACAAGGTAGATTTCTTTTGCTGAACAAATTTCGCCAACACCCATAGTTATAGCTTTGCGTGGAACCATTGATTCGTCTTCAAAATAACGTGAGTTTGCTTTAATTGTACTTTTTTGTAAGTCTTCAAGATGCGCAAGGCTATGTAGTTTGTCGCCGGCTTCGTTAAAGCCAATGTGTCCCGATACGCCTATTCCAAGCAGTTGGAAGTCGGGCGCGCCGTTTTCGCTTACTTTTGAACGGAATTCTTCAACTATTTTATCAACGTCACCGATACCGCCTGCAACGTATGTATTTGCCTTGTCTATGTTGATGTGGTTGAAAAGGTGATTGTTCATATAATATCTGTAACTCAATTCATTTTCAGGGTCAAGACCTATGTATTCATCAAGATTTACTGTGTGAACTTTTGAAAAATCAAGGTTCTCTTTTTTGTAAATATCTATAAGGTTTTTATAGATATCTTCGCAAGTACCACCGGTTGCAAGTCCAAGCTTTGCTGTTGGTTTTTCTTTTACTATGGTTGCTATTCTTTCAGCAACCAGTTTGCATGATTCATTAAAATTTTCTGTAACTATAACTTTCATAACTTATATCCTCCAAATATATTTAAAAAATATCAGCATAAATTCCGATAATTTTTTAATTTAAATATAGATAATGTAAATCAGAAGTGGTATAATGTGTTTAACTTCAATATAATATATTATCACTGTGTGTTATTATAACATATTGATAAAATAAATCTATATTATTTTGTATATATTTTAATTTTTTAAATATTTTTAGGGAGTTTTACATATGATAACAGCTTTTGGACTAAGACTTATAGCAATAATTACAATGTTTATTGACCATATGGGATACAAAACTTTTGACGACTTATTGGTTTTACGTATAATCGGTAGAATTGCCTTTCCTTTATTTGCTTTTGGAATAGCGGAGGGGATAACGTACACAAATAACTATAAAAAATATCTTTCACGGCTGTTTGTTTTGGCGTTAATCAGTGAAATACCGTATGATTTGTTTTTAAGTGACAATTGGTTTTATCTTGAAAGCAGTAATGCGATATTTACACTGCTCGCAGGCGCTTGTATATGTTGTCTTTTTAAATTTAAACTCAATACATACGAAAAGATACTCTTAATCGTTACCCCTGTTGCTATATGTTTTATGAATTCCGATTACGGAATAATTGGAATAATATCAATACCGATAATGTATTACTTTATGTCCAAAGGTAGAAAGATTTTAGGCGTACTGCTTTCGTGTTTACTATTGGGTATCTGTTACGGATATTTGCAAATGTTCTGTTTATTGGCGGTAATACCTGTTGCTTTATATAGTGGGAAAAAATCGGATATAATGAAAACAGACGTATGGAGAATATTGAATTATTCCTTTTATCCGTTCCATATGTTTGTTATTTATATTATGAAATATATTTCTATGCGCTGACATATATGTTTTAAATTTACGAATATAATATAATATTTCTACCCAAAATATAAGTAAAATATTATACATCGTGTCAAAAAAGTATGGCAATTCTTCATAATGACGAAGTCTATAAAAGTTTTACTCAATTTTTTTCAAAAAATTGCGGTTTAAGGGCAGAGCCTAAGACGTTTTCCACAGAAAACGGAACGCTTTTGCCGTGCAAGTGTATTTTTGAGGGTGAATTTGTGCATACTTTTCTGTCAATAGTATTTTTTGACACTCTGAAAATTATATTTAATTGTGTTTGAAAATATAAATTTTTGGTCTGTCTTTTTATATTGTATTTTCCGAATAATTCATATTTTGTGTATTTTATATAATTAATAGATATATTAGCTCTTGTTTTATTTCTATGTTATCTTTTTATTAACAATAAATTTACAAATTAGAAATAATTAGTTGCATATTTCTGATATAATTATTGAATGATTTATATAATTTACAAAAAGGAGTTTTTGAATTGTGGATTTATTAATTATTATAATTTTATTCACATTGGGATTAGTGCTTATAGTAAAAGGCGGAGATTTCTTTGTTGATGCGGCTTCTTGGATAGCGGAAGTATCCGGAATGCCAAAATTCTTGATAGGCGCAACTGTTGTTAGCCTTGCAACAACCCTTCCCGAAATGATAGTGTCCGTTATGGCATCTCTTGAAGGAAAGGTGCTGATTGCAAATCCTGAAACCGTTAGTCAAGGTTTGGAAATGGTAGGTATGGGCATAGGAAACGCTGTTGGCTCGGTTACTGCAAATACAGCGCTCATTATGGGTATTGCCCTTGTTGCATTGCCTTTTGCTTTTAACAGAAAACAGTATGTGGGAAAAATTATATTGCTTATAGTAGCGGCTGCACTGTTGCCGTTACTTTCATTGACAGGTGAGTTTAAAATTTGGGGTGCTATAATTCTTCTTTCGGTATTCGGTGTTTTTGTATACGAAAATATCCGTTCGGCAAAGACACAAAAAGCGCCGGTAGAAAAAACTGTTATAACCAAAAAGATTATCATCACAAATATTTTAAAATTTGTGGTTGGCGCTGTCGGAATAATAATAGGCGCAAGACTGATGGTTGACAACGGCAGTGAAATAGCGCGTTTCCTACAAATTCCGGAGAGCATAATAGGGCTTACAATAATTGCAATAGGTACATCTTTGCCTGAACTTGTAACTATGATAATAGCTGTTAAAAAGAAACAGGTCGCTCTAAGCGTAGGTAATATAATAGGCGCGAATATTATTGACCTTGCAAGTATTTTGCCTATATGCGCTATTGTGTCAGGCGGTACGATACCGGTTGTAAAACAAAGTTATATGTTTGATATGCCTATATGTTTACTTATAATAGCAATCGCGCTTGTTCCGGCGCTTATAAAAGGACAGTTTAGACGTTGGCAAGGTATTCTAACAATCATTATATATGTGGCTTATATATCATTTGTTTCGTTTTACCCTGTACCAACACTTTTTGTTTTTGCTTAAATAATATTTATTTATACTTGCAAAATTTTTATAATTTATGTATAATTAGTCTTGTATGCTTGTCTTTCAAATATACAAGACTTTATTATTAGCCAATTTGGCAGAAATGAGGAATAAAAAATGATATACAATCTATTATCTACAACACCTGCGCCGGCAGCAGCTCCAACACCCGGACCAAGTATTTTAATGTCACTTGTAAGTTTGGGACTGGTTTTTGTTGTATTCTATTTATTTTTAATTCGTCCGCAGAACAAAAGAGATAAAGAACAACAAAAAATGCGTCAAAGCATAGAAGTTGGTAATGATGTTGTTACAATCGGCGGAATAATCGGTACAGTTGTAAGTATCAAAGACGATACTATTGTAATAGAAACAAGCGGTGACCGTAACAAAATCAGAATACAACGTTGGGCTATTCAACAAAATACAACACCAAAAGAATAATATATTTTTATGGTGAACAAGGTTTCGGCATATTTTACACGAACTGTAAGTATAATTTATTATAGTTTTGTTTTATATTAAATTATATTAGACTGTTGGAGGTAAAATATGGCACCTGTTAAGAGAAATATTAAAACAAATAACACAAACAATACAAAAAAAATAAAAGCTGTTTTGCTATCTTCAGCGGTAGGTATGGCAATAACTTCCGTTTTGCTTTTTGTTTTGGCTTTTATAATGACAAAAATTGATTTTCCGCAAAAAACTGTATTTCCGCTTGCTCTTATATGTAGCATAGTAGGATTGTTTTTGGCAGGATTTATTTGTTGTAAATTTTTAAAAAGCGGCGGACTGCTGTACGGTTTACTGTGTGGTGTTATTATCTACGCCTTTTCTTTTATATGTGAATTGGCGATATTTAACAGAGAAATAACCGTTGTTGCGCTATATAAACTGATTATCTATATAGTTTCATCTATGATAGGCGGTGTGGTTGCTGTTAATTTTAATCAAAATCCGCTAAAAACAAAAAAATATAGATAAGTTTATACTTTGTTATTGTTTTTTTTGATATAATATGATACAATAACTGTAAATCACATAAATATTTGGGAGGAAATAAAACGATGAAACACGTTATGACAATTAATAATGCTAATTTAAAAGAGAGCGCTTGTAAAGGTGGTTGCGGCGAATGTCAAGCATCTTGCCAATCTGCTTGTAAAACATCTTGCACAGTAGCAAATCAAAAATGTGAAAACGTTAAATAATAAATAAACGTTTGATGATTACAAGGGACAGTTTTTTCTGTCCCTTAATTTTTTGAGAATATTAAATTTAAAATAGGAGTAAACCATGATACACGGATATAAATTAAACGGATACAATATAATTCTTGATGTAAACAGTGGCGCGGTTCATGTTGTTGATGATATGTTCTATGACCTTGTTATGTCACTGAAAGAACCTATACAAAAAGAAATACCGCAAGATGTGCTTGATAATCTTGCAACAAAATATGACAGAGACGAGTGTATTGAGGCTTATGGCGAAGTATATGAGCTTTTTGAAAAAGGTACGTTGTTCTCAACTGATGATTATGAGAAATTCTCTGACAAAATGGGAGTTTCACCTGTAAAAGCTATGTGTTTACATATCAGCCATGACTGCAATTTGCGTTGCGAATATTGCTTTGCGGGACAAGGTGACTACGGCAACGGCAGAAAAAATATGCCACTTGAAGTGGGTATGCTTGCCATTGACTATCTAATAGAAAAATCAGAAAACAGAAGAAATCTTGAAGTTGACTTCTTTGGTGGTGAACCACTTTTAAACTTTGATGTCGTAAAAGAAATAGTAAAATATGCGCGTAGCAAAGAAAAAGAATATAACAAAGTATTCAGATTTACAATTACAACAAACGGCGTGCTTTTGACAGATGATAAGATTGATTTTATCAATAAAGAAATGCACAATGCTGTTCTTTCAATAGACGGCAGAAAATCTGTTCATGACAGAGTACGTCACAAAGTGGATAATTCAGGTAGTTATGACCAAATTATCAAGAACTTCCAAAAACTTGTAAGTCAACGTGGCGACGGTATGTATTATGCGCGTGGCACATTTACAAAATACAACTTGGACTTTACAAATGATATTTTGCATTTAAGTGAAGAATGTGGTTTTGATCAAATTTCGGTAGAGCCTGTTGTTGCTGACCCCGAGCTTCCTTACGCGCTTACAAATGAAGATTTACCGGCAATTTTTGAAGAATATGAAAAACTTGCAAAAACAATAATAGAAAAGAGAAAAGCGCATAAAGGCTTTAACTTTTTCCACTTTATGATGGATATGGATCAAGGTCCATGCGCAATAAAGAGACTTCGCGGTTGTGGCGCCGGTAATGAATATGTGGCTATTACACCTGATGGTGACGTATATCCATGTCATCAATTTGTCAACGAAAAAGAGTGGAAAATGGGTGATATTTTCGCAAAGAGTATTGATATGGATATGAAGAAAAAATTTGCCGCAAGTAACGTTTATGGTAAGGAAGATTGCAAAAACTGTTGGGCAAAATTCTATTGTAGCGGCGGTTGTAATGCAAACGGGCTAAAATACAGCGGTGACATACTGAAACCATACAAGCTGTCTTGTGAACTTGAAAAGAAACGTGTGGAATGCGCGATAATGATAAAAGCTGCGTTAATGGAAAGTACAGAAGAATTTAATACAACTCATTCTTGTGACTCATGTGACGGCTGTAATTAAAAATTTGTCTGTTCAGTTCCAAAAATAAAGAATTATGATAGATATATAAGTGTCTATCATAATTCTTATTTTAATAAAAGAAAGGAAAAGTTTATTATGAGTGGTGACAAACTTGGTATAATAGGTCTTGGCAATATGGCAACAGCCATACTTTCGGCAGTCATAAAGAACGGTAGTTTTGATAAGAATAACATATTGTTTTACGATACGGATATAAAAAAGGAAATGGTAGCAAGACAACTTGGAATAGTATCTGCAAAAAGCAATAAGGATTTAGCTGAAAAAAGCAAATATATATTGCTTGCAATAAAGCCGACAGTTATTTGGAAGGTATTGGAAGAAATAAAAGAGAGTTTAACACCGGATACAGTTATAATTTCTATTGTTGCCGGCATTTCTACAAAAGATATTAAAACCTATATGGGAAAAGAGCATAAAATTGTACGCGCTATGCCAAATACGCCAATTCTGTTGGGAAAAGGAGTAACTGCCCTTTGCAAAAACAGTGCTGTTACTGATAAAGAATATGATTTTGTATGCAGTTTGTTTAATTGTGGCGGAATAACAGAAACAATATCAGAAAATAAGATGAATGAAATAATAGCCGTTCATAGCAGTACTCCCGCATATATAACATTGATAGCAAAGTATTTCTGCGAATACGCCTCAGAACAGGGAATACCTTACGAAACGGCAAATAAGCTATTTGCAGAGACACTGATAGGTACAGCCAAACTTATGACAGATACTGAGTATTCTCACGAAGAACTGATAGATATGGTTACTACGCCAAACGGAACAACCGAAAAGGGAATAGATGCGCTGAAATCTTGGGCTATTCAGGGAGCTATTTTTGAGTGTTGCGACGCAACAATACGCAGAGCTTATGAAATAGCGGAAGAACAATCTATACAATAATTAAATTTTAAGAAGCTTTCTATGGTGAATAAATACATTTGCCATAGAGAGCTTTTTATATTTATACAATTATAAAAAAACTGACTTCGTTTAGAAATACGAAATCAGTTTTTTGTTTTGGAATATTTTATATTTCTTTTTTTATCTCTCCTGCTTTTGATAAAGCAAGTTTTGTTATAGCAGGCCCGATAAGTTCATATATCAGCGTTGCGCACAGAACAACCGCGCGTATGGTATCGCCATATTGTGGCATCATTTTTGCGGCAACCAGTGACAGACCTATTGCAACACCTGCCTGTGGAATAAGAGTAAAGCCTATGTATTTTTTTACTGTTGCCGGTGACTTTGATATTACTGCGCCAAGATATGCGCCTAAAATCTTACCGATAACACGTGATACGATATACAGTATACCGATTAAGCCTATTTGTGGCAATATAGCAAGATTTAGCTCAGCGCCCGACAATACGAAAAATGCGACAAAAATCGGTGGAGTAAAGTTATCAACTTGTTTTACAACATCTATTGTTGATGATGATATGTTTACAAGCGTTGCGCCGAATGCCATACATAGTAGCAGCGCTGATAAATTTAACATATTTGCAATACCTGTACCGATAAATACAAGAGCCGATATGCCGATTAAAATATTAGAACCTTTTTTGAAGTATTTGAGAAAAATTTTATATATAAATCCAAGAACAGCGCCTAAAATCAGTGAACCCAGAATTTCAAGTATAGGGGAAACAAGAGTCATAATATTTGTGTTGCCATTGGGATTATTAATAGAACTTACAATAGCGGTAGCAATTCCATACAGGATAAGAGCAGCCGCATCATCTATTGCAACAACGCTCAATAGTGTTTCACAAACAGGACCTTTTGCTTTGTATTGCTTTACAACCATAACAGTTGCCGCCGGCGCGGTTGCCGCCGCAATAGCGCCAAGTAGCAGTGACAGTGAAAAATCAAAACCAAAGGCAAGACAGGTAAGCGTAACCAAAACAGTAGCGGCGCTTGCCTCACAAAATGCGATAATAACAGGAGTTGCGCCAACTTTTTTGAAGTAAGATATCTTAAACTCCGTACCTATATTAAATGCTATAAAACCAAGCGCAATATCGGAAACAAGGCGCATTGGCTCCAAAAGTTCCTGTGGGATAATTCCAAGGCAGTATGGCCCTATTATAAGACCTGCTATTAGATATCCCGTAACGTTTGGAAGTTTTATAAATTTAACAAATCTACCAAACAAAATACCTGATAAAAGTATAATACCCAAAGTCAAAATTACAGGTAAATTCATAACTATTTTACATCTCCTATTCCTTCTACATCATCGACAGGCAATGTAAACATAATTGCTGTATTTGGTTTTGATAAATCACCCAAAATATCACGAACAGTCTGTTTTGCAATTTGTGTTTGTTCTTCTGACAATACCATAAAAATAGTCTTGTTATCATCGGTATCACTGTCAATTAAATATCGAAGCGAACCGAACAGAGGAAAGTCCTCGTTTTCTGTAAGTAGTCTTACCATTCCTTTGCTGTCAATAACAGTAGCGCCTTTTAAACCTCGCGCAGTCATTGTTTCGAGCAAAGCCTCCAACATTTCTACTTTGTTTAATACAATAAACAAAAGCTTCATAAAAAAACACACTTCTTTCTTTTTTTACTAGGGCATTTCTTTGTTTTCAAAAAGCCCTTAATATATTAAGAGGGGTATTCGCCGTTTTTTAGCAAATATCCCTCTTTATAACAAATTACTATTATTTCATCGTTTCGAATTTTTTTCGTTGAGAACGTACTTCTTCCAATGCGTAGGCAAGTGAGGATTCCATTGAACTTAAAGTAGTATTTGCATATTTATATACATCAGAATACAGCTTTTCTGTCTCCATTTTGGCGCTTTCTAGCTGTTTAGCTGAATTTTCGGCAGTAACATTTCTTATATTTTGAGCTTTTTGTTGAGCATCGGCTATTATCTTTGCGGCTTCTTGCTCAGCGGCATTTATTTTTTCTTGGCACATCATTGTTGTTTGTTTCATAATTGTACTGTTATTAACCAGTAGTTCAGCTCTTTTTTGCGCTGTTGTTACTATTTGGTCAGCTTTTAAATTCGCAGCTGTCAATGTTTTTTCTCTCTCGTTTAAAACTTTTTTGGCATCGTCAATAACAGTGGGCAACTGCTCCTTTATATCATAAATTACTTCAATAATTGCCTCTTTGTTTTTTAGTTTGAAAAAAGAACTTTCATCAATTAATTTTTCCAAAGTATTTAAAGAATTATTTATATCAATTATTTTTTTATCAGCCATTTATTTTCCTTTCTGTTAAACATAAAGAATAAAATTAAATTAATTGTGATTAACAAACTTTTTATTTATTGTATCAAGTATGCAGTGTGGGACAAAATCGCTGATATCCCCACCGAAACTTCCTATTTGTCTTACTATACTGGAACTTAAATACATATTTTCATTTGCCGGAGTAAAAAACAGAGTTTCAAAGTCATTGTACAGATGTCTATTGGTAAGCGCCATTTGAAATTCGTATTCAAAATCGGAAACAGCCCGTAAGCCTTTAACAACTGCGCTTACATTATTGTTTTTTATATAATCCACAAGCAGTCCATCAAAACTTTCAACTTTTACATTGGTAAGATTTGTTTCTTGTGCAATAACGGTATTTATCATTTCGCATCGTTCTTCAATAGTAAAGTTCCCCGTCTTTGAAATATTGTTTGCAACCAGTACAATTACATTGTCAAAAAGTTTTGCCGCGCGTTTAATAATATCCAAATGTCCGTTTGTTATAGGGTCAAAGCTTCCCGGACAGACAACAGTTTTCATTATTCTTCCTCCATTTTTCGATAGAGTGTTAATTTAATTTTACCATATTTGCGAACTTTTGATATAGTAAATTCCCCGACATTTTCAGGTAAATCTTCGGTATTTGCTGTTTCGCATACAATTACGCCGTGTTCTTTCATCTTTTGCACCAATATCGGCAAAGTCTCTTGTATCAGTCCTTGTTCATAAGGTGGGTCGAGCAGAGCAATATCATATCTGTCTCGGCAATTCTTTAAAAAAGCAACCGAGTCCATAACCGCAACGCTGCCCTGTTTTTCGAGTTTCAGATTTATTAAGTTTTCACGTGTGACAGCCGCAGAAAATTTCGATGAATCAATGAAAGTAACTTTTTCGGCTCCTCGGCTTATTGCTTCTATACCAAGTTGACCTGACCCACAAAATAAATCCAAAACATTTGCGCTGTCAAGTTCAAACTGTATCATACTAAACATAGCTTCTTTAACCATATCAGTAGTAGGGCGAACTTCCCGACCTTCCAGTGTTAATAATTTACGTCCTTTATGGGTACCGGTTATAACTCTCATTAATTTCCTCCAAGTATATAATCAATGTAAACATTATATTTATTTTTAATATATATACAATGATAAAATATATCGTTTGATATGTCAACTGTTTTAGCTGTAAATTTTTGAATAAATAATTATTGAAATATAAGAAGATATGAAACACTGTACAAGTAATATTTATAATTGCGCAGTGTTTCATATAAATTTTATTGAACGGCTATATAAAAATTATTTTTTGATAATTTTTTGTAGAAGTAAAATGACAGGAGCATTCCTATTATCCAGCTAAACGGCCACGATAACCATATACCTGTGCTTTTGAATATAAGAGAAAGTACTTTTGACAGAATAACCCGCAGTGATAAGTCAACAAATGTCGCAATCATAAATTCTTTCATTTTGCCACAGCCACGCAAAACGCCGTCTGTTATAAGTTTTATTGAAATCAAACAGTAGAAAGGCGATATTATTCTGAAAAATTCAACACCCGATTTTATTGCATCTGTGCTTTCAGATGTTATGAACAGCGATACTAAGAATTGTGGGAAAATAAAGTACAGTATAGAAACAATAACAGCGATTACTTCTATTATAATGAAGCCAGCCTTATAACCTTCTTTAATTCGCTGAGGCTGATTTGCTCCCATATTTTGTGATGTAAAGTTTGATATGGCATTACCGAGAGTGGTAAATGATGTAATTACAAAATTATTTAGTTTTATTGCCGCAGTATATCCTGCCATAACAGGTATACCAAAGCTGTTTACAGTTCCTTGAATTATAATATTTCCTACTGATATAAAGCATTGTTGCAGTGTGCTTGGAATAGCAATTACAAGTATTTGTTTTAATATACGGAAAGAGAATATCGGGACTTTGCCGACCCCATGCTCGATTTTTATTAATCTTTTCAGTAAAACCACCAGTGAAAGAGCGCAACTTATACTTTGACAGATAAACGTTGCCCAAGCAAGTCCCGCTATACCCATATCAAGCGCTGTTACAAAGTAGATATTCATAAATATATTGACTACCGATGATATGGAAAGAAAGATGAACGGTGTAACAGAGTCACCCATAGCGGCAAAGATACCTGTCGTTATATTATATAGAAATAGAAAAATCAAGCCCAAAGTATATATATTTATATAAACCATAGTATCATTGAAGATATTTTCGGGGGTGTTTATTAATCGCAACAACATAGGCGAACAAAGATATCCGAATATCATAAGAATAAGGCAAACAGCTATACTCATCAGAAATGATGTCGATATTGCCGTCTTTAAGTCTTTGAAGTTTTTGCTACCGAAAAATCTTGCTGTAATAACCGATGCGCCTATATTACAGCCAAAAGCAAACGAAAGATATATAAGCGTTACTTCATAAGAATTACCGACTGCCGCCAGTGCGTTTTCCCCCAAAAATCTGCCTGCCACAAAACTATCTGCAATATTATATAATTGCTGAAAAATTACGCTCGCAAACAGTGGTAATGAGTATTTTAAAAGTACCTTTCCTGTGTTGCCTTGTGTTAAATCCAATGTCATTTGCCACACTTCCTTTATTGTGTTAAAAAATTTTATTTGTTGGGATTTAATATCCTCATTAATACCGTTTAAGATTATAGCACTAAAAAACAGTGTATACAAGTAATACTTTTAAACATATATTACCTGCATACACTGTTAAAATTTAGTTATATTTTATTTTGATTTTGATTTAATGTATTCATCAATAGCTTTTGCCGCGTGTTTACCTGCTCCCATTGCAAGAATAACTGTTGCGGCGCCTGTCACGGCATCACCGCCTGCGTACACACCTTCACGTGTTGTCAAACCGTCATCGCCGTTTGTTATGATACAACCATGCTTGTTTGTATCAAGTCCGGGTGTTGTTGAACGAATTAGTGGATTTGGACTTGTTCCTATTGACATTATCATCGTATCAACATCAAGAACAAACTCACTGTCAGGTTTAACTATCGGGCGACGGCGACCGCTTTCGTCAGGTTCGCCAAGTGTCATTTCAACACACTTCATACCGATAACTTCACCATTGTCGTTGCCAAGTACTTCAACAGGATTTGTAAGGGTTTTGAAGATAATGCCTTCTTCTTCCGCATGCTCTATTTCTTCCTTACGGGCTGGGAGTTCTTCCATACCACGACGGTATACTATGTAAACATTTTCCGCGCCCATACGTTTTGCGCTGCGGGCTGCGTCCATTGCAACGTTACCGCCACCCACAACAGCAACGTTTTTGCTCTTACGGATAGGAGTTTTGCTGTCAGGAAGATATGCTTTCATCAGATTTATACGTGTTAGGTATTCGTTGGCGCTGTATACACCTTTTAGGCTTTCACCGGGAATATTCATAAAGCGGGGAAGACCTGCGCCACTACCGATATATATAGCCTCGTTGCCCATTTCAAACAGTTCGTCTATTGTCAGAACCTGTCCGATTACCATATTTGTTTCAATATCGACACCGAGAGCTTTCAGACCTTCGATTTCTGTTTGTACAATATTTTTTGGCAGACGGAATTCGGGAATACCGTACATTAATACACCGCCTGCTACGTGCAACGCTTCGTATACAGTTACTTTGTAACCCATTTTTGCAAGGTCGCCTGCGGCTGTAAGTCCTGTTGGACCTGCGCCTATAACTGCTACTTTGTGACCGTTTGCTTTTGGTGGAGTTACACTATCTTTATTGTGTTCTCTGTGCCAGTCGGCAACAAATCTTTCAAGTCTTCCGATAGCGACCGGTTCGCCTTTTATACCACGTACGCATTTACCTTCACACTGTGTTTCCTGTGGGCAAACACGTCCGCAAACTGCCGGTAGAGCTGTGCTTTGGCTAAGTATTTCATAAGCTCCGTCCATATCGCCTTCGGCAATACGTCCTATAAATGAAGGGATATCTATTGCAACAGGACATGATGATTGACATGGTTTTTTTGGACAGCCAAGGCATCTTTTAGCTTCTTCTACTGCCATTTCGTATGTGTAACCAAGAGCAACCTCATCAAAGTTTTTGTTTCGTACAAACGGTTCTTGTACAGGCATTGGGCATTTTGTTAATGTCATATTTGGCATATTACTCTACCTCCTTTTTTAGTAGGTTGCAGTTTTCTTCACGTTTATGGGATTCGAAATCCTTGTACATAGAAGAACGAAGCATAGCCTCATCAAAGTCAACCAGATGACCGTCAAAATCCGGACCGTCAACGCAGGCAAACTTTGTTTCACCGTTAACTGTCAAGCGACAACCGCCACACATACCTGTTCCGTCAATCATTATTGGGTTCATACTTACGGTTGTTTTTATGTTGTATTTTTTTGTAACTTGACAGACAAATTTCATCATAACAAGAGGACCGATAGCGATTACTTCATCGTACTCATTGCCTTCGTTTATAAGTTTTTCAAGCGCTGCTGTAACGAGTCCTTTTTCGCCATAGCTACCGTCATCTGTCATCATTACCATTTTGTCGCTTACTGCTTTAAATTCATCTTCAAGTATAACAAGGTCTTTGTTTCTAAATCCTGCCACTGTGTGAACTTCACAGCCCAGCTCATGAAGTCTTTTTGCAGTTGGATATGCAATCGCACAACCAACACCGCCACCGACAACCGCTACTTTTTTAAGGTTTTCAAGTTTGCTGGGTTTTCCAAGAGGGCCGACAAAGTCTGCGACACTGTCACCTGCGCACAGTGTGTCAAGCTCCATTGTTGAGCCACCGACAATTTGATATATAATTGTTACTGTGCCGTTTTCTCTGTCATAGTCGGCAATAGTAAGAGGTATTCTTTCTGAGTCATCTTTTGCTCTGACAATAATAAATTGACCTGCCTGCGCTTTTTTTGCAATTAGTGGGGCATCTATTATCATTTTGGAAACAGTTGGATTCAAAGATACTTTTTCTAAAATTTTATACACGTTTTTCACTCTCCGTTATATTATTTTTTTATAAATTTTAAATGAATACTTAAAACTTAATAAATATCCATATATTCAAGAAAACAGTGACGATAGAGCGCATCGCCACTGTATACTTTTTTAACAAAATATATTAATATCAGAAATTAATTTCTTCATCGTAGTAAACAGCTTTTAGAAGTTTTTCCATTTCTTCCTGTGAAGGTTGACGTGGGTTAGAACCTGTACATGCGTCACTGATAGCAAGAGCTGCTACATCTGACAGTTTTGACATAAATTCCTGTTCGTCTATTATACCACCCTCATAATATTTTATGCAAGTAGGAATTTCAAGTTTTTCGTTCATTGAGCGAAGTTCAGCGATAAGAGCATCAACAAGTTCTGTTGTTGTTTCGCCTTTCAGACCGATAAAGCGGGCGATATCTGCATATCTTTCTGCCGCAACTTCGTTTTTGCTGTTGTATTTAATAACTTTTGGTAGGTACATAGCATTTGCGCAACCATGTACAATGTGTCCGCCTGTGTAAGCCGCGCCTGTTTTGTGCGCCATAGAGTGAACTATACCAAGCAGAGCGTTTGAGAAAGCCATACCTGCAAGACATTGCGCATTGTGCATACGGTCACGGGCGTCCATATCACCGTTAAATGACGGAATTAAAAATTCGTGAATCATCTTGATAGCGTGTAAAGCAAGCGGATCTGTATAGTCACAGTTAAGCGTTGACACATAAGCCTCTACTGCGTGAGTCATAGCGTCCATACCTGTGTGAGCAGTCAGCTTTTTAGGCATTTTTTCTGCTAAATCCGGATCAACTATTGCAATGTCAGGTGTAATATTAAAGTCAGCCAAAGGATATTTAATACCTTTCGCATAGTCTGTAATTACTGAGAAAGCGGTAACTTCTGTTGCTGTGCCAGATGTAGAAGGAATAGCGCAGAATTTTGCTTTTGTACGTAGTGTCGGGAAGTTGAACGGTATGCACAAATCTTCAAAAGTAACTTCCGGATATTCATAGAATGCCCACATAGCTTTTGCCGCATCTATCGGAGAACCACCGCCCATTGCAACGATCCAATCAGGGTTAAATTTACGCATTGCTTCTGCGCCCTTCATAACTGTCTCTACACTTGGATCAGGCTCAACACCTTCAAATAGTTCAACTTCCATACCGGCAGCTTTTAGATTGTCAACTACTCTATCCAAAAAGCCGAAACGTTTCATTGAACCGCCGCCAACTACAACAATGGCTCTTTTGCCTGCTAGATTTTTTAATTCATCTATACTTCCTTTGCCATGATACAAGTCTCTTGGTAATGTAAAACGTCCCATAATAAGTTACCTCCAAATAATGAAAAAATTTTATAAAACTAAAATATGTAAGATTATATAATAAATATATTTTTGCTAACTAAATATTACTTGTACATATTTAATAAAAAAATACACACAAATATGTACATTTTAAAACATAAATATACTTATCGTTATAATATTAACATAGTTGTATCTATTTGTATAATATGAATTATTGATATGGATATAACAAAATGTATATAGCAAAATGACGATATAAAAATAAGCATATATTAAGACTAATTTTAATTTTGGTTTATAAAGTTTTTGTAGTTATTTAGATATAATACACAAATAAATATTATATGTTTACAGACAGTTATTATAATTATTTTTGCAAATAAGCCTCGCAAATATTATTTAAGGGACAATTATCGCATTTTGGTCTTCCGGAAATACAGGTATCTCTGCCATGCATTACCAATCTGTGACAAAAGTTATTTGCTTTTTCGGGTGGCAAAATTTCCCATAGTTGTTTTTCTACTTTTTCAGGATTTTTGCCTTCGGAAAGTCCAAGCATATTTGTAATTCTGATACAATGAGTATCGCACACAATAGCAGGTTTGTGGTATACATCGCCTATTATCAAATTGGCTGTTTTGCGTCCGATACCCGATAGTTTAAGTAATTCCTCCATAGTATCAGGAACAACGCAATTATAGTCATTGACAAGCATTTGACACATTTCTTTTATATCCTTTGCCTTTGTTCTGTAAAACCCGCATGGATATACTATTTTTTCAAGTGCTTCAATAGGTGCGTCTGCAAGGTCTTTTACTGATGGAAAAGTTGAAAAAAGTGTCGGTGTAACTGTATTTACACGCGCATCGGTGCATTGCGCGGCAAGTCTTGTTGCAATCAGCAGTTGATACGGTTCTTTGTAGTCCAGTGAGCAAGTGGCGTCAGGGTATATGTTTTCCAAAATTTCAATAGCTTGTTTTGCAATATTCCTTTTTTGGTCTATATTATTTATTTTCATTTTTATAAAAATTCTCCTATCAAATTTATTTATTACATAATACAATAAATTTTCGCTTTTTTCAAACTGAAATTATTTGTATATAGAACAAAAACTACCCGCAATTTAAAAATTGCAGATAGTTTTTGTTTTGGTATTTGTATGTTCATTTAAAAGAGAATTTGTCAAATTGGTTTAAAAATTTTTTTGTGGATTTATATAATTAACCGGCGACTGTAAGTTTTCCTATGTCAAATCCCTGTGATAATTTTTTGCAATATATGTTTGTGCATTTTTGAAAGCGTTTAAATGTTTTTTGCGCCTCACATTCGTTTGCGTAAACTTTCCAGCAACCCAAGCATTTGAAATTTTCACCTTTGTTGTCTATAAATCCTTTTATATCGTCCAGCGGATAATCAAGAAATACTCCTATTTCGTGTGGAAAATCCTTGTATTTCAAATTTTTTTTCAATGTGTTTAAACAAGATTGTATATCAAAATTTTCATATCCGTACTGAACCAAAAATTCCTGAATGTCTGTTCTGCTTAAAATTTTCTCCAATAATTTTTTTCTGTAAATTAAAATCAGCGCAGAGCCTTTATATGCTTTTAGTACAACCAAATATACACCTTTTTCGTTAAGTAGGTTGTTTTTTTCCCGTATGGCGCTTATTAACTGCGAAATTGAAGTATATTTATATTGAAATAAATTTCCTGTCTTTAAGCCTGCAAGTGTTGGGGAACAAAATTTAACAATAGTTTGTGATGACATTAACCCTATCTCCCTTATGCCAATACGGTATTCTTGTTTAATATATCTTTAAGCGCCGACAGTGAGCTTGTGTGTGATCTTACGATAGTTACGTTTTCATTTGATAAAACAGAATTTGCGATATGTATCATTTTGTGTGACACTGTATTGGTAAACAGAATAACCAAATCGGGTGAGCCTAACTGGTCTTTTAAGCCTTGTGGCTGTGTAAAAATTTTTACCTTGCATTTATAACCCTTACATACTTCCTTATATCTGCGTACCATACAGTCGTGACCGCCAATTATAGCTATACTCATTTTTATTCTCCTTTTTGGTTAGCAGTAGCTAACTTCTTATTATTTTTTTACGCCCGAAGGCGTAAGTATAAATTTCTATGTAGTTAGAGGTAACTAACTTTTTAAGTAGTATATCAGCAAATTAAAATTTTGTCAATATATATTTTAAAAAAATCGATAACTTTGTTTAAAATATAATAAAAGTCTGTATAAATTCCAAGTATATTATATAAAATTAAACATAATTTATATGATTATACTTTTTTATACAGACTAAAATCCGTTATATTATATTTTTATCTGAAACGCATTCTTCTTTGTAGTTCTGCAATTATTTGAAAATCATTAATACTTTCATCAAGGAAAGTTTTATATCCGCAAAAATTATCCTTGGGAGCGCAATATACTTCGCTTTTCATTCTGTGGCAACCGCCACCGCAAAAATTACGATATTTACATTCATCGCAAAGTTTTGCTCTTTGTTTTGGTCTGTGTATAAAGTCGTCTGCGGTCTGTGACTCTATAAGTTCAATAACCGTTTTTTCACATACACTGCCAAGACGATATTTATCCAAACAATAAAAGTCGCAAGGATACGCGCTTCCGTCACTTTCTATTACCATTTGACATTGACATCTGCCTGTTATTCCGCAAGCAGTAGGGACTCTGTAAGCAAGTAAATTAACTATATCGTCAAATAATTTTATACTTCTGTACTTGCCTTGTTTAAAGTCACTTAGCCATAGCTTAAATACTTGTTTATAAAAATTTGCAAACTTTTGTGGTTTGAGCGCATATACACTGTTTTTTATTGAGCCAAGTTCATCAAGGCAAGGTGTAAACTGAACATACTGAAAATTATTTTGACATATCCAATTCCATACTTGTTGCGGGTGCTGGGCTATTTCAGATGTAAGCGTACACAGTACATTAAATTCAACGCCGTATTTTCTCATTAAACGTACTTTGTCAAGCACTTGTTTATATGTGTCTTTTCCGTCCATATCCACTCTGCAATTATTGTGGCACTTCGCCATAGCGTCAATGGAAATTCCAACCAAAAAGTTATTTTTTGCCAAAAACAGACACCATTCGTCGTCTAAAAGTGTTCCGTTTGTTTGCAGAGCATATTCGATATTGATATTGTTGTTCCAAAGCTTTACTTTTTCCACAAAACTTTTGAACCAAAACAGTCCCACAAGCGTAGGTTCGCCACCCTGAAAAGCAAATGTTACTCTGTCACCGCTATCTAAACTTTTGTGAATATTTGCAAGAATTTTGTCCACCGTATCTTCTGACATTTTGCCAAAAGAAAAAGTATCCCGTTTGCCTGCCAAGTCTGTGTAAAAACAATACTTACAACGCAAATTGCAGGCAGAAGATGCAGGCTTTATCATTATAGGAATATTTTTCACTATATTTCCCTCCGTAAATTTTAACTAAAAAACCTCGTTACTGTACCCTAAATACAGAGTTTTATCAGATTAAAACATATCGGTTTTTTTAAAAACAAATAAAGCGGAGGCTGATAAGAGTATATGAACTCTTATCAAACTCCGTTAAAATTTATTGTTTTAGATTGATAGCAGTAACAAAATAATTATTACACATAAAAGTATATAAATTATGCTGCCAAAAGTTTTTAATGCAATACGTATCGGTTTTTCGGGTATTTCTACAATGGCGGGGCGGTATTCCACTTTCTTTAAGCCATTCAGTAAGCATATAAATCCTGTTATAACAATCGCGTAAAATACTAGGCTTCCTATTATGGCGAAAACTATGTTTGATGTCATAATAGGCGCTACGACAAGTCCCCAAGAATTTATTATTATGTGTAAAATTATAATATACAGAACATTCCTTGTTTTCGCATATACGTACGCAAACATTGCGCCAAGCGAAAAGGCGTAGAATATTTGCAAAAAGTTTACGTGGAACATTGCAAAACAAAAAGCGCTGATAATTATATATACTCTTTCACCATATTGCGCTGTCTTATCGTAAAACACTTTGCGGAAAACAAGTTCTTCCAGTATCGGAGCTATAATCGCGCCAAATAGAATTACTGTAAATCTACTATTTGATGCTACCATTTGTTCTAGGGGATTTACAACATCATTCAATTTAAATACTGAAATAATCTGAGTAAGCACAATGGTCAGTAAATTAAAGGCAAACAACAGCGTAAATGATATTGATATCCATTTTAATACTTGAACAAATTTTGGTTTCATCGGAGTAATATCAGGTTTTACAGTCGGTATCTTTCTTATAATTAACCAAAAACAAGGGAAGCCTATTATATAGTTAATAATCATACTTGAACTTAAAAGAAACCATTGAGTTTGAAAAAGTGACGGAAAAGATACTTGTAATATTGGCAGAAGGACTAATCCGCATATATATTGCGTGACAAATATATACACTGCCATACCTGCCATAAGCCTACCGATATTTTTTTTAAAACTTAGTTGAGTTTCCATAGAAAACACTTCCTTCTTTAAAAATTAATTATAATAATACTTTATTGTATATTATTTTTGTTTGAGTGCTTTAACAATATCTTTGATTTTTGGTGGATTGCCATACATCAGTACGCCTATACGGTAGATTTTAGCGGAAACGTAGCCAATAAGGATTGTAAATAATATCAGTAAAATAACAGATATAACTATCTCTATCGGCATAACCTCACCCATAGCAATACGTGTGAACATCGCCATTGGTGAAGTGAACGGAACAAAAGAGGATATCTTCATCAAAATACTGTCAATGTTTCCGGAACTCATAGACATTATAACTATCATAAATGCGACTATAAAGATAAGCGTAATAGGAGTAACAAGCACGCTTACATCTTCTGTTTTTGAGGCAAGCGAGCCCATTGAGCCAAACATAAAAGCGTATAGCAAAAATCCAAGTATAAAGAACAGCAAAACATACAGTAACATAGACAGTGGCATACCGAATACAGATTGCGCCATAGGATTATCTGCTAAGTAAGATTGGTTAATCTGATAGAATACAAACGATGTGCCGAAAATTGCTACGATTTGACAAATTCCCGCAAGCGCTGAACCTATTACTTTACCGAACATAAGACTTACGGGATTGGCGCTTGTAATAAGCATTTCCATTGCGCGTGAACTTTTTTCATTAACAACGCTTGTTGTAACAAGCTGTCCATACATAAGTATGGCAAAATAAAGTGTGAAAATCAAGATATATGTATAAAAAAAGCTTTTTCGTTGGTCTTTGCCTATTCTTATAATATCATTTTCTATTTCAACTGTCAAAATATTTTTTGCTTCTTTGATATCAATACCGTTTTTTGTCATATTGTCCACACGGTATTTTTCAATAAACGCTTTGTCAAAAGATGTTGTTGAATTGTCGTACAGGGATACATTCTTTTTTATTAACTTGTAGGCTGTGTCACTGTTTACAAGTAATCCTATATCAACACTGCCTTCTTCCACAAGCGCTTTCGCTTCATCAAGCGTATTGTACTTTACAACAAAGTCATACTCGGGCATATTTTTTTGTAAGTATGGCAGTAGGTCGCTTATATTATATGAATTTTCAGAGAAAACCATTACAATTTCTTTTTTATCATCTTCCGCATTTTCCGTACTGTTTGAAAACATATCCATAAAACGTGGTATAGACAGTATAATTGCTGTTAAAAGCATCAATACTATTGTAAATGATATGAAGATTTTGTTTTTTATATAACCCTTAAATTCAAAATTCAATATACTGAAAAACTGTTTCATAATTTTTTATCCTCCGTATATTCAACAAAAATATCATTGAGTGTTGGTTCAATTACTTTTATTTCATCAATATCAACGTTGAGCTCTGCAATTCTTGATATTAATAGGTTCTTTTCTTCTTCGTCATTTAGGTGAATAATCAATCCGTCATCTTTTAACGTGTATTTATAATCGATATTATTTTTGATTTTTTCGATATCTTTTGAGACAATGGATATATCCCGTCTGTCGTAGCTGCGTTTAATTTCTCTGATATTTCCGGAAAGCACTATTTCACCGCGGTTTAGTATTGCTATATCGTCGCAAAATTCTTCTATATAGTTCATTTGATGAGAAGAAAACAGTACTATTTTTTTGTTTGCTATAAGCTCTTTTACCGTGTCTTTGAGTAGTATTGCGTTCACAGGGTCAAGTCCTGAGAATGGCTCGTCAAGAATAATGATATCAGGATTTGCAATAAGCGTTGCAATAAGCTGTATTTTTTGTTGATTACCTTTTGAAAGCGTCTCTAATTTACGGTTTCTGTACTCTGTCATTTGCAGTCTGTTAAGCCAATAGTCAGCGGATTTTATTGCCTCTTTTTTGCCCATACCTTTTAGGGCGGCGAAATATATTAACTGTTCAATAATCAGTTTTTTTGGATACATTCCACGTTCTTCCGGTAAATATCCTATTGTTGTCTTGTTTCTGTCAATGGGGGCATTATCAATAAGAACTTCTCCGCTGTCGCTACTGAATACACCCATTATTATGCGGATAGTCGTTGTTTTTCCCGCTCCGTTTCTGCCAAGCAGTCCCAGCGCCTTCCCGCTTTGCGCCGAAAAGCTTATTCCTTTTAAAACTTTGTTTTCCGAAAAACTCTTTGTCAGATTATTTACTTTTAATTCCAAAAATATCACTCCTTAATAATTTATGAAAAATAACTTTCTGTTAAAAAAACCTTAGTTGAATACCAAAGTAAAGCTATGATTAAACCTATACCGATTATTATATAAAAAATAAAGTGCAGGTTTCCCAAAAATGAAAATATCTTTGATACATACGGTAGATATTTAGTGTAAAACTCTGTTTTTGTTATAATAGGGAAGACAACAATACCTATAAAATATGTTGCGCTTAAAACTATTAAAGTAACTTTTTTGAATTTTAATATTAAAGCGGCAATGATATATTGCAATATGGATAGTCCCACGGCAGACAAAACTGTCAAAATCAAAAAAGTAAATTTGTTATCCGTAATCCAGTTAGCGGCAGTCGCAACATCAATATCCAAAGTATAGCTTGAATAAAAAGTTTTATATATAAATACGCTTATATAAGACTCTATATAGCAAATAAACAGAGCTGTTAAATTATAAATCAGATAGTATATTACACTGCTTACAGTATAGTTTTTCCGCGTAAAACTATACTGTATCGCAAAATTAAAATAATATACATAACAAAAAGTTATAAAGACAAGAGACAAAGTTATTGTAAGTAAAAAAGAAAGAATTGCCGATACCGAAAGATATTCAGAAGAATTATCGACAAATATATATACTATTGCCTGTATTATTTCTGCAAGAGTCCATACTCCTATTGGTATAAATAAAAACCAAAATGCCTCATTGATTTTAAATTGCTTTTTAATATTTTCAAAAATCATTTTAATGCCTCCTTATGTAATTAGGCTGTTTTCTTTGTTATCAGATGATAATTTAATACAGACATCAATATTATAAGTACTGCGCTTACTGCAATAATAATTAAACCTTGTTTATCTATATAGTTAAATACTTTGTTTGTAAGATTTATGAGCGGGTATTCGTCCTCAACATTTATACTAAAACCTACAAGGCCACCTACAATACCTGATCCAAACGTAATAAAAACAGTGTATATCACTATCATTATTTTGCCATATATAAGACCCATTGCTCCCATTGTCAAGGATATATTTACAAGAAGCAGTATGGAAAAGAATATTGCTATTGTATTTATGGGTGTAAAATTAAAGCGTATATCATAGAGAAAAGTTAAGGCATAGGTAAAAAAAACAAATATTACAAAAGATATTACAGCTATCGTTATTTCCAATATAAGCGATGAGTAGTAGAAATTTTTTCGCGTACTTCCCATAGCGCTTGCCAGTTGATAGTAGAAAGTATTGATACTGAATGAATAAGACAAACATACCAAAATAATGAAGAGTATCAGTTGCATAAAATAAATAAGCGGAAGTTTGGTATTTGGTAATGTCAATTTCTCTATAAATACGATTACTGAAAAAATTGCAAAAGTATAAAAAACAGTAGGCAGTATCTTTGATAATATAAATTTGGTATTTTGTTTAATCATTGTTATCAGCCTCCGCAGTGTTCACAGTCATATAAACAAATGCTTTTTGCAAGGTAATACCACTGACAGTCACATTATTTTCCTCGCAGATATCTTCAAAGTCCGTATCTGTTGTGCGTACGCATACTGTCTTCGCTCTGCCTCTTGTTTCACTGTGAATAATATTCTGATTTTTGCTGACACTGTCAACATCTTCCGCAAGTCCGCCGATTAGTTTAAATTCAGATATAAATTCTTCGGTATTTCCCATTTCTATGATATTACCCTTATCAATAAAAATTATATCTTCAAAAATATTTGTCGCCTCATCAATAATATGTGTTGAAACAATGAATGTCCTGCCTGTATTTGAATATTCTTCCAAAAGTAAGTTGTAGAACTGTTCACGGGCAACAACATCAAGTCCGGCAACCGGCTCGTCAAGAATGGTTAGAGGAGCTTTGCTCGCAAGCGCAACTATTATTGTAACCATACTCATCATACCTTTTGACATACGGGTTATTGGTTTCTTTACATCAAGTCCGAATAGTTTTACCAATTTGTCGGCATATTTCTTATCCCAGTTTTTATAATATATTTCGCCTGCTTTCAGGTAGTCTTTGCCTTTCATTGTGTTTTGTCCAAACAAATTCATTGCCGAAAGTTCTCTCGAAAAGCATATATTTGACAGCGCGTTTTGATTTTCCCATACATCTTCGCCACAATATTTTATTTCACCGCCGTCGCTACGTAACTGCGCCGTTATCGCGCTAAGCAGTGTTGTTTTACCCGCTCCGTTTCTGCCTATCAAGCCATAGATTTTATTTTTTTCTATTTCAAATGACACATTGTGTATTACTTCATTGTTTTTATAAGATTTTACAAGGTTATTAACAGTCATAATGGTATTTTGCATTAATCTACACTCCTATCTGTATAATTAATTATTCTTTTATGTTATCTATCATTTTATAGAGTTCTTCTTTTGATATACCCAAATTTTTGGCTTCGATAAGCATCTTTTTTATAAAGTTGTTCATAAACTCGTCTTTTCTCTCGTTGATTATTTTTTCACGACTGCCGGTTGCCACAAACATACCTATACCTCTCTTTTTGTATAATATCCCTTTATCGACCAATATATTAAGTCCTTTGCCTGCCGTTGCGGGATTTATGCTGTACATTTTTGCAAGTTCGTTTGTACTGGGGACTTGTTCTTCTTCCAGTAGTATTCCTTTTAATATATTGTCGCACAGCATATTCGCTATTTGTATATATATCATTGTTTTGTTATCAAACGAATTTAACACTTTTCCACCTCCTTATGTTGTATGGTTCATTACTTGTGTAATTAACTATATCACTAACTATCTGTTTTGTCAATAGCATTAAAAAAAGATGCCAAATACAGTCGGTGTATTCAGCATCTTCTTAAAATATTATTTATATTATTTGTCAACAATTAATTTTTGCGATAAGTCCATATTATATGGCATAACGTTTTTGGTAAGAACAGAATAGATATTTGTACAGTCTATTTCTTTTTGCGCAAATTTCCTAGAAACATCAGATGTTTCCATTAGTTTTTTCAGCGAGCTGTTTATAGGAATTTCACTTGTATTTTTGGCAACCTGCAATATTTCTTTACCTTTTTGGTTCATTGCCAATATGTGTATATATGGCGGTAATGTCTCGTAAAAATCTTTTGTAATGCCAAGTAAGGCGTACATATATATTCTTCTCAGTCTTGCCATAGTGTAACGTTTGGTTTTTGTGTTTTCCAGTATTCCGTCAAAAGAGTTACTGTTTTTTATAGACAGGAAAATGCGATTTTCAAGACCTTCCGATATATCGGGGAGTTTGGCTATATCTGAAATATTTAATGTTCTAAGTTTTGAGAGAAGCACTCTGTCGAGTATTTGGGGGTTGTAAATATTTCCTTTTCTTTTTTCTTGATTTAGAATATCATATACAGGAAGTGGCATATATTTTTGCAGTAGAATGTCGTTGTTATTATAAAAAGCGTCTCTCAGCGCCGATGCGGATATGTGTTCAAGTTCTTCGCTACTGTCGTGGTCTGCCCCGCGTCTTTTTATTGTTGTGGGAATGATATTCGCACGTAGTTTTTCTATTGCATTTATATATTCTATTCCGAGTGTGTTGTTTGGTTTTGACAGAACATCGGCAATTTCTTTTGAAAAGATACTTTCTATTGCGTCTTGTCTGGCTTTGCTGTAAGTAAGTCCTGTTTTCAAAAGTTCTTTTAGTTTTTTATTCACATCTTTGTTGTTTATTGCCTTTACGCAAGTATTTAATAAATTTATATCGCCACACTCACTGCCAAAAGACAGATATTCAACACCGCAATTTTTCAGTAAAGCTATACTTCCAATAGCAAAAGTTTCGGCGGTTGACATAGCGAAAGGTGTGGGTATTTCAATAACCAAGTCTGCGCCGTTTTTTATTGCAATACCCGCGCGTGTATATTTTGAAAAAATAGCCGGCTCGCCACGCTGAACAAAATTACTGCTCATAACAACAACGGTATGTGTGTATCCGCTGTCTTTTAAACTTTTCAGTTGATATATATGACCGGAATGTAGAGGATTATATTCTGCAACAATACCTACTATTTTCATTTTTTTGAGAACCTTTCTTTGTTTAGTTTTTGTTTGTATGTTCAGATTTTAATTGTCCGCAGGCGGCTTTTACCGATGTGCCAAGTTCCCGTCTCATTGTAACGTGTATATTGTTTTTCTTTAACACATCATAAAATGCAAATATATTTTCTTTTGGACTTCGTTTGAAGTCAAAGCTCTGTGTTTCGTTATATGGTATCAAATTCACTGTACAATTAATATTTTGCAAATAGTCAGATAGTTCTTTTGCGCATTTAACAGTGTCGTTTACATCTTTTATCATTATATATTCAATAAAAATTTTATTTTTTGTTTTTTCGTTATAGTATGCCATAGCTTTTTGCAGTTCTTCAAGAGGATAAGCGTGGTTTATCGGCATTAGCCTATTGCGTAATTCATTATTGGGAGCGTGCAGGCTTATTGCAAGCGGTACGGTTTTTGTTTCGTTTGCAAGTTCTGTTATTTTAGGGGCAAGTCCGCAAGTGGATAAAGTTATATGTTTAATACCTATTTCCAGTCCGTATACACAGGTTATTATCTCTATGAATTTTTTTATATTTTCAAAATTATCCAGTGGTTCGCCAATACCCATAAGAGCTACTGTGCTGATTTTTTCATTTAAAACTTTACGCATATACATAATTTCGCTGACCATTTCGCCTGCGGTTAGGTTTCGTTGCTTTTTAAACTTTCCGCTTTGGCAAAAAGCGCAGTTCATATTACAGCCTACTTGTGTGGATACGCAGACGCTGTTGCCATAATGTTGTCTCATTAGAACGCTCTCAATTAGGCTATTGTCATGTAGGGAAAATAACAGTTTTGTAACACTTTCGTCTTTGTGCGTATCTTTTGCTGTTGGCAGTTCTATTGTAAAGTCATTTGATAATTTATCTGTCAGTGATTTTTTGATTTCTTTTATATCGCTGAAATTATCTATTTTTTCTCTGTAAAGGTATTTATATAATATTTTTGCTTTATATGGGTTTTCATTTATATTTGTAAAATATTGTTCCAGTTCCGTAAGTGTAAGATTATATATATTTGTTTTCATTATTTCTCCTAAACTATTAAAATATAAATATAATAATATTTTATTATACTAGACTGTCAAAAAACTATATTGCCAGAAAAATATGCACAAAAAGGTAATTTCAAAGAAACTTTTTCTCTTGCAAAAAGTT
>JAHHTQ010000015.1 GCA_020024555.1 Angelakisella sp.
GCGAAAGCGAGTGATACATCACAATATAAATTATGACAATAACCAAACTATAAAAGGGGGGAGTATTTTAAGAGGGGGAACACCCTCTTAAATGTGTTTTGGTTACTTTGTCACACACAAAGTAACTGCTGTCCGCATAGGACATGGCGAACCGCCGCACGTGGAACGTGAGCAAAGTTTATGTTCATAACTTATTTTTTCTTCTCACGTCAGACTATTATTACTTACAATGATAAGCATTTTGGCGAACCGCCACACGTGGAATGTGAGTAAAGTTTATGTTCACATCTTTTTTATATTGCATTTTAATTTAATATTTATACTAAACAAAAAAGTAACTGCGGACTGTGAAAGTTTTGCAGTTACTTTTTGCTTTATATAGAGCCGTCATAAGAAGTATCTATAAAAATATTTGTTGTCTTGGGAGCTTTTTTCTTCGCTTCAAACAATATTTCCCACAACATATCGCGTGAAAGTTTATCAAGACGCATTTTGAGTAGAATTTTATATCTGTATTTGCCGGAAAGTTTGAAAATATTACTTTGAGAAAGTCCCAAAAGTCGCATAGGAATAGTTGTATATTTGGTTTTCAACAGAGTTTTTATACTGTCAAGTATTGCTTTTGCTTGGTTTACAGCTGTTATTTCGTCCGAGTCGGTAATGCCTATTGCAACCATTTTGCAGAATGGCGGATATAGGTTTAGTTTTCGTATAGCAATTTCATCTCTGTAAAAATTATCATAATCCTGTGCCGACGCACTTAAAAGTATGGGATTATCGGGAGAATATGTTTCTATATATGCGCGTCCTTTTTTGGTGCTTCTGCCACTGCGTCCTATAACTTGCGTTATTAAGCTGAATACTTTTTCAAAACTTCTGAAATCTTGACTGTAAAGCATACTGTCAACGCCGACAACTCCGACAAGGGTTACGTCGGGAAAATTCAGTCCTTTTGCTATCATTTGAGTACCAACCATTATTTGATATTTTTTTTCCCGAAAATCATTAAGATTTTTTTCATAGCTGTCCCGTTGCATATTGGTATCGGTATCCATTCGCAATATTTTTGCATTAGGGAAGCGTATTTGCAGTTCTTCTTCAACTTTTTGTGTGCCTGAACCACTGAAACGTATATATTCACTGTTGCACTTGGGACAAGTTTTCGGTACAGGTATGCTGTTACCGCAATAGTGACAGACAAGTCTGTTGTTTGCAGTGTGATATTTCATTGATACAGAACAGTTTTCGCAAAGGATAGGCTCATGACAAGTACCACAAGTTATTTGCGTACTGTGTCCGCGTCTGTTTACCAGTATAATAGATTGTTCATTATGTTCTATGTTATACAATATTTCTTCGCAAAGAGTGTCGGATATGCACTGTCCTCGATTTGTTTCACACTGTAAGTCTATGATATTTACATCAGGAAGGGAGGCATTGCCGAAACGACTTGTTAAAGTTTCAAGGTGATATTCATTGTTTTTTGCTTTGTAAAAGCTTTCGATTGAGGGTGTTGCCGAGGCGAATAAGGTAAGACACTTATTGTATTTCGCGCGTATTCTTGCAATATCTTTTGCGTTAAATCTCGGTGAATTGTCGGATTTATATGTGTGTTCGTGTTCTTCATCAATAACTATTAAACCTAAATTTTTGCAAGGAGCAAAAACTGCCGAACGGGTGCCGACAACAACAGAAACCAGATTTCTGTCAATTCTTTTCCATTCATCAAGCCGTTGCGATAAAGAGAGTCCACTGTGTAAAACGGCTATTGTATCGCCAAAATAATTATAAAATTTTTGTATGGTTTGCGGGGTTAGCGCAATTTCGGGGACAAGAATAATCGCCTGTTTTTGTTCGGCGATTACTTTTTTACACAGACTTATAAATACCTGTGTTTTACCGCTACCTGTTACACCGTAAATCAGCGCTGTTTCGCCGGTATGTTGTTTATATAATTTATATAGATTATCGGCGACTTGTTGTTGCTCATCAGATAAATTAAGTTCTTCTGTTTCCGAATTGTCTTTTTTAAATACAGGGGTTCTGTATTCTTCTTTTGTAAAAAACTCTCCCGCTTTTTGCGCTACTATATTGTTTAATACGCTTTTGGTAGCTCCAGTATAGTACATTAATTCTTTTACGGAACACTCGCCGATAGTGGCAAGTGTTTCGGCTACTTCTCTTTGGCGGGGAGTCAAAAAAGCAGAATCCCAGTCAGGCAAAAGTCGTATCATAGTAAGAGTTTTATCTGCTATTTTTCGTATAACGATAGGTTCGGATATTAAATATCCTTTTTCGGTTAAGCTATCGAGCAAGATACTGCTATCTGCAAATTTTTCTTCAAATGCGCCTGCAAAAAAGTTAGTTTTCTTTTTTTTGCATAGATTATATATCGCAAGTTCTCTTTCGTTTAATTTCGATATGTTTTCATCTATATCATTATTTATTTTATATGAAACATCTGTACGTTTACCGAGTCCTGTGGGAATAAGTACTTTGAGCGCGTCAAAATAAGTGCAGAAAGTAAATTCTTTCAGCCATTTCAATAGATATAACATTTCATCATTAAGTATGGGAGATTTATCCGCAAGCGCTTTTATCTCTTTCAGTTTCCCCTTATAGTCACCTTTTGATGTGTTGCATACCTCTATAACAAGTCCTATACGGTCTTTGTTATTACCGAAAGGAACGATAACCCGCATACCTGCAATCACATTCATTGAATTTGGTATAGTGTAAGAATATATTTTATCATAAGTATGGCTTGCTTTATCAAGAACAATTTTTGCTATCAAAAAAATAAACCTCCGTTTTAATAGGCATAAGAATAAATATTACATCATAAATATTATGGATACGAAAAGAATTGTGGTATTGATTACAAGTGATGCCAAACGTCCTGTTTTTGGAAATTTAAGTTCGAATTTCCTTGCGATTATGGCAATATAGTCTGTGGCAAAGAAAGCTGAGCCAAGTAAGAGGACAGTATTATAAGAAAGCAAATAGAGTGTATGACTGTGTATAGCGGGTTGCTGAGACTGTCCTATCATAATCAAAAGATAATTTAAACTTTCTTGTGGAGTGTTTCCCGCAAATAATATAAATGACATCAGTATAATTAAAAATGTTGTTACTTTGCGTATAAATGTGGGTATGTATTGTGAAATAACATTATCAAAGATTGTTTCTATAATTATAAATATACCTAAAAATGCTCCCCACATCAGAAAGTTTAATGAAATGCCATACCATAACCCCATTATTATTGAAATCAGTAGGATATTCACCGATGTCGCAAGTTTGCCGTTATCTTGTGTATCAAGCGCTTTGTACACATATTTACGGACAAAGTGATTTGCGGAAATATTAAACTTTGCGAAGAAATCAGATACGCTGTATGCTTGCAAAGGGTATCGAAAGTTTTCGGGGAGACGGATGGAAAACATAAGTCCTACGCCTCGCGCCATATCGCTGTATCCTGATAGTGTAAAATATGTGTTGAGTATTGTGCAAAAAATAAACAACCATACATCAAGCACAGTTCGGTCACTTGCGTATATTTTGTTTAATTCCAATATTATAAGATTTATATTATCTGCAAGAAGTATTTTCTTCGCTATTCCGTGTGTAAACAATACAAAGCCTTCGCTTATATTTGTAAGAGAAAGTTGCTTGTTGCGGAGTTGTGGGAAAAATTCCTTTGCCGTAATTATAGGCCCTACATGTATTTTTCCAAAAAAACAACAGAATGTGCCATAGTCAAAGAATTTTGTAACAACAGGTATTTCCCCATGGTATACGTCCAGTACATATCCGAGAGAAGTAAGAGCATACACTGTCGCGCCTAAAAAAGTGAGAAGTTGACTGTTATTGTTATCAAAAAGAAAATATATTACCAAAGAGATATTTTTTATGGAAACAAGAGAAATTAAAAATTTTCGGACAGGCATACTTGTATCGCTGAAAACCAACTGTTGCGCTATTAAAAAATCAAAAATTATCGATAATAACATAATCAGCATACAAATTACACTGTTTGTGGCATAAAAAAACAGTGAGGCAAAAAACAAAACAGATGTTTTGAGTTTTGTCGGAACTATATAATATAAAAGCAAAGTTGTAGGTAAAAATATAAATATAAATGTAAGTGAAAAAATGTCCATAAAAAAACAGTTTCTCCTTTTTGGGTTTAATAAAAATAATACCTACATTTTAACATAATTTTGTGGATTATTTCAAGATGTAATAATTTTGCAATATTAATTCACATATTGTTCAAAACTCTTACATTGATAAAGCAAATATTTTGAGTAAAATATATTGATACAATGTATTTTATATGCGATATTTACAAATTGCAAAATATTAAACAGTTTGGACGGTGCTATTTAATGAACGAGGAAAAAGAAAAATCTGGGTTTATGGTGAAGGTGGCAACCTTTATCGTAGACAAAAGAAAGGCTTTTTATTTAATCTTTGTCGCCGCATTAATTTATAGTATTTTATCTATGTCAAGGGTTTTGGTAAATAATGATATTACTTCATATTTGCCGGAGGACAGTGAAACAAGAATAGGTATAAATATTATGAACGAACAGTTCAAAACTTTTGGTTCGGCAAGGGTAATGATTACCAATGTTACCAAAGAAAAAGCGGAAGAACTTCAACATAAAATAGAAGAAATAGACGGTGTTTTCAGTGTTACATTTGCCGATGAAGACACCGAAGAAAACAAAAACTATAAGGGAACGTATGCTTTAATTAATGTTGCATTTGAAGATGAGGCGTCAGAAGACAGAGCAAAAAATGCAATGATAGAAATAAAAAAATTATTAGAGCCTTATGATACATATATACAAAGCGAAGTAGGAAATGACTTTGCCGCGTCGCTTGCAAAAGATATGCAAATTATACTTGTGCTTGCGGCGATAGTTATTGTAACGGTACTTCTTTTGACATCAAAGACATATATGGAAATACCTGTATTTATTATGGTCTTCGGAACGGCGGCAATACTTAATAAAGGTACTAATTTTTGGTTTGGTGAAATTAGCTTTGTTACAGACTCTATTGCGGTAATATTACAGCTTGCCCTTGCAATAGACTACGCTATTATTTTGTGCCATAGATATATGGAGGAGCACGAGACAAAGGACTCGCGGGAGGCTACGATAATTGCGCTTAGCAAAGCAATACCTGAAATTGCGTCAAGCAGTTTGACAACTGTTTCCGGTATGGTCGCTATGATGTTTATGCAGTTCAGAATAGGCTTTGATATGGGTATAGTTCTTACAAAATCTATTATATTCAGTCTATTGACAGTATTTTTGCTAATGCCAGGATTGCTTATGATGTTTGCAAAACTTATAGATAAGACACATCATAAGAATTTTGTACCACGTATCAGTTTTGTGGGTAAATTTGCGTACTATACGCGTTTTGTTATTCCACCGCTTTTTATTGTCATTATAATACTTTCTTTTATATTCCAAAGTAAATGCGTATATATTTATGATATGGGGTCAATCAATACGAAAAATAAGACAGAACAAAAACTGGCGGAAGAAAAAATTGATGATGCGTTTGGCAGTAACAATGTGTTGGCTGTAATTTTTCCAAAGGGCAGCTATGAAAAAGAAAGCAAAATGGTTGAGGAGCTTGAAAAACTTGATTATATTGAGTCTATACTTAGTCTTACAAACGTAGAAGTAAAAGACGGATATATGCTTACGGATAAACTAAATCCGAGACAATTTTCAGAAATATCCGGACTTGATATAGAGATTGCAAAGATGATGTATGGAGCTTATGCTGTAAATATTGGGCAGTATGGGCCTGTGGTAAGCGGTCTTGATGATTACAAAGTCCCGATACTCGATATGTTTATGTTCCTATACGACCAAAAACAAGAGGGATATGTGGAACTTGACAAAGAATTAAATGAGGAACTTGATGATTTGTACAGACAACTGCGCAATGGTCAACAACAGTTACAGGGTACGACAAAATCACGTGTTGTATTAAATATGAATTTGCCTATTGAGGGTACGGAGACATTTAAAGAACTGGACAATATAAAGAGTATTGCAAGGAAATATTACGGTAATGATGTGGTGCTTGCCGGTAACTCAACAAGCAACAAGGACTTAGAGGCATCATTTGTTACCGATAATACTGTAATAACCGTGCTTACCGCTCTGTTTGTAATGGCAATTTTGCTGTTTACTTTCCAATCAGCAGGTCTTCCAGTACTGCTTGTTTTGGCAATACAGGGAAGTATTTGGATTAATTTTTCATTCCCATATATAACAAATGATACGCTCTTCTTTATGAGTTCTCTCATAGTAAGCGCTATACAGATGGGCGCAACCATTGACTACGCTATTGTTATAACAAGCAGATATATGGATTTAAAATCATATATGCCGATAAAAGAAGCTATGATAGAGTCGCTTAATCAAGCTTTTCCAACAATATTTACAAGTGGTACTATTTTGACATCGGCAGGCTTTATTATAGGTAACTTGTCGCACGACCCAACGGTTTCCTCTATCGGTACATCTCTCGGTCGTGGTACGCTTATATCAATAATAATAGTACTGTTTATATTACCGCAAATTCTGCTTTTGGGTGATATTATCATACAAAAGACAGCGTTTACCCTACACAGAGAATTTGCGCTACCTTTGCCAACCGGCAAAATACGCGTAAACGGACATATAAGAGGAACGATTATAGGTTCGATAGACGCTGATGTTAACGGTATACTTATCGGTGACATTAAGGCAAATGTTGAAACAAGAAATCATGAAAGCCATTTTGAAAAGTTAGACGATATTTCATTACCGATATTCAATGAAGCTAAACAGGAAAAAAATGAAACAGAAGTTGAGGTTTTGGAAAATGCCAATGAAGGAGATGAGGAATATGAAAAGCAATAAAAAAAATCCTCGTTATTATTTAAAAACTGTATTTTCTGTACTTTTGGCGTTTGGAATAATGGTTACGGGAGTACCCGCCTATGCGGATACTCCAAAGAAAACAGAAGAAAGTAAAATTACTTACAGCAAAAATTGGCAAAACTTTTTTGCCAAAAAGGAAAATAAACAGGAAATAAAAAAAGAAGTAAAAATAGACAGTAAGGAAGATTGGTTAAATTTAGCGCAAGAATGTGTGTATGACAAAGCCTCGGAGGGAATGAGCGTATCATTGAATACAGACTTAAAGTTTGAAAAAGGTGAATTTAAGCCTATTCCTACATTTAGCGGTGTATTTGATGGTAACAATCACACGATTACTTTTATATATACGGAGCAAAATTCTCAACAAGGGTTATTCAGATATGTTGAAGAAACAGGCGTTGTAAGGAATTTGACGAGTAACGGTTATTTTATGCCAAGCACAAAAGATGAGTATATTGGGGGAATAGCTGCGGTTAACCGTGGACTGATAGAAAATTGTACTTTTATAGGTTCTATCGTTGCCGAAAATTATGTTGGGGGCATAGCGGCGCTTAATGAATTAAAGGGACAAATTATAAGTTGTTCATCAAAAGGGGCTATACAGGGAACTCACTATACAGGTGGTATTGTCGGAAAAAATGAGGGAGATATAGCTGTATGTGAAAATATAAGCAGTGTAAATACATCTGTGCGTGAAATAAAACCTGATTTAGACAGCATAAACTTTGATTATCAGCTTAATCAAACAGAGAATGTTGCTGTCCATACAGACACAGGCGGTATAGCGGGTTTTAACAGTGGCAGAATTTTTAATTCATTAAACAGCCATACAATAGGTTATATTCATGTTGGATATAATGTTGGTGGTATTGCGGGAAGACAGACAGGATATATATATCAGTGCCATAATGATGAAAAAATTATCGGCAGAAAAGATGTAGGCGGTATTGTGGGACAGGCAGAGCCATATTTATCGATAGAATACTATCAGGATATTTTGCAAAAGTTAAATAATGAATTAAATGTATTGCAAAGCAAATGCACAGCCCTGACAAATGATATAAATATTACAAGCAGAAAGTTAAATGATAATGTAAGCAGTATACATAAAAGTTTGGATTATTCGCAAAGACAGATATCGGAAATAGTGGATTTTCTGAGAAATATAAAAAATATAGAAGACTTTGACAAAGACTATATTATATTGCGTATTGAAAGAGCTGTTGATGGTTTAAAAAGCGCAAATGATGGGTTATTTAAATTGCAATATGAACTCGACGACGGCAGAAGCGCAATTATTAATGATATACACGCTATCAATAATCAAGTAGCCAATATAAGAAGCGTGATGAGTCAAACAAAATCAGAAATTTTGGAAAAAGAGAGAGACTTAATCATTGATGTTTCTGATGTGAAAAGCAACAAAGAAGAACCGGGAAAAATAGCGGAATGTATCAATTTCGGTGAACTGGAAGCTGATACGAATGTAGGTGGCATAGTGGGCAATATGTCAATAGAATATGACATAGACCCTGAGAAAGATTTTAATGAAGTAAATGACAGAACATTAAATTCTGAAAGATATGCAAGAAATATAATTATAGGTTGTACAAATTACGGAAACATCACAGGTAAAAAGGAAAATATCGGCGGTATATGCGGTATGGTACATATGGGAGCTGTTATTGACAGCGCATCATTATGTAAAGTGGAAAGTACAGACGGTGGTTTTGTCGGTGGTATAGTAGGCGTTAGCGAAGGCACGGTAAGAGATTGCAGGGTACTGTCGGATATAAAAGGTATAAATAATATAGGCGGTGTTGCAGGTCAGGGCAAAAATATTATTAACAATATCGTAATGACAAGACTTGATTGCGAAAAAGCTTTTTTGGGTACTGTTGCGGGCAGTTTGTATGAAGAAAGCAACGTACAGGGAAATATTTTTTGCGATGAGGGAATAGGCGCTGTGAATAACGTAACTTATCATACACAGGCAATCCCTTTAAAATATAATGACTTTGCTTCTCATAATGCGGTTACAGATGAATTTAAGAATTTTAAACTTAGATTTATTGCCGACGGGAAACCTATTGCTGAATATGACTTTAACTATGGAGATACGATAGAAAATCTTCCGAAAATTCCTGAGAAAAACGGATATTATGCAAGATGGGAAAAAGAAGAATTTGTAAATACTATTCGCAGTGAAGATGTGGACGCGCTGTATATCAAATGGTTAAATACAGTAGAGAGTAAAGCAAAAACAGAAGAAGGCTTGCCTCTTGTCCTCGCAGAAGGCGAATTCTATGACAATACATATATAGACCTTATAAATACAGATAAACCGACAATGCAAGAAGGAGAAGAACTGCTGATTAATAACAAAGTATCAATAATTGCAAACTATGATAAAGACTATGATACAATACTACTTCATACTTATGTTGCGGATATAAACAATAACATAAAAGTTCTGTTAAACAGTGGTAGCGGTTACAGTGAAGTACCGTATACCATTGACGGAAAATATATTTTGTTTGAGGCAAATAACGGGGATAGTTTTGCGGTAATAAAGAAGCCGTTTGACTATACGCCTATTATAGCAAGTTGTGTTGCGGGTGGCTCTTTACTTATTGTTTTGACGATTATACTTATTGTAAGAAAGATAATTAAAAAGAAAAACAGGCAAAAACAGAACAACAAAAAATAATAAATAAAAAATACTCTGCGATAATTGTTTTTATATTGCAGAGTATTTTTATTTATATAGCAGTTCCCACAAAAAAGGCATTTTTGCGTTTGGATTATGTGAATAGTTGGGAGAGAGAGTTTTGAGTTCCTCATCTGAAATAAGTTTTGCCACAGCTACTATTCTTTGTGTGGAAAATTCATATCCGCAAGTGGAAAACAAAATTAAACTGTCTTGTGTGTTAAAATCAATATTGCTGAGCAGTAGAGCGCGTTTTTTTATTTCGTCAATAAACTTTTGCTTTTCTTTATTGTCAGTGTTCAAAAACAAATTATGATAGTCAAAATAGTCTTTACTGTTTTCGTCAATATCTGTAACAAAGACTGTACAGAGAACATAACTGCGGTTTCCGTATATGGTATTAAAGTTTATAAATGGGTATTTTGTTGCATAATCAGATTTTTTCAGTTTTTCAACTTCATAAAACATTTCTTTGCTGTAATTATAGTTATGTCCGTAAAGCATCTGGGTTTCGTTTATAAATTCCGGATTGTTTCTGAAATCCATAAATACAGTTCCGCGTTTGTCTTTGTTACCGTAAAAATCCATATCAAGATACTTTGTATTGTTGTTGGTTCTGACTACCGGTAGTTTGGTTTCTCCTATATTCAGCCAACCGATAAATTCGGGATTTATTTTTAAAAGCTCCTGTAACTGCATACCTGTTTCTTCCGTACTGTCTTGCGTATTGATATTTTGTTCATACAGTTCTATTAACATTTGGTTTTTTGTACTGCTGATTTTTTCCAACACTAAGTTTTGCATAATAAAAATTATGCACCACAAAAAAATAATTATAAACAGAGTAAAGAGTAAAAGACGTATTTTTTTGTTTTTTTCACAGCTTTGCGTGTCGTTTGTTGAATGTTTATTATCTTTTTTCATTTTAAAATAAATTACCTTTAAATATTTAACCGTAAACAGATTTTATACGATTTACGGCATCTTGGGTTAATAAAAAATATGTGTAGTCTTGGCTTAATTCACCGTCAATATATGTTGCAAGAATTGTTCTGTCGTTTTGCTTAATTATATAGTTGAGCGCATCAATATGTGTTTCAATGTCAAGACTGGATATATTTGTGTCAAAATAGTCAAAAAAAGGTGTTAAGATATCTAAATTATGATTTTTGCTTTTATTTAATATAAGATTATTGAGAAAGGCGACAGAAACCATTGTCCCTAGGTCGCTTCGTTCCTGTTCGCCGCCGAGATATGCAGGATAAAACATTATGTCACATATATTTCTGCCATTTAGTTCTGTTATTCCTTTCGCAAGGGATACGTGTCTGCGGTGGTGCGGATAATCGAGCGTTGCCTGTACGTTGTATAAAAAAGAGCCCGTTTTTGATGTAAAATTATCTATGTCTTTATAGTAAAGAGTCCCATATCTGTCTATATTTATATCAAAAAATTTTGAAAGTCCTTTTGCGGTGTATGCCACGCCGCCTTTTTTGAAAAAGTCGTTTGGAGAAAGTTCATCATAGCCAGAGGGGATATAACTGTTTGGCGGGATTAATGTTACGGAAATGTATCCTTTATCAGGCAAAAATCCAAGTAACATATATACTTCCGGCAAGATATTCTCATTTTCGCTGACAGTCAAAAGTATGTTCAGTCTATCTTCTTTTGTCGGCGAATAATAACTTTTTTTTGGAATATCGGCAGTTCCAATAACAGCTGTTTTATCATTGGGTTTTGGAATAAATGCTGTTGCAAAGATAACTGTTATACATACGAAAGTAATCATAAAAGCCACAATAAAACTGCGAAAGTGGTCATAAAAAGTTAATGTATTTCGGCTTTTTGGATTGTTGTTTCTGTTTTGGTATCTTTTTACCGCATCTAAGTTGTTAAAATCATTATCCATAAAATTTCTCCTCTTAAATATACATTTTATAATTTTAAATGTACAGCGTATCAAAAAAGGTATAATTATTCGTCATAATGACGAAGTCTATAAAAGTTTTACTCAATTTTTTTCAAAAAATTGCGGTTTAAGGGCAGAGCCTAAGACGTTTTCCACAGAAAACGGAAGGCTTTTGCCGTGCAAGCGCATTTTTGAAGGTGAATTTTGGCATTTATGCCAAAAGAGGAAACTTTTTGCAAGAGAAAAAGTTTCTTTGAAATTACATCTTTTTTGTATATTTTTCTGGTAATAGTGTTTTTCAACAGACTTATACATTTAATAAAATTAAATGTATAATATAAGTATTTGTATACTTTTATATAGACAGTTACAAAATAAAATATAATTTCTATAATAATTATTGACGTAATTAAAAAAAAAATTCATAAATTAAGTTTTTCTCTTTTCATAAATATTTTATTATGCTATAATAACAGTCGTGATATAACAAAATAAAATGGGGAAGTACGGAATTTATTATAAAAAAAGCGTAGGAGGAGATATATGTCATTCCCAAAAGAGAATATAAGAAATTTTTGTATAATTGCACATATAGACCATGGTAAAAGTACACTTGCAGACAGAATACTTGAACAGACACAGACAGTTGCAAGTCGTGATATGGAAAATCAACTGTTGGATAATATGGATATAGAGCGTGAAAGAGGCATAACAATAAAGGCGCGCGCGGTAAGACTTAACTATAAGGCGGATAACGGACAGGACTATCAATTTAATTTGATTGATACGCCCGGACACGTTGACTTTCATTATGAAGTATCACGTTCGTTGGCGGCTTGCGAGGGCGCTGTGCTTGTTGTTGACGCTTCGCAGGGAATAGAGGCGCAGACTCTTGCAAACACATATCTTGCTGTTGACCATGACCTTGAAATAGTTCCTGTTATAAATAAAATAGATTTGCCTGCCGCCGATCCGGACAGAGTATGCAATGAGATAGAAGATGTTATAGGAATACCTGCTATGGACGCGCCAAGAATATCGGCAAAGGTGGGACTGAATATTCATGAAGTGCTTGAAAGAATAGTGCAAGATGTGCCACCGCCAAAAAATGCCGATGACAATGCTCCTTTAAAGGCTCTTATATTTGACAGCTATTATGACAGCTATAAGGGTGTTATAGTTTATTTTAGAGTTATGCAAGGAAAGATAAAACCCGGTATGACAGTAAAAATGATGTCAACAGGCGCTGAATTTACCGTAGTGGAAACGGGAAGTATGGGAGCAGATAAGCTGATACCGATGAATGAGATATGCGCGGGAGAGGTAGGATACTTTGCGGCAAGTATCAAAACTGTACGCGAAACACGTGTCGGTGATACAATTACAGAGGTAAGCAATCCCGCAACAGAACCTTTGAAAGGTTACAGAACAATTAATCCTATGGTATTCTGCGGTATATATCCAATGGACGGCGCAAAATACGGCGATTTGCGTGAGTCTTTGGAAAAATTGCAATTAAATGACGCTTCGCTTACTTTTGAGCCTGAAACATCTGTGGCTCTCGGCTTCGGTTTTCGTTGTGGCTTTTTGGGACTACTACATATGGAAATTATACAGGAGAGACTGGAAAGAGAGTATAATTTGGATATTATAACAACTGCGCCGAGCGTTGTATATAAGATAACATTAAATGACGGAAGAACAATAGAAATAGATAACCCGACAAACTATCCCGACGCCGGCACAATAGCTTCTGCGCAAGAACCGTTTGTAAAGGCAAGTATATTTTCACCGGCGACATATATCGGCAGCATAATGGAGCTGTGTCAAGAGAGACGTGGTATATATAAAGATACACGTTATCTTGATACGGATAGGGTAGAGTTACACTATGATTTGCCGCTTAATGAAATAGTTTATGACTTCTTCGATGCGTTAAAGAGTCGTACAAAAGGTTATGCCTCCTTTGACTATGAGTTGTCGGATTACAGGCCTTCAAAACTTGTAAAACTCGATATACTGCTAAACGGTGATTTGGTAGATGCTCTTTCATTTATTGTATTTGCCGATAACGCATATACACGCGCAAGAAAGATGGCGGAAAAACTAAAAGAACATATACCAAGACAGCTTTTTGAAGTGCCTATACAGGCAGCGGTAGGTGGTAAGGTTATCGCTCGTGAAACAGTAAAAGCTATGCGTAAAGACGTACTTGCAAAATGTTATGGCGGTGACATAACACGTAAGAAAAAACTGCTTGAAAAACAAAAAGAAGGTAAAAAACGTATGCGTCAGTTGGGTAGCGTAGAAGTTCCGCAAGAGGCATTTATGGCAGTACTTAAACTTGATGATGAATAAAAAATACAAAAATACAAAAAGACAATATAAATCGGACAAAGTATAAAAGATAAGGAGTGTTTTTTTTTGGCTGCTAAAACGAAATTGAGTCCTGAGGACATAGTGGGTGCGGCATTGGAAGTAATAAGACAGCAAGGTGAAGAAAAGTTCTCGGCACGGGAAGTTGCAAAAAAATTAGGCTGTTCTACACAACCTATTATTTATAATTTTACAAATATGGAAACACTGAAACAGGCTACTCTTTGTGAGGCTGACAGATTTCATACCGAATATATTGTAAGGCATTTGCAGGAAAAAGGTGGTTCAATACAACAACTGGCTTTATCACATATAGAATTTGCAAGAGATGAACAGAATTTGTTTAGATTTCTGTTTTTAAACGGCAGGCACAATCAAATGAAAGATAATAAACCACAACTGTTATCCTCGCAAGAAGGAAACGCATTTACTGAGATGACGGCAAAGATAACAGGATTAAGGTTAGAGTATGCGACAAGACTTTTTACTTCTATGTGGTGGATGGTTCATGGTATAGCCACAATGGTTGCAACAGATATGTGTTATTACAGTAATGAACAGATTATACAGCAATTAAGAATTACCTTTCATGCGCTGAAAAATCATTTGAGACAACAAGAAATGCTTACTGAAAATAGGCAAAAAGAAAAACCTGACCTTCCTAGGTTAAAATAAGAATGAGTAGTTACGGTAATCTATAATGATTAATGTAACTACTCATTTTATATTCAGTAAATTGGAAATTAATAATACTATGTAACATTGTTTTGATTAATGAAAATATATTTTACTTATATATAAGTTGTTGGAGTTTTCTTATTTTTTCAAAGTCATTATCAATACTGGTGCTTAAATCGACAAGTTCTTCATTATTAAACGGAACACCATCATATAATTTAAGTTTTAATAACATTTTTTTTTCCCAAATAGCATACCATAATTTTTTAATTTTCTTTCTTGTTATAAATAATCTGATTTTCATTTCACACCTCTTTTTTTAATTGTTTTTTTGATTGTTTTTGATTGTTTTTTTGATTGTTTCCCATTTACGCACTAATTGTAACATTAAGGGATAATGTTTTTTTGTCGAAAAAGAGTTTATGATTTTAAAAATTGTCATTATTATAAATATTATAAATTATATGTTGTTTTTTGTATATTAAAAAATTTTGCTTGCATTTAATTATAAATATATTATACTATTATATGATTACTTTTTATTTGTTTTGAAAGGAGTATATATGGGTTTTTTAGGATTTGGTTCAAATTATTACAGAGAAGGACCGGGGATAAGAAAAGATGCGCCAAAGAAAAAAGGTTTTGCTCTATTTATGGAAATATTTACACGTGAATGGGCAGGACTTTGGGCGCTTAATATCGTATTTATTCTTTGCTGCGCGCCAATAATTACAATAGGACCTGCAATGATTGCTATGTCAAGAGTAACTATGACAATGGTAAGAGATAAAAATGTTTATCCGGTAAGGGATTTTTTTGCGGCTTTTAAGGAAAACTTCAAAAAAGGTCTTATTATAGGTATACCGACAACGGCGCTTATTGCTATTGCAATGTATATGATGTTTCAGTTTATGTTTTTATTAATGGCGCCAAAGACAAGTTTTGTTTCAATAGCATTTATAATAATTTGGTTTTTTGTGACATTTGGTATTATTACGTTTTTGTACCCGATGGTTGCAAATATGGAATTGTCGATTAGGGCTTGTTTAAAAAATTCTTTGCTGTTGTTTATAGTAGGTGGTTTGAGAAGCGTTGCGGCTATCGCAATACAATTTGCAATAATCTTTTTATCAATGTATTATTTCCCGATAAGTCTGATTGTTTTGCTTTTCGCAGGTGTTTTGTCTCTTTCAAGCCTTTTGCAATCATTTTGGGTATGGCCTGTACTGGTAAAATATGTTGTTAAAGAAGAAAATCCACAAGAAAATACAGAAGAAACAACAAAAGATATAAAATAAACAAAAGATGCTTAATAAAAATGAGAGTTTATATAGAGGAATATAGATAATAATGGTAAAACGTTTCAGAAAAATTGTGGTTAATGATGTGGAGTATAAGTGGCTATTTAAAATAGACAACTCATCTGAAAATTGGTTTTCTTATATTTTAATTTCCCCAAAAGACTTTCCAAAAAACACATTTTGTATAAAATTTGATTTTGCAGCACAATATTTACTTAATACGGGATTTCCGGCAATATTCAGAGGGGAAAGAGTAAATATTAATTTGAATGAGCCTTTATATGTTTCGCAGATAATAAAATATTGCCAAAATAATTACAAAGGTTTGTTTGAGAAAAAAGGTTATCAATATTTAAACGGGACAGATATTTTATCGGCGTTGGGTTATGAATTTTCAGTAATACCTGTTTAGAAAGCAGATAATTATATACGGTTATAATATATGGGAGAAAATATAAAATGGAAAAACTTTTAAAAAGGCTGAATGAACTCTATGCAAAGAGCAAAGCGGAAGGCTTGACAGAAGAAGAAAAAAGGGAACAGACAGAATTAAAACAAGAATATATAAAGGAATTCCGAAGCGCATTTACCCGTCAATTAGATAATATTGATGTAAAGTACGATGACGGAAAGACTGTTCCTTTATCAAATTTCAAAAAAAAGAAATAATTAACAATAGGCAATACCTAATCTATAAGTAGAAGTGGGTATTGCTTTTTTATACAAAATTTAAGTTAAGACTTTTAAATAAATTTAAAAATAATTAACAGTTAAAATATACAATAATAGTATAATGGAAATGATAGGCACTATTTATTGGTTAGCTTTCTACTTATTATATATAAAAGATATATAATAGAAATATTTAAAAGTCTTTTATATAAATATGGCAAAAAAGGGTGTAAAAAGAGCTTTGTTTTTATAAGAAAGAGAAATTTTAACAAAAAACAAAAAAATATGAAAAAATACTTGCAATTAGAAATATGATGTGTTATTATAATTAGGCGTGACTGCGACACAAGAACTTTTATAGTTCTTATGATATGCGATGATGTAAGAGGTTGCCGTTATTATGCGGGTAATTTTTACGGAGTATGTCCGATTTTAAACCGGGCGGTAAGCACAGGCAAAACAAAACAGAGTATATATCCGATTAATGTGATTGGCGGACAATTCACTACGAAAGTGGTTTTTTAAAATGACAGAGGAAAAAAATTCCTCGTTTTTTATACGAAAAGTTACGGAACACCCGGAATAGTTTACTTGTTCAAAATGCTTTGTGACCGTCGCCAAGGATACACAAAATTTTTAAGGAGGCGATGATTAGTGGCAGTCAAAGAAAAAATCAGAATTAAGCTTAGAGGTTATGACCACAAAATAGTTGATGGTGCGGCTGAGAAAATAGTTGAAACAGCAAGCAGAACAGGCGCTAAGGTATCAGGCCCTATTCCACTACCAACAGAGAAAGAAGTTGTAACAATACTACGTGCCGTACACAAGTACAAAGATTCTCGTGAGCAATTTGAAATGAGAACTCACAAGAGAGTTATTGATATTCTACGTCCGTCAAACAAGACAGTAGATGCACTTAAAACTCTAGAGCTTCCAGCAGGTGTTGAAATAGAAATTAAACTATAATTTGATTTCAAAGTTTCATAACGATAGGTAAGTAAACCTGCCGGTCATGTTGACAAAGTCAACCAATAACCAAATTAGGAGGAAAAACACAATGGAGAAATGTATCATCGGTAAAAAAGTTGGTATGACACAACTTTTTGATGAAAATGGCAAAATTATCCCTGTTACAGTAATTGAAGCAGGCCCATGTACAGTTGTTCAAAAGAAAACAATCGAAAACGACGGCTATGAAGCTGTGCAGATCGGTTTTGGCGAGCTAAGCGACAAGCGTGCTAACAAAGCAATCAAGGGACATTTTGCAAAGGGCGATGTAGCTCTTAAAAAGAATCTAAGAGAATTTAGACTAAGCAATATTGACGCTATGAACGTAGGCGACCTAATCAAGGCTGATGTATTTGCAACAGGCGACCGTGTTGACGTATGCGGTATATCAAAAGGTAAAGGTTATGCCGGCTCAATTAAACGTTTCGGTAACCACAGACTAAAATCAACACACGGTACAGGCCCTGTTCACCGTCATGCCGGTTCAAACGGTTCAATTGACGGCGCACACGTATTTAAAGGTAAAGGTCTACCCGGACATATGGGTGCTGAAAGAGTTACAGTACAAAATCTTGATATAGTTAAGATAGATGCTGAAAACAATCTGATTGCAGTACGTGGTGCTGTTCCCGGTCCAAAGAACGGAATAGTTTACATCACAAATACTGTAAAAGCGTAAGGAAGGAGTGAATGAGAATGCCAAAGGTTACTGTTTATGATATGACAGGTAAAAACGTTGGAGAGAGAGAGCTTAACGAAAGTATATTTGGTATAGAGCCAAACAAAAGCGTTCTACACGACGTTGTAAAGAATTATCTTGCAAACCAAAGACAAGGTACACAGTCCACTCTTACACGTACAGAAGTTAGCGGCGGCGGTAAAAAACCTTGGAAACAAAAAGGAACAGGTCATGCAAGACAAGGTTCAACAAGAAGTCCACAATGGAGACACGGTGGTGTTGCTCTTGGTCCAAAACCACGTAGCTACAACTACACACTAAACAAAAAAGTTCGTGTTCTTGGTATAAAATCTGCTCTTTCTGCAAAAGTTCTTGAAAACGAACTAGTACTTGTTCAAGGACTGGCAGCAACAGAGTACAAAACAAAAACAGTTGTTGATATGTTAAAGGCGCTAAACGCTGAGCGTAAACCTTTAATAGTTACAGCAACAGTTGATAAAATGCTTGTAAAGAGCGCAAGCAACATAAAAGGTGCTAAAACAGCAGTAGTAACATCACTAAACACATACGATATGCTAAATGCTAACAAAGTAATCCTTTCAGTAGAAGCTCTTGATAAACTTGAGGAGGTGTACGCATAATGAAAACAGCACAAGATATTATAATTGCTCCTGTTATAACAGAGCAAAGTATGGAAGCTATTGCGTTACGTAAGTACACATTCAAAGTTTCAAAAAATGCAAACAAAATTGAAATTGCAAAAGCAGTAGAAGCTGTATTCCCTGGCACAAAAGTTGAGAAAGTAAACACAATGAACTGCCACGGCAAACTAAAAAGAATGGGTAGATACCAAGGTTACACAAGTAACTGGAAGAAAGCTATCGTTACTTTGACAGAAGACAGCAAAGCTATTGAATTCTTTGAATCAATGCAATAATTTATCATAGATAAATAAGTTTTTTTAAAATAAAATGTATGGAACATCTCCTGTTCCGCCAAATATTATAAGGAGTGTAAAGATATGGCTATTAGAACTTTTAAGCCTACGACAGCTTCAAGACGTAATATGACTTGTACAGATTACTCAAAGTTGTCAAAAGTTGCTCCTGAGAAAAGCCTTTTGGAACCACAAAAGAAACACTCAGGCCGTAACAATACAGGTAAAATAACCGTAAGACATCACGGTGGCGGTAATCGTCAAAAATATCGTATTATAGATTTCAAGAGAAATAAAATAGATGTACCGGCAAAGGTACTTACATTGGAGTATGACCCAAACCGTTCAGCACACATTGCTTTGGTTCAATACGAAGATGGTGAGAAGAGATACATCGTTGCTCCTAACGGACTGACAGTAGGCGATGTAATCTACTCAGGCAAAAGCGCAGATATAAAAGTTGGTAATGCGCTACCGCTAGAATCAATCCCAGTTGGTACATTTATTCATAACATAGAGCTTTACCCAGGCAAAGGCGCTCAACTTGCTCGTTCAGCAGGTGTTCAAGCGCAGCTAATGGCGAAAGAAAACGGTTATGCGCTTGTAAGACTTCCTTCAGGTGAGCTACGCAACGTACAACAAAACTGTATCGCTACAATCGGTCAAGTAGGTAACATCGACCACGAAAACGTAAACATCGGTAAAGCAGGTCGTACACGTCACCTAGGTTGGAGACCAACAGTACGTGGTTCTGTTATGAACCCTAACGACCACCCTCACGGTGGTGGTGAAGGTAAATCACCAATCGGTAGACCAGGCCCTGTTACTCCTTGGGGTAAACCAGCACTTGGCTACAAAACACGTTCAAACAAAAAGAGCAGCAACAAGTTCATTGTTAAACGTCGTAACGATAAATAAGGCATGCTGAAAGGAGGCAAACAACACAAATGAGTAGAAGTACAAAAAAAGGACCTTTCGTGCAGCCTAAACTGCTTGAAAGAGTTGAAGATATGAATACAAAAGGTGAGAAGAAAGTTCTGAAAACTTGGAGCCGTTCTTCCACAATATTCCCACAATTTGTTGGACACACATTTGCAGTACATGATGGCCGTAAGCACGTGCCTGTTTATGTAACTGAAGATATGGTAGGACATAAATTAGGTGAATTTGCGCCGACACGTACTTACAGAGGACATGCGGCAGACAAAAAAAGTAAATAACGGACCGAAAGGAGGATAAACACATGGAAGCAAGAGCTTACCTAAGAAATTGCAGAATATCTCCACGTAAAGTACAAATCGTACTTAATCTAATTCGTGGTAAAAGTGTTGAAGAAGCACTGGCTATTCTTAAATATACACCAAAAGCAGCGTGTGAGCCACTGTTAAAGTTGCTTAACAGCGCAATAGCAAACGGAACAAATGATGAAAAGAAAAATATGGATCGTAAAAATATGTACGTATCCGAGTGTTTTGTCACTTCGGGTCCTACACTAAAAAGAATTCGTCCTCGTGCACAAGGTAGAGCATTTTCTATACTAAAAAGAACATGCCACATTACAATAGCTGTACGAGAGAGAGACTAAGCTGAAGGAGGAGGTAAACTATGGGTCAAAAAGTAAATCCACATGGTATTCGTGTTGGTATAATCAAAGATTGGAATTCCCGCTGGTTTGCTCGTGATAACGCTTTCGGCGATATCTTGGTAGAGGACTACAAACTACGTCAATTCCTTAAAAAGAAACTATATGATGCAGGTATTTCTAAAATAGAAATCGAAAGAACAGCTACAAGAGTAAAAATTCATCTAAATTGCGCACGCCCCGGTCACGTTATCGGTAAAGGCGGCACAGAGATTGAAAAACTACGTCTTGAATGTGAAAAAATGGTAAATAACGGCAAAGCTCAAAAAATGGACGTTGCTGTAAATGTTATAGAAGTTAAAAACCCTGAAACAAACGCTCAACTTGTTGCAGAGAACATTGCTGCACAATTGGAGGGAAGAGCTTCATTCCGTCGCGCTATGAAACAAGCTATCGGTAAAGCTATGAACTCAAACGCTAAGGGTATCAAAACACAAGTTAGTGGTCGCTTGGGTGGCGCTGAAATCGCTCGCGCAGAGCAATACCACGAAGGCACAATTCCACTACAAACACTACGCGCTGACATAGACTACGGCTTTGCAGAAGCAGATACAACATACGGTAAACTAGGTGTTAAAGTATGGATATATGCCGGCGAAGTTTTGGCAGAACGTAAACACCGCAGAGAAGGAGGCCAGAAATAATGCTATTACCAAAAAGAGTTAAATACCGCAGAGTTCACAGAGGCAGAATGACAGGTAAAGCTATGCGTGGAAACTTTGTTTCTAACGGCGATTTCGGTCTACAATCTTTGGAACCAGCTTGGATTTCATCAAACCAAATAGAAGCTGCACGTATTGCGATGACACGTTACATCAAACGTGGCGGTCAAGTTTGGATTAAAATATTCCCAGACAAGCCAATAACAGAAAAACCAGCCGAAACTCGAATGGGTTCAGGTAAAGGTAGTCCGGAATACTGGGCAGCTGTTGTTAAGCCGGGTCGCGTTATGTTTGAAATAGGCGGCGTACCGGAAGAAACAGCTCGTGAAGCTATGCGTCTTGCTGCGCACAAACTACCTGTTAAATGTAAATTCATTAAAAAAGAAACAGAGGAAGGAAGTGAAGGTTAATGAAAACAACTGAAATTAGAGATTTGTCAGTAGCAGAACTAAATCAAAAATTAGCAGACTTGAAAGCAGAGCTATTCAACCTTCGCTTTCAACACGCTATAAATCAACTTGAAAATCCAATGAGATTGAAAGCTGTTAAAAAGGATATTGCTCGTATAATGACAGTAATCCGTGAGAAAGCATAAGGGAGGAGGACGCAGCTATGGAGAGAAATTTAAGAAAAACCCGTGTTGGTACAGTTGTAAGCAACAAAATGGATAAAACAGTAGTTGTTGCAATAGTTGACCACGTAAAGCACCCACTATACAACAAAATCGTAAAAAATACAGTTAAGTTTAAAGCTCACGATGAGGAAAACGCTTGCGGTATTGGCGATAAAGTTGAGATTATGGAGACACGTCCTTTGTCCAAAGACAAAAGATGGAGAGTTGTCGAGATAATCGAGAGAGCTAAATAATATTTGTTATAGGGCTTATTGAAATAGAAACTCATTTTACAAAAGTGTTTGGCGCATTTGTTGTCGGTTTATTCGACAAAAATGTAGCCCGCTGTGGGGTGAGGAGTTCACCAGCCAGTTGCAGATTTTATTTTTTAAAAAAAATCTACGTAAAACATTATTTTGATGAAGTCAACATTTGTTGACATTGAAAGGAGGAACGCTCTGTGATACAGATGCAAACCTATCTTAAAGTGGCAGACAACACAGGTGCAAAAGAATTAATGTGCATTCGTGTGCTTGGCGGTTCACGTAAAAGATATGCTAATATCGGCGACGTTGTAGTAGCTTCAGTTAAAAAAGCTGCTCCGGGCGGTATGGTAAAAAAAGGCGATGTAGTTAAGGCAGTTATTGTTCGTTCAGCAAAAGGTGTAGGTCGTGATGACGGCACATATATCCGTTTTGATGAAAACGCTGCTGTTATTATTAAAGATGATAAAAACCCAAAAGGAACACGTATTTTTGGACCTGTTGCAAGAGAACTTCGTGAAAAAGATTATATGAAGATTCTTTCACTTGCACCGGAAGTATTATAAGGAGGTGTCGCAGGATTATGATGAATAAGCTTCATGTTAAGAAGGGCGACACAGTAGTCGTTCTTTCAGGTAAAGATAAGGGCAAAAAAGGTAAAGTCTTAGAAGTTAGCCCAAAAGAACAAAAAGTAATTATCGAAGGCATCAATATGATGACAAAACACGTTAAACCTCGCAGACAAGGCGAAGCTGGCGGTATTGTTCAAGCAGAAGGCGCTATGTACGCTTGTAAAGTAAATGCTGTTTGCCCAAAATGTGGCAAAGCTACACGTCTAGCTCACAAAATTGATGAAAAAGGTAATAAAACAAGAGTTTGCAAACATTGCAACGCTGAATACTAATAGAAGGGAGATTGAGTGATGTCACAATTAAGAGAAGAATACAAAAACAGTATAGCTCCGGCTTTGATGAAAAAGTTTGGCTACAAAAGCGTCATGCAAATCCCAAAACTTGAAAAAGTTGTAGTAAACGTTGGTTGCAGCGAGCTAAAAGAAAATGCTAAAATCATTGAAAACATTATCGGTGATCTAGGCAAAATCACAGGTCAAAAAGCTATTCCAACACGTGCAAGAAAGAGCGTTGCTAACTTTAAACTACGTGAAGGTCAAGTGATTGGCGCAAAAGTTACACTACGTGGCGAAAATATGTATAACTTTGTTGAAAAACTATTCAACATTGCACTACCACGTGTTCGTGATTTCCACGGAATAAACGCTAACGGTTTTGACGGTAGAGGTAACTTCAATATGGGTGTTAAGGAACAACTTATATTCCCAGAAATCGAATACGAAAAAATTGATAAAATCCGTGGTATGAATATCACATTTATCACAACAGCAAATACTGATGAAGAGGCTCGTGAGCTACTTACACTTATGGGCGCTCCATTCGAGAAATAATAGGAGGTAGAGAAAAGTGGCAAAAGTTTCAATGAAAGTTAAACAACAACGTGAACCTAAGTTCTCTACCAGAGCATATAACAGATGTAAAATCTGTGGCAGACCACATGCTTACCTACGTAAATATGGCGTTTGTCGTATATGTTTCAGAGAACTAGCATACAAAGGTGAAATTCCAGGCGTTAAGAAAGCAAGCTGGTAAATTAAAAAGCAAAAGGAGGTACACTCATGCATATTACAGATACTATTGCCGATATGCTAACACGTATTCGTAATGCGAATAGCGCGAAGCATGATACGGTAGATATCCCTGCGTCAAAAATGAAGACTTCTATTGCTCAGATTCTTCTTGACGAAGGTTATATAAAAGCATTTACAGTTATCCCTGACGAGAAGCAGGGTACAATACGTATAACACTTAAATATGGTGAAGGCAAAAAACCTATTATCCAAGGTTTACGCAGAGTTTCAAAACCGGGTCTTCGTATCTATTCAAGCAGCGAAGAAATGCCAAAGGTTTTGAAAGGACTGGGTATTGCAATCGTTTCAACATCAAAAGGCGTTATAACAGACAAACAAGCTCGTCGCGAACATGTTGGTGGCGAAGTACTTGCATTCATCTGGTAAGGGGGTAAACTATAATGAGTAGAATAGGTAATAAATTAATAGAAATCCCCGCAGGTGTAGAAGTTAAGTTCGATGGAAACACAGCTACTGTTAAAGGTAAAAACGGTACTCTTGTAAAAACATTTGCAAATGTTATCAGCTTTGAAACAGAGGGCAACACAATAAAAGTTGTTCGCGCAAATGAAGAGAAAGAGACAAAGAGCCTACACGGACTTACAAGAACACTACTTGCAAACATGATACACGGCGTAAACGAAGGTTTTTCAAAAGAGCTAGAAGTAAACGGCGTTGGTTACCGTGTTGCAAAGCAGGGTAAAGATTTGGTTATGAACTTGGGTTACAGCCATCAAGTAATCATGCCTGAAATAGACGGTATAACAGTAGAAGTACCATCAGCTAACAAAATAATCATCAAAGGCGCTGACAAAGAGAAAGTTGGTCAATTTGCAGCAGAAGTACGTGAAAAACGTCCACCTGAACCATACAAAGGTAAAGGTATTAAATACGTTGATGAAGTTATTATCCGCAAGGAAGGTAAAGCTGGTAAAGGTAAGAAGTAAGAAAGGAGGAGTTAAAATATGATAAAGAGACTTGATAAAAAAGAGTTAAGAATAAAAAGACGTAAGAGAGTTAGAGCTAAAATAAGCGGTACAGCTGAACGTCCAAGACTATCTGTATTTCGCTCCGCCAAAAACATCTATGCTCAATTGATAGATGACGTAAATGGTGTTACACTTGCTGCAGCTTCTACAAAAGATAAAGGCTTTGAGGGCTTTGGCGGTAACGTTGAAGCAGCTAAAAAAGTTGGTCTTGCAGTAGCTGAAAAAGCTAAAGCAAAGGGCATTGAAACAGTTGTTTTTGACAGAGGCGGTTTCGTATATCACGGTCGTGTTGCAGCAGTTGCTGACGGCGCACGTGAAGGCGGACTAAAATTCTAATTGAAGGAGGGATACTTTTTGGCTCGTATAGATGCATCAGCATTAAATTTAACAGAATCAGTAGTAGCTATTAACCGTGTTACTAAAACGGTTAAGGGTGGTCGTATATTCAAGTTTGCAGCACTAGTTGTTGTTGGTGACGGTAACGGTATAGTAGGCTTTGGACTTGGTAAGGCTTCCGAAGTTCCCGACGCAATCCGTAAGGGTATAGAGGACGCTAAGAAAAATCTTATTAAGGTTTCTCTAAAAGGAACAAGCATTCCACACGAAGTTATAGGTAAATTTGGCGCAGGCGAAGTTCTACTAAGACCAGCTCCACAAGGTACAGGTGTTATCGCAGGTGGTGCTGTTCGTGCAGTATTGGAAGCAGCTGGTATTCGTGACATAAGAACAAAATGTCTACGTTCAAACAATCCAACAAACGTTGTTTCAGCTACTATCGCAGGTCTTGCATCACTACGTGATGTAAACGAAGTTGCTGCTATTCGTGGTAAATCAACAAAAGAAATAATGATAGGATAAGGAGGTAGCTAACTATGGCAGATACAGTTAAAATTAAGCTTGTAAAAGGTTTTGCAGGCAGAAAAAAACCCCAGATAGCTACAGCTTATTCACTGGGTCTAAGAAAAATAGGCGACGTTACAGAGCAACCAAACAATGTGGCTACTCAGGGTAAACTCGCTAAGATTATACACCTTGTAGAGGTATTAAACAAATAAGGAGGTGCAAGTAATGAAGTTGCATGAACTATCACCGGTTGAAGGCTCAACAAAAAGAGCTTATAGAGTTGGTAGAGGTACTGGCAGTGGTAACGGAAAAACAGCTGGTAAAGGACACAAAGGTCAAAATGCACGTTCAGGCGGCGGTGTAAGACCGGGCTTTGAAGGTGGACAAATGCCTTTACACAGACGTATTCCTAAGAGAGGTTTCGTTAATATATTCGCAACTAAATACGCAACAATAAATGTACGTGATTTGGAATGTTTCGAGAACGGAGCTGTTGTTAATGCCGAAACTCTAATAGAAGCTGGAATACTTAAAAATGCTATGGACGGCGTAAAAGTATTGGGTAACGGCGAATTAACAAAAAAACTTACAGTAGAAGCAGCTGCTTTCTCCGAGGGTGCCAAGAGTAAAATCGAAGCAGCCGGCGGAAAGGCAGAGGTGAAATAAAATGTGGCAAACCATTAGAAATGCTTGGAAAATTGCAGATTTACGTAAGAAAATATTGTACACATTAATGATTTTAGTTGTAGTACGATTGGGCTCAGCAATTCCGGTTCCTTTTTTGAATTCCGCAGCGCTACAAGCTATGATGACTGCTGATGGAAGTCTTTTGGGATATTTGGACGTGTTGACAGGTGGCGCGCTTAGTCAGGCAACATTGTTCGCGCTTTCTATCTCGCCTTATATTACGGCATCTATTGTCATTCAGCTTTTGACAGTTGCTATTCCTCCTTTGGAGAGACTGGCAAAGTCAGGAGAAGACGGACAAAAGAAGCTGAAAAAAATCAATCGTTACACAACAGTAGCTCTTGCTGTTTTTCAATCAATAGCATTCTACTTCTTGTTTAAAAATGGTTACAATGCTGTTAGTGTATACAACAACAGTATCGCAAATGTGCTTGTAGCACTTACTATTGTCGCAACATTTACAGCAGGTTCAATGGTAGTTGTATGGTTGGGCGAACGTATCGACGAAAAAGGTATTGGTAACGGTATATCTATGATTTTGTTTGTAGGTATAGTTTCCCGTGGTCCCGGCGCTATCTATGGTTTGATTCAAAACTTTGCAAAAGGCCCTCAATACTATGTATACGTTCCACTTGTAATTTTGTTGTTCGTAGCTATGATTTCTTTCATTGTTGTAATGAACAGCGCAGAAAGAAGAATTACTATTCAATATGCAAAAATTACAAGAGGCAACAAAATGTGGGGAGGTCAAAAATCTTACCTTCCGATTAAAGTATCAATGTCAGGCGTTTTGCCTATCATTTTTGCAAGTACTTTCCTTGCAATTCCAGGAACACTAAAAAGCTTTATTGACCCACAGGGTACTACAGGTTTTGGTAGATTTTTGGGATACTTTAACTACAACACATGGCTATACGCTGTCTTGTACTTCTTCCTAATTATAGGATTCAACTATTTCTATATTGCTATCCAATACAACCCTGTTGAAATGGCTAACAATATAAAGAGCAATCATGGTGCAATACCCGGTATTAAGCCTGGTAGATCGACAGTAGAGTTCATTCAAAAGAGAATAAACAGAGTAACTTTGGCTGGCGCTTTAATGCTCGCAGTTATAGCTATTCTTCCAATTATATTGGGTTCACTTATGGGAATGAATATTTCACTTGGCGGTACATCAATAATCATTCTTGTAGGTGTGGCTTTGGATACTGTCAGAAGCTTGGAATCACAGATGATGATGCGTCATCACAAAGGCTTCTTGGAGTAATCCGACATACAGCGGAGGATTATAAAATGAATTTGATTATTATGGGAGCACCGGGAGCGGGAAAAGGTACTCAGGCTGAAATTATCAGCGAGAGATACGAAATTCCTACAATTTCCACGGGTGCAACCCTTAGGGAAGCAATAAAGAGTGGTAGCGAGCTTGGTATTCTTGCCAAAAGTCTTATTGATGACGGTAAGTTTGTATCAGATGATGTTATCAATCCAATAGTCAAGACTCGTCTACAACAAACAGATTGCGAAAACGGATTTATCCTAGACGGATATCCTCGCAATATGGAACAAGCAAAAGCCCTTGTTGATATGGGTATTCATATTGACAGAGTATTGTATATAGAACTTTCCGATGAAACTGTTATAGAGCGACTTTCGGGAAGACGAATTTGTGAAAACTGCGGAACAAGCTATCATACAAGGTACAATCCTTCACAAACAGGAGAACTTTGCGAACTTTGCGGAGGTAAGTTAATCACACGCAAAGACGATAGACCTGAAACAGTAAGAGAACGTTTGGAAATTTTCCACAAGACAACCTATCCTGTTGTAGAATACTATAAGGAAAAGGGAATTTTGACAGTTGTTCAAAGTGATGATTCAGTGGAAGTTACAACCGAAAGAACGTTGAGAGCGTTGGAGGAACAGCTATGATTGTGCTGAAAACCAAAAACGAAATAACAGAAATACAAAAAGCTTGCAGAATATCGGCGCTTGCTCTAAAAGCAGGAGTCGATGCTGTAAGACCGGGTGTAACAACCTGGGAAATAAATCGTGTAATACACGATTGCATTACCAAAAATAACGCTAAACCCGCATTTTTGGGTTATGGCGGTTTTCCGGCGGCGGCATGTATATCTATAAATGAAGAAGTTATCCATGGTATACCATCAAAACACAGAGTGGTTAATGAGGGCGATATTGTCAGCATTGATGTCGGCGCGATATATAATGGCTACTATGGGGATAACGCATTTACAGTGGGCGCAGGTGAAATAAGTGATGAGTTAAAACAATTACTTGCAGTAACCGAAAAGTCATTGTATCTTGGTATAGAGGCGGCGCAAACAGGAAATCGTCTTGGCGATATAGGTAATGCTGTGCAAAGCTATTGCGAAAGTTTTGGCTATGGAGTTGTTAGAGACTTTGTCGGTCACGGCTGTGGCAAACAGCTTCATGAGTCACCAGAAGTTCCAAACTACGGAACAAAGGGTAGAGGTCTTAGATTGACATCGGGTATGACAATAGCGATTGAACCTATGATAAATCTTAAAGGAGCGTCTGTGTACGTTAAAGATGATAAATGGACAGTAGTTACAGATTCGGGTCTGCCTTCCGCGCATTTTGAACACACAATAGCTATTACTGACAATGGTCCTGTAATACTTACTAAAATATAAGTAGGTGATATTTGTGGTTGTTGGCGCAGTAGTAAGAATATTGAGTGGTCGAGATAAAGGCAAACTGATGATGGTGACTGATAACGCAGACGGAAAGTTTTTTGTGGCTGACGGCAAAAGGCGAAAGCTGGAATGTCCAAAGCAAAAAAATCCAAAGCATATTGAGGCAACTGATATGATAATTGATGTTGCGTTGGTTACAGGAAATAAAAAACTTGTTAAATTGCTAAAAGATATAGGCGATAAAGTGAGTAATTAGATTAAAGGAGGTTATACCAAATGTCAAAACAAGATGTTATAGAACTTGAAGGTACTGTTTTGGAAGCGCTGCCAAACGCGCAGTTTAAAGTAGAGCTGCCAAATGGTCACGTTATACTTGCACATATATCGGGTAAACTTCGTATGAACTATATACGTATATTGCCTGGTGATAAAGTAACAATAGAAATGTCACCATACGATTTGACAAAAGGACGTATTACATGGCGTTCCAAATAATATGGTGAAAAATAAACGATAGCGAAATTCAAAAGAATTTCAAACAAAGGTTAAACTAAATAAGGAGGTAATTTCAAATGAAAGTAAGACCTTCCGTAAAGCCAATTTGCGAAAAATGTAAGGTTATTAAGCGTAAGGGTAAAATAATGGTTATTTGCGCAAACCCAAAGCATAAGCAACGTCAAGGCTAATAAGAACTTTTAAAGAAAAGTTCGAGTGAAAACCATAACAAAATTTACTTAGTAGTTATGGGAAATCCACAGAATAATGGAGGTGCAAATATATGGCTCGTATAGCCGGTATAGATCTACCAAGAGAAAAGAGAGTTGAAATAGGACTAACTTATATCTATGGTATAGGCAGACAAACTGCAACTAAAATACTTGAAGCAACAGGTGTAAACCCTGACATTCGAGTTAAAGATTTGACAGAAGATCAAGAAAACGCAATACGTGACTACATTGACAAAAACATTGCTGTTGAAGGTGACCTTCGCAGAGAAGTTGCTCTTAACATCAAGAGACTTGTTGAAGTTGGTTGTTACAGAGGCGTTCGTCACAGAAAAGGTCTTCCAGTAAGAGGTCAAAGAACAAAGACAAACGCAAGAACAAGAAAAGGTCCTAAGAAGACTATTGCTAATAAGAAGAAATAAGGAGGGGAAGAACAATGGCAAAACAACCTGTTAAAAAGGCAACTGTTCGTAAACGTCGTGAACGTAAAAACATTGAACGTGGCGCCGCTCACATTCAGTCTACATTTAACAATACAATCGTTACTATAACAGATACTCAAGGTAATGCTTTGAGCTGGGCAAGTGCTGGTGGATTGGGCTTCCGTGGTTCTAAAAAATCTACTCCTTTTGCTGCGCAAACAGCAGCAGAAGTTGCAGCAAAAGCAGCTATGGAGCATGGTCTAAAAACTGTTGAAGTATTTGTAAAAGGTCCTGGTGCAGGTAGAGAAGCTGCTATCAGAGCTTTGCAAGGTGCTGGACTAGAAGTTACAATGATTAAAGACGTAACACCTATCCCACACAATGGTTGCCGTCCACCAAAAAGAAGACGTGTATAATCGAAATAAAGGAGGTTATTTATTATGGCAAGATATACCGGAGCTTCATGCAGACTTTGCCGTCGTGAAGGTAAAAAACTTTTCCTAAAAGGTGAAAGATGCTATTCGGATAAATGTGCTTTAACTCGCCAAAGACCAATTCCGGGTCAACACGGCGCAGGTAGAAAGAAAATATCAGAGTATGGTTTGCAAATGCGTACAAAGCAAAGTGCAAAGAGATACTATGGCGTATTGGAGAATCAATTTGCTCATTATTTTGAGATGGCTGATCGTCAAGCAGGTATGACAGGTGAAAACCTACTAAGAATACTTGAATCACGCCTAGACAATATCGTTTATCGTGCAGGTTTCGCTGCTTCCCGTAAAGAGGCTCGTCAGCTAATCCGTCACGGTTTCTTTAACCTAAATGGTCACAAAGCTAACATTCCATCAATACTAACAAAAGCCGGTGACGTTATATCAGTTACTAAGACAGACAGTAACAAAATCAAGACAGTTGTAGAAGCAAATTCTGCACGTCCAAAACCACAATGGATGGATATTGACTCAGACAAGTTAACTGTAAAAGTTATCCAACTTCCTGCACGTGAAGATATCGACTTTGATGTTCAGGAACACCTAATTGTCGAGTTGTACAGCAAATAATAATTAGCATACAGATAGTAGGAAGTAATAAGAACAACAAGTCTTATAGGGGAGGTTACACTTTATGGTTAAAATTATTGAGCCAAAGATAGAAACCCAAGAACTGAAATCAGATGGTACTTACGGTAAATTTACAGCGGCGCCACTTGAAAGAGGTTTTGGAATAACACTCGGAAACAGTTTAAGACGAGTTCTGCTCTCCTCGCTTCCTGGTGTAGCCGTTTCGTCAATAAAGATTGACGGTGTACAGCATGAATTTTCTACAATACCCGGAGTAAAAGAAGATGTTGTAGAGATGATTCTTAACATAAAAGGTTTGACAGCAAAACTATATTGCGACGAGCCTGTAACTGTAAGAATAGCTGCCGAGGGTGAATGTGAGGTAACAGCGGGATCTATAACAGGAAGTTCCGAAGTTGAAATTCTTGACCCAGGTATGCACATTGCAACATTGGACGGGGGTGCAAAGCTAAATATGGAATTGACACTTGAAAAAGGCCAAGGCTATGTTTCTGCTGACCGTAACAAAGCAATCGCTAAGGAAAAGGGCACAGACGCACCTGTTGGTACTATCTTTGTTGATAGTATCTATACTCCTGTTTTAAAGGTGAACTATTCGGTTGAAAATACCAGAGTTGAACAGATAACAGACTATGATAAGCTAACACTTGAAGTATGGACCGATGGTACCATATCTGCAAAAGAAGGTGTTAGTCTTGCTGCCAAGATCCTCAATAGACAACTCAACCACTTCGTAGAACTTTCTGATGAAGTGAGCTCAACAGAGATTTTGGAAAAGAAAGAGGACACTGGTAAGGATAAGATTCTTGAGATGACCATTGAAGAGCTTGACCTATCTGTTCGTGCCTTTAACTGCCTAAAACGTGCTAATGTCAATACAGTTGGCGATTTAATCAATAAATCTCCTGATGAGATGATGAAAGTGCGTAATCTGGGTAAAAAGTCTTTGGAAGAAGTTATAGCTAAACTTGAAGAGTTAGGCTTTAATCTTACTGATGAGGAAGAATAAAGAGGCGAAAGAAAAAGTTTTCGAAATACAGAAAACATATTAGTATTCATAAAGAAAAGGAGTGATTATAAATGCCAGGAGTAAGAAAACTGGGCAGAACATCCGACCACAGAAAGGCTATGCTCCGCGCTATGGTAACTTTCCTAATGGAAAACGGCAAAATTGAAACAACAGTTACCAGAGCTAAGGAAGTACGTTCTATGGCTGAAAAGATGATCACAGTTGCTAACGGTGGAGATTTACATTCAAAACGTCAAGTGTATTCTTATATAACAAAAGAAACAGTTGCCAAGAAATTGATTGATGAAATCGCGCCTAAATATAAAGATGTAAACGGTGGTTATACACGTATAATAAAAATTGGACCTCGTCGTGGTGACGCAGCAGAAATGGCTATCATTGAGTTGGTTTGATTTTTAGAACAGTCTTATAAATAAAAACAACCCCTATATTCTAGTTTAATAGAATGTAGGGGCTTTTTTTACTTATAAGTTTTATTTTCTGATATAATTATTATATTCTTGCGCTATTTTGTTCCATGTAACAGGTCCGACAGTGCCGGTAGTCGGTAGCCCGAATAATCCCTGAAATGCTTTGACATCAGCTTCTGTTTGTGTGCCAAAGTATCCTGTTATAGGCAATTTGGAAAGCTTTGGAGAAATGGAACTGATAGTATTCAGATATTTTTGTAAATCAAGCACATCATTATTGCGTAGTCCCAAGGATAAAAAGTATCCGGGATATAGTTTAGCTTCACCCTGGAAATAATTTTCAGGTAAAGAGTTCACAATATCAAGATATAATTCTTGCATTTTGTTCCATGTCAATCTTCCAACATTACCGGTAATCGGTAGTCCGTATATAGATTGGAAAGTAAATACTGCATCTTCTGTTTCCTGCCCAAAATCACCGTCAATATTAATTACCGGCAGTGTAGGCGTAAAATATCCAATGACAGAAAGATAGTATTGTATTAATGAAACGGGTTCGCCCTTGCTTCCTTTTTTTATCTCGGTAACAAATGGCGGGGTAACATCTTGTATTTGCAGACCTTCTGAGTTTAGTTCGGATAGTTTTTTAACGCTGTTGAATATTTCTTTTATTTTGTACCATGTGCCTTTTCCAACGATACCGTCAGGTGTTAAGTTAAAAATACGCTGGAATTCTTTGACTGCCTTATCAGTTTCAACAGTAAATACACCTTTCGGTGAATTTATACGGGGGATTGCCGGAAAATTTCGGCGGATACGGTTTAACTGATTTTGGATAATAAATACATCGTTGTTTGAATCCCCCAGTTTTAAAGGAGTTCCCGGATAGGAAAGAGGTATCTTATCAACGGGAGCATTACGTACAAGGTTTATATCATTACCATAATAGTAAGTAAGTATTTCATAAGGACTTTTTCCCTGTTCGGCAAGCGGTACTGTTCCCCATTGTGACAATCCGTCACAGGTAACGGTTGTACCGTTGCAGAATTGTGTAAAATATGGTTCTACACTACCTTGTTTAACAACATAGTCATTAAATATATCGTCAACTATTTTACTTATATCACTGAAAATTTCTCTTTGGTACTTGTATGCTTGGTCGAACTGTGTGGAGCTTGTTATATCGAAGTCATAACCACGGGAGCGATAATATTCTGTATATACTCTATTTAGCGCAAAAGAGACTATTGCGTATATATTTGCGCGAAGTGAATTTTCGGGCCAAGTGGGATAAATTTCGCTGGATGCAACACTTTTTATATAGTCAGTAAAGGGAACGGTAACATTTTGCGCAGGTTGGTCAGGCTTTCCGAGATGTACGGTTATTGTTTCGGGGATTACAGGTAGATTTGGTTTTGTCGCCATTGTATATATCTCCTCCTTATTCTTGTGATGATGCGCCGAATGGTTCGGGTGAAACGATTTCAATGATTTTGCGTGAGGGGTCTACTACTTTCGGAATTAAATCAAGTATTTGTAAAGATACATTTCCCTGAAAAATGGGTATGGCTTTGCTTACTACGGTAATAAAATCAGGGTGTTCCACGGTCACTTTATACGTTGCGTAAGGTTTTATGTTTCCGGGGGAAAGCGATAGGTTTTTATCGGGCGCGGGAAGGGTAATAACTTCTGTCTGTCCCGAATTGTCTGTTCGTAGCGTAGCTATAACATAATCACCGTCGTCAAAAGGTTTGGCAATGGTTACAATGGCATTTTGCACAGGGAAAGCGCCTTTTGTTGTAAATGTTTGAATACGCAGACCACCGTTATACAAATTTTGCTTTTTGAAAAGATTATACTGTTCTTCAAGTGACAGCATAGGTTCAGCTTTTGCTTCGCTTTGTTCGGTAGAGGTTGCCATAACGGGTCTTGCATTATTATCAACAAAATAGCTGTCGTTGAGATATCCCATATCTGTATATTGCATATATTGAGCATCAAAGTATTTATAGTTTTCGTCATCTTTTAAAGATGTTCTTTTGATTGGTTCAATATTACTCATTACAAATTGAGCTGTTGGCTCTTGCATAACACTTATTTTGGTGGAGACTTCTTGTATTTCACTGTTTTTATCTACATTATTTTGTGGGTTGCTGTAATACTGTGTTTTATATCTAGAATATTCGTTTAACATTTTCTGTCTGTAATTTTCAATATCTCGATTAAAATTTTCGTTATTCAAAAAAAGCACCTCATTTACAAATTAAATTGCGTTAAAATACAGTAAGCAATAAAGATATGCAAAAGTTTAACTATTATTATATTTTAACGTATAATACAAATTGTAATATTATTATATGCAAAGCTACTATATTTTGTTACAAAAGTTTTTTTTGTACATTTTAGAGATTTCCTAGAATTTTTTTGGGTAAATTTTTACTTGATTTTAGCTATATTTACTCTTGCAAAATCATATAATTTGTAGTATTATAGGTAAGCACCACAAGATATTGTGGTATAACATTGTTTTAGCTACTAATTGTATTATTTTATATTTTTACACACAGCTTAATTTATTATATTAAATATTTAAACAAAATAGGGATAGATGTAATTTAATAAAACAACATATATACAAATAGTATAAAATGATGTTTTTTTCTTTACAACAAAATATAAACATTAAGTTATACAATGTTACATTATAAATAAGGGGATTGTTTGGTAATGGTTGAGCAGATTAAAAAAAGAAATGGCGAAGTGGTGGAATTTGACATAAATAAAGTACGTAACGCAATTCATAAGGCGAATTTGACTGTTGAAGATGAAAGAATTAGTAACATTATGCTCAATTCATTGGCAGACACAGTTGTTAAAGCCATAGATGATGGAACAATTCCTACTGTTGAACAAATACAAGATTTAGTGGAAGAAGCGCTGATACACGCAAATTATCCAAAAACTGCAAAGAAATATATTCTATATAGAGCAGAGAGAGCAAAAATGCGTGAAACATCAGAAGATTTAATGGAGATATTTAATCAATTAACATTTGCATATGCAAAAGACGCAGATATAAAGAGAGAAAATGCGAATATAGATGCCGATACAGCGATGGGCACAATGTTAAAGTATGGTTCAGAAGGCAGTAAGTACTATATAGACAAATGTATTTTGCCAAAAGAAATGGCAGACGCTCACATCAATGGCGATATTCATATACACGATAAAGATTTCTATATGCTTACGGAAACCTGCTGTCAAATAGACCTTATAAAACTATTTAAAAATGGCTTTTCGACAGGTCACGGATATTTGAGAGAGCCTAACAGTATAGCAAGTTATTCAGCTCTTGGCTGCATAGCAATTCAGGCGAACCAAAATGAAATGCACGGTGGTCAGGCTGTCCCAAATTTTGACTATTCAATGGCGCCGGGTGTTGCAAAAACATTTATAACTGAGTATTTTACAGCGCTTGCAAACTATATTGAGTTTTGCTCGGACAAAGATATAGCCGATATTAAAAAAATTGTAAAAGAAATGCGTAAAGAGGCAAAAGTTTTGCCTAATATAGATGATGATAAAAACTTTATTGAAAATTTTGCAGATATCCTTTTACCAAAAATGGCAGAAATACATTGTGAAGCCATAAAAACAAAAGAAGATTTGCAAAGGCTACATAAGAAATGCCAAAATATAGCTCTTGTTGAAACAGACCGTTCGACATATCAAGCTATGGAGGCGTTAATTCACAACTTGAATACTATGAACAGCCGCGCGGGCGCGCAAGTACCTTTTTCATCAATAAACTATGGTACGGATACATCTTCTGAGGCGAGAATGGTAATCAAAAACTTGCTTTTGGCAACAGATGCAGGTCTTGGTAACGGAGAAACTCCTATTTTCCCTGTGCAGATATTCAAGGTTAAAGAGGGTATAAACTATAATCCCGAAGACAAAAACTATGATTTATATAAACTTGCGATAAAGACATCGGCAAAGAGACTATTCCCTAATTTCAGCTTTATGGACGCGCCGTTCAATTTGCAATATTACAAAGAGGGCGACTATAACAGCGAAGTGGCATATATGGGTTGCCGTACACGTGTAATGGGTAATAATTATGACAAGTCACGTGAAGTAACCTGCGGACGTGGAAACCTAAGCTTTACATCAATAAACCTACCACGTATAGCGCTTTTGGCAAAGGGTGATATCAATAAATTTTATGAAATTCTTGATCAAAGAATAGACCTTGTTATCAATCAGTTAAAACATCGTATGCAAATTCAATCACGTAAAAAAGCGCGTAACTATCCATTCTTAATGGGACAGGGTATATGGATAGACAGCGAACACCTAAACCCTGATGATACAGTTGCCGAAGTTATTAAACACGGTACATTGAGTATGGGCTTTATAGGTTTGGCTGAAACTTTGAAAGCGCTTACAGGCAAACATCACGGTGAAAGTGAAGACAGCCAAAAACTTGGTATTGAGATTATCTCATATATGCGTAAACGTATGGACGATGAAAGCGAAAAGACAGGACTCAATTTTACACTTCTTGCAACTCCTGCTGAGGGATTAAGCGGAAGATTTGTAAAGATAGACAGAAAAGTTTTTGGCAGTATAGAAGGAATTACAGACAGAGAGTATTATACAAACTCATTCCACGTACCTGTATATTATCATATAAGCATATTCAATAAGATAAAGACAGAAGCGCCATATCACGCATTTACCAATGCGGGACATATCAGCTATGTAGAGCTTGACGGTGATACTTGCAAGAATGTAGACGCATTTGAGAGAGTAATTCGTTGTATGAAAGAGGCGGGTATCGGCTATGGTTCTGTAAACCACCCGGTAGACAGAGATCCGATTTGCGGATATACAGGTGTAATTGATGAAGTTTGCCCACGTTGCGGACGCAGAGAGGGCGAGGCATTGACACCGGAAAGAGTACGTGAACTTCGTAAATATTTCCCGAGTATGCCTGTACTTCATAATTTTGAAGACTAAAAGCACAATAAAATTTTTAAATAAATATGCAAAAGGAAAAGAAAGGGGTTTTCGTAATGGAGAAGAAAAATAACAGAGACAGTCAAGAGGTAGTATTGGGCAAAGGCGTAGGCTTTGAAAGAATAAGAAGAATAACAGGCTACTTGGTAGGCACAACAGATCGTTTTAACAATGCAAAGAAGTGTGAGGAACATGACAGAGTTAAGCACGGAATGTAATACTAAGCTAAGGGTAGCGGGTTTGATAGAAGAGTCTATCGTGGACGGTCCGGGTTTTCGTTTTACTATATTTACACAGGGCTGTCCCCATAATTGCGAAGGCTGTCATAATCCACAGACACACGATTTTAAGGCAGGCAAGTTAATGGAAATAGATGATATCTTTGATAAAATCAAACAAAATCCAATACTTAGCGGAGCGACATTTTCGGGTGGAGAACCCTTTTGCCAACCAAAAGAATTATTTTTGCTGGGTCAAAAGATTAAAAGCATAGGGCAAAACATATTTTGTTATACCGGCTTTACTTATGAAGAACTTATAGAATTGGGACAAAAAAACAGTTCCGTATTGGATTTACTTGGTATAGTTGATGTTTTGGTTGACGGAAAGTTTGAAAAAGACAAAAAAGATTTAACATTGCTGTATAAAGGTAGCAGTAATCAAAGAGTAATAAAATTAAATAAAGGTAAGATTGAAAAAATATACAATAATGATGTAACGGAAATCAGTATATAGCAAATAAAAAATCCCTATTACTTAGCTTATAAGTAATAGGGACTTTTTGATATTATTTACGTTTTTTGGTTTTTTGTTTAGAATATCTTGAAACACGTTTTGTAGGTTTCTCGTTCTTTTTATCGTTTTGCATATATTTTTGTATATACTCTCTGTCAGGTTGAACAAGACAATGTTTATCATAACCGATAAGGTCACGTCTGTTTGCTCTTATCAGCGCGTCTATAATAAGATGTCTGTTTTCCGGTTTGTAGTATTGTAAAAGTGTTCTTTGCAGTTTCTTTTCGTAAGGGTCACGTGGAATGTATACGCTTTCCATAGTATATGGGTCAAGTCCTGTATAGAACATACAAGTTGACGGAGTGCCGGGTGTTGGATAAAAGTCCTGTACCTGTTCGGGACGCATATTATGTTTTTTTAGGTATTCCGTCAGGATAACCGCATCTTTCAGTGTGCAGCCGGGGTGAGATGACATAAGATATGGCACAAGGTATTGTTCTTTTCCCGCCTGTTTGGTAAGCTGATAAAACTTTTCGGCAAATTTTGTAAATACTTTAACATCAGGTTTACCCATTTTTGAAAGAGCATTTGGAGAACAGTGTTCAGGCGCAACTTTTAATTGTCCGCTGATGTGGTGCTCAATTAATTCTTTCATAAATTCATCGCTTTTGTCAGCCATAATATAGTCAAAACGCAAACCGCTGCGGACAAAAACTTTTTTTACGCCTTTAATTTGCCGAAGTTCACGCAATAGCTCAATATAGTCGGTATGGTCAGCTTTTATTGCAGGACAAACAGTAGGGAAAAGACATTTTTTATCTTTACAGACACCCTTTGTCATTTGTTTGGGACAGGCGCTTGTTCTGAAATTTGCGGTAGGCCCTCCTACGTCGTGAATATATCCTTTGAAATGTGGATTTTCAGTAAATTTTTTTGCCTCTTTTATAACAGATTCGTGGCTGCGTGATGTAACAACCCGCCCCTGATGAAATGTAATTGCGCAGAAGTTACACGAACCATAGCAACCACGATTGTGCATAATTGAAAACTCTACTTCTTCAATAGCCTTTACTCCGCCGAGTTTTTCGTAACTTGGGTGATAGTATCTTTCAAACGGTAAGTTCCATACTTCGTCAAGTTCTTCTTGTACAAGTGGAATGGTAGGCTTGTTTTGTATAAGGATTTTGTCACCATGTTTTTGCGCAATAGCCTTGCCATATACATGGTCTTGTTCCAGTAGTTGTATTTGAGTGGCTTTTGCATAGGCTTTTTTGTCTTCACGTACTTTTTCAAAAGACGCGCACGTAACCGTATCCGGTGGTAATGGTTCACTTGCGTCTATTGCGTAGCAAGTACCACGGATATCCCGTATATTTTCAAGTTTCTCGCCATTACGCAATCTTGTCGCAAGCTCTTTTATTGTGTGTTCACCCATACCGTACATCAGTAGGTCAGCGCCACTTTCTATCAGCAGTGACGGACGAACCGCATCGTCCCAATAGTCATAGTGAGCAAACCTTCTCAAAGATGCCTCCAAGCCCCCGAGCATAATATTTACATCGGGGAAAGCCTCTCTTGCAAGTTTTGCATAAACAAGCGCGGCTCTGTCCGGACGTTTTCCTATTACATTTCCGGGGGTATAGGTATCTTCTTGTCTGCGTTTTTTGGCAACTGAATAGTGCGCAACCATAGAGTCAATATTTCCGCCTGTTATCAAAAAACCATATCGAGGTCTGCCAAAGCGTTTAAAATCTTCACAGTTATCATAACGTGGCTGAGAAAGAATTACACAGTTAAAGCCTAAACTTTCAAGCACACGTGAAATAATGGCAATACCAAAACTTGGGTGGTCGACATATGCGTCACCTGTGACGCATACAAAGTCCGGATAGTACCAACCACGTTCCAGCATTTCTTCTTTTGTTATAGGTAAAAAACTCACTTTTTATCTCCTTATAATTTTTTTAACATTAATATATAATCAGTGTTGAATACTGTTTAATATTATATATCACACAAATTTTTTATTCAATACTTTTGATATTAATATTTGTTATGTTTGTTAAAGTTACTTTGTAAATATATGGATATTAATACAAAAATATAGAATACAGTATATTTTTGCGTATAATAAGCGTATTTTTGGAGTATAGGTCATTAAAATATTTTATACTATATATTGACCTAAATATAAAAAAATAGTAATATTTATAATAGACGCAATATTTAAGAGATAAAATAATACATATAATATAGAGTATATATAGAAAGAGGATATTTAGTTGAACGCAAAAAAATTATTAGCGCTTTTTACAGCAATGGTGGTTTTGACTATGGGTGTTGCCTGTCAAAATGTAAATGATGCACCTCAAATAATAGACGGTAATCAATATTTACCAACAACAAGTGCGGAAGCAGATGAGTCTATACCATCTCCTCCTCCGGAAAGTCCGTCTGTCGATACATCAATATCAGGTTCATCACAATCAGTCACAAGCTCAAAATCAGAGTCACAATCACAAAGCAAATCTGAATCCAAAGAGGAGGAAAAGCCTGTGAAAACATCTACCGTTAGTTCATTGGAACAAACTTCATCAAATATATCGCATACAGTAGAGGCGCCGCCAAACGAAGTGCGTTCAATGTGGATTTCGTATTTGGAGTTGGAAAAAATACTTACAAATAAGACACAATCTGAATTTACAAAAAATATAGCAGAGCAATTTGATACCTGTAAAAACTTTGGATTAAATACAGTCGTTGTTCAGGTTCGTCCTTTTGGTGATGCGATTTATAATTCAGAATATTTCCCAAGTTCCTATTTATTTAACGGAAAACAAGGCGGAATAGGCGAAGAACCTTTTGATGCATTGCAAATTATGGTTACGGAAGCGCGCAACAGAGGTTTGAGAATAGAAGCATGGATAAATCCATATAGGGTAACAAAGGACAGATCATGGCAAATTCATAATGACAATCCTGCAAAAACTATGCTAAAAACAGGTGATGCGGTAGATTATAAAGATAAAATCACATATAATCCCGCAAGCAGAATGGCGCAGGACTTAATAGTATCAGGTGTATACGAAATAGTAAAAAATTATGATATAGATGCTATACATTTTGATGACTATTTTTATCCGACAACCGACGAGGACTTTGACAGAGATCAATATAATTTATATAAACAAAGCGGTGGCAAAAAAAGTCTTGCTCAGTGGAGACGCAATAATGTCACAACTTTAATGAGAAGCGTAAACGAAACAATTAAAAAAGTAAACAAGAATATATTATTCGGTATATCTCCGCAGGGAAATAACGATAATAACTTAAATGGACAATATGTAGATGTAAAAGAGCTTATGGAAGAAGGAATAATAGACTACTTATGCCCGCAAATGTATTTTGGATTTAATAATAAAATTTGTCCATACAGTCAAACTTTACAAATGTTTAATGATATGGCTAAAAAGACAGGGGTAAAGATTTATACGGGTCTTGCTACATATAAATTCGGAAAAGTTGATACGTGGGCAGGAGAAAACGGTAAAAATGAATGGGTAAACAGTACGGATATTTTGGCAAGACAGGTAAATGATGCAAGACAACTTTCGGAATACGGCGGATTTATTTTGTTTAGATATGACAGTACATTTAATTACAAAGATTTCTATGCAGGAAATTCATCTGTATATACGCAAGTAGAAACAGAACTGAAAAATTTGAAAAATATACTTTAATATAATTTTTAGGCTTTATTTTTTGATAGAGCCTCAGCGTGTAAAAAGCTATAGTCATTCTTTATAATGATGAAGAGTATAAAAGTTTTACTCAATTTTTTTCAAAAAATTGCGGTTCTTAGGCAGAGCCTAAGACGTTTTCCGCAGAAAACGGAACGCTTTTGCCGTGCAAGCGCATTTTTGAAGGTGAATTTTGGCATTTATGCCAAAAGAGGAAACTTTTTGCAAGAGAAAAAGTTTCTTTGAAATTACCTCTTTTTGTACATATTTTTCTAGTAATAGGTTTTTTTGAGAGTATTAGGCTTTATTTTTTAATAGAGCCTAATTTTTTTGCGTATTTATTGATAAATAATTAACAAATTATATGTTTTTTTGTAACATATTTAGGTTAAAATAAAAAATGTTTACAAACACTTTTATAAAAATAATAAGATTTTTATTTCAACAGTTTAAAAATTTAAAAAATTTTTAAAACTTACAAAGTGGCTTGAAAAAGGGGTTTACAGAGTATTTGTAAAGTAAAAATCAAAATTT
>JAHHTQ010000016.1 GCA_020024555.1 Angelakisella sp.
TAAGTCATTAGCATTAAACTGTAAACGTTCATTGTTCGATTTTGAGGGTATGCTCACTAATCTGCACCATTAGCTCAGATGGTAGAGCAACTGACTCTTAATCAGTGGGTCCCGGGTTCGAGTCCCTGATGGTGCACCAAGTGTGTATTTTTAAGGTAAGTGAAAACGGTTGTTCTCACTTACCTTAATTGATATAGTAACTCAACCAGATATGGCCCGTTGGTCAAGCGGTCAAGACATCGGCCTCTCACGCCGAAAACGGGGGTTCGATTCCCCCACGGGTCACCATTTAATTTGATTATAACCGGTATTTATTACTATGAGGTCCCACCTGTTCCCATTCCGAACACAGTAGTTAAGCTCATACGTGCCGAAGATAGTTGGCGGGAAGCTGCCTGTGAAAATAGGTCTTTGCCGGTATTAATATTCCTCAATAGCTCAGTCGGTAGAGCATGCGGCTGTTAACCGCAGGGTCGTTGGTTCGAGTCCAACTTGGGGAGCCACAAAGAGACATTCTTTTGAGTGTCTCTTTTTTTGTGTCTTATTTAATTTGTATTTGATAAAAGATATACTTGTTAAGACAAAGAACTTTTTTGCAGATGCAATAATTTTAAGATAATAAAGAGAAAATATTTGTTTAATTTTTGTATAAAGAAAAGCCCTGAGACTTAAATAATCTCAGGGCTAATATGTTTTGGCATATTAATTTGTTATTTAATTGGTTCAAGTAAACCGTAATTACCATCATTACGACGATAAACTACATTAATTTCACCTGTTTCATCACTACGGAACATAAAGAATTGGTGGTTAAGCATATTCATTTGCAAAATAGCCTCTTCTATATCCATTACATCTACAACAAACTTCTTTGTCTTAACAAGTACATCTGTATCATCAGTATCAATATCGTAAAATTCATTCATAGAATTTTTTATATCAATTTCTTTATGTTTTTTCTCTAATCTTGTTTTATTTTTTATAATTTGATTTGATAAAATATCAATAACCCCGTCAACTGATGCAAAACGGTCATTAGTTGTTTTTTCTGCTCTGAAAAACATACCGTGAGATTTTATAGTAACCTCTACTGTTTCATCTTCATTGTTGTTTGTTACAACAACATTTACCTCTTGTGTGTCATCAAAGAATTTTTCCAGTTTTTCAAATTTTTTTTCAAAATGCTCCTTAAATGAATCTTTAACTACTGTCTTTTTACCAATGTAAGTAACCTTCATATTAAGCTCCATTCCGTTGTCCTGCAAACAACTCTGTTATTTATTATCGCTTTAAAGTATACTTGCAGATAACCCATAAGTTATTTAGTATACTGTATTTAACGATAATATCAAATTAATAAATAACTTTTATTAATTTATGCTTATAGTATAACACATAACAGATAGTTTTTCAATGATAAATTAATAAATTTTATTAATTATCTACAAATTTTCCATTAATAATTACTTTGGTTGGTTTTTCAAGCAGTTCTAACGGACTGTTCTTAAATAATATTAAATCTGCATCTTTACCAACAGTGATACTGCCTACTCTGTCATAAATTCCAACTATTTTTGCGGCATCGCAGGTAATACTTTTTATTAGCTCATTTAATGAGTAATCACAATATTTTCCACAGATTGCAACAGACATTGCCAACATCTCTATCGGAACTTCTGGAAAATCTGTATTAATTGCAACTATATTTCCGGCGCGTTTCAGTTTTGCATAGTTTTCACGTGATACATTTTTTAGTTCAGGTTTGGAACGGGTAGAAATAATAGGACCTACTACTATCGGATATTTTTCTTCGGCAAGTTCATCGGCTAGTATATGCCCCTCTGTACAGTGTATAAGCACTGTATCCAAATTAAACTCTTTGCTTATACGTATTGCCGTGCATATATCGTCTGCCCTGTGAATATGGAAATGCGCTTTTATTTCCCTGTTTAATAATGGAAGTAGAGCTTCGCATTTCGCATCATAGTCAGGCATATCATTTTCTTCATTTTTTGCTTTTTCAATATCTTTTGCATATTTTTGCGCTTTTATTAATTGTTCACGGATAATAGATGTTATTGCCATTCGTGTAGATGGTGTTTCGTCTTTGCTGTCGTATGTTTTTTTGGGATTTTCGCCAAGCGCGAATTTTATTGCGACAGGTGTTTTTATTATCATTTTATCAATAATTTTACCATAAGTTTTCATAGCAACTATTTGTCCCGCTATTGGATTTGAGCTTCCCGGACCTGTTACAACAGTGGTTATACCATAACTTATGGCATCATTAAACGCAATATCCATAGGATTTATAGCGTCTATTGCCCGTATTTGCGGGGTGCAGGGGTCTGTCATTTCATTACCGTCATCTCCCTCAAAACAGATACCTTCCTCAAACATACCAATATGACAATGTGCGTCTATGAAGCCCGGAAATAGCATTTGTCCCTCTGCGTCAAAAGTTTCATCGTCACCGTTATATTTTCCACTGCCGAGAGCGGTAATTTTTCCGTTATGATATTCAACATATCCGTTTTCTATAATTCTGTCATTATCACAAGTAAAAATTTTTGCATTTGTTATTACCATAAATTAAGCTCCTTATTTTACTGAGTTTTTTTAATTCCCGTATCTATGTATAAATCTTTATCAAACATATTCTTTTTATTGGTTTTGTGAATACACATAGCCAGTCCGACAGCGGCAAAATTTGATAGCGCGGCTGAGCCACCGGCAGACATAAAAGGTAATGTAACGCCGATAACAGGCATTAACATTAGGCACATACTTATATTGATTACAGTTTGGAAAGCTATCATTGCAAAAACTCCTGCGCAGATAAATTTGCCCAATGGATTTTCACAAAGATAACCTATTTGTATAATTCTTACGCAAATTATTGCAATTAAAACAATAACCAAAAAACAGCCTACAAATCCCATAGAGTCGCCTACAAACGTATATATAAAGTCGTTATAATTCAGTGGTACAGATATATGGTCATTGGTAAAGATACCGTTACCAAATATTCTTCCTGAACCCATAGATGTCAATCCTCGCAGTTGTTGGTATCCAATATTCAGTGGGTCAATCGAGCGATCCCATATTACCATAAAGCGTCGTTTTTGGAAGTCTGACAGTACAAAAAACCATAGTATAGGAATTACAATCGGTAGGGCAATAAAGCCTGCGATAATATATTTTTTACTTATTCCCGCAACAAAAAGCATAGTAATAATAATGCACATCATTATTATTGCAACACCGTCATCTTTTTGCAACAGTATAAGGATAATAGGAACAGCGCCATGTATAAGCACGGGTATCAATACACGCAAATTGTTTATTTCTTCATATACCAAACTTAAATGGTATGCAAAAGACAAAATAAAAACAATTTTTAAAAATTCTGACGGTTGAATACTTATACCTGCTATTCTAAGCCAACTTCGGTTTTCAGAGCCTTCACGTTGAACACCTACAAACAGGGTAAGTAACATTAGAAAAATTATAGGGGGTAAGTATAATTTCCATAGTGGTGCAAGCCAATCAATATCAAGAACAGCAAGTATAATTGCCCCGACAACGCCTATTGTGACAGCCGCAATTTGCATTATTATCGTTCGTTTACCGGGGAGCATATTGGAGTAATATAATCCCATTAGCATAAGTATACTTATTGTTGACAAAATTAATGATACAGGCAGCAATACTTTATCTGTTTTTCTTAATGCTCTTTTTAAAGTATCAAACATTTCTTTCATAATAAAAATTTTCTCCCAATAGTAAAAGTAGATATTTTAAAGACAGCCAATAATGGCTGTCAAATTAATTCATAGTTATTTATATTTTAAAAATGAATTATACAGTAAATATAATAACATCTTATTTCTGTTTTTGTCAATGAATAAAGATACTATAAAAAATTATCTTTTATACAAAAAGAACAGTATTTTTACTTGTATATATTTGTAATAAATGGTATTATTTATATAAATGTTTTTTGAAAATCAAAGGAGAAAATAAAATGAAATTCGTATTGTCACTTATTGTTGGTAAAATAATATATTTTATTGGTAGTATAGTGGGGAAATCCAGTAATTTACCGGGTGAAATAGCTCTTAAAATTTGTCCGGATTTTTTTAAAAAGTTTAGTGTATCAGGTAAAATTCTTGCGGTAACAGGCAGTAACGGTAAAACTTCAACAGCCAATTTAATAGCGTATATTTTGCGTCAAAATGGATATAAAGTTGCAAATAATGCAAAAGGTTCAAATCTTACGGGTGGTATAGCGTCAACATTTTTATGGGCAAGCAATCTAAACGGTAAGATAAAAAAAGATTTTCTTGTTTTGGAAGTGGACGAACGTTTCAGCAGACGTATTTTTAAAGATTTTCAGCCTGATTATTTATTATGTACCAATTTATACCGCGACCAGCTTACGCGTAACGGTAATGTGGATTTGATAGTAAATATATTAAATGGAATGATAGGAAAAGATGTTAAACTTATTTTGAACGGAAATGACCCTATTTCCGCAAATTTGGCGCAAGATAATGAAAGAGTATATTTTACGGTTGACAGAACGGAGCTTTCCACAGAAACTTCCGACAATATAACAAATGACGCAAAAAGATGCCCGAAATGTTTTGCCAAAACACAATATGAATATTATCACTATAACCATATAGGTAAATTTAAGTGTACGGGTTGTGGATATAGCACACCGAAAGCTAAATATATTGCAGAAAACATAAACTTGCAAAATGGCACGTTTACAATAAACGGTGTAGAGGTAAAGACAAATTATCCCGCTGTGTTCAATATAATAAATATTGTTAGCGCTGTTTCGGCTTGTTCGGAATTGGGACTGAATATAGAGAGCGCGGCGAAAACCGCGAGCGAATATACAGGATTAAAGCAACGTTACAATAGATTTAAGATAAAAGACCGTGACGCTGTGATGATACTTTCAAAAAATCAAAATCCTGTTTCATTTGACAGCTCACTAATGTATGTTGCAGAACAAAAAGAAGAAAAGTCGGTTATAATTTTTGTCAACAATATAAACCACACAGGACACAAAGATACTACATGGCTTTATGATATAACTTTCAGTAAACTGTTAAATAATGTGAATTCAATAGTTTGCACAGGACCACGTGCCTATGATTTGGCGGTGGCGTTAAGTCTTGCCGGTTTTGCCGAAAGTCAAATTTTAATAGAGACCAATCTTAAAAATTTGAAAAATACAGTGGCTAAAACAAAGGGTACTCTCTATATATTGTCTGAGCTTTATGATGAGAAAAATATTGTATCGGCTTTAAAAAACTGATTGGAGGATAGCGAACAATGGAACAATGTAATATACTTTGTCTTTATACAGACTTATTGGATTTGTATGGAGATATCGCAAATATAGTATTAATAAAAAAGCGTTTGGAACAGATGAATATAAAAGTCAATGTAATACAAAAAAGCATAGAGGACGATATTGATTATAAAGATATAAAGTTGGTATATATAGGCCCCGGCAAGATGAAGAATTTGGCTGTTGCATCAGAACATTTTATAAAATTTAAGGATAAAACTTTTGAAGCGATAGAAAATGGCATAAATTTTTTGATTACAGGTAATGCTCGGCTGTTATTCGGCAAAGAGTTTACGCTTACAGACGGTGAAAAATTCAGCGGTATAGGTTTTTTCGACTATACGGCGCGTGATACAAACGGCGTGTTTATAAGTGACAATGTAAGTTGTGTATATAATAATACAGACTATAAATGCTATGGCTTTATAAACCGGACAGCGCATATTGAAAATATGAGGAATACGCAACCTTTATTTAGATTGATTTGCGGGGCGGGCGACGGAGTAGAGGATAGCGAATATGAGGGAAATTACTATAAAAACTATATAGGGACGTGGCAGCTCGGTCCTATTATGGTAAAAAATCCTATGTTTTTACGTGGATTTTTATCCAGACTTTATCCTAATGCAGAACAAAGTTTTGATGACAGTTTGGAGAAAAAAGCGATAGAATTGACACTTAATGAATTTCCGCAAACTACTTTCAAAACGATAAAATAAAAATTGATTATAGGCTTTTTTAAATAAACGGAAAAGTCTATTTTTTTATATTATATTTATAAAGGAAGTGCCGGGATTGGCAGAAAAAACAATACAGGAAAAATTATTTTTATTACAGGACAATGAGTACAAAATATTTCATCAAAAACTGATACCAAATATTGATAAAAACAGAGTGATAGGCGTACGCACACCCATATTGCGACAATATGCGAAAGAAATAAAAAATACACAACTTGCAAAAGATTTTATTGAAATTTTACCGCATAAGTATTATGAAGAAAATAATTTGCACGCAATGATTATAGAAGATATTAAAGATTATGATACAGTTATGGAAAAATTGGAAAAATTTTTACCTTATGTTGATAATTGGGCAACCTGCGACTGTATACGTCCGAAAATTTTTAAAAAATATAAACAAAGTCTAATTATAAAAATAGACGAATGGTTAAAATCGAATGATACATATACAGTAAGATTTGCCATAGAAATGCTTATGGTGTATTATTTAGACAATGATTTTAAAGCGGAATATTTGCAAAAAGCAGCAGATGTGAAATCTGATGAATACTATATTAATATGATGATTGCGTGGTATTTTGCGACAGCGTTGGCAAAACAATATGAAGAAACATTCCCATATATAAAAAATAAAGTACTTTCTGTATTTGTTCATAATAAAACTATACAGAAAGCACTTGAAAGTTATCGTATTGACAGCAGTAAAAAAGAACTGCTCAAATCTCTTAAAATAAAATAATTATTATAATGTGATTAACCCTTTGTTTAGCATTTGTTGCGCAGATAGCATAACTCCTATTTTGCCTGTCGGATAAGTGAGCCCTCCCTGTAACCATGCCGCAAACGGCGGACGGATAGGCGCATCTGCGGAAAGCTCAATGGAAGCGCCCATAGTAAACGCGCCAGCCGCCATTATTACTTCGCTGTCATATCCCGGCATTGCCCACGGTTCAGGTGTAACATAAGCGTCAACAGGTGAACCGCTCTGTATACCTTGACAAAAAGCAACTAAATTCTCTTTGTTTTCACAAAGAACAGATTGTATAATATCCGTACGTGGTTCGTTATATTTCGGTAGCACTCCAAAGCCAAGTTCTTCATAAAAGGCTGACGCAAATATTGCTGTTTTCACAGCGTTGCAAACTACCTGTGGAGCCATATACAGTCCCAAATACATAGCGCGTAGGTTATCAAGGGTACAGCCAACCTCTTTGCCCATTCCGGGACAAGTCAGTCTATAACCGCATTGTTCCACAAGGTCTTTGCGTCCTGCTATATATCCGCCTGTGGGCGCTATACCGCCACCTAAATTTTTGATTAATGAGCCTGCCAGTAGGTCTGCGCCTACCTGTGTAGGCTCTAATTTTTCAACAAGCTCACCATAACAGTTATCTACCATAATTATAACATTTGGATTGCTGTCCTTTGCCGTATCGCAAATTTGTTTTATTGTATCGATAGACAGTGAAGGACGCAAGGAATAGCCACGTGAACGTTGTATATATATCATTTTGGCTGTTTTCGCAGCGTTTGCTATCTCCGGTAGTTTTGGCGTACCATCATCGTTCAGCTCTATTTTTTCGTATTTTATACCATATTCAAGTAATGAACCGATATTTTTTTCGCCACGTATTCCTATTGTTTCTTCCAGTGTGTCGTAAGGGTCACCTGTGACAGATACCATTTTGTCTTGCGGACGAAGTACGCCGAAAAGAGCTGTTGCCAGCGCGTGCGTACCTGATACGAATGTATGACGTACAAGGGCATCTTCCGTACCGAAAATTTGCGCGTATACTCGGTCTAGGTCATCTCTGCCTTTATCGTCATAGCCGTATCCTGTTGTACCTTTAAAGTTAGCATCACTTACACGGTTTTCTATAAATGCATTTAAAACTTTTGCCGAATTATATTCATAATTTTTTTCAACAGCAAGCAGAGCGTCTTTTGCTTTTTCCTCTGCTCTGTTTGCTATATCTATTAATTTTTTGTCTATATTAAAAAAACTTTGCATTTTAATACTTATATTCCTTTATAGTTATTTTTTGTATTTTGAGTAAAGTGCGGCGCCTATAATGCCTGCGTCATTACCAAGTGAGCATGTAACAACCTTTGTGTATTCACCTGTTGGCAGTGGGTATTGTTCTCTTTGCATATATTCATTAAGTGGTTTTGTAAGTCTTTCTCCTTGCGCGCAGATACCACCGCCAAGACAAATGATATCAGGACGTAGAGTATTACCGATATCAACAAGTCCGCAACCAACATAGTTTATATATGTATCAAAAACTTTTTTTGCAACTTCGTCATCTCTGTCCATAGCGTCAAAAACAGTTTTGCCGTTTACTTTGCCAGCGTTTTCGTTTGCCACTTCCCAAAGTTTTGAAGTTGGATTTTCGTCCATTGCTTTTTTTGTTTGTCTAATTAGCGCTGTTGCGGAAGCATAACTTTCATAGCAACCTTTTCTACCGCAGTTGCAAGGTTCACCGTCATACACTATAACCATATGACCACCTTCGCTTGGTATAATATCAGAGCCTATAATAATACCTGTACCGACACCTGTACCGAGCGTTACAGCGACACATTTATTATATCCCTTTGCGCTACCTGCTTTTGCTTCGCCGAAAGCGGCGGCATCAGCATCGTTGCAAACATAAGTAGGCACACCCATTTTTTCTGTAAGATATTCACCAATATTTACGTTTCTTAAATTTAGATTACAAATAAAGCTGATTGTTGAATTTGTAACATCTACCTGTCCGGGAGCGCCAATACCTATACCGCTAAGTTCTTCTGTTTTAATATTGTTTTCCTTTAAAAATTCTTTGCAGAAATTCTCGATTGTTGAGCATAGTCCTTCTGTTGTTGTGGATTGTGGTGTAGGCGTAGAGTTTGTTGCTATTAGTTTTTCCTCATCGTTGACAATACCAACAGCAATATTTGTGCCTCCAAGGTCGATTCCAAGATAGTAATTCATCGCAGATTTTCCTCCAAATTATAAATTTATCAGATTTCATTATATAGTTTTTTGTGTTTTTTTTCAATAGATATATAAATTTTATCAAAAAAAACCTTATCTTATTAATTAAATAAGATAAGGCAGACTGTCAAAAAAACTATTACCGAAAAAATATGTACAAAAGGGGTAATTTCAAAGAAACTTTTTCTTTTGCAAAAAAAGTTTCCTCTTTTGGTATTTATGCCAAAATTCACATTCAAAAATGCGTTTGCACGGCAAAAGCCTTCCGTTTTCTGCGGAAAACTTTTATAGATTTCGTCATTATGACGAATATCTATACCTTTTTTGACACGCTGTAAGATAAGGAATAATATGAATATTAAACTTCTACTGTTTTATCATCACTTGTTGGAAGTTCTTTGTTTTTTGGTGGAATACTCTTGTATTCAAGTCCTTCCATACCGTTATTTGTCTTACACATACCGTCAATCATAGAACCGATTTCCATAGAGATATCATTTGATATAATATTACCGTGTAGATAACCGCCTGATACAAATTGTGTTTTTTGCTGAACGTTTACGTCACCGTTTATTTTTCCTGCTACGTATAGATTGCCGGCATTTATATTTCCGTCGACAAATCCTTTTGTGCCGACAATAACGTGTCCTGATGAACGTATATCACCTTTAACTGTTCCTTCGACTTTCAGACTTGATTCTGTTGTTATAATTCCTTCAAAAGTTGTGTTTTCTCCAATAACAGTATTTATTTCAGCCTCAGCTTGTTTTGTATTTTTTTTCGCTAACATAAAAAATTTCCTTTCTATAAATAGTTATAAATCTTTAATTTAAATAAAAATTGTCATAATAAGCAAAAATACCATTTAATTTTTATTATTAAAAAGCGTTTACATCTAAATATATTATAATATGAAAATTTTAATATTTCAAGTAAAAAAATACAATAATTTGCATTTAATTAAATTATTTTTAGTACATAATTTGTAGAAAAATAAAATTTATTATTATTTTATAAGTTTATATGCCGGTGTATTTATAATATTTAAAAATCTTTCAAATATTTCTACGCTTGCAAATGCCATTTTATAGTTTGGATAGTCTTTTAAGCTTAACAATTTATTTGTAATATCGGTAGATTTCATACTGCAACAATCAACGCACATAGGCGGATACATAACACACCACCAGTTTTTCCCTTTCCCGCTACCAAGTTCTATTCTAAGCGCGGTAAATCTTCCTGAGGGCATAATTAGTTTATCATAAGTTCTTGTATCTACAAATGTATTTTCTTCAATAGATACTTTGACTGTTTGATTTACGTTATTTTCTGCAAGTACTCTTTCGGCTATATTTTTAAATATATCTAAATTCTTTTCGGCTTGTTTTTTTGCCTCGTCCAAATTTGCAGTATTCTCAAATAAATATCCTGCCTCATCAAGTATGGCATCACGCACCATAAGTTTTATTTGTTGGTCTTCCGCACTGTCAGAATTAGCGGGAATATGTAGACGCAACACATCATTTTGCAAAGATTTACATTCACTGTAAAATGGCATAAAACAAGTTATAATAACGGATATTATAAGTCCCAAAAATAGAGCAAGTTCAAATTTACTTATATTTTTTGATGATTTCATAGTTTTTCTGTCCTTTCAACCAAAAGTATTTTTATTGTTAATTTTTTCCAAAGTGTCTTACTTATAGTATTATCAAACAAAAATTTTTTAATCATCAACATAAAAAAATTAAATTAGAGTTATTAAATAAAATAAAAGTTATTGTCCCATGCAGGAAAATAAGGGTGATGTCTGAAATAAACCTTATATTCGCTGTTAATACTTTTTAAAAGAAGCGGTATTTTAAAAATATCTTCGCTACGGTGATACCCTGCGATATTAAGTTTGGGTTTATAAGTTTCAAGCGTATTTTTTGCGCCCATTATTCCTTCATATTCTGCGCCCTCTATATCCATTTTTAAATATGTTATTGGTCTATTGTTAAGTATATTGTCAACTGAATTTGCCTTTATATCCACAAGTTTTTTTGGTACAATATCAAATTCGGTAATACTTTGAAGTCGTGAGTTTCTGCCGGCGCGTTTAGCAAAATGCAGTGTTTCTTCTTTGCGCCATGCAGCCATATTGTATATATCTGTGTTTTTTATATTTTCACAGTGTATTTCCAATTTTTTGAATGTTTTTTCGTCTGCTTCCATTGCGTATATCTTATTATATTTATTGTTTGTATATCGCAAAAATTCATCTATTGTGTCGCCACGATATGCGCCCAAATCGCAAAATATTTCGGTATCACTCAGTCTTAGAACATTATTGAATACTTCGTCCTTGTCTGTTTCCATTTCCCACAAATATTTACTTTCGCCCGATATTTTGTATTTTAGAGTATTTAGAAATACAAGCTTAGATTGACTGTCTGCCATAACTTCGTATGCTTTGACAAGACTGTCGATATTTTTTCGCGCAAATTCTTTTGTGAAAATATTTTCGCCGACAACGGGTAAATCAGGTATATATAGCGTATGATGTTGTGACATATCTTTTATTCTGTTCATAACATCAGGCAGTGAGGAGGCAAAGGCAACCACAATAATAAAATCTTCGTAGTCGTTTTTTATTTCGGAAAAGGATTTCACACGTTTATTGTGAAAGCTGTGACCACGGACAAACCCGTCGCTTGCGAAAAAATCGGCATAGTCTATATTGTAGTAAGAAAAAACTTTTAGCAGTTTTTCCGCGCCGTCCCCCATTCCGTAAATACATATAGGCAAAGATGTTTTTTGCAATTTTTCTATCAGCGAAGGGGTGTTTTCTATGCAGTCTTTTATTATGTTATAATTTGTATTTTCCATAACTAATCCTCTTTTTTATAAAATAAACGAGACGACTAATTTTTTTATTAATCATCTCGTAAATAATTGAATTATACTTTTTCTATATAAACTTGTTGCAAAATATTTGCATACGATAGTTTTGGCGGTGGGTTTGTTCCTTCTGTCAAGCATGCGGCTGTGCCGAAAGCGGCAGCCACTCTTAATGCTTTTTCTATACTTTTGCCTTCTTGCAAAGCGTAGATAAAGCCCGCAAGGGAACAGTCACCTGCGCCGACTGTTGAGCATACATCGATTGATGGCACCAATATGCGCATAGATGGATTTTCGGTAGATGTATAGTATATACCGTCTGCGCCGGCGCTAACTATACAGTGAGTGATACCGTTACTGTTAAGTTCTTTACCGAAATCAATAACATCTTGCTCAGATACAAGTTGTCTTTGAGCTATGTGACAGGCTTCTTCAAGGTTTGGCTTAACAATAAAAGGTTTGATTTTTATTATTTCTTCCATTGACAGTGAAGAAGTGTCTATGGATATCTTTGCGCCCAAACTGTCTATATGTTTACATATAGACATAAACACATTTGGAGATATACCACGTGGCAACTTGCCGGAAATAACAACTAAACTGTTTTCAACAATTTCTTCCGAAAGAATATCCAGTATTTCCTGTATTTTTTCATGTTCTACACAAAAACCGTCACGCATAAGTCTTGTAACTGTGTGATCAGGTTGAACTATGCTTAAATTTTCACGGGTATAACCGTCTATTACAATAACCTTATAATTCATCTTTTCGTTTATCAGACGGTCTTCATATCGAAATATATTATGCTTGCCAAGTAATACGATGGCTGTGCTTTCCACACCGTATGCACGCAAAGCGCGGGAAACATTCATACTTTTGCCGGCAGCATCATATCTTTCCGACTCTACAATATTATCGCCTGAATGTAGAGTATCTGTCCATAGTGTAATGTCTATTGCAGGATTAAGAGATAAAGATATTATTTTATTGAACATTATATGCTCCTATCTTAATAAATAGTGGTTATTGTGATAAATAACCACTATTTATCATCTTGATTTTCCCAGTTGTGCCATACGTTTTGAACATCATCATTATCTTCCAATGTGTCGAGTAGTCTTGACATTTTGATTTTTAGGTCAGGGTCATCAATAGCTGTTTCTGTTGATGGCAAATATTCAGCTTGCGCAGACAGAACTTTGTATTTTGTGTTTTTTTCAAGTTCCTCACGCAAGTTACCTACATTACCTGCGTCACAGTAAATTTCAAATACACCGTCGTCCATATTGACATCGTCACCGCCGATTTCAAGACAAATTTCAAGCGCCTTGTCTTCATCTGTTTCGTTGTCTTCGTTTTCTATAACAACTACACCTTTGCGTTCAAACATAAATGATACGCAACCTGTTTGTCCCATATTTCCGCCAAATTTATCAAAATAGTGACGCAAATCGCCTGCTGTACGGTTACGGTTATCTGTAAGTGTTTCTACCATTACAGCTACGCCGCATGGGCCGTAGCCTTCGTATATTAGCTCTTCAAAGTTTTCTTTATCGTCACCGCCGGCAGCTTTTTTGATACATCTGTCTATATTATCGTTAGGCATATTTGCAGCCTTTGCTTTTGCTATACAGTCACGCAATTTGCTGTTTGCTGACGGATCAGCTCCGCCTTGTTTAACTGCAACTGACATCTCTCTGGCTATTTTAGTAAAAACATTGGCTCTTTGAGCGTCAGACGCACCTTTTTTTCTTTTAATGGTACTCCATTTTGAATGTCCTGACATTTTTGAATCTCCTTTAAAGTAAAAAATTGATTATTGATATTTTTATTAGTATTTATAAATCTATTATTATAAAATAACTATCTCTCAAATAAAAATTTTAACATTTATTAATGCTTGTTGTCAATGGATAAAATATAAACTTGAAATATACTATGTAGAAAAATGTATAATATTTCAATAAATATTGTATATCATAAACAATAATAGTATATAGATTATATTTTGTGATAATATCACATACAAAATACATCTGATTACTATATAATAATTAAAATAATTATAATTGATTAATAGATTTTTTTGTGTTATATCAGTTAAAAAAATCAGTTAGGAGTTTAATAAAAATGGAATATGCAGTTGCTTTCTTGGAAGGAATAATAACATTTATATCACCTTGCCTTCTTCCTATGCTTCCAATATATATTTCTTACTTTGCGGGTGGAAATACAGAAAACAATAAAAAGAAAACAATTACAAATGCCTTTGGTTTTATACTTGGCTTTACTTTTGTTTTTGTATTACTTGGGGCTTTTGCGGGAACATTGGGCAGCTTTTTAACAAAATATCAAACAGTTGTCAATATAGTAACCGGACTTATCGTAACTTTCTTTGGATTAAGTTTTATGGGTGTGTTTAAATTTTCGATATTTAACGGTGGCGCAAAGAAAATGAATACCGGTAATTTGGGCTTTTTCTCATCAATGGTTTTCGGTATGATATTTTCTGTCGGTTGGACGCCGTGTGTGGGGGCTTTTCTGGGTTCTGCGCTTGTAATGGCGTCTCAGCAGGGTTCTGCAACAAAGGGTATTTTGATGTTGCTTTTTTATTCGATAGGTTTGGGAATACCATTCTTTATAAGCGCTGTATTAATAGATAAATTAAAGAGCACATTTGATTTTATAAAGAGAAATTATAAGATTATTAACACTGTATCGGGCGTATTGTTGATAATAGTAGGTATACTTATGATGACAGGCGGGTTTGGATATTTTCTGTCATTTTTTGCGGTACAGTCATAACAAAATAATATAGATATAAAAAAAGAGGTAAAATATGAATAAGAATAAAAAACTGAATACCATAATATTATTGGCAGCGCTGGTTGTAGTCATAATAGGCGCAAAGCTGTTATATGATAATTTACAGGGCAAAGTACAGGCAAATAATTTAGTTGCGCAAAATTCAAATTCTGAATCTTCTCAAAATGAAAATTCAGGCTCAACAGGAGATGAGGCAAGCAAAGAGGATTTGACAAAAGCGCCTGATATAACATTTGAGGACTATGACGGAAATACAATAAAGTTGAGTGAACTTATAAACAAACCGACTGTAATTAATTTTTGGGCTAGTTGGTGTGGTCCTTGCACGTCTGAAATGCCACACTTTGAAGAAGTATATAAGGAATACAAAGACGAAATAAACTTTATAATGCTTAATATGACAGACGGGGCGCGTGAGACAAAGGAAAAAGCAAAGAAATTTATAGACGGCGGTAAATATACATTCCCTGTTTATTATGATACAAAACAAAACGGCGCTATGACCTATGGCATAGTGGCGCTTCCAACAACACTGTTTTTGGATAAAGACGGTTATATGGTAGCAGTGGGACAAAGCGCTTTGGATAAAGAGACCTTAATGAAAGGAATAGATATGATTTATAATAAAGAGCAAAATGAATTAGATGAGGGCGTCTCAGCCGAAAATACAGCCAATGTTGATGAAGGCGTTAAAAATCCGAGTTGGTGCACAGTAGAACCCGAATATATAAGATTATCGGTTGACGAGGCAAAAAATATTTTCAGTGAAGTTGACGGTACGAAAGATTATTATATACTCGATGTTCGCACACAAGATGAATATGACACGGAACATGCGGAGAATTCTATTCTTATTCCGGATTATGAGATAAGAGAGAAAGTAGAAAGCTCTATTCCGGACAAAAAATCTATTGTATTTGTATATTGCCGTGGCGGTAACCGTAGCAAGACAGCATCGCAAATTATGGTAGATATGGGATATAATCATGTATATGATATCGGAGGATTAAAAGAAGCCGGAGAAGTCTTTAAAATGGTACAATAATATATTTATTTACCTCAAAACTACATTGATATGTATTTTTGGGGTAATTTTTTCTTATGAAAAAATCATATACTGTAACATAAATAATTGTAAAGTATAGGAGAAATATTTATGTCAGAATTACAGATTTTATCACGTCCAATGACTTTTCATAAGACCGGAACCAGAAAAATTAAAAAATCAGATAAGAAAAACAACAGGCTTTTAAAAATAATTGCGGTGCAAACAATTTGTTGCGCTGTATTGTGTGGCTGCGCCTATACAATGAAAACCAATAATAACAATGAATATAATGCTTACAAAAAAATATATGTGGAGGCAATGAGCAGTAATATTGAAAAAGCCCCCGATAATATTATTTTAAAGACAATAGAAAATGTAAAAGTTCATATTGACAAATTTATAGAATATATGGAACTAATGGATAATAAAGGCGGGGAAAATTCTTTTATCCCCAAAAATGTGTATTATGGCAATGTTATTTTGTCGGCAAAGCCAATAAGCCCACTGGATAGCGGATATATAACTTCGGATTTCGGTGAGCGGAAACACCCTATAAGCAATAAAAAAGATTTTCATACAGGGATAGATATTGCAAGTCCACAGGGAAGCAGTATATATACAGTTCTTCCGGGTATTGTGGAGGAAACGGGTAATGACAGAATATACGGTAACTATATAAAAATACGTCACAGTGAAAATATTGTTACAATATATAATCACTGTGACAAAATACTTGCCGAGACAGGCGCAAAACTAAGACAAGGCGAACGTATAGCCACAGTCGGAAGCACAGGAATATCAACCGGTTCCCATTTGCACCTTACAGTAATGATAAACAATAATTATATTAATCCTATCAGTATATATGAATATCTATGAAGATAAAGTTATTTGATATTGATGTTGAATTTAAGATAGGCTATTTTATATACATATATTTTTTTATATTAATGGATAAAAACGGATTTTCAGATTACTTTGTAATATCTGTAATTTTGCATGAGCTTGCGCATATTGTAACAATGCTTTACTATAAAATTAATATAGAAAAAATAGTCTTTTGTCTAAGTGGAATATATATAATATCGGATAAATTGGAAAATAAAAGTATAAAAAAACAATTTGCGGTAATGATATCAGGTAGCTTTTTCAATTTGTTTTTGGCGCTGTTCTTTTATATATTGGGACTGTTTGGAAATATTTATTTCATTTCTTTTTCCGCAACAAATTTAATAATAGGTGTATATAATTTATTTTTAATAAGTGGACTTGACGGCGCGGATATATTAAAGCTGGTATTAAGATGTTTTTTTGACTGCGATACAGCGGATAGAATATATAAAACAGTTATTGTCATATTTGAAATATCGGCTCTTATACTATTGGTATATTTGTCTTTTAAGAAAATAGTAAATTTTTTGTTTTTATTTATTTTTATATCTTTGTTAACAGTAAATATATTGTCTGAATTAAAATAGAAAGACTTATTTTAAAACTTTTTGATAAAAATTAATATAAGTATTGACATTGTGTATAAAACGAGAGAAAATATATAAGTATGAATATCTAAAAAATATGAGGAGAAAAAATATGGATTCTAAAAAAATAAGAACTAGATTTGCCCCAAGTCCAACGGGATATATGCACGTGGGCAATTTGCGCACGGCGCTATATGCGTATTTGACCGCAAAGCACGAAGACGGAACATTTATTTTGCGTATAGAGGATACTGACCAAGAAAGATATGTTGAGGGCGCAGTGGATATTATTTACAGCACGCTTAAAGAAACAGGCTTACTGTGGGACGAAGGTCCGGATATCGGTGGCCCTGTTGGTCCTTATGTACAAAGCGAACGTATGGGTATGTTTAAGGAATATGCAGTAAAACTTGTTGAAATGGGCAAGGCTTATTACTGTTTCTGTGATAAAGAACATCTTGAAGAAGTACGTAAAATACAAGAAGCCTCAGGTATGGCTGCGCACTATGACAGACATTGTCGCAACCTTTCAAAAGAGGAAGTTGAAGAAAAACTGGCAGCAGGCGTACCTTATGTAATTCGTCAAAAAATGCCGACAGAAGGAACAGTTACTTTTCACGATTTAGTTTTTGGTGATATTACTGTTGATTGCGCAACACTTGATGACCAAATACTTATCAAAACAGACGGTATGCCGACATATAACTTTGCAAATGTTATAGATGACCATACAATGGGTATAACACACGTTATTCGTGGTAATGAGTATCTATCAAGCACACCGAAATATAACCTATTGTATGAGGCTTTTGGCTGGGAAGTACCAACATACATTCACTGTTCGCCTGTTATGAAAGATGCTCAACACAAATTGAGTAAACGTAACGGCGACGCATCTTACGAAGATTTAATCAAAAAAGGTTATTTAAAAGATGCTGTCCTAAACTATATAGCGCTGCTTGGTTGGAGTCCGAAAGGTGACAAAGAAATATTCAGTCTTGAAGAACTAAAACAAGAGTTTGATATTACAGGTATTTCAAAATCTCCTGCTATATTTGACCCGCTTAAACTAAGATATATAAACAGTGAATATATAAGGGCATTGTCACACGAAGAATTCCACGAGAAAGCTATGCCTTGGATTAGACAAACTGTAAAGAGCGAGACAGCCAATCTGTTTGAACTTACAAAAGTGCTTCAAAATCGTTGCGAAGTACTTAGCGATATTCCTGAGCAAGTTGACTTCATTGATGAAGTGCCGGAGTATTCGACAGAAATGTATATTAATAAGAAAATGAAGACAACAGAGGAGACTTCTCTTGTTGCATTGAAAGAGGCGCTGCCTGTTTTGGAAAGTATAAGCGCAGATGAATTTACAACAGAGAAAATTCATGAGAAACTGTTTGAACTTATTGCCAAACTTGAAGTTAAAAACGGTTATATGCTATATCCGCTACGTGTTGCGGTAAGCGGTAAACAGTTTACGCCGGGTGGCGGTATAGAACTATGCTCCATACTTGGTAAAGAAGTAGTTATCAAGAGAATAAAAGATGCTATTGCAAAACTAACCAAATAATATAAAAAAGCACATAGATTTGTATTTATTGCAAGTCTATGTGCTTTTTTTTTCTATATTAATTTATTAATTTTTTGAATTTTTCTGAGAAAAATTGTATTGAAAATCCTGCTGTTGCCGCTGTGATAATAGTTAAAATACCTATTTTTCCGCCCATTATCAAGCCGAATATAATAATAGATGTAAAGTCAAACATAATTTTACATCTGCTGAAATTAATTTTAACTTTGTCAGCTATCATCATAACAACTGCGGTTGCAGGGTCAAGTCCTATATCAACGGCAATATACAGTCCTACACCGATATACAAAAGCAAACAGCCCAAAATAGCAGTAGCTATTTGTGTGTATATATTGAACGGTATATTTAACATTGAGTATATTTTTGTCATAAATGTAATGACAAAACCGAGGACAAATGTATAGATAACAGTACCGATATTTATATGGTATTTTGCAAAAAGCAGTACAACAATAACCATAATTATATTAATAACATTGGAAACAAATCCCAATTTATCCATATCAAGATTAAATAACACTCTAAATCCGTCATACATTACTGCAATAGCGTCATTCCCAAGGGCAGACAGTGAATTTAGGGCAATTCCTGTTCCTACTAAAAATATTCCAAACAGGGCAAATATTATTTTTTTTACAGTAAATTTTTTTTTCATATTTAAATCCTTTTTAATAAACAAACAAACATTAAACGAAAAAGGCAATAAAAAGGCATCGGAACAGTAAATCCTGTCACCGATGCCTCTTTATTGATTAGCTATAAAACTAAAATTAAGCGATTGAAGTAACTTTTACGATTTCTGTTGGAACTTTTGTGCAATCGTTATCATATAGTTCATTGCTTGCTTTTACAGTACCGTCTACAAAACCTTTGTAGATAGTATCGTATTTCTCTTGGTTAAATGTTGTGAATTTTGATGTAGCCATTGGTAGTTCAATACCATCAACTTTTGCATCAAGAATTACAGATTTACCGCCTTGGAATGAACCTTTGTAGAATTCACCGATAGCATCGTAAACTGATTTGCTTAGGTTTTTCATAGCAGATGTCATAACAGTAGCTGATTCGCCTGATTGGTCAACGTCAACACCGATAACTTTTTTACCTGCTGTTTCAGCAGCTTTCATTACTGAGTTACCAACTGCGCCACCGCAAGCGAAGATAACTTCTGTACCATCTTTGTACCAGCTGGCAGCTTTTGATTGTGTTTCAGGAGTAGCGTCAAAGTTACCTGTGTATGTATACTTAACTTCTACTTCATCTTTTTTAAGACCTAGTTCTTTTGCTGCATAGTCAGCGCCTTGGATAAATCCGTGACCGAAACGAACAACAGCAGGAACAGCCATACCACCCATAAAGCCTAGTTTTTTGTGACCGTCAATAACAGCAGCATAACCAGCTAGGAAACCGGCTTGTTCTTCTGCGTAGAAGATACTTAGTGTGTTGTCAGCAATAACAGGTGTAAAGTCGTCTGTTTTGTGTGGCGCGCCGTCAAGGATAATGAATTTTACATCTGGGTATTTTGTTTGAGCTTCATAAATTGGAACTTCAAACAAAAATCCCGGTGTAACGATAAGTTTTGCTCCGCCTTTTACAGCCAGATCAATAGCTTGTAGGCAAGCTGTGTCAGATTTCTCTGTTGGTTTGTAGTATTTGTGAGTAATGTTATTTTCTTTAGCGTATTTTTCTAGACCTTCCCAAGAACCTTGGTTAAATGATTTATCATCAATTGTACCAACGTCTGTGATAAGCGCTAACTCAAAACCACCGTCTTTGTTTGTTGTAGATGTTGATGTTGAGCCGGAATTTTCAGGTGTTGTAGTTGTATCTGTGTTACCACCACAAGCAGCCATGCTTACTACCATTATTGCAGATAGTAGGATCGCCATAAGTTTTTTCATTTTTAAGTTTCCTCCTTAGTACTCGTTTGTTTGTTTGCCTTTTATTAACTCAATTGCAGAGCTTGTACCAATTCTTTCACAGTTACCTTCTGTAATAAAGCGTTCCATATCCTCAACACTTTTTACTCCGCCTGCTGCTTTAATTTTTACATTCTCTCCAATATAGTTTTTGAAAAGTTTTACGTCTGCCATTGTTGCGCCATCTGTACCAAAGCCGGTAGATGTTTTGATATAGTCAGCCTTCGCGTTTGTAACAGCGTGGCACATTGCTATTTTTTCTTCTTCTGTCAGATAGCAGGTTTCTATAATAACTTTTAGGATATTGTTTCCTGTCGCTTCTTTAAGCGCTTTGATTTCGTCTTCAACAGCTTTATAGTCGCCGTTTTTAACATCACTGATATTTACAACCATATCAATTTCCTTAGCGCCGTCAGCGATAGCTTTCTTAACTTCGGCAACCTTTGCCTCTGTCACACTGTATCCCAGTGGAAAACCTACAACTGTACATATATTTATTTTATCACCATAAGTATCGTGTACTCTTTTTACATAGCAAGGTGGAATACAAACACTTGCTGTATTGTATTCTATTGCTTCATCACAAAGTTTTTTGATATCTTCCCATACTGCAAATGCTTTTAGTTGTGTATGGTCAACGTGGCTCAGTATTTCTTTTTCAGTCATTATTATACTCCTTTTATTTCAAATATGCAAATTTTATTTTAAATTTTTAAAATTTATTAAAATTTTTCCACACTGTCTTTGGTAACTCTTGCGAAAATCAAGGGTTGTTCTTCCGGTTTCTCATCGGAAATTGTCAAAGAATTCATATATTTTGCTTTTGCCGCTGCGAATAGTTCTTCTTTTGAAGCGTACATAGTAGCTATTGTGTCGCCTTCGTTTATGTAGTCGCCGACTTTTTTGTGTAGGATAATACCTGCTGAAAAATCTATTTCGCTGTCTTTTGTCTCTCTGCCTGCGCCAAGCATAGATGACGCTATGCCACACATCTCTGTATCCATAGCTTTGATGTAGCCTGTCTTTTCAGCTTTGATATCTAGGCTGTATGGCGCTTTTGCGAAGTTTTCCGTATCTTTGATAACGGAGCTGTCGCCGCCTTGCGCTTCAACCATTGCAATAAGTCTTTCAAGAGCTTTGCCGTTTGCAATAACTTCTTTTACCATTTCTTTGCATTTTTCGATATCGCCTTTGCCGGCAAGATATAGCATATTTGCGGCAAGATTTAGGCAAACTTCCGTTAAATCGGCAGGACCTTCACCTCTAAGTGTTTTGACAGCTTCTATAACTTCCAGGCTGTTACCGATATTGTGTCCAAGCGGGATATCCATATCTGTGATAAGAGCGACTGTCTTTTTGCCTGCGTTTTCACCGATTGCAACCATTTTTTGCGCAAGTTTTGTCGCATCATCAAGAGTTTTCATAAACGCTCCGCTACCTGTCTTTATATCAAGCAAAATGCAGTCGTTTCCTGCGGCAAGTTTTTTGCTCATTATAGATACGGCAATAAGCGGAATACTGTCAACTGTTGCGGTAACATCTCGCAAAGCGTACAGTTTTTTGTCTGCCGGCGCAAGGTTACCTGATTGTCCGATTACGCTTAGACCTGTTGTATTTACTACTTTGAAGAATTCTTCCTGTGAAAGTGAAGTTTGCATATTTGGTATAGATTCCATTTTGTCAACCGTACCACCTGTATGACCCAATCCACGACCACTCATTTTTGCAACTTTCACACCGCAAGCGGCAACTATTGGGGCAATAATAAGAGTTGTCTTGTCACCAACGCCACCTGTTGAATGTTTGTCAACTTTTATACCCTCAATGCCTGATAAATCGACCATATCGCCACTGTGGGCAACTGCCATTGTCATTGTGAGTGTTTCGGCATCTGTCATTCCGTTAAAGTATATAGCCATTAGCATAGCTGACATTTGATAATCGGGAATACTGCCGTCAACATAGCCTTCAATCATAAATTTGATTTCAGCTTCACTAAGTTCTCCACCATTTCTTTTTTTGGAGATTAAATCGTACATTCTCATAAATTTATGCCTCTTTTCTCCACTCTTATTTCTTATATGTTTGTTTCGCTTATACCATGGAGAGTGATAGAGACGGTATAAGGATAATATTTTTTTATCTGCATAAAATATAATTGCTACACTTTATGCAGATATTAATTTTAATATTAACGGCTACCTTTATCGTAAGGAACACCTTCGGCGCGTGGCGCTTGTGACGATTTTGAGAAGAAAGCAAGGATTATCATTGTTGCTATATATGGTATCATTTTGTAAACGCCGTTTGGTATAGGCAAATCTTGAAGCACAGGAATACCTGAATATGAACTTGCTATTGTTTGCATTATACCGAAGAAAAATGCGGCTTTGATAATACCTGCGGAACGCCATTGACCAAAAATCAGAACAGCAAGGGCAAGGAAACCGTAACCTGATACTGTACCGTTAAAGTTTACTGATGTTGGTACAACGAATACCAAACCACCGATACCTGCAAGCACACCTGATATAAACACACCGCTGTATCTTATCTTGTAAACATTTACGCCAACGGCATCGGCTGCCTGTGGGTGCTCGCCACAGGCACGCAAACGTAGTCCGAAACGTGTCTTTGAAATTACAAATGCGCCTATAATAAATATAATAATGCCTAAATATGTTGTAATATATGTGTTTTTGAAGAATAAATCACCGATTACAGGGATACTGCCCAAAACAGGCACGCTGTCGATATGGAAAGTGTCTGTAAACTGTACTTGTTGTGAATGGTTTGGCGTAAGCATTCTTGCAATATATATTGCGAACGGAGCGGCGAACATATTAAGTGCCGTACCGCTTATTGTTTGGTCAGCTCTCAGTTTTATTGCCGCAAATGCGTGTAGCAATGAGAATATACCACCGCTAAGTCCCGCAATAAGTATAGCTACCAATAACAAAAGTTGTCCGTCCATAATGCCGTTTGTCTGCATAATGTTTATAAACATTATGCTTGTAAAAGCGCCCATAACCATTATACCTTCAAGAGCGATATTGATAATACCGCTTCTTTCAGAATACATAGCGCCTATTGCAACTATCAAAAGAGGAATGGCGCAAAACATTGTTTGTTGAACCAGAAAATATAAAGTACTCATTTTGCTCCCTCCCCATTAGTTTTTGTTGATACTGATTGTTGTTGTTCCATTTTTGCCGCTTTTCTCTTTTGCATATTTGTCAAAAGTCCTTTAACAAGTAGGGCAAAAGCGCCGAAGTAGATGATTGATGCGATAATCATTTGTATTACTTCCGGAACAAATCCGAATAATTGTAGGTATAGGCCACCGTTTGTGATGTGAGCTATAAAGATACCCGCAAAGAAAATACCTATTGGGTTTGATACGCCAAGAAGCGCAACGGAGATACCGTCAAAGCCTTGTTGGGCGATAACGTCAAGTACCTGCATATATCTGCCTGTACCAGATAGATAGTATAGCGCGCCACCGATACCTGCAAGACCGCCTGCAATTACCATTGACAAAATTATACTTCTGTTTTCGTTGATACCTGCGTATTTACTTGCGTTTTTATTCATACCGCAAGCTTTAAGTTCATAACCAAATGTGGTTTTTTCTATTATGATATACATAATTATTACAAATATAAGGGCAATAAGTATACCTGAGTTTATATTTGCGCCGGGGAAAAGTTTATCAAGTCCCATTTTTGGCAAGTTTGCTGTCTGCGCAACAGGTTTTGATTGGTTACGTAGTGAATCGTAAACACCCGCGCTTTTAATAAGCATATTTACAAGGTGCATACCTATGTAGTTCATAAGTATAGAAGAAATAACCTCGTTTACGTTTGCCACAGCTTTTAAAAATCCGGGTACAAGTCCCCATAGCGCGCCGGCAAGACATGCGAATATTATAGCTACCAAACAGTGCAAACCAAATGGTAAAAATGTCCATTTAACACCGATATATACAGCAACAAATGCGCCTACTGTGAATTGTCCCGCTGCGCCGATATTGAATAGACCTGTTTTGAAGGCAAAGCCAACAGAAAGACCTGTCATAATAATAGGCGTAGCATAGTTTAGAATTAAACCGATATTGTTTATACCGTAATTTATACCACCGCCAAGTATTGCCATAAAACCGCTGAAAGCTTCTTTTGGATTGGTAACAAGAAGTACTATAAGACCAAATAAAAGACCTCCGACAATAGCAAGAACTGATGATAATATATTACCCAGAGCTTTATTTTGTTTATTTTTCATCTGTTACACTCCTCTTTGTTCCGGCCATATATAGACCTAATTCTTGAACTGTGATATCTTTTGGATTTACGTCGGCAACTATTTCACCTTCGTACATAACAAGTATTCTGTCGCTTACGTTCATTACTTCGTCAAGTTCCAATGATACCAAAAGTACTGCCTTACCGGCGTCTCTTTGTGCAACAAGTTGTTTGTGGATATATTCAATAGCGCCAACGTCAAGACCACGTACTGGTTGAACGGCTATTACAAGTTCAGGATTGCGGTCGAGTTCACGCGCGATAATAGCTTTTTGTTGGTTACCGCCGGACATACCCCGCGCGATACTTGTCTCACCCTGACTGCTACGGATATCAAATTGTTTTATAAGCTTTTGAGCATATTTTTTTACTGCATCAAATTTTATAAATCCGTTTTTTTGGAATTCATCTTTGTAGTATGTTTGCAAAACCAAGTTTTCCTGCAAAGTATAATCAAGTACAAGTCCGTGTTTGTGTCTGTCTTCGGGGATATGCGCCATACCGTCAAGGCAACGTTTACGGATACTCTCTTTTGTTATATCTTTGCCGTTTAGTATAACCTGTCCCGATGTTACGTGTTCAAGTCCTGTTATACCGTATACAAGCTCGGATTGACCGTTACCGTCAATACCTGCTATACAAACAATTTCACCTTTTCTTACTTTGAAAGAAACGTCATTTACTACGTTTTTGCCTGTGTGTTTGGATTTCATTGTAAAGTTTTTAAGTTCAAGGGCAACATCACCAAGTTTTTGTTCGCCTTTTTCAACAATAAAGTTTACTTTTCTGCCAACCATCATTTCAGACATTTCTTCTTTTGAAGTGGTTGCAACGTCAACCGTACCTATGTATTTACCTTTACGAAGTACGGAACATCTGTCTGCAACTGCTTTGATTTCGTTTAGTTTGTGTGTAATAAAGATAATAGATTTGCCCTCTGATACCAAAAGTTTCATTATCTTCATAAGTTCGTCTATTTCTTGTGGAGTCAAAACGGCTGTCGGTTCGTCAAATATAAGTATGTCGTTGTCACAGTAAAGCATTTTTAATATTTCTACTCTCTGCTGCATACCAACTGTTATATCTGATATATATGAGTCAGGTTCTATTTTAAATTTGTACTTGTCACTCAGCTCCATAATTTTTTTACGGGCATCGTCCATTTTCAGTACGCCGTTTTTTACTGTCTCACGGCCAAGCACGATACTTTCGAGAACAGTAAAGTTATGTACAAGTTTAAAGTGTTGGTGAACCATTCCTATACCAAGTTCATTGGCATCGTTTGGGTTATTGATTTTTACTTCTTTTCCTTTTATGGAAATAGTGCCTTCTTCCGGTTGATAAAGTCCAAACAAAACACTCATAAGGGTAGATTTACCTGCGCCGTTTTCACCCAAAAGCGCGTGTATTTCCCCTTTTCTTAGTTGCAGTGTAATATTATCGTTTGCTTTGAAATCACCGAATTTTTTGGTGATATTTTTCATTTCTATAATATACTCCACAAAACAACCTCCTTATTTATTAAATCTAATATCAGTGCGCAAATCTATTATACAACAAAAATAGCGTTTAGAACAGATATTGTATAGATAACTTTTATTTTGGTTATCTATACAATATATTTTTTTTAGCTCAATTCTTTTGGTGTAAAAGTAAGCGGTAAAATTTCTCCAAGTGAAAAAACCTTGTAGTCATCGGTAGAATTGGCAAGAATGATTTTAAATTCATTTACATCACAAAACTCTGCCATTACCTGTCTGCATACTCCGCAAGGAACGCAATAATCGTTTTTTTCTCTCTGTCGTCCTCTTTGGTTTCCTACGATAGCTATTGCCGTAAAATCTTTTACACCTTCGGAAACAGCTTTGAAAAATGCTGTTCTTTCAGCGCAGTTTGTAGGACTGAAAGATGCGTTTTCTATATTGCAACCTGTGTAAATATTGCCGTTTTTTGCAAGAAGCGCAGCGCCCACGCAAAAATTTGAATATGGACTGTATGAAAACTTTTGCGCCTCAAAAGCTTTATTTATAAGCTCTGTTTCAAGCTCTTTTTCGTTCATTGTTTCACCTGCTTTTTTTAAAAAAAGTTTTGCTTAGTCAGCCATTTCAACCGCTATGTCAAGAGCAAGTTCCATCATTTTGTGGAAGCTTGTCTGTCTTTCTTCGGCTGTTGTTGCTTCGCCTGTAACTATATTATCGGAAATTGTGCAAATTGCAAGGGCATTTTTGCCTGAGCGGGCTGCATTCATATATAGCGCCGCCGCTTCCATTTCTACTGCAAGCACACCCATTTTTCCCCATTTTGTAGTGCCCATACTGTCATCGTAGAATGTATCAGATGAAAGGATATTGCCTACTCTGTAATTGACATCACCCATTCTCTCCGCAATTTCAACAGCTTTGCGAAGTAGTTTGTATGACGCTATTGGCGCGTATGTTCCCGGTAGTTCGTATTGTGACGCAAAGTTACTGTTTGTACACGCGCCCATTCCTATAACCACATCACGTATTTTTAAATCTTCAACAATAGCGCCTGCTGTGCCTATTCTGATGATATTGTCAACATCATATCCGTTAAACAGTTCGTAAGAATAAATACCTATTGAAGGCATACCCATACCACTTGCCATTACTGAAACTTTTTTGCCTTTGTAAGTACCTGTAAAGCCGTTGATACCTCTTACAGAGTTTACAAGCACAGGATTTTCAAGGTATGTTTCTGCAATAAATTTTGCGCGAAGCGGATCACCGGGCATAAGCACTGTTTTTGCAAAATCGCCTTTTTGCGCTGTTATATGTGGTGTTGGTGTATTCATATTTTATTTCTCCTTTTTTATAAAAATATTGTTCATATTAGATGTCTTATTCTAATAAAAGTATTAAATAATCAATACATAGATAACAAGTTGTTGTTATCTATATGTTACAAACATATATTATCACCTAAATGTTGTTACGTCAACATAAAATGTTACTTATCAAACATTTTTGTAAATATCATTAAATAACAACTCTTTGCTTTGTTAAAAATCACTGTTTTTATTTTTTTACTTTACTTTTATAATATTAAAATGTTATACTATGAACATATTAACAATTAGTTATCAAAATAAATGTTAAAAAATACTAAATTATGTTTATTATATAACTTTTTTTGCTATTAATGAAAAATTATGTTATTTTGCAAATGTCCTATTTACATAAATATAACAATTACATAAAAGTAAAGGTGATGTTTTATAATGAGTAAAAAAGAAAGCCGACTTGAAGAAATTATTTCATATTTAAAACAAAATAACGGCGCGTCTGTAAAAGATTTGGCACAAATGTTAAACGTATCTGAAATGACAATAAGACGGGATTTAAAAATTTTAAACAGTAGCGGTATAGTAAATAATGTGTATGGCAGTACAATATATAACCCCAATAATATAAGCGACAATATATCGGATTACTACAATCTTGATGTGGCGGTTGACAATCACAGGGAAGCTAAAGAAAGGATAGGCAAGTTTGCGGCATCTCTGATAAATGCCGATGAGACAATAATAATAGATGCAGGTTCAACAACCGAATGTCTTGCGAAATACATAAATCCGTCGATTAAAATAAAAGCTCTCTGTGTTACGAATAATGTGCTTAATATATTAATTCAAAAGAAAAACGTATCAATAATATTTTCGGGTGGGTATTATCACACCAATTCGCAAATGTTTGAATGCGCGGAGAGTATAACGCTTATAAATAAAATCCGCGCAAATAAAGTTTTTATATCGGCGGCAGGTGTTCACGAAAAACTTGGTATTACAGGCTCGAATGACTATGAAATAAATACCAAAAAGGCGTGCATAGCGTCAGGCGCCGAGAGAATTTTGCTTGTGGACAGCAGTAAGTTTTCGTCTGTTAAATCCGCATATTTTGCAAATTTAAACGATTTTGATACAATAATTACAGATACAAATATTTCACCATATTGGGAAGATATTATTCATTCAATGGGAATAACATTACATAAGGTATAAAAAAATTTTAAAAGCGCAATAATTTGATGAGATTATTGCACTATATATATAAGTGACCATAAAAATATATTGTGAAGAGGAGTGTTATTAAACGAATATGAAAAAGATAATGTCTATGTTAATTACAGCTTGTATGTTATTGACTTTTGTTGCCTGTGGCAGTTCCGCAAAAGATGTGTCTCAAAATGAGACCGTTGTACATGAATATTCTGTTGGTTCAAATGAAAACTATAATTCCGAAAAGATTGAAGTAAATAGCGACAAATCCGGACAAGAAGCTACCAAAGACAGAAAAATCGTAAAGAACAGCGAAATAAGAGTTGAAACAAAAGAGTTTGACAAGACTGTTGAGTTTTTTGAAAAACGCGTATCGGAGTTGGGCGGATACATAGAAAATAAATACACTACCGGTAGCAGTATACAGAATAGGGACAGATATTTTGAACGCAGAGGAGAGCTTACTGTCCGTATACCGGCAGATAAGAGCGAAGGTTTTATTGATGAAATAGGAAATTTATATAATATAACCTCTAACCGTTCGCAGGTTGCGGATATAACAGATAATTATTATGATGTTGAAGCGCACCTTGAACAGATGAAGAAAAAGAGAGATAAGTATCAGGATTTGTTGGGTAAAGCCGAAACGTTGGAGGATATTTTGACAATCGAAGACGCTTTGAGCAAATGTCAATATGAAATAGATTCTTTGACAGGACAGCTTGAAAGAATGAAAAACAGGGTAAGCCTTGCAACAATCAATCTATATGTTAATGAAGTTATAGAGTATACGGAACTTAAAGAAGAACCGCAAACGTTTTTGGGAGAAATAGGAGAGGCGTTTAAAAACTCCGCAAGAAAGCTCAAAAATACTTTTATGGGTATAATTATATTTATAATAGAGTATTTGCCGACAATGATACTGTATTTTGGTATGTGGGCGATTTTCGTACTTATTATCATTAAAATTGTGAAAAAAGTACAAAACAAAAAACAGAAAAAAATGCAAGCGCTTATGCAACAACGGGAAAACGAGATAAAAAAAGAAAACTGAATAATTATTAACAAAAAAATGGCTACTGCGGAAACACTTAAAATTCGCAGTAGCTTTTTTCGTTATATAATAATACCGTTGCAGTGGTCTATTTCGTGTTGAATAATCTGCGCTGTAAAATCTTTGAATGTCTTTACTCGTTTTTGAAACTTCTCGTTTTCATACTCTACTTTTATTGTCCTGTATCTTTTTGTCGGACGTACACCTATAAGGGATAGGCAAGCTTCCTCTGTCTTAAATGGCTGACTGCATTTTAATATTTGCGGATTAAACATAACTATATAATTATCGTTGTCATCAACTATTATTATGCGTTTAAGTTCGCCTATCATATTTGCGGCAAGTCCGACACAGTGGTTGGCATTTTCCGCAAGGGTATCAAATAAATCTTGCGCAATGTTTAAATCGTTAATGGTGGCTGGCGCTGATTTCTGTGATAAAAAATTTTCATCTTTTACTATTTCTCTTACCATAAAAAATTCTCCTTTTATTTAATACCCATAATTTTATATATTTTTTCCATATCTAAATTTTTACGGACTACATTTGCAAGTATATCAAACTGTTTGTTTTGATAAGCATAATAATCAAAATTTGTGTTTTCTATATATTTTTTATTGAAATGTCGGCAAAGCGTTTCCGCAAATACATCTGCTGTTTTATCAAAGATACCGTGAATATATGTGCCGTATACGTTATTATGACACGTAATATAATTATGGCTGTCGCTAATTCCACAATGAATTTCGTATCCTGTGAAATCTCTGTCGTTAAGCGTAGAAAGCACACCTGAAAGCTTGTTGAGAACTCCTGTTATCTGCGTAAGTTTTTTGTTTTCGGAAAATATTGTGTTTATCGGTAACAGTCCAAGTCCGCTGTGTGTTCCGCCACCGTCAGTGTTGTGTTCATCAATAAGCTTGTTACCGAGCATTTGATAACCACCGCAAATCCCGAATATAATCGAACCGTTGCTTTGCATTTCTTTTATTTTTTTGTCAAAGCCCAATTTTTTCAGCCATTTTAAATCATCTATTGTACTTTTTGTCCCCGGTAAAATTATAACATCTGCATTTTCGAGGTCTTGTATATTATCAATATAGTTGACAGTTACACATTCAAATGTCGAAAGTACATTGAAATCCGTGTAGTTTGACATTCGTGGTAGTTTTATTATAGCTATATTGAGTGTGTCTTTTGAGAATACCTTGCGCTTTACATCTATGCGACTGCTTAGGCTGTCTTCGTCCTCTATATCAACATCGATATATGGCACAACACCCATAAACGGATATTTTCCATAAGGGTGTATTCTTTCGGCAAACATAAGAAGCCCACTGTCAAGGAGTCTTATATCGCCACGGAATTTATTTATTATAAGACCTTTTATGCGTTCTCTTTCTTCTTGTTCCATTAGCGCTATTGTTCCAAAGAGCTGGGCAAATACGCCGCCTCTGTCAATATCGCCGATGAGCAAAACAGGGGCGTCAACCATTTTTGCAACGCCCATATTTACTATATCATTGCTTTTTAGATTTATTTCGGCAGGACTGCCTGCGCCCTCAATAACTATTATGTCATTTTCGCTTGATAAACTGTTGTAGGCATTCATTATTTCGGGGATAAGTTGTGTTTTATATTCAAAATATTCTTTTGCCCGCATATTGCCTATTGATTTACCGTTTACAATTACTTGCGAACCCATATTGCCCGTTGGTTTTAATAGGATAGGGTTCATACGCCAATCGGGATTTTTCATAGCTGCGTATGCCTGTACAGCCTGCGCTCTGCCAATTTCGCAACCGTCATTTGTGACAAAGGAATTTAAAGCCATATTTTGTGATTTAAACGGAGCGACGCTGTAACCGTCCTGCGCGAATATTCTGCACAGCGCCGATGTAAGTATGCTTTTGCCTGCGTTTGACATTGTTCCTTGTAGCATTATTGATTTAGCCATATTTTCCCCCCTGTCTGTTTTGCAAGAATATCATCAATACTTTTCAGCAGTATTTTGCTGTATTTATGTGATTTTATGGCAATTCTGTAATACTTGTCGTCAAGTCCCTGAAAATTACCGCAGTTTCTTATCATTATGCTTTTTTTATAAAGTTCGTCATATAGCGGAAACGTAGTTTCTATCAATAAATAATTTGCGCTGCTGTCATATACCGTAAAGCCACGTTTTTCAAGTTCTTTTTTTAAATATTCTCTTTCGGTTTCGGTATGTTTTTTAAGCTTTGCTATAAATTTATTACAGTCAAGTGCCGCATAGCCTGCGTTTTGCGCAAGAGTTGATACGTTCCATGACTGTGTGGTCTCGGACATTTTTGCCAGCAATTCTGTGTTACTGCACATACAGTAGCCAAGTCGAACCCCAGCCAAACCATAACTTTTTGTAAATGCTTTTAGAATGATAAGATTTTTGCTTGTTTCTGTTTTTTGTATCATTGTGGCATTTTCATTGTTGGTTGCTATATCCATAAAGCATTCGTCAATAAAGAGAATTATATTGTTTTTTTCACATTTATCCAGTATTTTTGTTAATATTTCTCTGTTATAGAGTACGCCTGTGGGATTATTGGGATTGCATATAAATATACATTCGGGTTTGTTATCTACACAGTTAAGCGCATTATCTATACAGTCAAGTATTTTGTCATCAAGATTAAAATTGTTTTTTTCGCTTAACAGATATTTTTTTATTATTGCATTATTTGTTTTAAGCGCATTTTCATATTCGCAAAAAGTGGGAATTACTATTAGCGCGCTTTTTATGTTTGCGCCCATAACGAAAGAAAAAATAATATCCGCCGCGCCGTTACCGCAAAATATATAGTCAGCGCTTGTATGGTGGTGTTCAGCTATTTTTTTACGTAGCTTTGCGCAATATGGGTCGGGATATTGCCACAAACTATCCACGCTTTTCTTTATGGCTTGCTTAATTTTGTATGGTGTTCCAAAAGGCGAAACATTTGCCGAAAAGTCCCATTTTATTTTGTTTTTGTATATATCTCCGCCATGTGGGTTATCTCTGTTATATAACATATATTTTTCACCTGTATTAATGGAATAGTGCGGTATTATCCTAAAAAAACAGTCTGCTGTTCATAATATGTTTAGCAGACTGTCAAATATTTTAAATATTATTTGTTGCGTGCTTCCATAGCAGCTATTGCATCTTTGCGGGAAAGATTAATTCTTCCCTGTGAATCTATCTCTGTAACCATAACAAGTATTTCATCACCGACAGATACTACATCTTCTACTTTTTCCACACGTTTTGTGTCAAGTTTGCTGATGTGTACAAGTCCCTCTTTGCCAGGGGCAATCTCAACAAATGCGCCAAATGCCATTAGTCTTGTTACTACGCCTTTGTATACTGCATTTACCTCAGGGTCATTGACAATAGTTTCTATTATTGCCATTGCGCGACGTACATCATCTATATTGATAGCTGATACAAATACTTTTCCGTCATCTTCAATGTCAATTTTAACATTACATTCAGCGCAGATTTTTTGTATTACTTTACCGCCTTGACCGATAACGTCACGGATTTTCTCAGGGTCAATATTCATACTCAGCATTTTCGGAGCATATTCTGACAGTTCGGGACGAACTTCCGGAATAGCTTTCAGCATAATATCGTCTAGGATATGAATACGTGCTTTGTATGTCTTTTCAAATGCTTCTTTTATAATTTCAGGTGTCAAACCGTCAATTTTAAGGTCCATTTGTATAGCTGTAATACCTTTGTGCGTACCGCCGACTTTAAAGTCCATATCGCCGAAGAAGTCTTCAAGTCCTTGGATATCAACCATTGTGATAAAGCGGTCGCCCTCTGTAACAAGACCGCACGAGATACCTGCAACAGGAGCGGTTATAGGAACGCCTGCGTCCATTAGCGCAAGTGTAGAACCACATATCGAGCCTTGTGAAGTAGAGCCGTTTGAAGACAGTACTTCTGAAACAAGTCTGATTGCATAAGGGAATTTATCGACAGATGGGATAACAGGTTCCAATGCTCTCTCTGCCAAAGCGCCGTGACCTATTTCTCGTCTGCCCGGTCCACGACTTGGGCGTGTTTCACCGACTGAGTATGAAGGGAAATTGTAGTGGTGCATATAACGTTTTGTTGTATCGCCGTCTATACCGTCAAGTAGTTGAGCTTCTTTAATAGTACCAAGTGTAGCGATTGTAAGAACTTGTGTTTGACCACGTGTAAACATACCTGAACCATGCACACGTGGCAGTAGTCCAACTTCTGCGTTAAGCGGACGGATTTCGTCAAGTCCTCTGCCGTCAACACGTTTGCCGTCATCTAGTAACCAACGACGCACAATGTATTTTTGCAGTTTGTATATACATTCATCTATTTGCAGAAGATTTGTACCTTCTTCGTCATCAAATTTTGCGTGAATTTCTTCAACAACAGGAGCAAGACGGGCTTCACGAATATTTTTGTCGTCTGTATCGAGTGCAAAACGTACTTCTTCGATTGCAAATTCTTTAATGTCATTAAAGAGAGTTTCAGGGACTTCCTGTGATTCATAAGTAAATTTAGGTTTACCTATTTCAGCCTGCGCACCTTTGATAAACTCTACCATTTTTTTGATTTCTTCATAGCCTTGCATAATGGCATTGAACATTGTATCATTGTCAACTTCATTAGCGCCTGCTTCTATCATACAAACTTTTTTGTCTGTACCTGCAACAGTAAGCGTAAGGTCGCTCTTTTCTTTTTGTTCTGCATTTGGGCAAAGGATAATTTCGCCGTCAATAAGACCCACATTGATACCTGCAATAGGTCCGTTCCATGGAATATCAGAGATAGAAAGGGCGAAAGACGCGCCAATCATACCTGCAATTTCAGGCGAACAATCAGGGTCAACTGAAAGAACTGTCATAACAATAGATACATCATTACGCATATCTTTTGGGAAAAGCGGACGGATAGGTCTGTCTACAACACGCGAGCAAAGTATGGCTTTGTCAGATGGTCTGCCTTCTCTTTTTAGGAAAGAACCGGGAATTTTACCGACAGAATACAGTTTTTCTTCAAAATCTACTGAAAGAGGAAGAAAATCTATTCCTTCACGGGGTTTTTGCGATGCTGTTACGTTTACAAGTACAGATGTATCACCGTATCTTACAAGTACAGAACCATTTGCAAGACAACACATTTTACCGGTTTCAAATGAAATTTTTCTGCCTGCAAATTCTGTTTCAAAAACTTTAAAATTTTCAAACATATTTTTACCTCCTAAATTAATTAAACAATTTTGTTTTTTATATAAGTTTTATATAAAAGGTAAAAAACTGAGTTTAGCAATAAATCCAACCACAAATTTATGTTTGTGACTCGATTAACTGCTAAAAAGTGTTTTTTACCTAATAATACCATTATATGAATGGTTTCAGCGTATCAAAAAAGGTATATCCATTCGTCATAATGACGAAGTTTATAAAAGTTTTACTCAAATTTTTTCAAAAAATTGCGGTTTAAGAAGGGCAGAGCCTAAGACGTTTTCCGCAGAAAACGGAACGCTTTTGCCGTTCAAGCGCATTTTTGAAGGTGAATTTTGGCATAAATGCCAAAAGAGGAAACTTTTTGCAAGAGAAAAAGTTTCTTTGAAATTGCCCATTTTTTTATAGATATTTAATATTGACAATAATATAAATTTTAATAATTTTAGTTTTGTATAAACAAAGGCAAGCAGACAAAATATACATTAAGTCTGCCTGCCAAAACATCATTAAAATTATTTACGCAAACCAAGTTTTGCTATGATTTCACGGTAACGGTTGATATCTTTCTTCATTAGGTAGTTTAGTAGGTTTCTTCTGCGACCAACCATTTTTAGAAGACCACGTCTGCTGTGGTGATCTTTTGCATGAACTTTCAGATGCTCTGTAAGTTCGTTGATTCTTTTTGTCAGAACAGCGATTTGAACTTCCGGAGAACCTGTGTCACCTTCGTGTGTTGCGTATTCTTTGATAATTTCGTTTTTTACTTCTTTTTGTAGCATAGTAATTTTTCACCTTTCAAATTTTAATTTAATTTTCCTTATTCTAAGCTTTGGCTGGTGAACCCTTTTGATAAAAAGGTATTTTATCCATAAGCTGAGAATAGGTATGGGTATTGATTTAACAGCACAATACTGTATCAGTATAGCACAATATAAAAAATATGTAAAGTACTTTTTAATTTGCAAATAAATATTTTAGCAATATTGTTTTATTTAATATACTTTTTCGAGTTTTTCTTTGTTTCTTTTGATTTTTGAGTAAGTAAAGTATGGAACAAAGAACAGCATAACTCCCGCAGAATATAAAAAGGCGTACATACAAATTATAAATATCGGTTTTGGGAGTATTTTACTGAAAATAGCGACAGGCGTTCCTATTCCTCCGCCGATATAGCAGTAGTCCCAGCCATATAAAATATTTGTTATTATGCAGGGAACGGCGAGTAAAAGCACAGGTATAAAGAATAGTTTCAAATCACTCTTTTTTGGACGATAGTAGCCTGAAATCCAAAGTACGGCGGGAATAAGCAACATAAACACATGGTAAATAAGACTGCGTATTGGAACAAACGAAAACAGCGGATAGCGGTTTAGATATACATTAAATACAAGTCCGAATATTCCCATTAGTATATTGAGCGTACATATATATGAGAGAGCTGTACGATTAACTTTACTGTTTGGTTTTGTAAATGCGATAAATGGCATACATATCCAACAAAGTGAACAGTAATACAGCGGTAAAGTTGTTGCAAGGTTTATTTTACCAAAATTATATATTTCCCAAAACCAATATATAGGGTCAAACAGCAGCATAATAACAGTAAAGAATTTTATGAAAAAATTAATTTGTCTATTATTATTATTTTTAAATTTAAAGGCTACGATAAAAATAAAGATAAATGACACTAACATAAATATTATATGTTGTAGTCCCAGCATTCCTTGAAGTTTAATAAAAACACCTCATTTTTTTAAAAATTTTTTTAAAAATAAATTTTATTAAGTATATCATATATTTAACGATAAATATATATTTTTTTCTTCAAAAAATTTTAATTTGTATAATATTATAAAAATACAGAGTTATAATTATCTGATTTTATAATATTTTTTAATATTTTTAATATTTTATTATTTTTAGAAGAAATAAGAAAATAAAAAGGAAAACATTTCTATATATACAATAGCGTTTTTGTAACATACTATTTGTAGAGGTTATTAAGTAAAAAAACCTCTATCTTTTAAAATATACGGAGGTAAAATATGAAAAGAGTTTTATCAATTATAACGATAATCACACTCTTTGCCCTCACTCTCATAACTCCTGCTTTCGCGGCGGATTTTTATCCGGGACAAGAAATCCGTTTTAGCGCAGGCAGCGTTGAATGGGGCGATACAAAGCCGGAAAATGAAATTTCAACAAGTTACTATTCAGTAGCGGGACAAGATTGGAATTCAGGTAAAGAGTTAGTTTCTTCTGTTCGTATAGATAATGAGGAAAACGAAGTCGTATTGACACTAAGACCGGATTATCTAAGTACAAAAACAAAAAAATTATATGGTACAATTAAAATTCGTGACAAAAAACAAGGCAGATTTTTAACACTAAGCATTAACTGTGATGTTGGTTATAATCAATCTACAATAGATATAGAGCCTGACGGCAATATACCTACTATTTCAGTAGAACCAAACACAGTATATACAGTTACAGCAAGCGATGACGGCTATCCTTACGGTACGCTTATGTTTAATGCCGATATAGCGGATATTATGGTTAGGGTATATGATAAAGAAAAATATTTCTTGGAATATGACCTAAGACCAAGCAGAGATGTACTGATAGCAAATGCCGACAGAGATGCGAATATGGAATTCTTAAACTTTAAGGCAAGACCAAACTTCTCGGGGCTTGCAACACTAAACTTCTATGGTGTGGAACCTAACTATTATCTATATGAAGTACACAATGGTAAACTTACAAAACTGGCTACTTCTTGGGATAAAGAGACAGAAACATTAACTTACAAAACAAGAACTCTGGGTAGTTATGTAATTTCGGATAAACCATTGCTTTCAAGCGCAACATCAGGTTTAAATAATAACCAAAATACAACAAACCCTTCAACAAATGACCCAAACCCTCCGACAGGCGCAACAAACGTTGTAGGTATTGCAAGCGTCATAGCCCTTGTATCAGGTCTGTCAGCTTGCGCTGTATGTATGAAAAAACGTTAATAAACAAAATATAGTATTATAGTATACTATAAATATATATTGCTTATTGTAATAGGCAATATATATTACATATTAAAGATGTTTTTCAGCTAATTGCAATTTTGCATATATATATTATTTCTTTGTGTATTTTTTTCTACACTATTTTGTTGATAAAATATCTTGTCTAAAAATGTTGTATATGTTATCATATTGTTTGATGTTTTAAATGATTGGGGTGTGTTACTGATTCGTTCATTGAAATTTATTGTTACAGAGGCTGAAAATAACTTGCGGGTTGATGAATATTTAATGAAATTAAAGGGGATTAGTCGCAGAGTTATAATAGCGCTGAAAAAACTGCCTGACGGTATGATGCTCAATGGCGCGCATACCCGTACTATTGATATTATACATACAGGTGATGTTTTGGAAGTGAACTTACCCAATAATGAAAAATCAATGCCAACTTGTGAAACAGACGTACCTATTTTGTATGAAGATGAAGACGTTTTGGTATATAATAAACCCGCAAATATGCCTGTGCATCAGTCAGGCGGACATATATACGGAACTCTTTCGGAAGTATACGCCTATCATTGTCAAAAAACAGGAAATATTACATCGTTTAGGGCAGTAAATCGTTTGGATAAAGATACGACGGGGGCGGTTGTTGCCGCAAAAAATCAGATTTCGGCGGGAATTTTGTGGAAAGCTGTTTCAAAAAAATACTATTGTGTTGTAAACGGTATTTTACCGCAAAAAGAGGGCACTGTTGATTTACCTATCGACAGAGAAACAGAAATGGATATAAAACGCATTGTAATACCCACAGGTCAACAGGCGATAACACACTATAAAGTAATAGCAGAGGGAAAAAATGCTTCGCTTATTGAATGTATACTCGAAACCGGCAGAACGCATCAGATAAGAGTGCATTTTTCACATATCGGATATGCTTTGATAGGTGATGAACTGTATGGAGAAAAATCGGAGCTTATAGACAGACAGGCTTTGCACTGTGGTTATGTTACGTTTTTGCAACCTATATCGAGGGAAAACTTGGAAATATATGCGCCTTTTCCACAAGATTTTAAAAATTTGTTGATTTCTTTGGGCTTTGGCAGTTTACCTCTTTTTATGGAGGTATAATTTTATTTTTATATTATTGTATGTTAAGTATATTTAAAATTAATGGAGGTTAAGATGAAAAAGGGATTTGATCATGAGCAGTATATTGCTCAACAATCAAAATACATTATGGAACGTGTAAATTGTTGGGATAAACTGTATCTTGAATTTGGCGGAAAATTAATGTTTGATACACACGCTAAACGTTGTCTGCCGGGGTACAAACAAAATGCGAAACTTGAATTGCTTGCAAGTATGCGTGATAGCGCGGAAATAATTATTTGCGTACACTCGGGGGATATAGAAAGAAATAAGGCAAGAGGCGACAGTGGTATAACTTACGGTATGGACGTTTTCCGTCTTATCGATGATTTGCGTTCGTATAATCTTACTGTAAACTCTGTTGTAATCACACGTTTTGAAGAGCATCCCGCAACATCTGCTTTTATATATAAACTAAATAACAGAGGAATAAAAACCTACACACATACAGCAATAAACGGATATCCGTCTGATATTGACACTATTGTCAGCGATGAGGGTTACGGTAAAAATCCGTATATAGAAACGACAAAACCGCTGGTAGTAGTAACCGGTCCGGGACCCGGCAGCGGAAAACTTGCAACAGTATTAAATCAGATGTATCACGAAAATCAGTTGGGAAATAAGGTAGGATACGCAAAATTTGAGACATTCCCTGTCTGGAATTTGCCTTTGACACACCAGTTGAATGTTGCTTACGAAGCGGCAACGGCTGATTTAAAAGATTTTAATATGATTGACAGTTTTCATCTCGATGCCTATGGGGTAACAAGCGTAAACTATAACAGAGATATGGAAATGTTCCCTGTGGTAAAGAGAATACTTGAAAAAATAACAGGTACAGACTGTATATATAAATCGCCTACCGATATGGGCGTAAATATGATATCTGCCGGCATTGTTGATGATGAAGTTGTGCGTAAAGCTTCCGAACAGGAAATTATACGTAGATATTTTTCTGCGCTGTGTGATTATAAACAAGGCATCTGCACAAAGGATACTTTTAACCGAATGAAATTTATAATGGATAAGCTTTCGCTTAATCCTGAGGACAGAAGTGTTGTTTTGCCTACCCGTGAATATCTGGAAAAGACAAAAGAGAGGCTTAATAAAACAGATGGTGTTTCCGCTGTGGGTATCGAACTGCCTGACGGTACAATAGTTACAGGACGCAACAGTGACCTTATGACAGCAAGCGCTGCCGCAATACTTAACGCTATTAAGCTTCTTGCGCATCTTCCCGATGAAGTTCACTTTTTGCCACCGATAATTATTGAGCCTATACTAAAATTAAAGACAGTGGCGCTGAAAAACAGATATTATGTATTGGGTTGCGAAGAAATACTTACAGCGCTAAGTATTTCGGCAGTCACAAATCCGGTTGCCGAAACAGCTATGCAAAAATTATGTGAGCTTAGCGGTTGTCAGGCGCATTCTACTTGCTTTATCAGTGACAGTGACAAACTTATATATGCAAAACTCGGTATGGATATTACCTGTGACAGCGTATATATGAATCACAGTCTTTTCTATTCAACATAATATTTAAATACAGAATAATATTTAAATACAGAAAACAGCTTGTGAATAAAAATTGTCACAAGCTGTCAGCGTGTCAAAAAAGGTATATCATTCGTCATAATGACAAAGTCTATAAAAGTTTTACTCAATTTTTTTCAAAAA
>JAHHTQ010000017.1 GCA_020024555.1 Angelakisella sp.
ATTTATGCCAAAAGAGGAAACTTTTTGCAAGAGAAAAAGTTTCTTTGAAATTACCACTTTTTTTGTAGATTTTTCTGTCAATAGTATTTTTTGACAATCTGGAATGACTTTGTGTAAGTCATTCTTTATTTTTGTGTTATTACAGAACATTTGTTCTTACAATTTTGAATTATAACCTTTTTCTTATACTTTGTCAAGAGAAAATAGAACTTATGTTCTTCGTTGCGACAAGATAGATTTTGTTTATTGCTTATTTGTTTAATTTATGATATAATTACGAAGTTACTCCTCATAAAACCAATGTAAATTCTAAAAATGTACGTAGTTACAAAAAAATATATATAACCTCTCTATAATATAGTATTTTTGTAACAAACCCTTTTTAATTAAAAAGGAGTGATTTTATTGACACGAACGTTTAAAAATTTATACAGTTTTTCAAAAGGGAAAAGAATTTTTTTTGTTATGGCTGTTATCGCAACGTTTATGGCTGTACTCTTTAACTTTCTGTCCCCGCAGATAATACGTTTTACCGTAGATTCCGTTATTGGAAACGAAGAGTTTAAACTTTCACAGTTTATAACAAATATTTTTCCGTTTGAACTTAATAAGCAGTTCTTTGTTAATAATTTGTGGGTGTTGGGTTTATGTGTTATCGTATGCGCAATTTTTTCAGGTATATTTAACTTTTTGTCACGATATACAATAGCCACTTTTACGGAAAGCACCATAAAAAAGTTGCGTGATACACTTTTTTATCATACGCAACATTTACCTTATGCGTGGCATACAAAAAATCAAACAGGCGATACCATTCAGCGCTGTACATCTGACATAGATGTTGTACGTCAGTTTATTATCAGTCAGCTTTTGGAAATACTTCGTACAGTTCTTATGATTTCTGTTTCTATTTGGCTTATGTTTTCAATGAATGTGAAGCTGACGCTTGTTGCTCTCCTATTTATTCCGATAGTTGCTTTTTATTCGGGATATTTTACCGCAAAAATAAGAAAGAAATTTTTGGTGTGCGACGAGGCAGAGAGCAGACTTACCGTATCTGTGCACGAAAATTTGAGCGCTGTACGTGTTGTTCGCGCATTTGGCAGAGAAAAATATGAACTCGAAAAATTCGATAAATTCAATGACGAATATGCAAACTCTTGGATAAAAATGGGATATATTAACGGCGCATATTGGGGCATAGGCGACTTTGTAACAGGTTTACAGATTGTTTCTATTATAATATACGGTTCTGTGCTTGCGGCTATCGGAGAGCTGTCTATCGGTGAATTTATTGTTTTCGTATCATATAACCAGTCTCTTGCGTGGCCTATACGTTCACTGGGCAGACTGCTTTCCAATTTAGGAAAAACAAGTATTTCAATGGGTAGAATAAATGAGATTTTATCCGCCGAGATAGAGACAGTTGAGCCAACCGACCAAAAACCAAAGATAAATGGTGATATATCATTTAAAAATGTAAGTTTTTCTTATGATAAGCAAATAATACTCGACAATATCAGTTTTGACATCAAAAAGGGCAGTGTTGTGGGTATATTGGGCGGAACAGGCAGCGGAAAAAGCACAGTTGCGTATCTTTTAAACAGGCTGTATGAATTACCGCAAAACAGTGGCACAATTACTGTTGACGGTGTGGATATAAAAAATATAGACAGATATTATCTAAGAAAAAATATAGGTATAGTTCTGCAAGAGCCGTTTTTGTTTTCCAAAACCATTGCGGAGAACATAGCGGTTACACAGGAAAACATAAATCTTGATGATATCAGAGCTTGCGCAAAAGTAGCGTCGGTTGATACTACGATTATGGATTTTCAAAATAAATATGATACGGTTGTGGGTGAACGTGGTGTTACACTTTCGGGAGGACAAAAGCAAAGAGTGGCTATTGCGCGTACGCTTATGCAAAATACTCCTGTTATTGTATTTGATGATTCTATGTCGGCGGTAGATACCGAAACCGATATGGCAATACGCAAGGCGTTGAAAGAAAATACAAATGATACAACGCTTATATTAATCTCGCACCGTATAAATACGCTTATGCAGTCGGATAATATACTTGTTCTTGATAGCGGTAAGCTGGTAGAACAGGGTACGCATAGCGAACTTATGAATATAGAAAACGGTATATACAGACGTACCTACGATATGCAAAGCACAGCTTCACAAGATTTGATTGCAGTAGGGGGTGACGATTAATGGAAGAAAACGAAATTTTAGACGCCGCTCGTCAAAAGTTTAATCTTGCTATATGGAAAAGACTGATACCATATATAAAGAAGTTTAAAAAGTCGTTTATTATAATAATAACAACAACTGTATTTATGGCTTTCATCGATATATTAATGCCTATTTTTATGGGATATGCCATTAATAACTTTGTTGTACCGCAAAGTACAAAAGGACTTTTGGCATATTCTGTACTGTATATTACAATGTTGATGTTACAGGCTTTGTCAGTTGTGTTTTTTGCGCACAATGCAATGGGTGTCGAGATGTCATTCGGTAAGGATATGCGTAGGGATTGTTTTGTAAAATTGCAACAACTGAGCTTATCCTATTATAATAAAAATCCGGTAGGACAGATAATGTCACGTGTAATGAGTGACACACGTAGAATTGCAGAGCTTGTTGCATGGAGCGGTAACGATATTTTATGGACATCGCTATATATAATCGGTGTGTTTACGGCAATGCTCATTCTGAATGTAAAGCTTGCGCTTATGGTTATTGTGATAGTTCCCGTAGTTGCTGTTATTACCCTTATTTTTGAGGGAAAGATACTAAGCACAAATAAGATAGTGCGCGCTATGAACGCAAAAGTAACCGGAGCATATAACGAAGGTATAGTGGGAGCAAAGACAAGTAAAACACTTGTAATAGAAGATAAAAATTGTAGGGATTTTAATGAGTTATCGGGAAAGTTGAAAAAACATAATCTTATATATGTTCGTTTAAACGCAATGTTTACACCTATTGTTGTGTTTTGTGGTTCTTTAGCAACCGCAACAGTGCTTATGAATGGTGGCTATATGGTTATGGAAGATGTTATAGAATTCGGTACTCTTTCGGCTTTTATATCCTATGCGCTGGGAATACTTGAACCTGTACAGATGATAACCGCTATCCTTGCCGAATTTATAGGTCTGCAAGTAAATATTGAACGTGTAACAGATCTTGTAAATGAAGAATGCGAAATTAAAGATAGCGAAGTAGTAATCAAAAAATACGGTGATGTATTTAATAGCGAAAATATTGCTTTTGAAAGAATTAAGGGTGATATTGAGTTTAAAAATGTTTGGTTCAAATATCCGGATAGTGACGAATACATATTTGAAGATTTTTCTTTGAAAATACCGGCAGGCACTAATGTTGCAATTGTAGGTGAAACAGGCGCGGGAAAAAGCACAATGGTAAATCTTGCTTGCAGATTTTTTGAGCCGACAAAGGGACAAATATTAATAGATGGCGTGGATTACAGGGAACGCAGTCAGTTGTGGTTGCAATCTCAACTTGGATATGTATTGCAAAATCCGCATTTATTCAGTGGTAGCGTTAAAGAAAATATAGTTTACGGTAAACTTGACGCAACAGATGAAGAAATAAGACGCGCGGCAAGCCTTGTATCTGCCGATAAAGTTGTGGAAAAACTTGAAAACGGATATGATACCGATGTAGGCGAGGGCGGAGACAGACTTTCAACGGGTGAAAAACAGCTTATCTCATTTGCGCGCGCAATTATCACAGATCCACCGATATTTGTTCTTGATGAGGCTACAAGTTCTATTGATACCGAAACAGAACATTTAATACAAAATGCAATATCAAAGATATTAAAAGGAAGAACCTCTTTCCTTATTGCGCATAGATTATCGACTATTCGTCATGCCGACTTAATATTGGTTGTACGTAACGGTAAGATAATAGAAAAAGGTACGCATAATGAACTTATAGCAAAAGACGGATATTATGCATCACTTTGCAACAATACAAAAATAAACAGTTTATAAATAAAAAACTTCTATGGTGTAAAAAAATACATCATAGAAGTTTAATTTTTTTGTGTTTTTAAATATATATTTAAAATATTAAGTTATAATATAAAAGTAATATAAAAGAAAAATACATAGTGTCTGTTAATCTGAGATATTTTCTGTGTTCACAAAAAATATTTAGTGTGGATATATTTATTTATACAGATATACATTATAGCTGTACGGCGCATTCCAGTATTCTTCAATATTTTTCATATCGGTAAATTTAATATGCATATTTTTTGATTTGGCAAAGTCGGTAAAAAATTTTTTACTGTAAAATTGAATTGGAAGGTTTTTATAACGCTCATCATAATTCTCTTTTACCTTTCTTTGCAGCGCAAGGTGCTCTTCTTTCTTTTCTTCATCATGAACATCTAAAATTGCTATTACATGTTCGGCTTTCTTATAGGCTTTTTCAAGTACTTTCAATGCGTATTCAAGATCTGTAAAATATCCGAAAACGCTATTTGAAATAACAGCATCATATACAGGGGAAAGTGTCATATCTATGGCTTCATTATTTGACAAGTCTTGTGATTTCAGCACTTTTTTGGCTGTTTTTATAAGTGGTTTGGAATAGTCAATTCCACCTGTTTTAAAGCCATTTGATTCCAGCATAAACAATGTGGCTCCGGAGCCACACCCTATTTCAAATACTGATTTTATATTTAACGTATCTTTGGTTAAACAGATATTGTTATATTGTATGGTTTTATTATGTAAGTTATAAATCATATCTTGATATTGCTTTATAAAGGTTTGATAAGACATACCGCCCTTAACAGCATCGAATCCGTTGAGTTCTTTAAGTTTCGTAAAAAGCGCTTCGTTTGACAGTATGTTGTTTCCGTTAAGTTCTTTTTTTCTGTTCCATATATTTTTCCATTCATTTTTTCCGTTCATAAATATAACTTATCCTTTCTTTCTGTATGCTGTAAATTGATTATATTGTACTATTCGGATATAAATTTTTCAATGTAAATTTTGGGGAAACAGTGACCATAATTGTATACTTTTTGTGACGTTAGAGCAAAAAACAAGACGTGAACATAAACTTTGTTCACGTGTGGCGGTTCGCCAAAAGGCTTATCATTGTAAATAATAATAGTCTGACGTGAGAGCAAAAAACAAGACGTGAACATAAACTTTGCTCACGTCTTACGTATGGCAGTTCGCCACTTATATTACTGTATAAAATGTTATCATTTTAATATTTAAAGAAAACTATCGGAAAACAGTGGATAGAATCTTATACTAAGTATGTCGTGAGAGTAAAAAAAAGACGTGAACAAGAATTTTGCTCACGTCCCATGTGTCGAGGTACTCGACTGGTGCCGCTGAACAGACTTGAACTGTCACGATATCGCTATCCCGGGATTTTAAGTCCCGTGTGTCTGCCGATTCCACCACAGCGGCATTTGTATCAATAAACAATACTATGAAAGTATAGCATTGTTTATTAATTTTGTCAAGTATATAAATTTCTTTTAATAAGCTTATATATTTTTTTCATCAGGTTATTTTTTGTTCCATTAGATTTTTAAAACCATTTCCCTGAACTTCTCTTGCATCAAGTGTAAGTAAAAAGGCATTTTGGTCAATACTCTTTACAATATCTTCAACGTTTGCATATTGATTTGGACGAACCGCGCAAAGTATAACTTCTGAGTTTGATTTTGAGTATCCGCCTTTTGCCTGCAAAAGTGTTACGCCACGCTTAATTTTATTAAATATTGCATTGGTCATTTCCTCTGTCTTTGAAGTAAAGATTAAGAGAACCTTGCCCTTATTTAAACCATATAGTAAGCTGTCTATAATTTTTGATGTTGTGTACATAGCGATAAGCGCATACAGTCCGGATTCGATATTTTTGAATACAAGCATAGATGCTGAAATAATACACATATCAAAAATCATTATCATTTTACCTATTGGCATATTTCGGAATTTTTTTTGCGCAAGTCGTGACAGCATATCGCTACCACCGGTAGATGTGTTTTCTATAAACGCGCAGGTAAGCGATAGTCCTACAAAGAGTCCACCGAAAATAGAAGCAAGGATTTTTTCACCTTCGTATTGAGGTAAAACATTTTCCATAATACGTAAAGTTATAATTTGAATTGCTATTGTTCTAACGGATTTAAGCATAAACTTTTTTCCGATAATAAAAGCGGCTATAATAAGAACCGGTACGTTTGCAATAAAAGTAAAAAAACTTACCGGTAAATTTGTTAAATAATTTACCATAATTGCAATACCGCTAAATCCACCGGGAGCAATTTGATTTGGAGTAAAAAAACAAGTAACGCCTATTGATATAAAGATTGCAGATAGAATATCATAAATAATCGGTTTCAGATATTTATGATAAAAATTATTATTCATATCATTTTTCTCCTAAAATAAATTTATGTAAAGACTATATACCAAAAAAATTTTATTCAATATTTGCATTGTTCATAATAATATTAAACAGTTCAACCATTCTGTCATTTTGTTTTGTTAAGTATAGGTATCCGAAAAGAGTTTCTATGCCTGTTGCGCGTCTGTATTCTATTGGGTCGCTGTTGCGTGGAACACCGGCAGATGCGCTGTTTCTTCCGCGTTTAAAGATTGCGAGTTCATCTTCTGTCAGTTCATCTTCTATTACACTGAATGCCTGTGATTGCGCTTTTGCGCAAACCAGATGCGTAGATTTATTGTGCAACTTTCCTTGTGGCATACTGCCTTTTTTCAGTAGCATTTGTCGTACAAGTAATTCATAAACGCCATCACCTATAAATGCAAGGTTTAGTGGGCTTAACATTTTCGGTCTTTCGTAGGCTTCACGACATAGGTCGGCAACAGCTATATTGTCATAGTTTTGGTCTACAATATTTTCTTTTGCTTTCGCGTTAATGTTTTCTATAATTATTCTTGCTTCACCCAATATATTTGTCATATTGTCTGTGAAATTTTTTATTGAATTGAGAGTGTTTTTTTGTTCTTCTGTTAAATTATCGTTTTCGCTGATAAAGTTATTTATATCGTTACTCATTGATTTTGTTTTATCAGTCAGTTCATCTACATTACTTTCGTTTATATTTATGTTGTCCATTCGTTATCCTCACAATACTTTTATATTATGTATAAAAATTATTAAGCCTTCTTTTTACTGTATATAAAATGTATTATTTTATATGTTATCACTATTATAACAAGCGCAGAAAAAGAAATAAGCGCTACTTTTGATGATATGTTTTTATATGTTTCAAAAAATGTTGGAATTTCTGCATTTATATGTGTCGTATATGTATCTTCTGAAAAAATACTTTGAAAAAACCCTATAATAAAGTTATCCTTTATCATAGCTAGGTTTGTTTTGTTAAGTAATAAATTTTTTGTTACATCAAGAGCAAAATACATTGCAACAGAAAATGAAGTTATTATAGCGAGTATATTAACTGTAATGCTACAACCGGTTATTTTATAATATTTTTTTGCTGAAATTTTCTTCTTGTCGTTTTTCTTGCTATGTTTAGTATTATTTTCTGCTTGTTTTGTATCAGATATATTTAAACTGCTATTTGTATTTTGAATATCAGTTGTTTTTGCTGTTTTTACTTCTTCATTTGTGTTAGTATCTTTGGCTATATCCGCTAATGATGTGTCTTGTTTAATGTCAGTATTGATTTTATTTTTGTTTTGATTGTTTGACATTGATAATAATATAGTCCCTTTATAATATATTTTGTATTTTAAATGGTTATTTAATACAATACTAACAGTATACCATATAGAGAGAAAATTTCAATTAATTTTTTTCAGTTATATTGAAATTTATATTAATTTGTAAAAAATTCAAATAATAAAAATTTATCGGAGATATTTTCGTATAATATGCGTTAACTCTGTTGCATATTGTTAAAAAATAAAACTGATTTCTGTGTATAGAAATCAGTTTTATTTTATTATGTATAATGTCTATATAACTCCTCTGTCTTTTTCTTCAAGTCGGATTTTATCGGCAATCATTGCAATAAATTCACTGTTTGTCGGTTTTCCTCGTAAACTGTGAACAGTGTATCCGAAGTAAGAATTCAAAACATCAACATTACCTCTATCCCATGCAACTTCTATTGCGTGGCGTATTGCGCGTTCCACACGTGAAGAAGTAGTGGAGTTTATTTTTGCAACAGTAGGATACATAACTTTGGTTATTCCGTTTATAACATCAGGGTCGTTTACAGCAAGAATTATGCTGTCACGGATATATTTATATCCTTTGATATGCGCAGGGACACCAAGTTGTAAAATAATTTCGGTTACTTTTGTTTCAAGACTTTTGGAAGAAATTCTTGGAGATTCTCTACGTGGATTTTTAACTATCGGATTAAATCCTGTAAAAAATTCTATCCTATCGGCTAAAATATCACAGTCAAAAGGTTTAGCAAAAAAATATGAGACACCCTTGCTTAGTAATCTTTCTTGTAATAAAGGATGATCAATACTTGAACTTGCAAAGAATACGGGTTTATTTCCGGTGTCTTCGGAAAGTATTTGTGTTACAACTTCCTCTGCATCAATATTACGCATAAATACATCGACAATAACAGCCATTGGTTGTTGCTCATGAATAGTTTTTGTTACAACTAAGCCATCTTTTGGACAGATAATGGTTTCATATCCTTTTTTCGATAAAGCAGTTGCACATCTTTGACAAAAGTCAATATTATCATCAGCAATAACAACTAGTTTTCTATTACTCACAATTTTCCCCTCCTACGAAAAAACACATTATGCAACAAACCTTAATAATAGTAACACACTTTTTGTGACTATTCAAGTAATTTTTACTAATAAATTAAAATTTCGTTCCCCATATTCAATGTGTTTTCGACATTTTGTGGTAATGTAAACAAAATTATAGTAAAAAAACATAATTATTTTTACGATTTTTAATTTTTTTGTAAAATATTAAGTATTTAAAATCTATGCGATAATTTCTAAAAAATATAGAATATATATGCTATATAAAAGAAATAATAATAATTTTCTCATAAATAATAGCATATGATTTATGCTTGTTGCGTAACATAACTTATAATATTACTTAATATTTTGCGTTTTTTTAAAATTTCGTAAAAAATACTATTTTTTTACTTAAAACGATTTTTTTAGTTGCTAATTTTAGTTTATGTATACATAAAATCTGTTTTTATTCGTATTTAAATAATATATATGGCAAAATCTATTGTAATAAATTGTATAGTATGTTAAAATTAATTGAATAATAGTATAAATATCAGTTTAGTTTTGATATTTATACTAAGTATTGTAAATTATTTGTACTGTGATAACTATATTTTGGAACAAATTTTTTGTATTTTGGGGGAGAGGTATTATGACAAACTCACTCTCTTTTTCTGAAAGAGAATTGATAATGCAAAATCAGAAGTTAAAAGATGAGTTGGCAACTTATGAAAAGCTTATACATATTAATGAACGCGACAGTTTGACCGGGCTTTATATAAAAAATAAGTTTTTTGTGGAAATCCAAAATATTTTATTGAAGTTCCCTTACAAAGAATTTATTTTTATTGTTTTTGATATAGACCATTTTCAGTTAATCAATACTTTTTTTGGAATAAGCGAAGGCGATAGATTACTTGTATATTTAGCTGACTGTGTCAAAGAAATTTTTAAAGATAACAAAAATGTGATAATGGGGAGAATAGGCGGAGATATTTTCGGAGTATTTTTTTCGTTGGAAACGGATATATCTTTGCAAGAGCTGGAAAAAATAATAAACTTAAAAACGAAAGAGATTTTATATAACTATCGTGAAGATTATATCTTAGAGGCGTCTGTCGGCGTATATTGTATAGAGGATAATTTTGAGCCATTTGAACACATACATTCAAAAGTAAGTATGGCTATGAAGTACTGTAAAGAGCTACCGGGTGTAACAACTGTTTTTTATGACAAAAGTATGCTTGATTTGCAAATTAAGAAGCAAAATATTACAAACGATATGGTAAAAGCTTTGCAAAATGAGGAATTTTTGGTATTTTTGCAACCGAAGTTTCATTTGGAAACAAATACTGTTGTAGGCGCGGAAGCTTTGGTAAGGTGGAATCACCCAACGAAAGGTTTTATTCCGCCAAGTGAATTTATACCGGTATTTGAGCAAAATGGTTATATTCTCAGAGTGGATTATTATGTATGGGATAGAGCCTGTCGTTATGCGTCTATTCTTAAAAAGATGAATATAAAAAATGTACCTATCTCAATAAATATATCACGTATAGATATGAAAGACAGTAATTTGCATAAAAAATTATTGGAATTAGTGGAAAAATACGAAATAGAAATATCGGATATACATTTGGAAATCACCGAAAGCGCATATATAGATAATACAAAAGTTATTCTAAATAAGATGAAAGAGCTTAAACAGTCAGGTTTTATTATTGAAATGGACGATTTCGGCACAGGATATTCATCACTCAATATGCTTAGTGAAATGCCGGTAGATGTATTAAAGCTGGATATGGGATTTTTGCAAACATATAACGGTAAAAAATCCAGCGCAAGCGTAATAGGTACAGTTATGCTACTGGCAAACAGATTAAATCTTAATGTTATTGCAGAAGGAGTAGAGACAAAAGAGCAAGTGGAATTTTTGAAAAGTATAGGTTGTTCCATAGGACAAGGCTATTTCTTTTCAAAACCTATTGATTTTGATACATTCCTTAATTTACTTAAAAGAAATAATGAAAGCATTATTCCAAAGAAGAAAAAAACAATAACAAACGTGGAAATGGACGATATATGGTTTCCCGGCAGTGAATTGAACGCTATGTTTAAGCATATGTTTTGGCCGATTGCAATATATGAATATAATGGTATAGATGCCACACTGTTGCGCGCAAATAAAGAATTTTATTCGATGTTTGGTGACAATTCTTTAAGTTATGACAGTGATCGTGCAAGCTATTCCCTCTTGAATTCTCTGAAACCTGTTGATGTCCAATATATAAAAGATTTAATCAATAATGCGAGTGAAAATTTCAGTGGTTTTTGTACGGAAATTGAACTGAAAAAGTTTGGAGAAGAAAAATATGATTGGTATAGTATAAATGCAAAAGTTATAAATCAAAATGCCAATACAACAACTTTCTTCATTATGTTACAAGATATTTCCGAAAGAAAAGAGAGAGATTTTAAACAATTAAGATTTCTTGACAGATATAAATTTGCTATGCAACTTACAAAAACGGCTATATGGGAATATGATAGAAACACAAATATTTTAAAAAGGGTAAATTATCGTACAGAAGAGCTTGAAATAGATGTAAATGATGTTTATAACTTGGTTGACATAGGTTATTTGCACGAAAGTTCATTGTCACAGTTACAAAGTCTAATATATTTTTTAAAATATACAAAAGATGTTTGTAAAAATTATACTTGTGAAATATGGGTAAAATATCCCGATGATAAAAATTATTGGTGTGAAAAAATTACAATGAGCCATTATAATGATTTAAATGCTTATGGTACAAGTTGCGCTATAAATTCAGAAAAAGTGATAAATTCAGAATAATTTAAAAAATACAAAAAAATATATACTTTTTTAAATTAATATGCTATTATTAATTTAGTTAGCAAAATAAAAGACCCTATTATATACAGGAGAAAGGAAAAAAAATGAGTGATATACTTTTTCAAGCCGGTACAGGTGAATTAGAAGTAATGGAGTTTACTGTTAATAATCAGAGCTACGCTATTAATGTTTTAAAATTAAGAGGAATTGTACAAATTGATGAAATTGTGCCTATGCCACAGTCTTCACAGGAGATTTCGGGTCTTGCGAACATTCGTGGGGAAATGCGCACAGTTATAGACTTAAAAGTTGTTTTGTATAATGAAAAAACAGTAGATTATAAAAAGGCTCTTGGTTTGTTGTGCGAATTTAACGGAATAACACTTGTATTTTTGGTTGATACCGTAGAGGGAATAAGAAGAATTAAATGGGACGATATTAAACAAAATACACAGATGCAAAATAATGATTTAAGTATAGGTACTATTCTTTTGAATGAAGAGGTTATTATTATGCTGGACTTTGAAAGTATTGCTATGAGATGTAACCTTGGTCAAAAATTTGAAAAAGTTGATGTTAAGAGAAGTAATATGTCACGTTATGAGCATATTGTTGTGGCAGAAGATTCAAAAGTAATTCTTGAAATGTTGGTACAGGCATTGAGAGATTATGGCTTTAAAAATGTGCACCCATTTGTAAATGGTTATGATGCCTATGAATACATAGAAAATATTTACGAAGAAATGGGTGAAAAATTCAGAGAAAAAGTAGGACTGCTGATAACAGATATAGAAATGCCAAAAATGGACGGTTATACGCTTACAAAGAAAATTAAAGAAAATAAAGATACAAAAGTCTTGCCTATTGTTATTTTCTCATCTCTTGTTCGTGAAGAATTGGAACATAACGGCATATCGGTGGGCGCTGATATACAAATCAGTAAGCCGTCTGTAAATGAATTGTTAAAGACAGTTATAGACATTCTTAATAAATATCCTGTTTCCTTTGAAGAATAGGCGTATAATTAAAAATTATATAAGTTGAAAATGTCAGGTAAAACCGAACAGTAAAAAAATAAGCTCTTTATGGTAGAATAAAAATGCCATAAAGAGCTATGTTTTTATATCAAAGAGAATATAGTCACATAAAAGAATATGAAAAAAATATTATAACCAAAAAAGAATTAATCTTATAAATGTGAAGATGTGGATTTTTATATAATAATCTTTTGGCTGAAAACTTAAAAACTGAATGTATTTATCGAACAAAACTTTCAATCTACAAGGAGGCTAGTCACCTTATATATGATTACATATACTTCTACAACAACCAAAGAATACAGCTTAAAACAAAACTGACTTCACCTAAAAAGTGAAGTCAGCGTATGGTTTAGTGTTTATTTTCTACCCTATGGGCGATTTTTTTGCATATCTGCACAAATATGGGTAGTTCACATCTTCATTTTATCTTTTTTGTTATTTTAATCTGTTTTAGTGAGTTGAACAACCGCACTCGTCACCGTGACAGTGTTCTTCAATTTTTCCTACGATTGGTTCGGGGTCAATGCCTTGACGGGTATAGTAATCTGCAATAGTTGCTTTTACTGCTTGTTCGGCAAGTACAGAACAGTGAACTTTTACCGGTGGCAAACCGTCAAGAGCCTCTACAACTGCTTTGTTTGTGAGTTTTAGAGCTTCTTCTATGGTTTTTCCTTTGATAAGTTCTGTTGCCATACTGCTTGTTGCAACAGCTGCGCCACAACCGAAGGTTTTAAATTTAACATCAACAATTACATTTTTGTCTATTTTGAAATACATTTTCATTATATCGCCACATTTTGCGTTGCCAACTTCTCCGATAGCGTTTGCGTCTGCAAGTTCTCCTACATTACGTGGGTTTGTAAAATGGTCCATTACTTTTTCTGAATACATAGTTATATTAACCTCTCTTTTTTGTATAAGTTTTATTTGTTGTTTTTCATCATATCTTCCCAAACAGGAGACATAGCGCGTAGTCTTTCAACAATGATAGGCAATTCTTTCAGTATTGTGTCTACATCTTCCATAGTATTATTGTTGCCCAGTGATATTCTGAGTGAACCGTGCGCAATTTCGTGTGGAAGTCCTATGGCAAGAAGTACGTGGCTTGGATCAAGCGAGCCACTTGTACATGCTGAACCGGAAGATGCGCATATACCGACATGGTCAAGGCTAAGCAGCAGCGCCTCGCCTTCTATACCTTGTATAGATATATTTACATTTCCGGGCAATCTCTTTGTTGGGTGACCGTTTAGTCTTGTGTATGGAAGTTTTGTTATATTTTCTATAAGTTTATCACGAAGAACAGTCAGTTTTTTTGTTTCTTCGTCTATTTCCTTCACAGCTTCCGTTATAGCAACACCAAGTCCCACTATACCGGCAACGTTTTCCGTGCCTGCCCGTCTGCCACGTTCTTGCGCTCCGCCGTCAATAAGTATATTCGGCAATACGCCTTTTTTTACTATCAAACAGCCAACACCCTTTGGACCGTTAAATTTGTGTGCGGAAAGTGACAGCATATCTATATTGTCTTTTTTAAAGCTCACATGAATATGCCCAACTGCCTGAACTGCATCTGTATGGAAAACAACACCTTTTTTACGACATACTTCACCTATTTCTGCTATTGGCATAATTGTGCCTATCTCGTTATTTGCATACATAACCGTAACAAGTGAAGTTTTTTCCGTAATAGCGTCTTCTACTTGTTTTGCAGATATCATACCATATTCGTCAACAGGCAGATAAGTTACGTTAAAACCTTCTCTTTCGAGGGCTTGACAGCTGTGTAGCACTGCGTGATGCTCAACGGCGGTTGTTATAATATGATTTTTGCCTTTGGCAAGCATACGTTTTGCAATACCTTTAATTGCCCAGTTATCTGATTCGCTGCCACCGGAAGTAAAGAAAACTTCGTTTGGCTCGCAGTCGATAGCTTGCGCAACAAGGTTTCGAGCTTCGTTTATTAATTTTTCAGCCTCCAATCCAACAGAATATACGCTTGATGGATTACCGTAAAATTCTGTATAACATGGTAGCATAGCATTAATAACGCTCTGTGAAACAGAAGTTGTAGCTGCATTATCTACATAAATTACTTTTTCCATTTAAAACACCTCGGTTTTTTACCTTTATTTTTATATATTAATTTGTTTTGTTATAGTAACACTTTTAATTAGTATTGTCATAAATGACCTTTATAACACGATATATAATATACCATTTGAGTATATATTTCAAGTGTTTTTTTGTATTTATTATAAAAATTTTACATAGTTTTAAAAAAATAATGATATTATACATTTAAAGTATACTATTTTTGTATATTTTAAATATTGCTTGCAAATATATATACATAAGTATATAATATCTAATATCAATATTATAACATAATATATAAAATACATTTTACTTTTGAAAGGGTTAGCTTATGAACAGTACAAGAGATATCGAAAAATTTACAAATATTGAGGGAATGATAGGAAAAACTCCCCTGTTGGAATTAGCGCTTAATTATAAAGGAAGTAAACGATGTATTTTTGTAAAAGCGGAGTATTTGAATTTATCTGGAAGTATAAAAGACAGAATAGCCTTGGCTATAATGAAAAATGCCTATGAAAATCTTAATATAGACAGTAGTTATACAATAGTCGAGGCTACCAGTGGCAATACAGGTATAGCTTTTTCGGCGATGGGCGCATATTTGGGTAATAAAGTAAGGATATATATGCCGGATAAAATGAGCATAGAAAGAAAAAAACTTATAGCCGGTTATGGCGCTGAAATTGTTTCCGTAACAGCCGAGCAGGGTGGTTTTTTGGGTTCGATTGCCTTAACTGAGGAATATGCAAAGAATAATGACAAAGTATTTTTACCGCAACAGTTTTATAATCAAGAAAACGTAAATGCGCACTATAACTCCACTGCAAAAGAGACTGTTTTGCAGATGCAAAAGCTTGGGAAAAAGATAGACGGTTTTGTATCGGGAATAGGTACAGGCGGAACAATAATGGGCTTTGCAAAGCGACTTAAAGAGGCGAATGGTGACAGTAGGGTTTTTGCTATGGAGCCTGCGTCGTCAACAACGCTAAAAGACGGAACAAAAGGTAAACATCGTATAGAAGGGATATCAGATGAATTTGTGCCTCCGATAGTAGACAGAACATTATTGGACGAAAATATTATTACAGTTGATGACGGTGACGCAATACTTATGTCGCAAATGCTATCGAAGAAATTGGGACTTGGCGTTGGAATAAGCTCGGGAGCGAATGTAATAGCCGCAATAAAAGCTCAGGAAATACTGCAAAATCCAAACGCAAATATAGTTACGGTATTTGCTGATGACAATAAAAAGTATTTATCGACAGATTTGGCTAATATAATAGAAGAAAGAGAAAATTATATTTCGTCAGATGTAGAGCTTATAGGCTTTTCTGCGCATAGATATACTGAATAAACAAAAATATAACGGGTATAATTTAAGAGAAAATATAATATAAAGATTTAGGAGGCACAAAGATAAATGATTTTTACCTGCAAAGATACATTTTTTAAATATCCTTTTGGCGCAGTGTGTGAAAATACACCTGTTACGTTTAATATTATTCTTTCACAAGAACATACATATCCAAAACTGCAAGTATACGCAAATGAAAAATTCGACAGTCCGACATTCGTGTTGCCAATGGATAATGTTATGCAAAGAGGAACAGAAAATATCTATACCGTGACATTTACGCCAAAAGAGGTAGGACTGTATTTTTACAATTTTATTACAAACAGCGGAAGAAAAATCGGTCGGGGAGACAGCGGAGAAGGAATTTTTGATGATCCTGATTTGTGGCAACTTACCGTATATGAAAGTACATATACAACTCCCGAATGCTATCATGGCAAGATTTTTTATCAAATTTTCCCTGATAGATTTTATAATAGCGGAACAAAAAAGGAGAATGTTCCACAAGACAGGATTTTACACAAAAATTGGTATGACAGTCCCATAGACAGACCGAATGACAAAGGTGTGTTTGCGTGTAACGATTATTTCGGCGGAGATTTAAAGGGAATTACCGAAAAATTGGATTATATAAAGTCACTGGGTGTTTACGGTATTTATCTAAATCCTATCTTTGAAGCGCACAGTAATCATCGTTACAATACAGCGGATTATATGGAAATAGACAGTCTGCTCGGAACAAAAGAGGATTTTAAAGAATTATGTGAACAGGCGCACAAACGTGATATGAAAATAATACTTGACGGAGTATTCAATCACACGGGAAGTGACAGTCTGTATTTTAACCGAGAAAAAAGATATGATGAAAAAGGCGCATATAATGACCCTAAAAACAGTCCATATAAATCGTGGTTTAATATACGTGAGGATATGACCTATGACAGTTGGTGGGGGTTCGATACGTTGCCGAATGTCAACGAAAACAGTCCCGAGTACCGTGAGTTTATTTGTGGTGAAAACGGCGTTTTGCGTACATGGTTAAGGCTTGGCGCAGACGGTTGGCGACTTGATGTTGCCGATGAACTGCCCGATGATTTTATAGAAAATATAAGACTTGCAATTAAGACAGAAAAGGAAGATGCGCTGCTTTTGGGTGAGGTGTGGGAAGACGCATCTACAAAGTGCGCTTACGGATACCGCAGAAGATATTTTTGGGGAAAAGAGCTTGACAGCGTTATGAATTATCCGTGGCGTTCGGCAATATTGGATTTTGTAAAATACGGTAATGGAATGGGACTTATGGAAGCTCTTTTTATTATTATGAATAACTATCCGCTGCCGTCACTGTCAACAACGCTGAACAGTATTTCCACACACGATGTTCCACGCGCGATAACTATGCTTTGCGCGGAATCTATGGACGGAAAAAACCGTGATTGGCAAAGACAACACAATACGCTTTCTCCCGAACAATATTATTATGGTAGACAGATGTTTATGCTTGCATCTACTATACAATATACAATTCCCGGTTGCCCGTGTCTGTATTATGGTGATGAGGCAGGACTTGTCGGTTATGCCGATCCGTTCAACCGTGGCACTTATCCTTGGGATAGGGAAGATATGGGACTTCTCAATTATATGAGACTTTTGGGAAAAGCCCGTAATGAACACAAGGCGCTTATGTACGGTCATCTTGTTCCAATATGGTTTGATGAAAAAATATGCGTATATTTACGTGTTTTTGAAGATGAAAGAATACTGGTGGCAGTCAACAGAAGCAGAGATGACGTGGATATTCAATATTCAAAAGAAATTTTGGGAAATAGCAAAAAAGTACTAAGTGTCGGTGGTGAGTTTGAGAAAAATACGATAAAAGGGCATTCCGCAGTAATTTTGCAACTTTTATAAAATTTTGGTAAAAGCTTGTTTTATTGTGATTGTATATATGAAAATTTTATTTATAATCACAATAAAATTGACTGTTTTTATAATAAAAATCTGTTTTTAAGGTAAAGAAAATATGTTCGTGTTTCTTGACAAAATAAAACTTAATGTTTATAATCTGTATATCTTGCAAAAAGTATTAATTTTGCAAAAAAATTAATAAAAATAAATTAACAAGGAGTATGTATGGACATAAAACCGAATAAGTACAGTGCAGGCAAAATTATGAAATTCAGTCAAATTTGTTTTTGCATAGTATTGGGACTTGCCTCGTTTGTGTTTTTTTCATTCAGTATACTTTCAAATGCTGTTTATATTAATGACCACGGTACAGTAAAAGTAAATTTAACAAACAGCAATAATCCTATGGGTATACTTGCTCAAAACAGCATAACATTAAATGATTCAGATGTTATAGAATACAGACTTGGCAATACGATAGGTAATAATGAAATAGACATCACACGTTCTTTCCCAATATATATTGAGGTAGACGGAAAGACCATTGTACACAACACAATAGGCGGTACAGTTGAAGATGCGCTGAATGCGCTGAATATAACGCTTGGTGAAAACGACAGGTTGAATTGTGATATTGAAAGACAAGTATCGGCAATGGAAAGAATAGTTATTACACGTGTAGATTACAGAACTTATGAAAATGAAGTAGTTATTCCGAAAGAAATTGTTACAAAAAAATCTTCGTTAATAAGAACAGGCACGACAAGGGTAATCAATGAAGGCGCAAACGGTTTGGAAAGACAGGTATATAAACAGACGCTTGAAAACGGAAAAGTTATTGATACGGAACTTGTAACAACAAATGTTGTTAAGCCCGCTATTGAAGAATTGCAACTGCATGGAGACGGCAGTTCAATTTCAACGCTTGATTACAGCGATGAGTTCCCCCTTGATGAAAATGGTATACCTATAAAATATGAAAAAGTATTGAGAAACCAGAGAGCGACAGGATACAGCGCGGGTACCGGCGCATGGGGCGCAAGCGGTGTAAGATGTCAGGCCGGAACGGTCGCTGTACGTAATGCGGATATTCCTTATGGCTCAAAACTGTATATACGTACGCCCGACGGTAAATTCATATATGGTTATTCTGTGGCAAACGATACGGGTACGGCGCTTATGGACTATATAATTGACGTCGATTTATACTATGAAACCTATGACGAAAGCAAGTGGAACTCTGTGCGTTGGGTAGATATATATATTTTGGAAACAGGCGACAATAAATATCATAAACCACGCACGCCAATCTCTGTCTATAAATAAAACTTAATATCCGTTATGTTGACAAGGAGGTTTAATATACTTATAATCTAGGTATAGAACTTCCTTGTTTTTTTGTGGAAAATATTAAGAAGATAGTTGGGAGGAATATTTATGAAAAAAGAAATAAAACTATATAATGTTATTTTCCCGATATGGCTGTTAATGTTTTTACCGACAATATGGATTTTTGTTATACCTGCAAATTTTATTGTTGATTTTTGCGTAATATATTTTACGGCAAAATATTTGAAGCTTGAAAATCCGAAAGATTTTACAAAAAAACATATATTAAAAGCTTGGATATTCGGATTTTTATCTGATTTCGTGGGAACATTGTTTTTGTTTTCGCTTTTGATATCAGACACTTTAAATTCAAATCCGATTATAAGTGATATTATAAACAAAGCCACAGACAATCCTTTTGGAAATATATTTGCATTTTTATTGGTTTTGTTTGCCGTGGCGCTTTCGGGACTTGCCATATATTTACTGAATTATTTTGTTACTTTCAGAAAGACAGATATAGATAAAAGTTTAAAAATAAAATTATCACTTTCGCTTGCAATTTTTACAGCGCCTTATCTGTTCCTGTTGCCAACATCATTGTTTTACTGATTTATAGTATTTGTTTTAAAAACCTTGTTGCTTTTTATAGGTGACAAGGTTATATTTTAGCTTATTTTAAATTGCTTTATTGGTTAAAAGCACAAAAATATAACAAAAACAAATAAACTACATTATTTTGCTTTTTTAAATTGTGTTTTTGTGGTAAAATAATGAAAATCCATATTGGATAAACAATATGGACAACAGAAAAAAGGAGTGTGAACAAATGCTTGATAAATCTTTGTGTCAAGAAGTATTGGCTTGCGCTAAAAGAACAGGCGCAGATTATTCCGAAATATATATGAGTGATGATATAAGTAACGGAATACAATATATGGACGGAAAAGTAGAAAGTTCTACATCTTCACGTAACAGAGGCGTAGGCATACGCATATTAAAGGGTGACAAGTGCGTATATGCCTATGGTAACGATATTTCACGTGAGGGACTGCTGAGTCTTGCAAATACTGTTGCAGACGCTATGGGAAGTACTGACAGTGAGGTTAAGGATATTGTTATAAAACCTAAAAAGTTTGAAATAATCAATAAAATTTTAGTTCCTGCGAACAGTGTGGAGGCAAAAAGAAAAATCGATTATATAAGACGTGGTTATTATGCGGCAAAAGAGTATTCAAATGAAATAGTACAGGTTATATCCGGCATTGCGGATACTACCCGTCATATCTTTGTTGCAAACAGTGACGGAATATATACAGAAGATACCCGTTCTTATGTAAGATATATTATGAATGCCATAGCATCAGACGGAAACGAAAATCAATCAGGATACAAAGCTCCGGGTAATCACTCGGGATACGAATATATTGATACTCTGAATATCGAAGAAATTGCAAAGAATGTAGCAAAACAGGCTGTAACTATGCTACACGCCGAAAATTGTCCGGCAGGCAAAATGCCGGTTATTATGGATAACGGTTTTGGCGGAGTACTGTTCCACGAGGCTTGCGGACACTCATTGGAAGCGACAGCGGTTGGCAAGGGCAACAGCGTATTCTGTGGCAAAATTGGCGAACAAATAGCAAATACGAAGTTGACAGCCATTGATGACGGTACTATGCCAAACGAATGGGGTAGTATCAACATAAATGACGAGGGAGAAGAACCGCAAAGGATAGTACTTATCGAAAACGGTATACTCAAAAATTATATGATAGATAAACTTGGCTCACGCAGAATGAATATGCCGAGCACAGGCAGCGGCAGACGTCAAAACTATACTTTTGCGCCAACAAGCCGTATGACAAACACATATATTGCAAACGGTACGGACACAAGAGAAGATATATTTAATTCTGTTGAATACGGACTGTATGCAAAGGAAATGGGTGGCGGAAGCGTAAACCCTGTTACAGGTGAATTTAACTTTGCTGTCAGCGAAGGTTACATAGTAAAGAACGGTAAGATAGACAGACCTGTTCGTGGAGCGACTCTTATAGGCAAAGGCAGCGATATACTGATGAATATTGATATGATTTCCGACAATATGTCAATGGCGCAAGGTATGTGCGGTTCGGCAAGCGGCAGTATCAACACAAATGTAGGACAACCGTTGCTACGTATTAATCAAATAACAGTAGGAGGTAAAGAGTAATGTTATTAAAAGAATTTTGTGATGCTCTTTATAAATCCACAGAGCAAAAAAACTTCGACGCTTTTGAAATATATGGTTCAAAGTCAAACTTTTTCAGCACAAACGTATTAAACGGAGAGATTGAAAAATACAGCGTAAGTAATACAGCGGGCGTATCTTTACGTGTAAAATATAATGGCAAAATAGGACAAACCTCTACTTCTGCGTTAGAGGAAAGCTATATCGAGGAAATGATAGCTACCGCAAAAAGCAATGCCGAAATTATAGAAAACAATGACGAAGTATTTTTTTCCGAAAAAACAGCCGAAGAAATGGTAACTCCCAAAATTTACAGCGAAGCGCTTGAAGAAGTGACATCAGCCGAAAAAATACAGCTTGCAAAGGATATGGAGAAAAAAGCTCTTGCTTTTGACAACAGAGTGTTGCGTGTGCAGGCAAGTATGGTCTCTTCCGGTTACGCTGAAAAAATACTTATTAATTCAAACGGTGTTAATTTAAGTGAAAAGTCCAATCTTCTATATGGATATGTTGCGCCTATTGTTCAAATAGGTGAAGAAATGAACAATGTTTATGAGATGTTCAGCGTATATAACAAAGACGATATAGATATAGACAAACTTGTGGCAAAAGCGGTTAATGAGGCTATTGCCCTTTGTGGCGCAAAGTCAATAAAATCAGGCGCATACAAAACAATTATACGTCAAGATGCAATGCTTGATTTATTTGAAACATTTTCACCTATATTCAGCGCCGAGAATGTGCAAAAAGGACTGTCAATGCTAAAAGACAAAGAGGGCGAAAAGATAGCCTCAGACTGCGTTACAATAGTTGATAATCCACATCTTGACTGGGGATTTGCAAGCACGGGTTTTGACGGAGAGGGTACTCCTACGACTGTTAAAAACATTATAGAAAACGGTGTGTTTAAAACGCTTCTGTATGATATAAAATCTGCCACAAAGGCAAACAAAAAATCAACAGGTAATGCGCAAAGAGGAAGTTACGCTTCTTCTATTGATATTGGCGGATACAATATGTATATAGAAAAAGGCGAATATTCATTTGACAGTTTGCTTGAAAAGGCAAATAATGGTATTGTTATCACTTCTCTTGCAGGTTTACACAGCGGAGCAGACTTTAAAACAGGTGATTTTTCACTGTCCGCGCAAGGCTATGTAATAGAAAACGGTAAACTTGGCAGAGGTATCAGCGGTATTACGTTTAGCGGTAACTTCTATAAACTGCTTAAAAATATTGAATGTGTTGGTAATGATTTATTCTTTGGCCTTGCATCATCTTATGGTACGCCGAGCGTACTTCTTGATGAAAAGAGCGTAATAGCAGGCGAATAAATATATTTACAATACACAAGGGGTGAGGCTATGGTGTTTTATGTCACAGAGCGTCTAATTGTCCGTAATGTACTTGAAAAAGATGTTCCTTTTATTTATGATTATCGTAATAATGAAATTTGCGCCCGCTATCAGCGTGGGCAGGTAAAAAATTTAAAAGAAATAAATAAACTTGTCAAACAGCATAAAAATGATGTTTTTACACTTAATTCTGATTTTATGCTTGCAGTTGCGCTGAAAGATTCCGATGAAATAGTTGGAGAAATTGTTGTAATGCCAAACGATGACTGTATTTCTCTTGGATATACATTTTCATATAAGCACCAACGAAAAGGATATGCTTTTGAAAGCTTGTCGATACTTATTGAAAAACTTCACACAACTTATCCTAATTGCGAATTTATTAGTTTTACAGAGTCTCAGAATAAAGCGAGCATAGCTTTACTTGAAAAATTGGGTTATACCCATTTATGTTATTCAGAAAAATTGTATTCGGAAGTTTATGGCAAATGGGTAAAAGAAATATAAATAATTACAGCGTGTAAAAAAGACATAGTTATTCGACACAATGACGAAGTCTATAAAAGTTTTACTCAATTTTTTTAAAAAAATTGCGGTTTAAGGGTAGACCATAAGACGTTTTCCTCAGATAACCGAACGCTTTTGCCTTGTAAACGTATTTTTTAAAGGTGAATTTTGGCATTTCTGACAATAGTTTTTTTGACAGTCTGAATAATTGTTTTATATAAATTTAAATATATTTAAATTTTCTAACAGTTCACAAAGAAAATGGGGTGTATCGTAATTTGATATACTCCGTTTTTGTTTTCTGCAATTCTTATTAAGATTATTATGGATATATTGTTTTTTTGAAGAATTTTGTTTTTGACATATAAATATTTAAGCGGTTAAATATTAAATTAATATATAATGTTATTTATGTATTAACTTATTTTATAAAATATGATATAATATAAGGAATTGCATATTCACTATATCTCAATACAATTTTAGTAAGGGGGAGTGTTGTGGGGACAAATAGTGTGGCAGAAAAGATATTTAATGTAAACAGTGTATTAAAAAACGAAAAAGTATTGGGTGAAATTCCCTCTACAAAAGAAGTTTATGACGATGTATTAAAAGTCGCTATGCCGGCGGTTGCCGATACGGTTTTGGTTGCTGTTATTTCTATGGTGGATACTATGATGGTAAGCGGACTTGGCGCGGCGGCGGTTGCGGGCGTGGGACTTACCTCTCAACCACGTATGATACTGCTTGCTACCTTTATGGCAATAAGCACAGGAGTAACAGCGGTTGTTGCAAGACGCCGTGGAGAGCAGGACAAAGACGGCGCATGTAAAGTCTTAGAGCAATCAATAACAATAGGCGCAATAGGTTCGTTGTGTTTTTCGATACTTGGCTTTATTTTTGCCAGAGATTTAATGATGTTTGCAGGCGCGCAGTCGGACTCTATTGACTATGCAACCGTATATTTTAAAATACTTATGATTGGCATACCGTTTAATGTAATCACAATGTTTATTAATGGCGCGCAGCGGGGTTGCGGAAACACAAAAATTTCTATGAAGATAAATTTAACTGCAAACGCCATAAACTTGGTCTTTAATTATTTACTTATAAACGGGTACTTGGGTTTTCCGAAGTTGGGTGTTGCGGGAGCGGCTATTGCAACAATAATGGGAAATTTCGTTGGTTTTTTTATAGCTCTATATTCACTTTCGGGGAAAAGGGAGCATTTTTTACATATTAATATTGTGAATATGTTTAAAATTCAAAAGAAAGTAGTTGCGCCTGTGCTTAATGTAGGTTTAAATGCGGGTTTTGAACAGATTTTTTTGAGAGCCGGTTTCTTTTTATATGCAAAAATAATCGCAAATTTGGGAACGGAAGCTATGGCTACCCATAATATTTGTCAAAGCATACTCAATCTTTCATTTGCATTTTGTGATGGACTTGCTATGACAGCGTCCTCGTTTTTTGGTCAAAATTTGGGGAAAAAACGTCCGGATTTATCAATGATATATACAAAGGCTTGTCGAAAAATATCAATAGTAATGGTTATTGTTGTAAGTACTATTCTTATTGCCGGCGGTAAATTAATAATGGGTGTATTTACAGATGTACCGACTATGATAGAAACAGGTAGAATATTACTGATAATTATATCCGTCACTTCACCTATACAGGCATTGCAGTTCATTACATCGAGTTCGCTACGCACAGCGGGTGATGCGAGGTATACAGCCTATGTATCTATGGTGAGTGTCGGTATATTAAGACCGATAATTGCTTATGTTTTTTGTTATACATTTGCATGGGGTATAATCGGCGCATGGTTAAGCTACTTTATTGACCAATTTATACGATATTTTTTCTGTCAATTACGTTTTATGAACGGTAAGTGGAAAAGTATTAAATTATAAAAAGCTAATAAAAAATAATTATTATTTGATGATTTCTAAAAACATCGCTAAAATATATTGATTTTAGACAAACATATTGTATAATAAATATAAATAGTATATTGTACTTATTTGTTTATACATTAGGAGGAACAGCATATGTTATATACTAAAGAAGCTATGGCTAAACTAGCTCCATTGGATTTAAAAAAAATAGTGATTGGCACAAAGTTGGATACAGAGATATATTATAGATATAAAGAAGAAATTGTTATGCTATGTAAAAATATTAAGGTAACGGAAACCGTATTGGGAACATTTTTTTCTGTCTTGATATCACATGGTGATCTATATATAAATAAAGATTTGTATCCCGAATATCAGAAGACAGTACATAAAAGAGGTTTTACAAATATTTCTGATAAACAATATTTGGAAGAATTGGAACAAATAAAAAAAGAATTAGATGAGAATATTGTACAGTCAAAGGAAATGTTTGAAGATGCCACCGCAACAGGTGAAATAGATACTGAAATAATGCAAGACATCACAGTTAACGTACAGGAAATATTAAGCGATAAAAGTCAAGATGCTGTTTTTGCTTATTTAAATCAGTTGAAAGATGTCAATACATATTTGTACAAACACTCGGTAAATGTTGCAACATTAAACGGTTTAATGGGTAAATGGATAGGTTTGGACGAAGTGAATTGTCGAAAACTTATAGAAACAGGTTTATTGCACGATATAGGTATGGTAAAGATAGACTCAAATATTTTAAATAAACCTGCAAAACTTTCTCCGCAAGAATTTGAAATTGTAAAGAAACATCCTCTATATTCTTATGAAATAGCAAAAAAATCAGGTGTAAGAGATTTAAATATATTACACGGTATACGCAGTCACCACGAACGAATGACAGGAATAGGCTATCCCGATGGCTTGGTTGGTACTGAAATTCCTCTTTTTGCAAAGATAACCGCAATAAGCGATGTATATGATGCAATGATATCAAAACGTTGTTATAAAGACCCTGTTTCTCCTTTTAAAGTACTTGCTGAGTTTGCAAGAGACAAATATTCGGATTTGGATATAAAATATGTAAATATCTTTTTGGATATAGCTTCAAGAATACTTGTAGGTCAAGAGATAATTTTGAATGACGGAAGACAGGCTACGGTACTGTTTATAAGAAATGATAATTATGAGTATCCGATAGTTCGTGTGGAAGGTGAGGTTATTCAAACTAATCAAAATCTTTATTGCACAGAGCTTTATGATCCTGAGGATACAAAATAAAATATTTATAAAATATATAGTAATTCCCCTGTACCAAGTAGATATAGGGGAATTTTTTTTTTTGTTTTTAATAGTTATCGTTGATTATTACATTTATCGGTATCTTTAAATAGAATTGATATTGCCCATATACCCGCAATAGCTATTATAGTGTATATAATTCGGCTGATAATTGCACCTTGACCACCAAAGAGCCATGCAACCAAATCAAATTTAAATAAACCCAGTAGTCCCCAGTTAATAGCACCTATTATGACAAGTGTAAGTGCTGTTTTATCTATAATCATAAAAACACTCCTTTCAAATGTACTTCCTTTGCTATTAAAAAACATAGGCAATATTATTATTAACATTTGATGTTGTGTATATTCATTGATTTTTAATCATATAAATATAAGAGTAAGATAATACGCTGTATATATTTGTGTGGTATTATCCCAAATATTGTTAATTTAATATTCAGAGGTGTGTTTTTATGGAAGATTTATACATAAATGTGCCTATTGCGCCATTATTTATAGCGCCGTCATTCAACGCTACACTAATTGATGAGGTTCTTTACGGTACCAAAGTAACGGTTTTATTCAAAAAAGATAAATGGGCTTGTATAAAAACAGACTATGGATATACCGGATATACGCCATTTTATACACTTGAAACCCCAAAAATAGATTTAAGCGGAACAATGGAAAGCATTGTAAGCGCTCAGTCATCATCTATTTTGGAATATCCGAATGTAAAATCAAATACAATAGCAACTGTATTTTGTGGTTCTCGTCTTTTTATGATAGATACAGTCGTGTATAAAAATTATGTTCCAATAGTTATTTTGAATGGAAATTTAGGTTTTATACATAAAAATAATATAAGAAAAAAAGATGATATTCTTAAATTAGATGAAGATAAACTCAGAAGCTATATAGTGGAGCAGGCTTTTTTATATTTGGGCGCGACATATAAATACGGTGGCAAAACGCATTTGGGAATAGATTGCTCGGGACTCTGTTCACAGGCATATTTAAATGCGGGTATAAGTATATATCGTGACAGTATAATACACAAAGATTTCCCAGTTAAAGAAAAAAATTTAACAGAACTGAAAAAAGCGGATTTAATTTATTTTAAAGACAGACATATGGCAATGTATGTAGGGGACGGTATATATATACATTCAAATGCGACTGACGGACGCGTGGCGCTTGCTTCGTTAAACAGTTATGATAGTTTATACAGAAAAGATTTATCAGAAAAAATAGATTGTTTTGGCGGAATAGATTTTATATAGAAAGTAGATTATAATTCTGACGTGTTTTTTCGCCAATATTTTCTATCAAAATTGCGATATTGCACAGCTTCGGATATATGGTCACTGTTTATTGTTTCGCTGTTATCAAGATCGGCGATTGTTCGGCTTACTTTTATGAGTCTATCATAGCTTCTGCCTGAAAACCCAAGTTTTTCATATACCATAGCAAGCAGTTTATCCGCATCGGGCGTAAGCGAGCAGTATTTTTTTGTAAGCGCGGGCGTTAGGTTAGCATTACAATATATTTTTTGCCCACTGTATCTTTCTATTTGAAGTTTGCGTGCTTTGGCGACACGCTGACGAATAATTGCCGAACTTTCAGAATCGTTTAAATCGCTGATTTCTTTATAATTGACAGGCGGAACTTCAACGTGTATATCAAGTCTATCCAGCATAGGTCCGCTTATTTTGTTAAGGTACATTGCAAGCTTTGTTTTTGAGCAAGTGCAAGGAATATCAGGGTGACCGAAATATCCACAGGGACAAGGGTTCATAGCCGCTACAAGCATAAATGTACAAGGGTAAGATATTCTGCCTGAAACCCTTGAAATAGTGACTACGCCATCTTCTATGGGTTGACGTAAGCCTTCCATAACTTGTTTTGGAAATTCAGGAAATTCATCTAAAAACAGTATACCGTAGTTTGCGAGAGATATTTCACCCGGTTTTGGGTTGCTACCACCACCGATAAGCCCCGCAAGAGATATGGAGTGATGCGGTGAACGAAAAGGACGTTGCGTAAGCAGTGATTGTCCGCTTGGAAGTGTTCCTGCAATAGAATGGATTTTTGTGGTTTCAAGAGCCTCGTCAAAAGAGAGTTCGGGAAGAATAGACGGCAATCTTTTTGCAAGCATACTTTTGCCTGTTCCCGGTGGCCCGATAAGAAGAATATTATGTCCGCCGGCGGCAGCTACTTCCATTGCCCGTTTGGCATTTTCCTGTCCCCGCACATCTGCAAAGTCGGGTAGCGGTGGAATATCAATAAAGTCAAACTGCATTTTGTTTGCCGGAAGTAGTTCTTTTTTTCCTTGCAAAAAATCCAAAATATCGGTTACATTTGTTACGGGATATACATTGATATTTTTAACTACACTGCCTTCTGCGGCATTTTCCATTGGAATAAATATATTTTTTATTCCTTCGTTTGCCGCCACAGTCACCATAGATAAAACACCCGAAATAGCGCGTAATTTTCCGTCAAGGGAAATTTCTCCGATAAATGCGTAATCGTCAATGTTTATATCGCAAAGCCCTGTTGATTTAAGTATTCCGATTAAAATAGGCAAATCATACATAGGTCCGCTTTTTTTTGTATTGGCAGGGGCAAGGTTTACTACGGTTTGCGATGGCGGAAGAACAAAGCCCATATTTGACAGCGCGGCGCGTACTCTGTCACGAGATTCTTTTACAGCAGCATCAGGCAAACCTACTATATCAAAATGTGGCAGTCCTCGTGAGGTATTTACTTCTACCTGTACCAAATATCCGTCGATACCATAAATACCCATTGATTTAATGCAACTATACATAGTTTATATTCCTTTCTATAAAAAACCACTGCCAATGTAAATGACAGTGGTTAAAAATATTTATTTATATTTTATTTTCTGAATTCCATTTCTATTGCGCTTCCAAGTCTTTTATCGTTAAATCCGTCAGACTCAAATGTATTTGCCTGTATTAGTTCGCTCCAAATAGTATTTATTGATTCAACGCATTCAAAGTATTTTTGAGACAGAATATTGTTGTCGATATTTAGTTCAGAAGCCAGATTGTTGCAAGTCTTCCAGTCTGCTCTTTCGTAAGCAAGAACCAAATTGAACAGTTTGGCGCAGATACCTTCATTATGGAGCAGAGCGTCTTTTATCTCGTTGGCAATAGGCAAATCTGCAAGCGCATCTTCAAGAGGAATATCCATAAGTGTTCCAAGGGTCGAGAACATACCCATTAGATATGCTTCTGCGCGGGAAATAGGTAGGTTATCAATATACACACTTAGCTCCTGAGCCAATGAACCACGTATAAATGAAATTTTAATAAGCTCGGTAGGCATTTCTCCGTGGTCATTTTTAAAGCTTAGTAGGTATATCCATTGTTTAAGCTGACCTAGACCCAGTATAGTAAGGGCTTGTTTAACACTTTTTGCGCGGTTTTTAAGAGCAAAATATGCTGAGTTAACCATTTTCAGAAGTGAGAAAGTAAGTGTTACGTCACGTGAAATAATTTCCGCAATCTCATCAATATCCGGATCATCACGGGTAATTGCGATAATAAGATGGAAGAAGTTGCTTTGCAGATGGTCAACACGACTGATTGTTTCTTTGATATTATGGGCAACCACTGCGCCTTGCATATATTTAACACCCAAGCTATTAGCAAGCTTATAGTCCTCGTTAGAGTTTACATTATACGCTACTATTTGTTTATTTAAGCTTTTTGCAACAGTGATAACGTTGGAAAGAGCGGATTTATCTTTATTTGCAAAATTTATCTTGATTATGTCCACTATATCCATAAGTTGAAAAAAACGTGGAGCAAATTCAAAATTATTCAAGGCTATTTTATAACCTTGTTTTTTGTATCTGTAAATAACACGTTGCGCAAGAGGGTGAACAACCACATTATCTTCTATTTGAATTACCAATTTATTAGACTCAAACAGTTTAGGAATATTTTTTAAAAGTAAATTTGGTGTAAATGTAAGATACGCCAATTTACCTTCCAAAAAGTTATTGCTTTTGCATTGTGTTAAAAAATCTTCGATAACATTTGCGGCTTCTGTATCACCTTGTCCGTATGTAATAGTTGCATTTTCTTCATACAATATTTCATAGGCGATAACATTGTTATTATTATCAAGTATAGGTTGACGAACAATATTTGTTTGCATAACTAACTATACATCTCCCTTTTTTATAATTATTTTAGCGCGAATTTGTATTAAAATATTTTACTTATACATAATACAATATTTTATAAGAAAAAGCAAGAAAATACTGGCATTTAAGATAAAATATGTTAAAAGAAAAATTATTTGACTATTTATCATAAAAAAACTTATAAATAAAAGCAAAGGTAGAAATTAAGGCATATAGTCCACATACGGCAACGTATGTGTTTCTGGCGCTTTTTTTATTTATGTTTTTCGCAAAAATCCCTATTAAAAAGGCAGTTATACCCAAAGACAATAATGTCATAATTATATAAATTATATCTATATCCAAAAAACTGTTTATAATAAGAGACAGTATTTGCGAAAAAGGAATTATAGCTATCGGTAAAATGGCGATTGAAATGGCAACACGTCTTTTTCTTCGATAAAAATAAGAGATAAGAAGTATTAATCCCAAAGCAACAGTATTTTCTATAAGCATTATTTAAAATCTCACTTTCTGTTATTGATATTTTTATGAAATAATATAAAAGCAATAGGGAAAATGAGCTTTATTTTTCCTATTATAATTTTATTTTAATAATTCGTCAGCTTTCTTTGTCGCATTAGATACTTGTTCTTCCGAACCTGTAAGGAGTATTACGTAATTGCCTTTTGTAAATATTTTGGTATTTTTATTTGCAATTTCATATTGTTCGTTGTTGTAGTCTTTAAAAGTATCTAAAATTTTATTTTTACGTGTTGTAAGATTTGTTTCGATATCAGAAGTTTTACCGCTGTCTTTTACTTTAAATACTGCTATTTCCTCCGCTGTAAAAGCTGATGAAACCAAAACTTTGTATTCTTCAATATTATTTAAATCAACATCATAGTAACTTGAAAAAGTATTTTCGGTAAGTGTTAAAAACTCTGTTGTTGAATTAAACTCTTTTTGCATAGCATCTGCAAGTTCATTGGCGCTTATGTTGCTTGTTGTTGTGCTTTCTTCTTTGCCACAGGCTGTCACCATTATTAACATAGTTAAAGATAAGATAATTACTATTATTTCTTTAAATTTTTTCATAGTTCTGTACTCCTTTAAATTTTTCGCTGTATATTATACCTTTATTGCGTGTGAATGAAGGTAATCAAACCATTTTTTGTACCATGTAGGGCCAAAGTGCATACCGTCATTTGGACTTGCCTCATCAGGTAATCGTCCGTTTTCGTCTTTAAATACTTCGGCGACATTAAGATAATAAATTTGCATATCTTCGCACATTTCAAGCAAAGCTTGGTTATATTCATCTATTTTTGTATTGCTGAAATCTTTTCTGTTATCTTCAAACCGTTTTGTAACAGGCAAAACAGATTGAACATAAATAATAGACTCAGGGTGTAGTTGCATTATTTTTTCAATAAGAACTTTATAGTATTTAATAAAGTTTTCTTTATCAAGTCCCATACTGTTTGCGCCCATCATTACATATATTTTTTTGGGTGATAGAGTAGCAAGTTTATCTACTATTGTAATTTCCGTACCATTTTCGGATATAACAGCTTTTGTCATAATATTGTTTATATTTATGCCTGTATGTGAAAGTACAGTTGCATTACTCATAATGTCATAGAGTTTTATGCCATCTGTTATACTGTCACCGACAAAAACAGCGTCGTTAAAATATTTGTTTCTTTGCCATTCTGTTTCAGGAACAAGTCCGAATTTTACTTGTTCTGTGCTTTCGCTTGATGCTGAATCGGAAGCAGAGTCAGATGCGCTGTTTTCTTGACTACTGGAAGTGGAAGAAGATGGGTTGGAAGAAACGCGTGGCTCTATATATGGTGTTTTATCCAATAATTGCCATATACCTGCTGTGGCGGTAGAAAGCACTAATACAGCAACAAGCAGAAACAGTATCGGAAATATATTTTTTTTCTTTCTGTTATAGCTACTATAATCTCTTGAAACTTTATTTGACTCATTAAAGTTTTTTCTCGGAATTTTTTTTATAGGTGTGTTTTTCATGTGTTTTGCCTTTCTGTTTATTTTTCAAATATCTCACTATGGTTACGTGCATAATGAAATAAATATTGCTGCGCTATACCGCCGTATGACACAAATTCCGTTGGAAGTCCGTTTGGGTACAGTTGACTTGTCACTTTTTTCATCCATGTATCCATAGGGAAGCATTCCATTCGGCTAAATGAAAACAGAAGCGCGCAATCGGCAACTTTTTGACCAATGCCTTTAATTTTCATTAGTTCTTTTCGCGCGGATACAGTATCCAAAGTTTTTACGTTCTCCAAATCGACTTCACCGCTTGCTATTTTTTGAGCGCAATCAAGTATAAATTTATTACGATATCCTGCCCGCAAAGGCTCCAAGTCTTCAATTTTTAGAGAAGCTATTTTTTCGGCAGTAGGAAACATATAGATATTTTCTTCTATTTCCTCGCCGAACATTTCACACATTCTCTCAATAATACCCTTTATTCTTTTAATATTATTATTTGAACTGATTATAAATGAACAAACAGTTTCCCAGGGTTCTTGTGAAAGAATACGTATATTTGGCGCGTAGCCTATGGCTTCTTTCAGTATAGTATCGGTGGAAAATGTTTCTTTTAACTGTTCATAGTCTCTGTCTATATCAAAATATTCTTTCCATATACTATTGTATTCTTCTATGCTTGTATTATGTAGTATTATATCATCTTTTATTGATGATATAACTAAATATTTATTTTTTACCACACCGCAATATTTATTTTCGTTTTCTATCGGTTTCCAGCGAAATGCCTGCCCGCAATCCAGTGTTTGCGGTAGCGACATTTTGTTTGCAAATCCAATAAGTTTTATATCATTATTTTCGTTAATAATTTCTATTGTCTTCGCCTCCATAAGTAAAAAATTACTTGTGTTATATAAAATTAACAATTAGTTTATATATAGTTTTTTTATACGAACAGTATATTTATTCCAAAATACTGTTACTTCCTTGTACTTTATCAAAGCTGTTGCTTGTATTAAAATATGCTTCTGCTATTTTTCTTGCAACCGGAGCTCCTGTATAGCCTTGTCCGCCGTGTTCTATCATAACGGAAATTGCAATTTGCGGGTCTTCTGCCGGTACATAGCATATATATGCCGAGTCAAGTAACTCTGATGTTGCTTGCGGACTACCTGTTTTTGATGCGACTGTGTATGGAAATCCTTGCCACAACCACCAAGAAGTACCGCCAGGTAAAGTAGCTTTTATCATACCTTCACGTATAACTTCAAAGTATTCTTTTTTTACCGGTAGCTCCATAGCAACCTCTATCGGAGTTTGATTTACTGTTTCTTTTAAGTCATAGCTTTTTATGGATTTTACTAAGTGTGATTTCATACGCACACCGTCATTTGCAAGAGTACTTACGTAGCCTGCCATTTGTACAGGTGTAAACGCATGGTCAAGCTGTCCGATAGCTGCCTGTATAACGTTACCGTTTGACCATTCAGCGCCAAGTGAAGTATGAAATTCCGGTGTGGAAAGATGTCCTTTTCTTTCGTTTATTTCTATACCTGTCTTTTCGCCTAATCCAAAGTAAGAGGCATATAGGTTCTGTCTGTCGATACCCAGTCGCCAACCTGTCTCATAAAAATATATATTACATGAACGTTGAAGCGCCTTTACGACATCTGTATCGCCGTCAAAGTGCATACATTGCGCAGGATAATCAGGAAAACGACCATAGATATGATTGCAAAATATAGTTTCGTTAATACCAACCGAACCCTCTTGCAAGCCTGCTGCGGCAACAACTGGTTTATATGTTGAACCGGGGCGATACAGTCCCATTGTGGCTCTGTTTAGCAGTGGCTCGGGTTTTTGTTTGCTTAGTTCGTTATAGTCTTTTGTGTAGTTACTGATATTGTATGACGGATAGTTTGCCATTGCCAATATTTCACCCGTTTTTGGATCTTGCACAACAACTGCTCCCGCAATACTGTCACGACCGTTATCATGAGATAAGTCGGGGTCTGCCTGATACCCCTCTATAACTTCCGCAAGCGCGTTTTGCGCCACTCGTTGAAGGTCTCTGTCAAGTGTGGTTACAACTGTATTTCCGGGAACAGGCGGTATATTTTCGGTAGCGCTTACAACATTACCGCGAACGTCCAAAACAAGTGTTTTTTCTCCGCTTTTTCCACGTAACTGCTCCTCATAGGTATATTCAAGTCCGCTTTTTCCAAGATAGTCATTAGTTCTGTATCCTGTCGGGTTATCTTTTGACCACCATTTACCTTCGGCTTTCAGCTGATCCATATTTTCCTTATACATAGGGCCTGTTATTCCCAAAATATGAGGCGCAAGAGTTCCGTCAACATATTCACGTACAGGGTTTTCCATTATCGTGACACCGGGTAATGCGAAGTTTCTTTCAAGAATAATATTACGTACAGTTTCGCCAACGTCAGATGCAAGCACATAGATATTTTCAAGGCTAAATGCATTTTGAACCATTTCGTATCGTATACCGGCTATTTTCCTTGCGGTCTCGGGCGGATATGGTATTATTTCTTTGTTTTCATCTTTACCCATATTTATATTATAGAATTTTTGATGACACAGCCAGTACATACATTCTTCGGCTGTGGCATATTCATTTATTTCCAATGCTTTTTTTAATTTACTTATAGCATAATCATTATTTGGCAAAAATTCAAAGGGCGCTGTTTTGCTGATAGGTAAAGCATCGTGCCACTCTATGCCGTAGTGTTCCAGTATATTGACAATTTCCAGTATAATTTCGTTTTCTTTTCCATAAGGAAGATACGCTCTATCCAAAATTATATCATAGCCGACACGGTTTGTGGTAAAAGGTCTGCCGTATCTGTCTACTATTTCTCCACGAACAGCAGGGACATATTGCTTTACGACCTTTACAGCCGTTGCCTGATTTTTATAGTATTCTCCGTTTGCAATTTGCACAATAGTGATTTCATATATAAACAGAATAACTATTGCCAAAAAAAGAGCAAGAATAATAATCAAACGTTTATCATTTAATTTATTGTTTTTCACTGTATATTTCCTTTCGGGAGGATTAAATATTTATATTTCGATATCTCTTTTGGATAAAATTTTGATAGAAATATATTTTACCGTGTAGTATAGTGGCAAAGACGTTAATATTGTATAGAAACACATCGGTAAAATATGTTTTTTGTAGATAACGGAAGAATTAGAGATATCCTTGATACCAAATACAAAGAAGAAAGCCAGTGTTTGAATAAGAATTATTATAATAGCCGTTATTATGATTGCATTTATTGGTGTTGGTTTTATATAAGTTTGAGAAAGAATATTAATTGTTCCGCAAATAATTATAAGTATCATAGCATAATAGCCATAGGTATAAAAACTCATAATATCACACAAAAAACCAACAAAGACACTGAATACAGCTGTAAATGTCAAGCTTTCAAACATAGCTATTGAAATAATAAAGGGAATTAAAAGCATAGGTTTTGTCCCGTTTATACTTAAAATAAAATGGGTATTTTGCAGAGTGTACAGTAATACTGCCACCAGTATATAGCAAAGTATTTTATAAAATTTATACCATTTATTTTTCACTTAAAAAATTTCTCCTGTACATTAATTTTCTTCTTGTTTTGCGTTTTCAAGCTCTTGTGTCTTTCCTGCGAAGTCTTTTATAACAAAAACACTTTTGATTTTATCAATATTTACAGATGGTTTTATTACAGCATACATAGACAGTCCGTTTGTTTCGTTGTGAACGCTGTTTACTGTGCCTACAATCAGTCCTTTTGGCAGCATACCGCCTATGCCTGATGTAATTATAATATCGCCTGTTGCAATACCGCTGTCACGTGTAAGATATCCAAGTTTCGTAAGGTTTTTTTCAAAAAGTTTAACGTCGCCTGATACCATACCCGTATCCATAGTTCTGCTTGAAATAACACCGATAGAGAGATTGGGATTATATATGGTGGTAACTTCGGAGTAGTTATATCCGACATTTGTTACAAGTCCCACAAGTCCGTCTGGGGTAATTACGGGTGAACGTGGCTTGACGCCGTGGAAGCTTCCAACATCAATGGCGAATGTGCCGAACTGCGCGTCAGGACTACGGCCTATAACGGTAGCTTGCTCAAAAACAAGGTCTGTATTGCGTTCTTTTATTTCCAAAAATTCTCTATATTGTTCATTTTCATTTTTCAGTATTTGATAATCCACCAGTTGCTTTGTAAGCTTACGGTTTTCTTCAAGCAACATTTTATTTTCTTTATCAATATTTTTTGCATTCAAAAAAGGTTGGATAGATGTGTCTATTATGTAGGATACGCTGCTTGCTATTGAGTTTATGGGTATCATTATTATACCGTTTACACCTGCCAAAAAGGGCAATATTTCCCCTGTATAGACACCACGCATAAAAAATGCGAAAAGTAGGGTAAATGCAACTATTATACCTTTAAAGCTTTTACTTTTAAAAAATTGTTCCATTTAACTGTTTCCTTATCAAGATAATTCATTGTAAAAAAAGCAGCAATCTGATTTAAACAAAATCAAATTACCGCTAAACTTATTAAATCCAGTGTATAATTAATATTCAGTATCGCTGAAAAGTGCACTTGATTGCTTTGCGGGAATTTCTAAAACCTTACCTGTGCCTATTGCAACACAGTCGGAAGGATTTTCAGCAATGCTAACAGGCATACCTGTTTCCATTTCGATTCTGTCTTTCAATCCTTTTAAATTTGCACCGCCACCTGTCAGTGTGATACCGTTTGTGATTATGTCAGATGCAAGTTCAGGAGGAATTTTTCCTAAAATATCTTTGATACCTATTATTATTTCGTTTATTATGGGTTTAATACATTCACGTATTTCTTTCGGAGAAACTTTTATTTCTTTTGGGAAGCCGTCAAGTAGGTTTCTGCCTGTAATTGCGAAATCTTCTTCGTTTGGATATGGATAAGCCGATGCAATATTTATTTTGATGTGTTCTGCTGTCGGTGACCCGATAAGTAGAGTATAACGCTTATTTATATAATTAATGATACATTCGTCAATAGCTTCGCCGGCAGAGTTAATGGATTTTGCTTCTACAATATTTCCCAAACTGATAACAGCAATTTCTGTTGTACCGCCACCGATATCAACAACCATACAGCCGACAGGTTCTTCAACAGGCAGTCCTGCGCCTATTGCCGCTGCCATTGGTTCTTCTATTATTGCAACGCTCTTTGCGCCAACGCTGAATGCAGCTTGACGAACAGCGCGTCTCTCGACAGGGTTTACGCCACTTGGTATACACACAACTATACGTGGTTTCAAAAAGCCTTTTTTTGGGATAGCTTTTTCTATAAACATTTTAAGCATTGTTGCAGCAATATCAAAATCGGCAATAACGCCGTCTTTCAGTGGTGAAATTGCTTTTACGGATTCTGGGGTACGTCCCACAACGTCTTTTGCGTCCTGTCCAACGTGTAGTATTACGTCGCTGCGCTCGTCAATGGCAACTACTGACGGCTCACGCATTATTATACCCTTATCTTTTTTATATATCAAAGTGTTTGCTGTGCCGAGGTCGACACCTATATCTCTACTGTTAAACATTTTCTATCTCCGTTCCGCCGCCAAACGGCTCTTTGTATACTGATTTTATTATTTATATAACTTATTTTAAACGAGTTTGCTATGTATAAAATGTTATCTTTATAACATATATATACTGTCAAAAAATTATATTGCCGGAAAGAATATGCACAAAAGAGGTGATTTCAAAGAAACTTTTTCTCTTGCAAAAAGTTTCCTCTTTTGGCATA
>JAHHTQ010000018.1 GCA_020024555.1 Angelakisella sp.
CGAACAAAGCTCTCACTTTTATCTCTATTCCTGTTTTGAAGATAAAGTTTATTGTGTAGGGTAGCGGTGTTCCGGTTTCATCATAGCCCCCTATGATTACTCTGTCAACGACTGTTCTAAACAGCTCGTCATCAAACTCTTGGAGTGGCTCTTGATTTGAGAATAGCTTTTCAAAGCTTTTAATTCTCTCTTTAAAGTTAAGTCTTGTTTTTGAGTCAGCATTCAGTAAATCAAGTTGCTTTTGATATTCTTTTATTTCATCTTCGAATATATCATACTTTGATTTGTATATTTCATCGCCTATTTTGTTATTCAGAAGAAGCTCTACAAGTTGGTTTTGCTTACCCTTTGCAAAGTTTATTTTTTTATTGATCTCCTGCATTTCCTGTTCTGTCTTTTTACATTCGATGGATTTCGTTATGTTGTTCATAAAATCATTGACTATGCTTTGACTGTTGTTGCAGAGCTTATTGAACGCTTTTACAAAGCAGTCTTTTATTACATCTTCGTTTATTGATTTGGAGTGAGGACAGTTTGCTTTACCGTGTTTCGCAGATTCGCCACAGTACCAAAAATGTCTGTCGCTGTTTTTGTTCGTATCCTTTCGCCTTATCATATTGGCTCCGCAGTATATGCAATTCATTTTATTGCTGAAAGCGTATGTGGATTTATATGTCCGTAGCGTTCCGCCGTTATATTGTCTTGCCCTTTTTTCCCTGTACTGCTTTGCAAGCTCAAACTGTTCCCTTGATATTATAGGGGTATGATGGTCTTTTACATAGAATTTGTCTTGTTCGCCTGAATTGAGTATTCTCTTTTTGCTGATTGGATCAAGGTTATAGCTTTTGCCAAGTATTATATCGCCTATATACTTTTCGTTTCTTATCATTCTTGCAATTGTTCCCTCAGACCACACTGAGTTTCCGAATGCGGTTGGTATCTTCTTTTCATTGAGTTCTTTCGCTATCGTGTGAGCGCCTACTCCCGATACATATCTGTCAAATATGTATCTTACAACTTCTGCGTGTTCTTCGTTTACAGTCAGCTCCTTTGTTTCCTTGTTGTAATCATATCCGTAGCAAGATGGGTTTCCTATTGTTTCGCCTTTTTTGGCTTTCATACGTAACCCCATCTTTGTATTTTGTGATATAGATTCGCTCTCACCTTGTGCAAGGGAAGACAGTATTGTCAGAAGTGTTTCGCCGTGTTCAGTGGTTGTGATTATATTTTCTTTTTCAAACTTAACCGCAACCCCTATTTCTTTTAACTCCCTTACATATTTCAGTGTGTCGATTGTGTTTCTAGCAAACCTTGATATGCTTTTGGTTATTATCATATTGATTAATCCCATTTTTGCATCGGATATCATTCTTTGAAACTCCGCTCTGTTTTTGACCTGTGTACCCGATATTCCAAAATCAGCATAGACGTTTACGAACTCCCATTCTTCATTCTGCTGAATTAGGTTTGTGTAATAATTCACCTGTGCATTGTAACTGTTCAGCTGTTCGTCATTGTCTGTGCTTACTCGGCAGTAGGCTGCCACCCTTAATTTCTTTGATGTCATTTTGGTAAGATTGTATTTGTTTTTCTTACCTTCGATTATCTGTACCTGTGGATTCATAGCTGTTTGCTCCTTTCTTAACATGACAGTATATCACTAATTTTCAATAAGTCTACTGAAACTTTTAATTATGAGGTGAGAGGTTTTATGTCCCACCTCCTTTTGATTTTTAAGATTTTCTTTAAGCTACTTTGAATTTATTTTTCAGATAAGCTTTTATGTTTTCATACTCCATTTGATTTATCAGTTCGTTTTTCATAAGTGTATTTAGCATCAGTATTTGACAGCCATAATCAGGGGTGTTGTCTTTTTCGTAATCATAGTTCGATGGAATGTTTATTTCAAATTCATAAGCGTTTGGAAAAGTTCTTTTATCATTGGGGTTAAGATTTATATATCTGCGACGTATAATTTCGTTTGGCAATTCTCTTACAAATCTTTCAGGGTTAAGCACATCCAATATTTTCATAATATATCTCCTTATCAATACATTTTCATTTCTAAATTTGCTTTCGTTTCTTTTAATTTCTTCAATGCTTTTCGGTCGATGTGATGTTTCATTTGATTTTCTGTTTGCTGATAATTGTTGCTGTTATCAAGATTTTCTATATTCTTACCGAGACGAACCAAAGTATCAGCAATATCACCGGCACTGATATTATGAGAGTTATAAGTAATATTTTGAATTTCAAAGTTGAAAATAAACTCTCTTTCTTCTTCCCAACCTGTGATAAGGTCTGTTCTATCTTCTCTAATTTCTCCGTTATCTCCTGAAACTGCTGTGAGTAATTCGGTATCGGTTGGTACAGCAGTTCTTTCATCTGTTCCTCCAAGTTCTGAATATGGCTGCATAACAGCTTTTGATTGTAGAATATATTGCCTATGTTCTCCTCGCTCCATAGACAGATTTTTTCGGTTTTTCGGTTCAGCTGTTTGAGTTCTTCCAAAGTAGAGTTCTTTTCTGATTTCAAATTCCCGTTCCATCCTTTCTTTTAGATACTTGTTTTCGTGTAAGCTTTTGTCACGGCATTTCTTTCCGTTGGGTAGCGTATAGGTAATATATTTTTTGTTATCGCTCCAGCACACCTTATACTTTCCGATTCCATAAGTTCTATAAATCTTTCCTTTGTTTTCGCATACTTCATACAGTCATCAATGGTTGACATTAGTTGAAACTTCCAGCTGTTACCAAACTTTGCAGCTCTGAATTCCCTTTGCTTTAACGCCTGACCCCGTCTTTGCTTTTCGTACTCAGGCAGAACATCAAGTCCGTGAGCGACACATATTTCATCATTTGTTTTTCTCTGTTCTACCAACGTATCATGATTTTGATGTAGCTTTTTACTGTCTGTAAAACTGACTGAGTTTACAACTATATGGTTATGTAAGTGATTGGTGTTGCAGTGGGTTTCAACCATAACTTCATAGTTTTGGAACAGCTTTTCCGCAAGTTCTATTCCCATTTGGTGAACATCTGTCGGTGATACATTGTCTTTGTCTGAAAATGACTGCACGAACTGATAGAACTGTCTGCCGTTTTCTTTTTTGAATTGTTCTTTTGTAAGCTTCATTTCCGCAAAGCCTGTGTTGTAATTGCAATTTATACCCGTGGTCAATTTCATATCGTTGTAAGTGGTTTTATCTTTGTTTGAGATATATCTCAGTACTCCAAGCATAGAGCTTGGAGTTTGTTTTTGATTCCTTACTGCGTTAAATATTGCCGTTGTTATTCGCCTCCTTTAATATTTCAGTTAAAGCAAAGTATATTTCGTTTAGCTTATATTCGGTTTCAGAAAGATTGACAACTGCAATCTCTCTCATATTTGAAAGTCTTGTCAGTTGGTTTATGTTATTTCCTATTCGTTTTAGCTCGCTAACCATTTCAGGTAGTCCCTCAATAACAGTTATATCTTTATCAAGAGAGGACTTGGTTATATAATCGGTAACTGTAAGTTTGGCTTTTTTAGCCTTTTGTTTTATTGCTTTGAGGTCTTTTTCGGATATTCTAAAAGCATAGTTTTTGTCTTTATTTTGTTTCATTGAATTCCTCACTTTTGTATTAATATAATGGCTGTGGATTAGCTACATATGAGAAGGGGTGCGGGTTCTCCCGCCGAGCTGCGTCCACCGTATAGGCGGATGCTATGCTCGCCCTACCCAAAAGGTAGGTTTTGCTGTAATGGTAGTTTAAGCTATATTATCCACAGAAAAAGAAATAGTAGCGGTCAAGGTTACTTGTCCTGTATCGGCTCAAATTTGCCCTGTGTCGCTCTTTCATTGAGTCTTGGTATCACTGTCACATTCAGCTGTTTTATCGGTAAAATGTGGCAATTTTTTCTTTCAAAATCAAAAGCTGATAACTGAGATTTCATTACTTTTCTAAACGAAGATATGTCAACTTCTTTCGCTCCTTTGTAGCCAAACGTTTAACTTAGAACGGACAGTTCATCGACAGAATTATTTGTGTCGGCTGTGTGTGAATTTAACTTAGTGCCGATAGGGACGAATATTCGGACACCCCTGTTTTGGCGTCACTATCGACACTAATCTTCACCAATTCAACAATTCTCTTTCCGTTGCTGCGACGGTAATCACCCATTATCAAACGCTTTTCAAGCTCTTTCGATAATTTCTTCATATACTTTGAGATGACTCTGTTTGAAAATTTATCGTCACTTATTTCACTTAATAGGGACGATAATTCTGTCGGAGTACCACAGTAATAAGTCCTGTCTGACATAAACTTTTCAATTGCTTTTACAAAATTATCTTCAAGCACATTACTTTCAGAATAACTGTCGTTTTGTTTAATCCAAACATTATCTTCGTTTCTTTCAAGTTCTATTTCCCTTTGTTCTATATCACGACCTATACAATTAAGTGTTGCCATCCTTTCACCACGTTTGCTTGATGATAGAGTAAACATATTATCGACTGCTCCCTGCAAACCTGTTGAACCTGTTATTTGATTAAACACATCTCCGTCTTTTTGTTTTCTGAAATGATGAATCAGAATAATTGCTATCTTGTATCTGTCAGCGATATTTTTAAGCAGTGTTAAATCTGAATAATCATTTGAATAATTGCTTTCAGTAACGTTTCGGATAGTTTGCAATGTATCAATGATAATTAACTTTGTATCTCTATGTTCCAAAATGAAACTGTCTATCCTTGATTCCAAGTCACCACCCAATTTTGAAACCTCTGTGCAGAAATGAACATTTGTCGGAGCATCATCACATATATCAAGCAGTCTGTTTTGAATACGGATTTCATTGTCTTCGTAAGCAAGATAGAGTGTAGTACATTTGACACTTTCGTATCCCCATATATCTTCACCTTTTGCAATTTGAACGGCAAGCCATAACGCAAGCCAACTCTTACCGACCTTTGCAGAACCTGCAAGCAAGGTAAGTCCTATTGGAATTAAATCCTTAACCACAAACGGAATTTCGGCAAGCTCTTTGTTTATTAGTTCTTCACCGCTGATTGTTTTAAATCTTTTCATTGACATTCTCCTTTTTTATTTATTTTGTTTTGTCGGTTCTTCCCAAGATACTTCCTCCACGCAGATTCCTCTCCGGTTTCTCGCTCGCTTATTTTCATAAGGTTATGGCAATAATATTACTCTCAGGCACGATCATTCAATTTTCATAACACAAAGTTTCTGATTGATATTTTAAAATATATCTGATACAATAATATTACCAATAAAATAAAAAAATACAACAGATTTTCAATATGTCAGGTACATTTAAAAATTCTATCAGATACATTGGGGGACAGATTATGTTTGAAGGCAATAAACAATCAAACGAAAAAATCAATACGTTGCAGGAATTTACGCTTATGTTTTGGAAAGACAAAATACTTATCGATAACTTAAACATCCCATTGGGAGAAGCGAGTACAGAGATACTGAATTTTTCGGATGAAGCTATTCTTGATATGTTTAATGCAAGAAACGAAGCCATTGACAGTATGCGAATATTTTTTAATGATAATATAAAAAAAGACCTTGCGGTTGTTACTGATATTCAGAACAAACTAAACAAGGTCTTGGATTTAGCTGTGGATTTACCGCCGTTTAAGTATTTGTTTAATAACGGTTGGAGTAGTATGCTTATCAATATTTTCAATACCAAGCCACTCGGTCTTGAGAGTATAAGCAATAGGTATACACATAACGGAGAGATCTTGTATCATTTCTTTTTCAAGGTCTTTTCAATAATTGACGAAGTAATTTCATTTAATGGTTTTGTTTCAAATATGCTTACTTATTATTTTGAAAACTTAAAGAAAAGAAATGAAGAATATTACGCAGTTGGTGTATATAAATTTTTTACGGATATTAAGCTTTTAAACGGGATACGCTCTACTTTACCACCCATACCGTCTTTTGATTTTTCACAAATAATTAACGTTGGCATACAATATACCCCTACCCGAAATCCCGAAAACGAAAAGCAATATATACTGGCTGAGCGGATAGTTTTTGACAGTATGAAATCATTTTTATACTATGACCTTTTCAAAGGACTCATTAACGGACACTGTCCGCGTCGATGCCATAACTGTGGAAAATATTTTTTGCTGTTATCGGGACACAATACTTGTTACTGTTCCAATATTGCTCCCAATCAAAAGAAAAAAGGTGAGACTAAGACTTGTCGGGAGGTAGGGGCTCATGTGAAAGAAACGCAGAAAAAAGAAAAACGTACTCCTGCCCGGCAAGAGTACGATAAGGTTTATAATAGATTAAAGTCACGGAAAAACCGTGGCAAGATATCGGTTGACGAATGGAATCAACAGGTATCCAAAGCTATCTCCTATATGGAACAAAATCAACGTGGAGAGCTTTCTGACTATGATTATATGGAGATTATGAAGAAGTTGTAATACCGGAAATGTGTAACAGCAGAAGAATATTAACATTTAAGTAGTCTTTTAAAACTCATCTTTAAGCAAATTTATTTTTGCATGGTTACAAGTTCGTTTAATTTCAATCTTTTTGAAAATATTTATAAAAAGATATGGTTCAGAGATTGTTAATTAAAAGCTTTTTATGTACACAACATATTTCTGTTTTATAATATTTACAGAAAGTAAAACCACACTCCCTGTTTTTTATAAGTATATTTTTTTCTTTATCTGTTTCGATTGTGGTATAAATCAAAATCATAATCTAAAGGATTTATTAATTCTCTTAAAAATGTGAATTTATAATTAAAATTAAATCCATCATTTTGTACTAATATTCTTTTTTTATATTGACTGATGTTTATTTCTATTGTTGGATATCTTTTTGAATGATATATTTTTTTATAATTATCAAATATTTTTAATATATCACTTGGACAATTCGGATGTAAAAAAACTAAGTTATCTGCATTTAAAAATGTTAATAAGTTCATATATAAGAAGTCTTCAGAGCTTATACTGTTATTGATTTTATATGTTGTCGGATCATATAAGACAGCTATTTTTTTACTTGAAAGTGGAAGCAATATAACGATTCCTTTTTCCAGGAGACCGGTATGATTAATTGTAATTGAATCAGAAAAAAACTGGTTATAAATAATGACAGGGTTATCTGATGTAATTATTAAATCATTTGAATTAGAAATAACTGCTGTTTCAAGGTCTTCTATACATTGTAATGTTTGTTCAAATACGTTTAACATTTGAAATGCTTTGCGATTATTAGTGATTCCTTTAAATAGTTTATCTAGACTATTTGTAAAATCATTAAAATGTTTAGGTGTTCTCAGTAGTTGTAAAACAATAAATTGTTTTAGCTTTGATTCAAGTTGATCTGAGATTTGAGTACCATTGCAAATATCTCTTATAACCGGTGCTAAATTATCTTCTAATTTCCCAAGAATATCTTCAATTTCCGTTCTGTTATTTTTATCAATTTGGTAAAAATAATTTTTGCAACACTGATCATAATATGGAACAGGATCCATCAATTCCTTTTTATTGATAATATAAGGACAAAGTTTATTGCTTTTAGTGAAGAGTTTTAAATAAAACTTAGGAACATAATGTTGTTTTTTCTTTTTTGCCATAATATCACCTACATAAATTATTGTGTTTAATAAATTAATAGAAGTTAAAATTTTTTAAATATAATCCAATTCAAAACTTTATCAATATCTTTTAACAATAAATAACTATTTATTGTTAAAGCAATCTTGACTTGCTATTCTTTTGCATTCATATATATAATCTTTGGATAATTTCATAAGTTTAGGTAGTTCATTTAGAGCCATTTTAGAAATTTCTTCTAATGATTCATTTAGTTTATTTTCTTCATTCTCTGTCTTTTTCTTTTGATTTTTGAGATCATTTATTTGATTTTCAGTATATGTAGGTAATTTTCCTTGTTGCATATTTATACTATTTTCGGTTTCATAATTCAAAATAATATTGTCCAAAGTAGCATTGAGTTCAACATCATAAATATAGTTTTGCATTTTGCATAAAGTATCATAGATTTTATTATTAGTATCTTCATAAGTTGTATAAAACTCTTTACAAATATTAGGTAAATTACATGATATTTTACAATTATTACATTTGGTATAATTGTTATAAATATTGGTTGATATGAATAATTCAGATTTTAACTGATTTATACTTTTCAGCTCCTCTAAAATATGATTGTATACTAAAGTAAAATCAGGTAAATCGTTTAATTTGTTTTTTCTTAATATAGATTTAAATTCGCTATAACACATAGATGGTGAATGGATATTAATTTGACTTATAAATTTACTTATCTTTTCTTGTTCCTTAGAAATATCGTTTTCCATAATTTGATGTTTATGTAGCTTTCTTTCTTCTTTAATAGTAATAATAACTCCAAATAAAGTAATAACTCCACCAAGATAACTTCCAGCAAACATAAACCAATCGGATGCACTTATATTATGGACATTAATATTAATATTAAAATATTGACCTAACGCAATTCCAATATGAAGTAATAACATAATTAAAAATGGCAGTAAAATAATTATTAATAGATATAAATTAAATTTTTTATTTTTAAACATATATAAATTCCTTTACGAATAAATTTTTTATTTAATAAATCTAATCTGCAAGTTAAGTTTAATATAATATTTGTTGTTTTCTGTATAAATTGAACCAAATTCATGACGTGATGTACTGGCTGTTTCAAATCTGGTATTTTTTAAAAGATAGTTTTCAAATTCATTGATATTGAATATATGGTAGCATAGAACTTCACCGTCTTCTTTAACAATAATATATCCACCTGTTGCATCGATTTTTCCGTTCCAAACTTTTGAAGGCAACATTCCCAATGCACATTCTTTGAGAAAACTTTTTATTTTGTAACTGTAAAAAGGATGACCGTTTTTTAGGTTGTAACCGATAGGATTTTTTTCGGTTATTTTTTCAATACATGATACAAGATTTGTATAACCGTCTTGGTAATAGTGTTTTAAAAGTTCTGCGATTATTTTTGGTAAATCGCCGTCTATCAAGGTAAGATTGTCTTTGAAAATATCGTTTTCAGTTTTTATATAATTAATGTTGCAATTGTTTTTTTCCAAAACGTTAAAACGGTCTTTGAATTTTTTTGAACAAGTATTGAATTTTTTGGCAATATCATCATTTATATTACCTGTGATTTCATAGACAAAGTTTGTGGTTTTTCCTGCATTTACAAGAGTTGAAGGATTTCCCAGTCTTGATTTGATACTAAACCCCTGTATCTTTTCAAATCCTGAATTGATATCATGTATTTTTATTTTAATATCTGCTTTGTCTGTAGACTTTGCTTTAAGTGAATGAATCTCTATTTGATTAAGGAACTCCGTTGTTTTATCGACAGCAAAAGAAGAACCGTTGGTACTTACTATTGTTTTGTACAACTCATCGGCTTCTTCTTTGAATTTGTTTGCAGGTAATGATATAAGGTTTGTATTTGTGTCTGTATTGTTTATTGTGACTTCTTTGCTTTCTTTGTTATATACAAATTCAAGAGTTCCTGTCTTTTCTTCCCTTATTATTTTCAGTACGTCATAAAATACCGTATTGAGCTTTTGTAAGTTTTCATCAGCCGCATAAAGTTTTCCTATATCCAAAAGCCTTAAAAATACATATATTTCACTCCATTCTCCTTTGTTTCCGGATAGATTATACATTATCAAGAACCTCCTTTATATTTTTTGCTATAGCTTCAATTACAGGAACAGTAACACTGTTTCCCAGTTGTTTATATAGATGTACGTCAGCAAGAGGCAGCTTATAAGTATCGGGAAAACCCTGAAGTCTTGCCCACTCTCTTGGTGTCATCTTTCTTATTCCTTCTCTGTTCACCTCACCTTTTATATGGGTAATCGGAGTGAAATCGGTAAGTCTGTCATCAATAATAAGATTTCTTTCACGTCCCATACCTCCGCAGACAATGGTACCTGCTATTCCGTCAAGAGGTCGTATCTCATAACCAAATCCGTTTCCTTTTGCCTGATGACGGGCTTTATGTCTGCGTAACGTTTCCATATAAGTGGTACTTAAGTAATATTTTACGGATACCTGATCTGCTTCCATAATATCTTTTATGGTTTTTGTATCATCTGTTTTTTGTGGAAAGATAAAATCTTTTGGGGCAATATCGTTTCTGAATGCAACAATATATATTCTCTCTCTGTTTTGCGGTACACCAAAATCTTTACTGTTAAGCGTTTTATCATTGTTTGTAAAAACTTTATATCCCAGATCGGCAAATGTCTTTTTTATAATTTGTAAAGTTCTGCCTTTGTCATGGATAACCAAACCTTTTACATTCTCACAAAATATTACTTTTGGGTTATGTTTTTCACATATTCTTGCAACATCCAAGAAAAGTGTTCCTCTGCACAATCCTTTGTAGTTGTCATCAAACCCCTTTTTTGCGCCTGCCATACTGAAAGCCTGACATGGAAATCCCGCCAAACAAATATCAAAATCCGGAATATCATTTTCATTGATTTTTGTAATATCACCGGCAATTTCAAATTCATCTTTAAAGTTCGCTTTATATGTTTTTTGTGCAAACACATCCCATTCACTTGCAAACACTGTGGTTACTTCATTTTTGAATGCTTTTTCAAATCCAAGTCGTATTCCACCGATACCTGCAAATAAATCTATTGTTCTATATAAATTATCCATTCTCGTTTTTCCTCACTGCATTTTCAATAATATCTGCGCAATCTGAGACATGCTTTGTAATTTCTTTACCCCAAAATCTGATTACCGTCCAACCGTCAGCTTGAAGTTTGGTCGTTACTTCCCTGTCTCTTTGCATGTTTTTTTCTATTTTAGGAATCCAAAACTCCTGATGTGATTTAAAATCATTTTTTCTGTTTTCCCAATCAAATCCATGCCAAAACTCACCATCGCAAAATACTGCTATCTTTTTACCAATAAATGCAATATCAGGGTGTCCGTAAATTGTTTTAACGTTTTTTCTGTAACGTAGACCTCTGTGCCATAATTCTTTACACAACGATGTTTCAATTTTAGAACCCTTGTTTTTAATCTGTCTCATATTATAGCTGATTTGCTCCAGCGTTTTTTTACTCATAAATTATCCTCTTTTATTATTTCCATAATATCTCCTATATCACATTCCAAAGCTTCGCAGATTTTAATCAGTACTTCGCTGTTTACATTTTCGTTTCTTCCTAACTTGCCAATTGTAGCCTGACTTATTCCTGATATGGATATCAAATCCTTTTTCTTCATATTTTTATCAATAAGAAGTTTCCAAAGTTTATTGTAAGTTGCCGGCATTTATATCACCTCACAGATTATTTTACTATATAAGTTATTAGATTGCAATTAAAAAGTATGCAATTGCATATATTTCAATAAAAAAGTCATACACTTCCGTAATGTAAAGTGTATGACTGTAAATTACTCTATCCAAATATTTACTTGATAGCCGTTATTGTAATCTTTTATTTTGGTTCCTGACAGTGTATCTCTAAATATTTGTTGTTTCTTTCTCTTGTAGAAGGAGTAAAGTAGATGAGCATTTATGTTTAATCTTTTTTGAGCTCCACCACGACCTCTACGTGCATCGTATGTGGGAACATATCCACAGGTTGTATCTTTTGCGCTGAATATCCCATAGATTCAAGTCTATTTATATCACGGGCAGCAGTAGCCGGATCGCAGGAAACCATAACTATTCTCTGTGGCTGCATTTTAACCATTGATATTAGCGTATCTTCGCTACAACCTTTTCTTGGTGGGTCAACTATTATGACTTTTGGTTGTATATTTTGTTCTGCCAATTCTTTTGAAGCTATCTCCGCATCACCACATATAAACTTGCAATTAGTCAGATTTGCTCTTATGGCATTTTGCTTTGCGTTTTCAATAGCCTCCGGTACTATTTCAACGCCAATTAAATTTGCTTTTGGATATTGCTTTAATATTGATAAACCTATTGTACCGGCACCACAATATAAATCCAAAAACACATCATCATTATTTAAATCTGCAAATTTTGATGCAGTGCTGTAAAGTATTTCTGTACCTTGCTTATTTACTTGATAAAAGCTTTCCGGTGATATATCAATATCAACACCACAAAGAGTGTCTGTTATAGTAGGCGTTCCCCACAATAATTCTGTTTTATCTCCCAATATAACATTTGTATTTTTTGTATTAATATTTAACTGAATTGACACTACCTGTGAAAAACTCTCTGTAATTATCTTTATAAATAAATCTTTTTGCGGAATTGCATTACCATTAATTATTAATGTAAGCATTATCTGTTCAGTACTTTCTGCAAAACGCAAATATATATGACGAAATAAGCCTTTTCCTGTTACTTCATCATAAACCTCTGCTTTTACATTATCAATATAATTACAGATAGCCTTTGTTATTTCACCAAAAACGGCTGGTTGCAAAATACAATCTTTTATTGGTACGACGTTATGTGTACGTGGCGCAAAAAATCCGCATACAGCTTTACCTTCGCTATCCTTTGCAAGCGGATATTGTCCCTTATTTCTATATCTAAATTGACTTGGCGATGCAATAATAGGCAGTATTTCAGCATTTGTTTTTGCAATTCGTTTCATAACATCACGAACCCAATTTTCTTTGTACAAAAGTTGTTCTTTATATTCCGCATATTGCATAGAACAACCTCCACAACGTTTAAAAACATCACATTGCGGTACAACTCTCGCTTTTGATGGGGCTATTACTTTTTCACATCTGCCAAAACAATAGTTTTTAAGTACCTTTACTATCTTTATTTCTATTTCTTCACCTTTTAATACATTTGGTACAAATATAACCGTATTATCATATCTTGCAACACCACTGCCCTCATTGGTAACATCTTCTATTGTTGCTGTAATTACATCATTTTTTTTTAGCATCAAATTTTCCTTTCAACTAATATTTATTTTTGAGAACCATCTTCATTAAAATTGTTTTTAAGCTCTTTTTCCGTAAAAAAAATAGGTATTATCAGTAATAATAAATGTGTAATTACTATCATAATACTTACAAGACCTATAAAGTTATTGCTTTTATTCAAAACAAAAAACATAGATAAAACAGTTAATGGCAAAAGTATTATTCCTATTTTTAAATACAAATTACCAATATATCTATGTGCAAATTGCCAAGTTTCACTATTTTTCATAGACATAGTTGTCCTGTATCCATAGATATAATTTATATTTTTAGGTGGATTATGTTTAAACTTTTTTCCGAAAATAAGCATTATTATCGGTATTATCAAATTAGTTGCCGTCATAAATATCCAAAAGTCTGTCATATATACCTTCCCTTTTATTGACCTATAAGTTTCATTATTTTTTCCAAGCGATGATTTACTCCTGAACGCGATATAGGAGGGTTACATATTTCACCTAGTTCCCTTAACGACATTTCAGGATTTTCCAAACGAAGTTTAGCTATTTCCCTTAAATTTTCAGGTAAATTCTCTTCCCCAAGTATTTCAAATAATTGTTTTATCGCATCTATCTGTTCTGTTGCCGCTTTTACTGTCTTTTCAATATTTGCCGTATCACAATTAGAAAGCCTGTTTGCTACATTTCTTCTTTCTTTTAGAATTTTTGTATTCATAACTTCAAGGGATAATTTTGTGCAACCCAAAAATACAAGTAAATCTTCAATTTGCTCGCTATCGTGAAAATATATAAACTTTACTCCACGACGTTCATTTATATGCGGTATAAATCCTACTTCGTTCAACATATTATAAAGCTGTTCAAATTTCTGTTGATTAGATGGCGCAAATTCTAAATTATAGCTCTTTTCTGGATCACTGAAATTACCACAAGACAAAAAAACACCTGCCAAAAATGCCGCTGTTCCATGTTCTCCGCCAAGCAAATCAAAAGTTACTCCCTCCGGATACAGCATAGAAAAATAATTAAGAATATTTATTCTGTCTGTCATATTGTCCACAGTAACTGTATATGTAAGCATAGGTTCACGTGTTGTTGAAATTGTAATAGTTCCCTTTAAATCTATAACATCATTAATAATATCCGAAAAAAATGTTGCTACTTGCTTTTCACGTGTTGTAAGTCGAATTTCCTGTGGTTCATATTTTTGTATATAGAACATAAGCCCACACAAAAGCTGTTTTTTAAATTCAGTTTTCAGTTGTTTGTTTTGCAAAATTTCATATTTTAGCTGAACTGTATAGGTATTTTTTTTATTGGTAGTAATCATAAATGCTTTTCCCCATATAAAATTTAATTAAAATAAAAAAATAAATCTGAATACTTAATTTTAATATGAAGCAAAGATTTATTTTTTTATAAAACAATAATCTCAGGTTCTAATGTAAAGCCTGTCTTTTCAAAAACTATTTTCTTTACATCTTCCATTAGTTGCTTTACTTCATTTGCTGTCGCGCTGCCTTTATTAATAACAAAGCCTGCATGTTTTTCACTGACCTGCGCGTCTCCGACAGAATATCCTTTTAAACCACACCGGTCAATTAAAGCGCTTGCAAATGCGCCCTCCGGACGTTTAAAAGTACTGCCTGCGCTCGGATAATTCAAGGGTTGTTTTGTCTTTCGTCTGTTCATATAGTCGTCCATCAGCGCCGATATCTCATCTTTATTTCCATCAGAAAGCGCAATATCAGTTGATAATATAATACAATTTTTATTTTTAAAGTAGCTATGTCTATATGAATAATCAAGTTCTTCTTTTGCTTTTGTATGAATTTCGCCGTCTTCGTCAAGATAGGTAACACTTTTTATTACATTTGATATTTCACCGCCATAAGCGCCGGCATTCATATATACAGCGCCACCGACGGTTGCCGGTATACCATACGCAAATTCCAGTCCTGCAAGACTGTTTTCTTTTGCGAAATTACATAAAGAAATTAGCGTAGCACCGCTCAAAACATTTATACTGTTTTCATCTTTTGTAATTTTATTGAAATTTTCTCCAAAATGTATAACTGCCATATCAATACCACTATCCGATATCAACATATTTGAGCCACGTCCAACACACAAAATTTTTACAGAATATTTTTTTGAAAGATTAACAATAATCTTTATTTGTTCAGTAGAAACAGGCTCGATAAATGCAGGCGTATTTCCACCTATTTTGAATGTTGTATGATTTTTCATAGGCTCATCTTTTTTGAATGGTATCTTTAAAGCCTCCAATTCATCTATAAAAAGCTGTATGTTTGTACTCAAAATATAACCCCCTCAAATTAATCGATATTCGGTAGATTTATACCTTTTTTGTCTTCCAAATATTTTTTAAAAGATGTATAGCTTCCATTTAACAAATCTTCTTGCGTATATCCCAAACTTTCAAGGACTTCTATGGATTTATCCACTTTTCCTATCATTTCATAAAAATGCGCGTCGGAAGATGCTACAACTTTTGTACCATAAGCCTTACAAAGCTTCGCTATCTTGATACAGTTTTCTTCGCTGCCTTTTCGTGAAAAAAATGAATTATTGTTAATCTCAACTACCTTATTATTCTTTGCAAATGCTTTGATTACTCTTTCATAGTCACATTTATACGTTGGCTGTCCCATATGTCCTATGCAATCAACGTATGGATTTTCAGCGATTTTCAGCCAAATATTTGTATATTCTTCGCTTGTAAGATTATTTGGCATTAAGCATTGGTGCATAGAAGCGATAATCCAGTCAAGTTCCTTTAATGTCTTTTCTTTAACGTCCAGTTCTCCGTTTGGCAAAACATCAGCTTCGCAACCCTTTATAATAACCACATTATGCAGAATATGCGGTACTGTGCGACAAATATTATCCAAAAACCATTCGTGCGGGCCACATGGCATTTGTGGACCATGCTCTGTTACCGCCAAAAATTTATGTCCTATTTTGCTTGCCCAACGGGCATTTTCATCTATTGTGCTATACGCATGTTGACAAGCAACGGTATGTGTATGTGTATCACCTGCTATTTTCATCTTTAACTAAAAATCCTTTCAATATTTTAAATTTAATATAAATAAATATTACCATAAATTTTAATAATCCACAATATAGTATGCAAAATATAGAAATACATACTGTATTGTGGATTATTCTTAAAAGTCAATTAAAAATCAAAGTCATAAGCTGTTGTTTTTTTAGGTAAATCGTCACCCATACCCAGTCTTTCCAACAGTTCGTGAGCCGCATTATAGCCCAGTCTCTTTTGTCTGTTGTTCATAGCGGCAACTTCTATTATAATAGCAAGGTTTCTACCGGGTTTTATAGGTATAGTAAGACTTGGTATAGTCAGTCCCAATATATCTGTTGTTTCATCGTCCATACCCATTCTGTCATATACTTTCGATTGGTTCCATTGTTCAAGATTAATAACCATATCAATTTTTTCTGAAACCTTAACAGCGCCTATACCAAATATTTTACGCACATTGATTATACCTATGCCACGTAGTTCCAAAAAGTGACGGATATTTTCCGGAGATGTGCCAACAAGTGTTTTATCACTTACACGTCTGATTTCAACCGCGTCATCGGCAATTAATCTGTGTCCGCGTTTTACAAGTTCTATTGCTGTTTCACTTTTTCCGACACCGCTGTCGCCAATCAGCAAAACGCCTTCACCGTAAACTTCGACCAAAACTCCATGACGTGTTACACGTGGCGCAAGTTCGAGGTTTAAAAACGCATTAAGTGATGTTGCAAAGTTAGATGTTGGGGCATCAGTCAAAAGTATAGGTATATTGTACTGTTTTGCATACTCCATTAATTTTTCGTCAGGTTCTATACTTCTTGTAAAAATAATTGCGATAGGTTTCTTTGAAAAAAAAGTTTCAACTGCATGGTTTCTTTCTTCTCTTGTCATTTGTTCCAAGTACTCTGTCTCTGTTCTTCCGAAAATTTGTATACGGGTATTGTCAAAATAATTAAAAAAACCTGCAAGTTGCAAACCGGGTCTGTTTATATCTACATTTGTTATAAGTATATCGCTTTCTGTATCAGGCATAAAAGCCGCTTTTAAATTCAGTTTTTCTATAATTTTATTTAAAGATACCGAAAAACTTATTCCCATAATAAAACCTCTTTTCATTATTAATCTTTTAAAATAAATATTTATGTAAAAATTTTTATAAATACAGTTGAATATCAATGTTTATATTATACACTAAAAAAATTTTCGTATCAATATTTTTTTATAATATTTACACTAAAAATATTTAATATTTCACTAAATACAGTATTAATATAAAGTTAAACTTATATTTAATAAGTTTTCGCATACAAAGTACAATATAGAAATAACAAACAAGTAAACTTACTAATAATATATAATACATAAATGTTTTGTAGAATAAATTAACAAAAATTATACACAAAAAGTTCGTATGCTTTTTGTATACTAAAATGTTGACTTTTTATATTTTTTATATTAATATTCTAATGAGAAATCGTAATCTCAAAAAATAACAAAAGGAGAAAGAAGATGACATATCAATTAACAAAAGAATTGGAAACAGGAAATTATATTATAGATAAAGAACATACAGAACTTTTTGATGCTGTAAACCAACTGTTAGACGCCTGCGCCCACGGTAAAGGACGCACAACAGTGAACAGTACTTTAAAATTTCTGCTTGACTATGTAGATAAACATTTTGCTCATGAAAATCAGTTGCAAAAAGACAATAATTATCCTAATCAAGCCAACCACTATCTGTTTCATGAGGAATATAAACGTAAATTACGTGATATAGCCGCTCAAATTGCATCACATGAACCTACGATTACAGATTTATCGCAATTAAATTCACATATTGCGGTTCTGATTTCCCATATTAAAACCGAAGATAAAAAACTGGGAGCTTTTTTACATACAAAATAAAATATAAAATTATATACGCTGTGTATAAATTATTTGAACAAGAAATCTTTTATGGATTTCTTGTTTTTTTTAATCAATAAAGACTATTTTATTTATTGATTAAAACATATCATTATGTTATAATTTAAACAAGATATACCATAAAAACAAACAGTTTCCAATAATCAGTAAAACTAATATAAAGTTTACATAGGAGAATAAATATATTTTATGAAAAAAATTGACTATAAACACATTTTCATTGTATTTACAACAGTTTTGTTATCAGTCATCTTAACAATATATGCGTTTGTTGATTTTAATAATTCCTTTCAAGACTATGAAGTCAAGGATATGCAAAAAAGATTGAAAAATGCGGCAAGTAATAACGCGCAACAGGTTATGCAGCAAATTAAAATCAGAATTAACGCATTGGATAATTTGGCAAAACTTTTATCCGAAGAAAACTTAAACAATAATCAAATTTCTACTTTATTAAATTTACTGCGTGAATCTACCACATACGAAAATATAATATATTCCGCAATGGACGGAAAAGCTATTGATGCCAATAATAATACATATAATATTGCCGACAACGAATATTTTAAAAGAGCCAAAACAGAAAAGCTGATTATTTCCAAAATAATCAAATTAAGCGAATATCCATACAATGATGTGCAAATAATTTCTATGCCTGTCAACCGTAACGGTAACATAATAGGTGTAGTATTGGGAATAGTCAGTGTTCATCAGCTAACCAGTGAAATCGCAACACAATACACCGATTCTAACTACATACAGATTATTGACTCCACCGGAAACTACATTTCACTTACAAATCAAGACAGCAATGCTAAAATACATAAAAACATTTGGGAAGAATTTCAGGAATATGAATTTATAGAAAATAATGTATATCAAATCAGTTCCGATATACTGAATTATCGTTCCGGATACTTGGAGTTTTCATATAACAATAAATCCAGTATATCGTACTACACTCCGCTCGGTATAGAAAATTGGTATATATTTTCGACAACTTATAAAAAAAATATTGATGACTACATAAGTATTATCACAAACTATGTATACAAACTGTTTGCATTGATTTTAATATCATTTTTACTCGAACTTTTCCTATTCTTGTATTTAAACAAACGTTCCAATAAAGCGCTTGTAAAAGCACATCAGGAAACAAGAAAAAATGAAGAACTATTGGAAATAGCAATAGCGGAATCAAACAATATTTATTTTGAATATAATCAAAATGAAAAAACAATAGTATTTAAAGGTAAATTACCGTATTTTCAGAATGAAGACATTTTATACAATGTTCCGAACTCTATGCTTGATAAAAATGTTCTTAACGAAAATTCTTGGGAAGATTGTCAAAATCTTTTTGAAGAAATAAAAGAAAATCCGTCAGTATCTAAGAATATGAAATTCATCATAGATAAAAAAGAATATTGGTATAAAGTTACACTGAAAAACTTATATACAAAAAACAATGAAATCATCAATACTATCGGACTTATGCAAAATATAGACGAACAATATCAGCAAAAACTGGCACTTGAAGAAAAAGCGCATATTCAGGAAAAATTAATCGCAAATGCCTTGATGACTTGTAAAATAAACCTTAAACAACAAATTGTAGAGGATATAGACGGCGTAAATCTTGATAATCCAATGAAATATAGCGAATATTTGAAAAAATATATTCTTGACAAAATAGTTGATAACGATCACAAAGCAATATTTTCAAATATATCACTGTCATATTTACAAAAAGAATACAATGCAGGAAAAGATATGATTGAAACAACCTTTAAAATGAAATTTAACGGTGAGGCTATATGGGTGTCCTGCATATATTATATTTTATCAAAAGAAAATCAAGAGAATTTATATGCAATGATGATATTAAGTGATATCAATGAACAAAAATGCAAGGAATTACAATTAACACAGCTTGCCGAGAGAGACGGTTTGACAGGGTTGTTAAATGCTGAAACTATGAAAAAGAAAGTAAACGACCATTTACTTTCCACACAGTCACTTGACAACTTTAATATTCTGATTTTATTGGATTTAGATAACTTTAAGGCAGTTAATGACACATTCGGACATCTATACGGAGACAATGTACTAAAAGATGTTGCAAATGTTTTGAGCAAGAATTTCAGAAGTGAAGATTTTGTTGCTCGTCTCGGCGGTGACGAATTTGTTGTTATGTTAATTGGTGTCAACAATTTAACTGATGTTGAAAGTGTATATCAAGAACTGGTAAAAGACCTGAATATTATTTATACAAAAGACAATAAAACGGTAAAAATTTCCGCTTCGCTTGGTATCGCCATTGCACCAATACACGGTAATACATTTAACGAACTATACGAAAAAGCTGATTTAATGCTATATGAAATAAAGCGAAACAGCAAGTGCGGTTATAAAGTATATGATTTAATTTAAATATAAAAATTCTGCGGTTAAACATCAAAGAGTTTTTTATAATAAAGTCAAATATCAATTTTTGCAGCGAAGAATTTTTCTTGTATTATAATTAAATCAAAAATTTTAATAAAATAAGGAGAATTATTATTTATGGAAATTCAACTGATACCATTTGACTCAGAACTGTGGGATATTTTCAGAGGCGCATACGGTAATGTTTGTGAAGAAGTAGAAATTATAATGAATAAAAAAAATTCTATTCCTGTTCAAGAAAAATTAAGAAGACTGGATACGAAAGAAAAAAACGACTATGAAATAGCTTTTGACAATCTTTGCGAAAACCTGACACATCAAATGACATTTTATGATGCAAACTATATTGTATTCCCATATCTCTTGAAATTATTGATACAAAAGGAAAATGAAAACGATTTTGATTGGCAACTCAAACTTATTACAGAGATGGGTATGTGCCTTGCAACAGATATATATGAGAATAATTTTAACGATGAATACTTAGAAATTACCGAAAACTACTATAATTGCGTATCTGTTTTTCAAGAAAAAACAAAAGCTTTTCTTAAAGAACATTTTGAAGAAATCAAGAATTTGGAAAACTATAAAAAAAATGAATTTGTTACTGCGTTAATGGCAATTTTGGGTGACAGAAAACTTGCGTATATTTTAGTTTTAAACTATTGGGAAGAAGTTTATTATTTATGTGATAAATGCGGATATTGTGATGAGGATAGCAGCTTCGAAGACAAAGAGTTTACTTCTAAAATTACACTTCCAAAAGAAACTGAGTGGGACGGAAAAAGCTATAACGATATATATACTTGGTATACTAACCTCTTAAAACAACTTGGGGCAGAAAATGAGGTAAATTATATTGCCTATCTTTTCGGAACATACTCTTGTCCCGAATGTAACAACACAAAAACATTACTTGAATTTATGATGAATTATTATTTTGAGGAATAAAAAATCAAAACCTATTCTATTAATGACTAACTTCGATAAAAACTGACATAGAAAAAAGAAAAACTATTGTAAGGAATATTTTTGAACTATCCGTACAAATTGTGGCAGTTAAATTATCTATAAAATTATATTTTATTACAAAAGGCTTGATATCTGAAAATTACAGATATCAAGCCTTTCTAAAATCAATTGTTCAAACTTCTCTTGTAGTCATCATCTTTAACATCATAAACAAAATGAATATCAGTATCAAAGCTGTCCTCCAAGTAACAGTAATTTTTTTGTCCGCCACCCGATGTATGAATAGCTTTACCTGAAAATTTTTCTACCGAATATTTTTTGAACCATTCGGCTTCTTTTGTTCTAAATTCATTTACAGTATCACGATATTTTGGTGAATTTATTACATTATAACATTCCTCCGGATCTGTTGTTAAATCATAAAATATTTCTTCACCATTTTTGTAATTTTTGATATATTTATACTTTGTGTCTCTGAACATATGTATTATCGCGTATTCGTCAAAAATCGCAACATCGCTTCCGCTCTCTTTATTATTTATAAGTTCTTTATAAAAACTTTTACCCGGTTGGAGTTCATTGTTTGTATATTCAATTTCTGCTATCTCCAAAATTGTTTGATACAAATCATAATGAGAGTGCAAAGATTTATTTACATAACCTTCTCTATCTATAAATGGGGCTTTGATAATAAATGGCACTTTTACTGATTCATCATACATATTTGGAGGATATGTGCCGTTACCTTTTCCCCATACTCCATGATGTCCCATATTCATACCGTTATCAGACGTAAAAATAATAACCGTGTTTTCATATAAATCTAGTTGTTTTAATTTTTCAATAACTCTGCCTATGTTATAGTCCATTGATGTTATTGCCGCAAAATAGCCACGCAAGTTATTGTCCCTTTCTTCTCTTGATTTTGGTACAAAAGAATGATTCATTTGATTTATATTATAGTGCAAATTCGGAACGGACTTAAATTGACAATTTCTGTACAAGTCCAAATATGGTTTTGGGTGATTTTCCTCATTCCATGGACTATGTGGCGCTGTATAGTGTAAACTTAGATAAAACGGGTCTGCGCCTTTACTGAAATCCTCTATATATTCAAGAGCCTTATCTGTTATAATATCTGTTATGTATTTTCCGTCATTTGTCCTAAATTCATTGTTCTCTACCGTTTCACAGTGGTAATAATGACTGCCGCCCGTTGGAATGGTAAACCATTTTTCAAAACCTTTTCTCTGTTGCGGATTGTCGCCCAAGTGCCACTTACCACTTAATCCACATCTGTAACCATTTTCAGCAAGATGTTCTATATATGTTTTTTTGCCTGCAAGATAATCTATCGCCACATCGTCTTTTCTAAAATGAGGTTGTCCCTCCATATATGGATAATCAGCAGTAGTCAAATTTCCTCCATCTATCCAATCATGTACACCGTGCGCTGACGGAATTTCACCTGTAACAATAGATGCGCGTGCCGGAGAACAAACAGGGCTTGCACAAAAAAAGTTCTCATAACGCACACCTTCTTGACTAAGTAAATCAAGATTCGGTGTAAATATATCATCATTTCCGGCGCATCGCATTGACCATGCACCTTGGTCATCTGACAATATAAAAAGTATATTCATTTTTTTGTTCATAAAAATGCCTTCTTTCAAGTAAGGCTATAATTACAAAAATGTCTTGCAATTATAGCCTTGGTTTTTATTTCATTAAAGTTTATAGAGTCTTAATTGATATGTTAAACCATCAGTAGAAACAACAGAAACAATCGTTTTCCCATCTTGTACTTCAAGCTTTACAGTACTGTTATTTGTATCCTTTAATGACCATTTGCCACTCAACGAAACAGATATTGTTTTTGGTATTGAGTATTTTTTCAACCATTTCCTTGAATATAGACTAACTTCTTTTTGCACTCCGTTTTCGTCAACTTGGTCTTCTTCCTGTCCTTCGTAAAGTCTCAAATCAGGATCACAAATACTTAATACAAGGTCTTTGCCTGTTTCTTTTTCCATAACAAGCATTGGTGTCGATACGCTGATAACATTTGCATAATTTGTATTTACTTCATTATTCCAAAATACATAAGCATAAGTATTGCTTTCAATATCATACACACAGTGTAAATCATTTGTCTTTTCGCAAACTCTGTAAATTTTTTCCATATCCGCTTGACTTGGCAGAACTTCGCTTCTTTCTTGTGAAGGGAATATACAATACTCATAGCTTGCATCTTTTGGCATTGCTCCATGTTCAATCAATGCCTTTGCAAATAGATTAGATGTCTTTTTACCTGTATTTTGGTCAAAAGATGTTTGCAAAAGTCTTGTAACTGTAACCTTTTGATTATTTGGAATATAATAAGCATTTCTACAATTATCGTATATATAGTTTGCATTCTCAAAAGTTTCACTGTAATTCAGAGCCACTTTTTTATTGTTATTTATATATATGGCGTCATCGTCATGTAGCAAAAAGTTTTGGAAAAGTGTTGTATATGTGTTACCTTTGCTGTTCTCGTTTTCTATTCCTGTACCTATACAAATTATCTTATTATTAAAGAAAAAATATGATTTATTCGCTCTTTGCGTAGCGTCATATTTTGCGTGAGAATGAAGTTTCATTGCAAACACACCGTTTTCGCAGTCAATATTAGCTCCGCCTACAAATCTCTCATCTGAAATAAGCATTTCTTCAAAGCCACTGAATCTGTCAACATTGCAAACATTGGAACGCATTTCGTTTAGTGGTAAGGCAACTGTTGTTGTACCCGGCCAAAAGTTCCAATCCCAGCCCTCTTGAACATATCCGCTGTGTTTATTGTCAATTATATCACCATTGCCTAGTATTTGCAAATTACCATAAGCGATATATCTGCCATATAGATTATTTGCAACATAAGTTTCGTTGCCCCATATATATCTGCTGTGTCCGCAAACACTTGCAAGCCACTCACCACGTCTGTGTAAGGAAGCACAACCATAACTTAATGCAATGTTTCCGTTTGGTGTTTGTTCCGGGACATATCCTTCTTTTATAAATCTATCGGCGCGTGGAAAATTAGTATGCTTGGCTAAACGCAGAAGTACGGCAACCATTTTATTGTCATACTTAGCGTCACTGCTCAGTTCACCTGCAAGTGACATATAGTAGAATGGTTCAAGCGTACTTATTGAACCTCTGTCACCATCTCCGACAGGGTGTCTTGCGGACATAGCGACAGGCCACACAAAGTGATTACAATAAAAACGCATCATAAACAATGCTTTTCTAAGCAAATTATGAGAAACATCATCAAGAGCATATTTTGTTTTGCTAAGCATATATACAACGGGTGTAATTCCGCTAAACCCACCCAAAGTATACGCAGGATAGTGTTTTGCATGGTGGAATGTCGAACCGTCTACTTTTAGTGGACCTTCCAGTCCAGGAGCAGGATTTAGTGATATATCCAGCCAATTTTTTATCTTTTGCAGTAACACGTCCTTTTTGCAGATGTTTTCTTCTGTCAAAACAGAAATTATCATACCAAACAAGAGCGTGTTGAATACGTCTAAGCTTTCGCCAATAAGTTCTTCGTTAGGTTTCAAAATTCTTCCGACACCTGAATACCATTTAACAATGTCACTTACTTTTTGAAGTAATCCGTTTTTCTTCAATGGTTCTCTCATTAAATATATCGAATTATAATATGTACGCATAGGATAGCCCAAATGATGTACTGTTCCCATTCCGCTGCCATTATTCCAACCTTGGTCTATCAAATGCAGCATAACATTAATGTACATATCCTCTATTATTTTCTTTTGTGTGTCTGTTGCCACTTGCCACATATATGCTGCTTCCAACAGCCATTTCCCACAAAATATAATATCTATTGCATTTGTAAGTTGTCGAAGTTCTTCTTTGTTTTCGCTTGGATACGCTTCTTCATGATAACTGGAATTTATGGTAACTCCTGTTAAGATACCATTTTCTTTTTTTATTTTAAACAGATTATAGTCTGCTTTCAGGTCATCAATATCTTCCCATGTAAGCAAAGTATTGCTTTTTAACGGATAAGTACTATGCTCCATTAAGACACTTTCAAATCTGTCTTCCAAAACTTTAAATATTACTTTATCTTCATCTGATATCGAAAAGTCTTTAATACTGTTTATCTGCTCGTCATATAACTCAGAAAATAAACAAAGACTCATCCAATGACTGTTTACAGCTGTATCAGCGCCTTTATTTACAAACGGTACTTGTCTGTCACGGACGTGGTGACGGGCATCAATTTTTACCATAGGTATAATTTGGTCTATATATATCGTATGGTCTGTTTCGGTATTCAAAGTAAATACCAATTTATCCATATTTTCAACAGGTTTTCCCTGCATATTTTCAAAAGGAACCCATACGGTACGCCAACCGGTAAAATTCATTTCCATTTCAAAAAAGCATTGTTCTTCCCCATTTTTATAAAAAGCAATATTCAGTTTTTCTTTTATTGGTTTTTCTTGATATATCCAAAATACAAAGCTTGAAATTGCCTTTGAGATGGCATTGGGATTATATTCTTCAAAATTTATTTCAGTATCAATTTCCAAAACGCTTGTTTTTGTTATATTCCATTCCAGCGAACTTTTACCGTCTTTGTAATGTTTGGTTGAAATATTAATCTTACCGTTCGATGATATATTTTGTGGTATACCATTTTCAAAACTATATATTCTACTCATCTATTACAGTCCCTTCATTTTGTTTAATATACTCTTTTGGGGTAAACCCATAATACTGTTTAAATTTTCGTATAAAACTGCTTACGTTTACATAACCGACCATTTCTGTAATTTTATTTACAGTATATCTATTTGTGAGTAGCAATCGCCTTGCCTCATTCATACGAATTTGTGTTATATATTCTAATATCGTTGTGCCTGTGTGATATTTTACAAATGAGCTGATAGATGAAATTGACATATTAAACTCATCAGCCAGTAACTGTACGGAAAAATTCTGATTAAAAGCATTGTCATTAATAAAGTTCTTAATTTTAATTATTGTTGGATTACCGTTTTTTTCTTCATTCTCTTTAATATACATATTAATATTGTTTGCAATATTTTGAATTGCATTTACCAGTTCCTCTACCGTATCATAATTAATCAAAACACAGGCATAAGACAACTTATTTTTTTGCGTATTAATTTGCAAATTAATTTTTTCCACAATTTCGGAGATTATATTAATTAATTGATAACATAATCCTTTGATATAATATAGCGGTAAATCTTCTGTCTTTATATATGCTGTAAATTGATTTAACGCATCATAAAGCTTATCCATATCGCCTGACTTTAAATAAAACTGAATTTGCTCAAATAAATTCTTTGGATACATTCTTTCAAACTCTTGATTTAACGGCAAATTTTTACTTTCAATAATTGTATTGTTTCCCTTAATAAACCTATAATCAACAGCAAGTGAAGCGTCAAGATATGATTTTGGAATTTCCAAAAAGTCATCATAAGTATTTCCCAAACAGATATTTACTTTGTCAACTTTTTCCTTTAATTTCTCTTGTACATTCATCATATTATATATTATTGAATTTTGGTTATTATCATTAACGCAACCTATAAAAATTACTCTACCTTTTGAAAAGGTATCAACAACATAACCTTCTGCCTTTTCTTTCAAAACAGTTTCGATAAATGGAAAAATCTCATTATGGCTATATTCCAATACCTTATTATCATTATTGATTATATCATAATCTTTAAAGTACAGTATTGCCACATAGTATGAATTACAATTTAATTTTTCAAGTTTCAAAGTATTTATCGCATTAATAAAATCTGATTTTTCTATAACCAAACCATTTAAGAGAGAATACAGGAATTTTTTTACCTCTGCTTTGTGTTTTAAATCTTTATTTTCATCTATAATAATACCCACAGCATCTTGAATATCTTTTATATCATCTCCTGATTTCTTACTGGTAACAATTTTTTTCGTTACCGCATTCAGTGGCACATAGTTTATCTTCATTCCAATAACCACCATAGTAATACCAAAAGCTGTAACAACAGCCAGTAATATTATAAAAGTTCTTTTGATTTTATTAAAATTTTTAAAAATATTCTGATAGTTGGAAAATTTATAAAATACAAAATTATGTTCATCTAAATAATATGTGGATTTAACATATCGTGAATCTTCCTGAAAATATTTTATATTATGCTCTGTATTTTTAAACATTACATTATTATATTTATCCACAAAGAAATAAATATTATCATCAAATAAATTATTAAACATCTTATAGTCAAGAACAAACATTATCAAAACATTTTTATTTTTCACCTTAATTACTTGTGATATTATATTGTAATCACTGTATTTTGAAAAATAATTTAAACTATCGCTTATATCATAAACATCATTTTCCGAAAAAATATTTTTAATTATTTTTTCACCCATATTTTTATTGAAATATGGAAACTTGGATAAATTATATATTGGATAAGTACTTGAAGAAGTATATATATAATTGTCATCTTCAAAATATAATAATAAGTCTTTTATGGTATTGTTTGAAATTACGTATGTTTTTAATTCTTGAATTGTCTCTATGCTTTTTTGAGGATTTGTAATATTAGGCGGTGGATTTATCTTATTATTTAACAACATATGCTCGCTTATCATCTGTAATCTTTCCAGTGAATCATTAATGCGTATTCCTTTTTCTTTAAGTTCCATTTGTGATTGCTGTTCATAAAGCCTGCATATTTCTTGGAATAAACTATCGTTAACATATAACGACAACAAAAGTATAGGTAAAACAAATGGCAATATATAACTTAACAAATACTTTGTAAAGGTATTAATTCTTAGTTTTTTCATATTCTTCCCTTTCATGTATAATAAATACAATATTCCTATTTTAACAAAGATTATATTTGTATTCAACATAATATTACTTTTTAAATTTGGAAATAGATATATAAAGAAAACCGATGTTCATATCATTTGACCGATATGGACATCAGTCCCTATACATTATATTTGTTATTAAGTTTTATTAACCACGATCTGCTATGCCTTGGTAAATTTCAATATATCTTTCACTCTTTAATTTTTTAAGTTGTTTTAGATAGTTGTCCCATTGCGCATCTATATTGCCTTTTGTTATAAACTCTGCTGTCATTTGATCAATATATGTATGCAGATCAGGTGTGATGTATGATAATTCTTCTGCTTCTTCAACTGTCTTCATTATGGAAATATCATGGTACTCTTTTGCGAGATACGGACCATACACTTCCCCGGCTTCAACTTTATTTTGTACGCTCTTTATTTTGTCAACAAATTCAAATTGACCAGGAGTGATAAACGCTACGCCATGTTTGATAGGCACAAGGGCGGATTTTTCTTCAAATGAGAAATTCTTACCGTCAGCTTTTTTGATTGTAGAGAATTTGTTATTGCCTTCATCTTTAATGTGAACACCTATTTTACCACGTCTGGCTTGTAAACTTGTTATCGGATCATATTGCATATCAATCCAACGGCATAGTTCTTCGGCATATTTTGTTTTTGCGCTAACAATAAAACCGATATTACCATTTAATGGATTTTGTCTTGGTATCCATACAGGCTCAACGCCATCTTTACCTTTTAATGGCGCTACGTATTGGTAAACGCCGGGTTTTGCAGTATCAAATCCTGCTATTTGTCTATTGATATGTTCAGCTGAATATGCTGATATAACACCCGCTATCGGTTCCGGTGTCTGTGTCTTTGCATTGTATGCCGCAGTATCCATAGTGAATGCTTCCAAATCAATTAGACCTTCTGAGTATAATTTATTCATATATTTCAGATATTCTTTATACTCATTTGTTTCAGGAATAAATATTACTTTACCATCTTTTTTTGCAAGTCTCTCATGTTTATTGTTCATTACAATACCCGTAAAGCCCATTAAACTAAACAGACCCATATTTCCATCATTATATTTAAATGTAAGCGGAACCTCATCTGCTTTACCGTTACCGTTTAGGTCGCCTGCTGCTTTAAATGCTTTTAGAACATCATATAGCTCATCAATTGTTGTTGGCATGTCTTTACCAACTTCTGCAAGCCAATGTGTATTTATTACAAGCGTATCATTTGTTGTTGGCAAATCCAGCATATCAAGTATGGGCAATCCCCATATTTCACCTGATGAAGCCGTAATAGCTTTACGTAGACCCGGTACTTCTTCTAAAATTTTTGTGAAGTTAGGCATTACATCTGCATTAATATATGGTGTTAAATCCAAAAACAGACCATCACTGCCATGTTTTACAAGGTCATTGGTTGTCAGAACACTCCATGCGCCATAGAAAGCATCTGGAAGCTGTCCGCTATTTAGTGTTAAGTTGAGCTTTTCTTTTTGAACAACTTGTGACCAATCTGTCCAATCAATTTCCAAGTTTGATTTTGCTTCGATTTCTTTTAGAGATTCTACATCTTTAAATGGTGTAAAGCCCTCTCCCCGAACACCTATAATTTTTACTTTGACTTTTCCGTCTGCCGTTTCGGTTGGCTCTGTTTTTAAACCACAGCCAACAAAAGATGTAGCCAACATAGCTGTTGCCAAAAGTACTGCTAGAATCTTTTTCATTTTCATTAATACTCTCCTTTTTTATTTTTTATAATATATTTACACAAATAAGTGCAAATAATGTTAACCTTTTACTGAACCTATCATTACACCTTTAACAAAGTGTTTTTGTATAAACGGATAGATAATAAGTGTAGGTACAGTTGAAATGATGATTATGCCATATTTCATTGCTTCTGCAAGCTTTGTCCTTCGGAACATATCTGTAAGTTCTTCTGCTGTCGCATTATCCATATTTTGCACTTGTGTTTCAAGCAAAATGCCACGAATTACAAGTTGTAGAGGATAACGTTCTTCGTCTTGTAGATAAATTAGACCACGCATATAGTCATTCCAATGAGCAATAGCATAGTAAAGAACAAGTACTGCGATTACGGATTTTGAAAGCGGAAGAACAAATTTAAAGAAAAATTGTAGCTTTGAACAACCGTCTATTGCTGCTGCTTCTTCAAGTTCAAGTGGAATATTTGCTTCAAGGAAAGTTCTTGCGATAATTACATTATAAGCGCTGACGGCGCCTAAAAATATCATAACCCAAAAAGTATTATATAAATTTAGTGATTGTATTAATAAGTATGTAGGTATCATACCACCTGTAAAATACATAGTTACAAGCAAAATACCTGTTATGAACTTTCTGCCTGAAAAATAATTTCTTGATAACGGAAAGGCAATCAACATTGTAAGCGATACGTTTAGGATTGTGCCAAAAAATGTATATATCATGGAGTTCTTATAACCTGTCCAAATTTGACTGTTTTTAAATATCTCTTTATAGGAATCCAAAGTAAAACCACGTGGATAAAACGTTACATCACCATTAAGAACCATATATGGATCTGAAATTGATGCAATTATTACAAAATATATTGGATAAGCAACTATCAGCAACACAATACAAAGTAAAATTATTGTAACAATATTAAAGATTGTATCTTCTCTTGTATTTTTAATAGCTGTTGGCGATTTTTTAATTAAAGTCATTTATTTACTCCTTTCTTACCATAAGCCATTGCCACTTAGTTTCTTAGATATTTGGTTCACTGACAGAACAAGTATTACGTTAATAATAGTATTAAACAGACCTATCGCTGCCGAATAACTGAATTGCCCGTTTTGTAGACCTATCTTATAAACATAAGTTGCTATAATTTCACTGGATTCAATGTTAAGCGAGTTTTGTAATAAAAATGCTTTTTGGAAACCAAGGCTCATAAATTTACCTGTACGCATAATAAACAGAGTAACGATTGTTGGTAAAATTGAAGGTATCTCTATGTACCATATTGTTTTAAGTCTTGATGCTCCGTCTATTTTTGCGGCTTCGTACAAATCAGGATTGATAGAAGAAAGTGCTGCCAAATAAATAATCATACCCCAACCTGTATTTTGCCAAATATCTGACCAAACATAGATATCAGCAAACATTTCAGGTTTTGCCAGGAAGAATATAGGTTCAAAACCGAAAGATTTAAGCACATTATTTATAATACCTGTTGATGGGTGCAAAAATACAGATATCATACCGCACAGTACGACAATTGAAATAAAGTGTGGCGCATAGGTCATCATTTGAACTGTCTTTTTAAATTTTTGATTACGCACTTGGTTTACAAGCAGCGCTAATATAATAGGGAATGGGAAACCTGCGATAAGTGAGTATATGCTTAAATACAATGTATTTTTCAGAATATCCCAAAATTGTGGCGCTTCCAAAAATCTTATAAAATGTTCAAATCCAACCCACGGACTTCCCCAAATCCCCCTTGCGCCTGAAAATTTTTTAAATGCAATTTGTATACCGTACATTGGACCATAATCAAATATAAAAACGAAAATCAATGGTAACAGACACATTAAATATAATTCTTTGTCTCTATTAAACGCAATCATAAATCTTCTTTTGAATGATTTTTTTTCTGCTAATGTTACTGACTCTGAATTTATTTGCTCTTTTTTCTTTTTAAGTAACAATAATAACACCTCTCAATATTTTATAATATTTGTGTATACAAAAAACACTTCCTAAATTTCTGCATACAAACTATTCTTTACGACAGTATAATAGCATTTTTAAAAATTTTTGTATATGAACAATATTAAAAAAGATATGCCATTTTTCAAAGATTATATTATTTTTGTCAAATCATATATAAACAAAAGTCAGTTTTTGGCTATTTTTTCGGTTCTTTAAAATTTGCATACTACTTATATTTAAATTTGCATATAAAATACTTTCACATATATTTGCAAGTATTTATAGGCTATGATATAATCAAGTAAAATTATAGCTTAAATCTGAATACAAACTATCATCAATGAAAGGACTGCAAATTATGGAAAAGCTTATTTATTCAAATCCACTGGCAACTGCTGATGATGTAAAAGACTTTATATTGGAAGGCAAAGCATATATTTCCTTTGAAAACAACAGATTGAGACTAAAAAATGTTTTATCAAAAGAAGAATACGGTCAACTTGCAAACTATGTTTTTTGGTGTCCTATTGAATTTAACGATGGTATAAGAATGGAATGGGATTTTTACCCAATATATGAACCGGCTCTTTGTATGATGATGTTTGCCGCAAAAAATAGAGATAACGGAGATATATTTTCACCTGACTTAACGGAACGCACCGGAGAATACAACTGTTACTTACACGGTGATATTAATCTTTATCATCTATCATATTTCAGAAGAAATTTTCCCGAAGAACGCGCTTTTCACATTTGCCAATTACGTAAAAGTAACGGTGGACATAAGCTTGCGTCAGGAGGCGACCCTATACCAAGTGTTGAAGATTGCCAAAGTCCTTATCATTTATCTTTAAGCGTTAAAGAAGGGCATATCGTATTTTATATAAATGATTTAAAAGTTATTGATTATATAGATAATGGCGCTACATTCGGAGAAATTCTGAAAGGAGGAAAAATCGGATTTAGACAGATGGCGCCCGCTATATGCGAATATGCCAATTTTAAGGTTTATGAAATTCAATAACTGCAACAATAAAAAGGAGGATTCTATTGTTAATATGAAAAAAAACTTATTATATATTTTCGCTGACCAGTGGGGTGCGCAATCAATAGGCTATAATAATTCACAGATAAATACGCCGAATATGAATGCGTTTGCAAAAGAAAGCTTTGAATTTACAAACGCAATTAGTACATATCCTCTTTGCTCACCGCACAGAGCCTCACTAATCACAGGCAAATACCCATACTGTTGCGGTTTTTGGACAAACTGCAAAAACGGACTTGACGAAGTTGTTATGCTTAAACCACAGGAAATAACGCTTACAGATGTTTTGCACAATGCAGGCTACGAAAATTCCTACATAGGTAAATGGCACTTAGACGGCAGTGATTTGAATTTTTACAACAATCCACCCAGTGGTTGCAAAGGTTGGGACGCATATACGCCTGAGGGCGAACGCCGTCATCATATCGACTTTTGGTACTCTTACGGGGCAATGGACAATCATCTAAATCCTCACTACTGGACAGACGCAAACCCCGAAAAACTTCTTCATAACAAATGGTCACCTGAACTTGAAACAGATATTGCCATTGACTATTTGGAAAACAAACGTGACAAGACAAAACCATTCAATATGATGATTTCGTGGAACCCACCTCACCCTCCTTATGACCAAGTGCCCGACAAATATTTTGACAGAGTGAAAGACAGGGAACTTGTTTTCAGAGATAATGTTCCGGAAGAATTCAGAAACGATGAAGACTATATTCTAAAATACAAACAATACATAGCGGCTATCGAAGGGCTTGACGAAAACTTCGGCAGAATAATAAGTTATCTGAAAGAAAACAATCTATATGATGATACAATAATTGTTCTTTCGGCAGACCACGGTGACTGTATGGGTTCTCACGGACTGTATGGCAAAAATGTATGGTATGATGAAAGTATAATAATCCCACTTCTTATCAAATGCGGAAACGTTGGCAAGAGTGACGCACTGCTGGCAAGCCAAGACCATATGCCGACACTTCTCGATATGCTGGGTATTGATATTCCCAATACTGTCCAAGGAATGAGCTTTGCCCCGATACTTGAAGGCAAAGAAATAGAAGAACCAAAAGAAGCATTTTTATGTATGTTTCCCGGTATGCCTGACCTTGTGGACACATTCAGACTAAAAGGCTACAACAATAAATGTTTTGGTTGGAGAGGGCTACGCACAAAGACACACACATACCTTGTGCATAACGGTGTTACTTACGGTGAAAAACAAATCAAACAACTGTATGACAACGTAAACGACCCATATCAGTTAAACCCTATAACACTTAATGAAAACGAATGTAAAGAGTGGGACGGAAAACTTAAAAAATATTTAAAACTTACAAACGATCCATTCCTAATAAATATGTAAATCAAAATACAAAGGAGAATTATTATGGCGCAAACTTTTGAAAGTATTATGAAATATCCAACAGCTACCGATACCGAAATTAAATCCGCTATGGACAAAGCTGTGGAAATTGTAAGAAAAAACCTTGTTGACTTTACAGATATGTTCCCTGCCCACGCAACAAAAAACAATATTTATCCAAAAACCGAAAATACCGACTGGACAGAGGGTTTCTGGACAGGTCAGGTATGGATTGCCTACGAAATGACACATGATGAGGCTTTCAAAAAGACCGGTGAAGCCCATATTCAAAGCTTTCTACACAGAATTAAAAACAAAATATGTGTAAACCACCACGATATGGGATTTTTGTTCAGTCTTTCCTGTGTTGCCGGCTACAAACTTACAGGCAACGAAGATGCAAAAGAGGCGGCTATCCTTGCTGCCGATAATCTAGCCAGTCGATATCGTGAAGTTGGTCACTTCCTGCAAGCATGGGGAAACATTGATGACCCTGCTGAATACAGACTTATCATTGACTGTTTGCTTAACCTACCTATACTTTACTGGACATCGGAAGTTACAGGAGACAAGTCTTACGCTCACAAAGCCGAAAATCATATTGAAACAGCTATGAAATGTGTGCTTCGTCCTGATAACTCAACATATCACACACACTACATAGACCTAAAAACAGGTGAACCTACAACAGGAGTAACAAGACAGGGTAACCGTAACGATTCAGCATGGGCAAGAGGTCAGGCTTGGGGAATTTATGGTACTGCCCTCAGCTACAAATATCTAAAAAAAGCTGAATATATCGGGCAATTCAGAAAAGTAACAGACTACTTTATCGAACATCTTCCTGATGACCTTGTTCCGTACTGGGATTTCGACTTTGATACCGGAAGTTCCGAGCCACGTGACTCCTCTGCCGCCGCTATCGCTATCTGCGGTATGCTTGAAATGAGCAAATATCTCGAAAAAGAAGAAGCGGAAAAATATACAGAAATCGCTAAGAAAATGCTTAAAGCTCTTATTAAGCACTGCGCAAACAAAGATTACAACACATGTAACGGTCTGCTTAAACATGGCGTATATTGCAGAAAATCCAAATTTAACCCTTGCCGTGACAGAGGTGTTGACGAGTGTAACACTTGGGGCGACTACTTCTATATGGAAGCTCTTATAAGACTTCTTAAAGATTGGGAAATTTACTGGTAATCACATATAACCATCTAAGAATAAGACCGAAAACGGTGGAGACTCAATGTGCGAGACATTGAATAACATTAAAACAAAAGAAAACAATATTCATTTTGTAGACAGTGATAATTACTATTGATGGGAAGTTTACTTTTTCCCTTTGGTTAAGGAAACGGAAGAACACCGTGGCAAAATACAGAAAATCGTAGGTAGATATTAATATACAAAGAGTATAAAAAAGAGGAGCAGTTTTTATATAAACCACTCCTCTTTTATTTTTCCTATTTTTAAATACTTATGCTAGTTATCTGTGTTGTTCATCTTATTTTCTATATATAGTTTTGGCGATATATTCATATATTTTCTGAAAACACGTATAAAACTGTTTGCGCTGTTAAAACCGACCATCAGACTTAAATCCTGAATTTTAATATTCGGCTGTTCATTAAGTATTTCGCAAGCTTTTTGAATACGATATTTGTTCAAGAAATTCTTATAATTATCCAAATTGTATTTCTTAAATATACTACTGCAATATGGAGCTGTTATATTACAATGCTCCGCAATATCGGTAAGCATTATGTCATCATTATAATTTTCGTAAATAAACGAAAGCATCTTTTTATATATTGTTTCGTCATTTGTTGATATATTGTTTTTTATTGTATTGATAATTGAACTTATATAATTTCGCAAAGTTTGATAAATATTGTTATTATTCCAATTCGCATATAGATTAATAACGTCTATTTCCTGATTTATCATTGCTTGCGGAGTAGTTTTTAGTTCCTGAAAACAACGCATAATTGTATTTATAAGCGCATAAGTAAAGTTTCTCTGAACATCGTGCGACAGATTTGCCGATAAATTTTCCTGTATTATTTTATCAAATATCACAAGGGCTATATCTTTACCGTTAATAATTGCCTGTATAAGTCTGCTTTCAAGCGCCAATGGATAATAATAACTTGCGTTCGGTATGGATTCTATATCTTTTAAAGTTAAAATTTCATTTTCTGCCAGTTGATATTTATAATCCATAATATTAACGGCTTCTTCATAGCATAAGTTTAACTTCAACACGCTTTCTTTGATACTGCTCATTGCAATATACATATTAAATGTTATTTCTTCCATTTGGAGTATATTGTTAAGTATAGCTTTAAGTTCGCTTTGTTCAGAAGTTTGCATAACTATTGTCAGCGCATTGTTATTTGTACCTATGCAATAAATATTATATTTATCTTCAAGTTCTTTAATATACATATATATAATATTCTTCTGTAAATTTAAATATAAATCTATTACATTTTCCTGTTTATATTCAAATGAAAATTCTATTAAAGCCAAGCAATATTTTGCTTCCATTTCTTCCGAAGTAAGCGGACAATCCAAATCAGGTATGGTAAACAGCAGTTCTCTGTAATAATTTTGTTTTTCTAATTTTTTTCTTGTCAGTTCATTTTCGGATAATTCATCATACAGCGTATCTATTTGTTGCATATTTTCTTTTATTAACTGAAATTCATCTATAAATTTTTCATTCGGTATATTAATATTTTCCAATGTATCTTTTATTGGAGAATATAGCCACTTAAAAATCTTAAAAAACAGGAAAGATGAAAATGATAACATCAAAAACAGCGCGATAAGATTTATAAATAAAATTCTATAACCGCTATCTTTCATATAATCATATTTATAAATTATCTGAATAGGCAAACTGTTTAACTTTACGCTGAAAAAATCATTTATATTGTAATTAATATAGGAAAAGTGTTCTTTGTTTAAAATTTCATCATCTTTATATTTATTATAAAAATTTTCCATTTTGGAAATTACATTATCATTTTTGTTATTATAAGCTATCAGTGAACTATTAAAAAGCACACAATAACCTAATTTAGATATAGCATAAACAAAGTTTGTGGCAGGTGTGGATATAATATAAATCAAATCGGTATTTTTATCAAACATAACAAAGCAAAAATATTTTAACACTTCTTTTTTATATATAGGAATCAGTTTTAACCTTACATCTTCATCTGCAATTTTTACACAGGTTTCTTTTATTTCATTGTCTATTACAGTGTTTGTATATTTTATATAATCTTCATATTTAAAAGTACCTATCGGAGATATAATATGATTCATATTTTTATCAGTTACCATTATATCATTTATAGATAAATAATATGTAGTACTTATTTTTTTTAAATTATCATAAACTTTCTTCAAAATAAAATAAAAATCGTCATTTTTCTTCGACAAATTATCTATTCCCTCAATATTTTTTATATCATTAAAACACTGCAAAATATAATTTGTATTCACATTACCGATTTCCGTTTTTGAAATTATAGAGTTCTGAATTAAATTCTTATTATTACTGTGATTGATTAATAACACCAATGAAGAAAACAAAAAAATTAAACAAATTGTGAATATGCCAATTAATATTATTAAGGAACTTTGTAATTTTTTCTTATATCTACCTTTATTCATCTTTACTCCTTTTTTTCAAAAAAATCATACTATATTATTT
>JAHHTQ010000019.1 GCA_020024555.1 Angelakisella sp.
GAAAAAAATTGAGTAAAACTTTTATAGACTTCGTCATTATTACGAATGGCTATACCTTTTTTGACACGCTGTATTTTAATCTAATTAAAATTTTCTGCCTCTGCCGTTACTTGATTTTATACTGCCAAATGACGAACTTCTGCTTCGTCCTCCTTTTGAACCCCCGCTATTGTTATTTGTCTGTATTGTCCTGCTTGTAACAGATTTACGTTCAAAACTATCATCACGAAATGACGGAACATAGTTTGTACTTTTTTGGGTAGAATATTCATACTCTACCGAATCCATATTATATTTTCTTTTTACAATAACAACACCGGTAATGCCTGCCACTGCGCCTACTCCCAAAGAAACAAATAACAATATCCAAGGAAAGCCGGGTATTTTTTCACCGTTTTTAAAAGTAGGTCTTATTTCTCCGCAAACAATAGCGACTGTGTCCTTTATTTCCCCTTCCACAAAACGCGCGTACTCGCCTTTTTGCAAATAACCAAATGAATTATCTATAACAGTATCAAGCATATCGTCAGTAAAGTTATACTTTATACTGTCGCTTAAATAGATGAATGTATTTCTGTTATCCATATCTATAAAATAAATTATAGCATTTGCTGTATCCTCTTTCACTTTTTCCCTGAAAAATTCCGCAACACATCTTTCTGTTGATAAAGACTTCGTATCATTGGTAGTATATACATATATTGTTGTTTTTGGATTTGAACTGTCTTTTATACTTTCCAACAAAAGTTGCGGTTCATATTCATTTATTAAACCCAACAATTTTGTTTCTTCTTCGCCTGTAAAAATATTTGCATCATCATATATTTTTTGAACATCTGCGTACGCAACTGCTGAAAATATTATAAAAACCATTATTAACGAAAATATATATGTAAATTTTTTTATCATAATAATAACAGTCCTCCCAAAAAAGTAAGTAAGGAAAAACCGACAAACAGTCCTGCAAACAAAAAAGCGAGTTTTTTGTTATCTATTGGCAATTTTCCACAAACTTCGCCTGTTTGTCCATTTACTGCATAATAATAAATATCATCTTTTGAATTTTTGTATGTCAGCATCCATACAGGGAGCAGTACATATCTCCACTTTTCTTCTTTAATATCCACATCAAAATTTCTGATATTCACAACATCATACCCTTTGACATCGGCTTTTATTATTTGTTTAGAATAATCCTTCATAATATCCTGTGAACGTTCGGTTAAGCTTTCCTTGTCAATATCTCTGTTTTCTGCCAAAAATCCACTCAAATATCCTGTGTTAAAGTCTTTTATATCCGCATAATCATACGGAAGTACTGCCTCGGCAAGTTTTGCATCGGCGGATTTCAGCGCATTATTTGTAATATCACGAAGTTCAACCTCACCTTTACGCTGTACTTTATAATATGATTTTTCTGTATATTCTGTCTTTCCTGTCCGCCAAACACGTATTTTTTGGGCATCGATATAAGCATTCGCATCTACCTTATAGTCTGTTATCCAATATGGATAGTATACACCGCTTAGCTTTTCTATGTTTTTCTTATTGAAAAAAGCATTTGGAATAAACCACTTTTTGCTTGTCCACTGCAAAAACTCCTGCTTAATTTCGTCTTTTGTCTTTTTGAACGGAATAAAGCCATCGGGAGAAAATTCGCCTTGCAATTTTCCTTCCAAAATAACCGGATTGTGGCAATAGTGACAAAACGTAGACACTGTCGTATTGTCTGTTATAACCTCCGCACCGCAAGAAGGACATTTATATAATAATATTTCAACTTCTTTTGCAGTACCTGTTGCTTCGTCTACTTTTGTTTCTTTTACTTTCTCTGAGCTTTGTTTATCTTTTATCATTTCATCAAGTTGTTCCTGTGTAAAATGACTCAGACAATACTCACAAAAAAAATCTTGATTTTCCGGATTAAAAGTAAGTCCACCATCGCAATTAGGACATTTATAGGTAATTGTTGCCAAAAAAAGCACCTCCAAACATCTATTTATCAGCAGTACATAAATTGCAGTGATGACAATAGATATCATCACCGCAAAATACAAATGCAATATTTATTCTATCTTTGTTCCACACTCCGGACAGAATTTGCTTGGACTGTCAAGTTCCAAACCGCAGTTTTTACATTTTAGAACCTGTGGTTTTTGAGCACCGCATTCCGAACAGAACTTACCTTTGTTTTTGTGACCGCAGTCGCATATCCATTCATCTTTTACTTCTTGTTGGTTGCCACACTCCGTGCAGAATTTACCTGTATTTTTATGACCGCAACTACAAGTCCATTCATCTTCCGTTCTCTCTTGACTTTGCGCTTGTTTTGCCTGTTCAACTTGTTGTTGCATTTGTTGTTGACGCATAGCTTGTTGATTTTGTATTTGCTGTTGGTTTGATTGCGAAACAGCGCCCATAAAGCCGCCGCCTGCCTGCATACCCATACCCATACCCATAAATCCTGCCATACTTCCGTTTGCATTTGAGCCTGCTGCCTCCATACCACGGGCAACCGCTCCCTGCACATAGCCTTCCCGTATGCTCGGATCGCTTAGCATTGCGCCTTGGTTACGCATATTGATAAGTTTTTCGGACTCCTCGTTATACGATACGCTCGCTATACCTACCGAGTCTATCTCCATACCACGTTTTTGTAACCAATCTTCATCGAGAATATCAGCCATATACTTACTTAGCTCACGTGCCTTCGATGTAACAAATGAAATACGTATACCGTCAGCCGACATTTGATTTATTGCGCTTTGAAGCGCCTCCAAAAATTCATCGAGATATTGCTCATTTATATCTTGAATTGTAACACGGTCTTTATTTTTGGGAATAACCTCCGCATAGAAAAGCATAGGTGATTTAATTTTAATTGAATAAGAACCATGCGCGCGTAAGAATAACTCAGAATTATAGAAGTTATCAAAATAGTTTATCGGATTGCGTGTCCCGAACTTTATGTTCTTTATCGGTTGCATATTTATGTAGTATACTTTTTGGGATTTCGGTGTTACGCCTCCAAATTTTACACGTTGGAAAGCATCTTTAAAAGCCTCTCCGAATTCACCGTTAAACAGTGACGGTGATGATGAATTATCAACTATATAGTAGCCTTCTTCCACTGTATAATCAACAACTTTACCACCATCAACAATCATCATAAATTGGTCTTTATAAACATGTATTACAGAACCGTTTGACACAATATCTTCCGTGCCTTTGAAGTTTACGTTTCTTTGGTCATTGGCGCGAACCTTTACGCCACGGGCAAATACGACATCATCACCCATATCGTCGGGTTCAAACACTTCTTGCCATTGATCTGCAAGACTTGCGCCTATTGCGTTCATAGTTGCTTTAATAATTCCCATAACCTTTTACCTCTCTTTTTATATTTTTTGCGCTGTGATTTCCTTAAAATAAGTAAGTTTCCAAATATTCATATTTATTTCTATAACAGATGTTCCGCAATACTCACAAAATTTATCACCGAAATTTGTAATCGGAGCACCGCAATTTGGACAAGTTATACTCACGGAGTTATCTTTGCTATCCACATTTTGTGAATAGGTAAGCGACAATCTGTATTTTGTCTGTGTAAGCAAATTTTCGTTACCGTCTATGAGTTTTCCGTTACGCATTTTTGTATAATTATAACCCACCGACATTTCTATATCTATTGTGGCTATATTTTTGGCTTTTTTATAGCAAGATATTGTTGTATCGTTTATCTTTATATCTTTATAAGTACAGACAATACCACTGTTTTTATTTTGACTTACAATATTTTGCGCCATTTCTTTTATATCGTCACTTTGTTCATTTAGCCCTGATAAGTCTCCGCTGCTTATTGCCGCAAGTATCAAATAAAAGCTTCTTTCAACAGATGACCTAACCTCTGTCCAATTAAAATGCGGAAAGTCTTTTTCTATCATAGGTAAATAAACATTTGTCATATTACAAACGGATTTTGGGCGTTCTATGTTTTTTTCTATATCTTTAACCGCATATTGCGCCATTTGCATTACAGACGACATTGAACGTAATTTTTGCTTTATTTTTTTTACCGCAACCATAACCGCTATAATTATAGCCACAATTATACAAATCCAAAATACAAATTTTATTATTGGTATATATGTTGATATATTCTTCACTATTCCGTCTATTTTATATACACCCTCCCCAAATAATTTAATAAATTTATTCTACAACATTTACAATAAAAAATCTAGTATATTTATCATTTTTCATCATTAAAATATTTCATTATATTTTTTGCTGTACTCTCGTTTAATCCTTTTACCGATTTTAAATCCTCCAAAGTCGCATTTTTTATTGCGCTGTATGTTTTAAACTTTTTAAATAGTTCCGTCGCCCTCTTTTCGCCTATTCCGTCAATCTGCAAAAGTGCGCTGTAAAGAGTGTTTTTACTGTGGCTCTTTCGGCTGAACTCTATACTATATCTATGCACTTCGTCCTGTATATTTGTCACCAATGTGAATACATTTTTCAGTGTATTTATCGCTATTTCTTCATTTTGTGCGGTTATTGCGCGTGTACGGTGTTTATTGTCTTTTACCATACCAAAAACAGCTACTTTTAATCCAAAATTATCTATAACTTGTTTTGCAACCGATACATGTCCTGCGCCGCCGTCGACCAAAATCAAATCCGGCAAAGTTTTAAAACCCATATCTTTTTCTTCACTGTCTATATAGTGCATAAATCTACGTGTAAGCACTTGTGACATAGCGCTGTAATCATCGGGTATATCTTGGTCTTTTATTGTAAATTTTTTGTAGAACTTCTTTTGCGGTCTGCCTTTTTCAAAAACCACCATACCCCCCACAATGGTGCTTGCCCCAAAGTTACTTATATCATAAGCCTCTATATACATAGGCGCCGGTATTCCCAGCAGTTTGCCGAGTTCGTCACAAGCCACTATCTCTTTGCCTGTTCTGTTTGTTCTTCGGCTTATTTCCTGCGCAACGTTGTTTTTTGCCATTTGCAGTAGTTCCAAACCTCTGCCCCGTTTCGGCACGCTTATCATAATTTTTTTATCGGCAATTTGCGTAAGCACAGTTCTTATTACATCTAAATCTTCAAATGTATTCTCAACAAAAATTTCAAACGGAATATTATCGATATTTTTATAATATGCCATCAAAAACTCTGTGAATACGGTACTTGCATCATTGTAGCAATCAAGTATAAATACTTTTTTATCACACATTCTGTTATCACGAAAAACCAGTATTGCAATATATAGCTTTTCTTCCGTAAATACTGTTGCTATTACATCAAGTGATTTATGGTTAAATTCAAGTACTTTTTGTTTTTCGTTAAGCCTGTTTATTGCATTTATTCTGTCACGGTAGCGGGCAGCCTTTTCAAACTCCAAATTTTCTGCGGCAACATTCATTTTTTCGGTTAAATTTTCGAGAGCATTTACACCGCCGTTTTTTATGAATACCAGCGCCTCGCTGATTGCCTCATTATATCTTTCCTTTGATATTTTGCCTGTGCAAACACCCATACACCGCTTTATATGAAAATTCAGACACGGACGATGTTTTCGGAAATCTTGCGGAAACCTGCACTGGCAGGTAGGTAGCATAAAGGCGCGTGTAACTTCGTCAACTGTCTCGTTTACCACCATACCCGACATATACGGACCTATATATGTTGCATTGTCGTCTTCCTTTTGAAACTCCGCTGTTATGCGCGGGTAATCCTCTTTTGTTATTTTTATATAATGATACCCTTTGTCATCTTTTAATAAAATATTGTACTTTGGAGTATACTGTTTAATGAGACTACATTCGAGTATCAATGCTTCAAATTCACTGTCTGTAACTATATAATCAAAATCCCATACATTCTCTACCATTTTGTATACTTTCGGCAAATGCTTATCAACCGAACGAAAATACGATGATACTCGGTTTTTTAAATTTTTCGCCTTACCTATATATATAATATCTCCGCTTTTGTTCATCATTCTGTAAACACCGCTCTCATTGGGCAAAGTCAGCGTCTTTTTATTGAGTCTTGATACTGTTTCCATATCCATAAACATCTACCTCCTATATGAATAATAAAAAAATTTTAGCATATTTTAACCTGTTCCGCAATCCTGTTGTTTATTGATATTGCAGTAATTACACGCCGGATTTCCGATAGTGTATTATGTAAAATTGATATACAAGACCACAGATATTAACCGTATGATTTTATATAAGCTTTCAAGTCCTTCCTGACTGCTTGAAATACATAAAATTTAATGTTATAATAATGGGTATGATTTTTTAAAACTGCACAAAGATGCAGTATTTTTTATATTATAAAATAAATAAACGGAGCTAATATCTATGATTAAAAAACTGATTGCATTAATTTTAAGTATGACAATGATTACAAGCTTTACATCATGTTCGTCTAAATACGAAAAATATTCAAATTTATTCTTTGATACTTTTGATACTGTTATACAAATTACGGCTTTTACAAAGAGTCAGGAAGAATTTGATAAATATTTTGACTATGCAAAGAATCGTTTTTCCGAGCTTTCAAAACTATACGATAAATTTTATCCTTATGAAAATATAAATAACATATATACAATAAACAAAAATGCAGGTATAGAGCCTGTAAAAGTTGAAGACGAAGTAATTGACCTTATAAAATTTGCAAAAGAACAATATGATAACACAAACGGTATTGTCAATATTGCTATGGGTAAAGTTCTGTCACTATGGCAAAATTTTATCAGTAATGCGAAAAATGACGAAAACTATCCGTTGCCAACCGAAGAAGAACTTAATAAGGCAAATGAGTATTCTGACATCAATGCAATAATAATTGATGAAAAAAACAAAACAGTGTTTATTGACAATAAAGACACACAAATAGACGTGGGCGCAGTTGCAAAGGGTTTTGCCACGCAAATTGTAAAAAATGAGCTTACCGAAATGGGACTCAAAAGTTTTTTTATAAATGCGGGAGGAAATACAACAGTCGGCGATAAACCACTTGACGGAATACACAATAAGTGGAGCATAGGCATACAAAATCCCGATACGGAAACTGATTTTGACGGAAACAGTCTTATTGACGCAATAGTTACCACAAACGACAGCATTGTAACAAGCGGTGACTATCAGCGATATGTTATGTATAAAGGCAGAAGAATACACCATATCATAAACGGCAACACACTGCAACCTGCCGATTTATACAGAGGGGTGACAGTTGTTACAAAGGATAGCGGACTTGCCGATATATACTCAACCGCTCTGTTTTGTATGAATTACGAAACGGGTAAGGCTTTTGCTCAAAAAAACGATATAAAAGTACTGTGGATATTTGCAGACGGAAAAATAGAAACTACCGATGACCTGTTACCTATGCTTATGATTAAAGGTAATGCCGGCAATAAAATATAATAATTGGAGATAGTATGGAAAAAAGGACACTGACACCACAACAAATAAAAGAAAAAATACTGGAAATAAACGAAAATGAAGGTATGACAGATATAGGCTTTTTTAAATGCGACAGCGATGAAGAAAACTTACGCTATGGTATATCAATAGTATTTCCGCTGTCACAAGAAGTTGTATCGGAAATTTTAAAAGAAATGAAACCTACGCACAGCTATTTTCATCATTACCGAACCGTCAATTTTTATCTTGACGGATATATGCTCAAACTCGGTAATTTCCTGCAAAAAAACGGTTACAGATACGTATGCGTAGGCGCATCGCAAAGTATTCCCACTCCTAGCAGTCCACATGGATACAGCGGAAGATTTTCCCACAAAAAAGGCGCTACCCTCTCGGGACTTGGCTATATAGGTACAAATAATTTGTTTTTACACAAAGAATACGGACCATGTGTCCGACTTGGAACTATACTTACAGATTGCCCAATAATCGAAAAAAATCCGCCACTTGTTGAAAATACCACCTGTGAAAACTGCCAAATGTGTGTTTCCAAGTGTCCCGCAAACGCTATCCGTGGTGAAATATACACTGTCGGTATGGAGGACTTCAAACTCCTCGACTCCCACGCATGCAGTGAATATATGAAAAAAGAATACAGACTAATCGGCAGAGGTTCAGTATGTGGAATATGTATGGCTATCTGCGCGCAAAGATTTCTTAAAAAATAAAAACTTAAAAGTTATTAACATTAAATATGAAAGTTGGTTAAAAAAATATGTCACAAAACTCAGCAAATGTCCTTAATCTCGGTAAAAGTCCAACATCTACCATATTAAAGCTATCTTGGCCTACAATAGTAGAACAAATTGCATTCACTATACTTAACTTTGCGGATACTGCAATGGTCGGTGTTTTGGGCGCTCAGTTTACAGCAGCAGTAGGTATCTCCGCCCCTGTTATTTGGCTTGCAAGCGGTATTATGGCGGCTATCAGCGTAGGTTTTTCGGTACAGGTAGCGCAAAAAATCGGCGCTGACGATATGGAATCTGCTTCCAAAGCCTCCTCACAATCACTGTCCGCATCAATAGTACTTGGCGCAATACTTACGCTTCTTGCGCTTTCTGTAACAAACGTATTGCCAAAACTTTTGGGTGCCGATGAAATAACCGCGCCTATTACACGTGATTATTTCTTTGTAATGGCATTTTCATTTTTTGTAAATACAGTACTCACCACCATTTCGGCAGTTTTACGGTGCGCGGGAGACACAACATCGCCGCTTATCGGAAACAGTATCGCCATTGTCGCGAATATTATACTTAATTTTCTGTTCATTTTCCCTGAACGCACAATGATTTTTTTTGGTAAAGAAGTTTATGTTTGGGGCGCGGGTCTTGGTGTTAAGGGCGCAGCTCTCGCCACTCTCCTATCTATCACAATAGCAACTCTTATTGTTCTTGTTATGTTCTTCTTTAATAGAAAAGGACTTAAAATTTATGCGAAACATATATTTGCTTTTGATAAACAAATTAACACTTCCGCTACGCAAATAGGCGTACCCGTCGCTTTGGAACGTGTTACTCTGTCACTTGGTCAAGTGGTATTTATGCGTATTATCTCATCAATGGGTACTTCCGCAATAGCCGCACACCACCTTGCTATTCAGGCAGAAAGTATGTCATATATGCCGTCATTCGGTTTTGCGGTTGCGGCAACTACTCTTGTAGGACAGTCGATTGGCGCTGATAAACCGAAAATGGCAAAAGATTTTGGACTAAAAGCCGCAAACATCGGCGCTATACTTATGGCGGCAACAGGCGTCATACTCTTTTTCTTCGGTGAAGCAATAGTTTCTCTTTTTACCCCCGATAAAGAAGTTATAAAAATGAGCGGAGCAATACTTAAAATAGTTGCGTTTGCTCAGCCATTCGAGGCAGGCGCTACTATTTTTGCGGGCGCTTTGCGTGGCGCAGGTGATTCCCGATGGCCTTTCTATATTAATCTGATAGGCGTATGGGGATTTAGAATAGTTCTTTCCACTATATTTGTATTTATGTTTAATTTAGGTCTTAGCAGCGTATGGGTCGCAATGCTTATTGACCTTGTCTTCCGTGGTATTGTGTGCCGTCGCAGATTTGTAAAAGCGATAGGTTAATATAATAATTCATAAAAAAATCCTGATATATAGGTTTTCTTTTGCATTATTGACAAAATAAAATTATATTGATATATTTTAAGTATATGTTTAAGCTTATATAATCATATACTATATATAAGTATATAAGCAAATTTAATAAGGAGATGATAATATGACAGTTAAACAGTTATCTATATTTGTAGAAAATGAAGATGGTAGCCTAATAGGAATAACCGATATTCTAAAAGAAAATAATATAGATATCCGTGCTTTGTCACTTGCAGATACTACAAGTTTTGGTGTACTTCGTCTTATTGTCAACAGTCCGGAGCTCGCTGTATCTATCTTAAAAAACAACGGGTACACAGTATCACTCACAGAAGTTATCTGTATCCGTGTAAAAGATACGCCGGGTGGTCTTGCAACAGCTCTCTCAACTCTTACTCAAAATAATTTAAAAGTTGAATATATGTATGCCTTTATAAGCAGACAAAACGGCGCGGCATGCGTAATTTTAAGGCTTGACGATATAGAAAAGGGTACGAAAGTAATTAAAGAAAACAATATTGATATACTTTCTGAAAAAGACTTTGAATAAATAAAGATAAAAAAATAAGGAGCAGTATGAAAAATAAGTATTTACAGGTAGGAAAAATTGTAACAACGCACGGAGTTCGTGGAGAAGTAAAGCTACAACCATGGGGAAATGACCCGGATAATCTATGTACTTTCAAAGTATTCTATACAGACAAAGAACACAAACCATTTAAGGTTATGCGTTCCCGTAACCACTGCGGTATGATACTTATACAATTTGAAGGAATTGATACAAAAGAAAGCGCCGATAAACTTCGCGGAACAGTATTTTGCATAGACCGTGATGATGACACTCTTGAAGAAGGACAGTACTACTGGCAAGACTTAATGGGGCTTGACGTAATAGATGTTGACACAGGCAAAGAATACGGTAAGCTATGCGATATTACCGAGACAGGCGCAAACCTTGTTTATCATATAAAATTTGCCGATGGCAGTATCAATCTTATTCCCGCTATTGATGATGTTGTTATCAGTGTAGACCTTGATGAAAACATAATGAAAATTAGACCTTTGAAAGGACTGTTTGACGATGACGACACCGAGGTTTGATATCGCCACACTATTTCCCGAAATGTGCAGCGCGGTATTGAGTGAAAGCGTAATCGGTCGTGCCGTAAAAGCAAATAAACTTGATATACGCATACACAACATACGTGATTATTCAACAGATAAATGGAACAGAGTTGATGACACCACTTATGGCGGAGGTATGGGTATGCTGATGCAGGCAGAGCCTATTTACAAATGTTACGAATACGCAAAAAGCAGTATGGACGAAGAACCACTGGTTATATATATGAGTCCGAAAGGAAAAACATTAACGCAAAATTTATGTAATGAATTTTCAAAAATAAACAGACCGATATTTATAATATGCGGGCACTATGAGGGCATTGATGAACGGTTAATCGAAGAAATTGTTGATATGGAAATCTCTGTCGGCGACTATGTTCTGACGGGTGGGGAGCTTGGCGCAATGGTGCTTGTTGACTCAATAGGCAGGCTGTGCGACGGAGTGCTTAGTAACGAAACTTGCTTTACGGAAGAGAGCCACTACAATGGATTGCTGGAATATCCGCAATATACAAAGCCTTCGGTTTGGCGCAACAGAGAAGTACCCAAAGTACTGCTTAGCGGACATCACGAAAATATAAAAAAATGGAGACATCAAAAAGCGCTTGAAAGTACATACTATAAACGTCCCGATATGCTGAAAAATTATAACCTTACAAAAGAAGATATTGAATTTTTACAGACACTAAAAAAATAAGTTTGTTGAAAACTTTATACAAAACTTATATTTTGTTAAAAACTTTATAGTATTTTTGTACAAAGGTATACCTTTCTACCTACAAAATTATATACTTTCATCAAAAAATTTAAAAATAATATAATTTGTAAATTGAAATAGTTGACGATTTTCGATAATATGATATAATTGTCTTATTGTGAGTTAAGCTTAAACTGTATACCTTGTATACAGAATAGATTTTTTAGTAATAATTATATTATATTACTAAAACTACTTATAAAAATATATACTACAATTATTTAGATTGGAGAGTTATCATTATGTTCGTTAAAGAAGTAACTGTACAAAATCACGTAGGTCTACATGCAAGACCTGCTACATTCTTTATCCAAAAGGCAAATGAGTTTAAATCATCTATTTGGGTAGAAAAACAAGAGCGTAGAGTAAACGCAAAGAGTCTGCTTGGCGTACTGTCACTTGGTATTGTCGGTGGCACAGAAATAAAAATTATCGCTGATGGCACAGATGAAGAACAAGCTATTGATTCACTTGTAAAACTAATTGAATCAGGATTTGCTGAATAAACCTAATACAGAAAAATACAAAAAAAGACTTAGTTTTCATTGTTACAGTGAAAACTAAGTCCTTTTTTATACCCTAATATTTAAAAACTAACTTAAAGAATTGTTTACAAAAGTCTTCATACACTCAAAAGTTTCTTGACTTATCATATGTTCAACATTACACGCATCTTCTGAAGCTGTTTGTTCATCAACGCCTATCATCATAAAAAACTTCTTTAAGCAACAGTGTTTTTGATAGACTTCTTCGGCTATCGCTTTACCTTCGTTTGTAAGGGTTATATATCCATGACCATCAACATTTATATATTTTTTAGTTTTTAACTTTTTCATAGCAATACTAATACTTGGTTTGGAATAACCGGTATCGTTCACTATATCAATAGAGCGAACATCACCTATTCTCTGCTGCAAAATATATATAGTTTCCAAATAGTCCTCGGCAGATTGATTTGTCGCAATCACATTATTCCTCCTTTAAATAATTTAATAAACTGCTTATTTGTATATTAACATATTTATAAAATTTTATCAAGTTTTTAAATTATTTAATAAACCTGTCAATAGTATAATTTAGTTCTTGGATTGCATACATATAATTATTTTCAACAGCGTCTGCTATACAATGTTCAATAATTCTTGACAAAAGGTTTAGAACTGCCTTTTGATTGGCATAAGTATGTGTAATAGCTACATCGTCTTTATTAATATGAATGTGCTTTCCAGTTTTTTATATACTCTAAAACTATCTTTTATATATCGTTGCGAACAATATCTTCATAAGTTTGACCTTTTATGACAATACGGTCTTTACTGTCTTTTATCATAATAACAGGCGGTGTCAGGTTTCTGTTATAGTTTGATGACATAGCATAGTTATATGCGCCTGTTGACATAACCGCCAAAGTATCGCCTATTTCCACATTTTGCAACATAATATTTTCACCCAAAATATCACCCGACTCGCAACATTTTCCCGCAATAGTCACCTTGTTGGTCTTTTCTTCATTTGCTCTGTTTGCAACAGTAAACGTATAATCTGCTTTATAGAGCGCGTATCTTGGATTATCGCACATACCGCCGTCAACCGAAATATATGTACGGATATTCGGTATTTCTTTAATAGCACCTATCGTATATAAAGTAATACCCGCCTCACCCACAATAGAACGTCCCGGCTCAAAAATCAAAAACGGTAAATCAAACTGTTTTTTCTTGCAGGTTGTCTTTATTGTGGCAATTATGTCTTTTACAAAATTCGTATAGCTCGGTGGGTCATTTTCTTTTATGTATTTAATACCAAAGCCGCCACCCATATTCAGCTCTTTTACTGTAAATCCAAATTTCTCTCTTATATCGCACATAAAATTAAGCATTATTTCGCTTGCATGACAAAATGGCTCTATATCAAAAATTTGTGAACCGATATGGCAGTGTAGTCCGCTCAAATTCAAATTTTCTGTTTTTAAACTCTGTTCTACGGCGTCCATTGCCTCGCCTGTTTCCAGCGCAAAGCCAAACTTACTGTCTATTTGCCCTGTACGTATAAAGTCATGGGTATGCGCATCTACACCCGGCTTTATTCTCAACATAATATTTATTTTCTTATTTGCGGCAGCAGCCAGTTTATCAAGTAATTTAAGTTCAAAAATATTATCAACAACTATTCTCCCCACACCATACTCTATTGCCATTATAAGCTCATTAGGTGTCTTATTGTTACCATGAAATACTATTTTTTCCGCCGGAAAACCGACAAGTTTCGCTGTATACAGTTCGCCCCCCGATACAACATCTATTCCCATATTCTCGTCTTTTATAATACCACACATAGCTTTGCAGTTAAATGCTTTTGACGCATAGGCAATCATACCGTATCCGTCATAATAATCATTAATAGCATTCACATAGCTCTTACAATTCTTGCGTATTTGGTCTTCGTCCATAACATACAGTGGCGTACCATACTTTTCTGTCAAAAAAAGCGTATCTATTCCGCCTATTGCGAGATGACCTTTTTCATTTATTTGCAAACTTTCTGTAATCATACTTTTTAACCCCTTTAAAAATTCAGATTATAAAATTTATGAGTCTGCCTCTATATCCTCTATTATGCTGTGTACTGTATCCAAACCAAAACCGCTTTCAGATGAAAAAGGTATCATCGTTACATCTTCACCCATTGGTATTTCTGTCCTCAATTCTTCCAGTCTCTTTGTAAGTTGTGCTTTGCTCAGTTTATCTGCCTTTGTCAACACAACGACAAATGGCAGTTCACTGTCAATCAAAAAATCTATCATTGTTATATCGTCTTTTGTTGGCTTGTGTCTTATATCCACAAGCGCAAAAACAAGACGGATATCTCTTTCACTGTTAAAATATCCTTCTATCAGCTCCGCCCATCTTCTTTTTTCACCATTCGAGCGTTTAGCGTAGCCATAGCCGGGTAAGTCTACAAAATGTATTTTTTCACTGTCAAAATAGTTTATCGTAATAGTTTTACCCGGAGTGGCACTCACTCTCGCAAGTGCCTTTCTGTTAAATACTTTGTTTATCATTGACGACTTGCCCACATTGGAATGTCCGGCAAATATAATCTCTGCTTTTTCATAAGGCGGTATTTGCTTTAATGTTCCGAATGAAGTTAAAAACTCAACTTTATTGTAATTCATATTTATTCCTTTCATTTTTTAATGCAAAGCAAGTCATAATCCATTTTACAAATTCAAACAATTAAAAGTATTCTTTTACCTTACTGTCTCTGTCTTCTTTTATTACAACTGTTTTTTCTTCCGATACAGCTTTGCATTGGTCATTGTTCGGTAGTTTACAAAGCGCGTTTTTCAGCACTGTATCTATTGTTTTTGCAGGGATAAATTCAATATTTTCTTTTACTATATCCTCTACTTCGTCGAGGTCCGGAATATTTGCAAAGGGTATAATAACTTTTTTCATACCTTGTTTATATGCTGCCATTGTCTTTTCACGAAGTCCGCCTATCGGCAATACGTTACCACGTAGTGTTATTTCACCTGTCATTGCAACATCGTGACGCACAGGTATATCCGTAAGAGCCGACACCATAGCTGTACAAATAGTTATACCTGCCGACGGACCGTCCTTTGGCACAGCGCCCTCAGGAAAATGTATATGTATATCCTTTGTCTTATAAAAATCATTATCTATTCCATATTTACCCGTACGGCTTCTTATACAAGTTACAGCAGTAGATACAGATTCTTTCATAACATCGCCAAGCGAACCTGTCATTTTGTTTTCACCCTTACCGTTTAACACAGCTACTTCGGCTTGCAACATTTCGCCGCCTACCGATGTCCATGCCAAACCGTTTGCAATACCCACTAGGTCTTCTTTTGGCTTTTCATCATCTTTAAATCTCGGCGTACCCAAGTATTCAGACAAGTCTTTTGCCTTAATTTTTATCTTTTCGGGCGCATCTTTTACAGCAAACTTCATATCACATTTACGGCAAATTTTGGCAATCATTCTTTCAAGCGTTCTGACGCCTGCCTCACGCGTATAATTATCGATAATACCATATATAGCGTTGTTTTCTATACTTAATTGTTGTGACAAGATACCGTGTTTTTTAATTTGTTTCGGTATCAAATGATTTTTACATATATGGAATTTTTCTTCACGTGTATATGATGTCAACTCTATTATTTCCATTCTGTCAAGAAGCGGTGGGGGGATTGTCTCTCTATTATTTGCAGTGGCTATAAAGAATACTTGTGACAAATCCACAGGTATTTCTATGTAGTGGTCACGAAATGCCTTATTTTGCTCACTGTCAAGAACTTCCAGCATAGCCGCCGACGGATCGCCTCTATGGTCACTGCCAAGCTTGTCTATCTCATCAAGGAGCATAAGCGGATTTAATGACTGCGCTTGTTTTAGCGAAGCTATTATTCTTCCCGGCATAGCGCCTAGATAGGTCTTTCTGTGTCCGCGAATATCCGCCTCATCACGCACACCGCCAAGTGACAATCTGACGTATTTTTTACCCATTGCCTCAGCTACCGAACGGGCAATTGATGTTTTACCTATTCCCGGAGGTCCAAGCAGACAAATAATTTGTCCTGCTGTGTCACCTGCCATTTTTTTGACTGCAAGGGTTTCCAAAATTCTCTCTTTAACCCTTTTAAGTCCATAGTGGTCTTTATCAAGAATTTTCCTTGCTTTTTCCACATCTATCCTATCTTTTGTAAATTTATTAAACGGTATTTCAAGTATACTGTCAAGTTGCGTACGAATAACAGTACCTTCTTGCGAATTGATAGATAAAAATTCAAGTTTATCTATTTGTTTTAACAGTTTTTCTTCTGAATCTTTATCCAGTTTAAGTTCACGTATCTTTTTTCTATATGCTTCAATTTCGTTTTCTTCGCTGTCTCCACCGTTCAATTCATCTTTAAGCGCCTTTATTTGTTCACGCAAGTAATAGTCACGTTGGTTTTTATCCATCTGTGTCCTTACTTTTTCCTGAATATCTATCTCGATTTTTAATATCTCTACTTCTTTTGAAAGCACATCAATCAATAAATCAAGTCTTTTAAAGGGTTGAGATTCTTCCAATATCTTTTGCTTTTCCACAAAACCGAATTGCATATTTCCCGCTATAAACTCCGCAAGTTCAACAGCATCATCACTTAAAAGAATTTCAGACAAAAGTTCATTTGGCATTGTTGGAGACAAATCACCATATTCAGAAAAAGAGTCTTTGAGAATACGAACTTTCGCTTCTATACTTTCTTTATCTGCCGACATACGTTTTAGCGGATAATGTGTTATAGCAGAAATCAAAAAAGGAGTATCTTCTGTAAAGTCAATAACTTTTGCTCTGTACAGTCCTTCTACGACTACCCGCAATCTGTCATTTTCGGAACGTACTATTTGCCTTATTTCCGCAACAACACCTATTTTATACAGATTGTCTACTTCTACGTCTTCGTCAAGGGCATCTTTTTGCGCAACAAGAAAAATTTTTCGGTCTGCATTCATTGATGCGTGCAATGCCCTTATAGATTTTTCTCTTGCCACATCAAAATGAAGTATCATATTTGGAAACATTACCATTCCACGCATAGCAAGGGTTGGTATTTCTATCGCTTCTGTCGGTATGTCCATACTGTTATCTAATTTTCCAGTAGCTTTTATCTTTTTTTCACTCATAAAATCACTACCTTTCTACAATAAATTTATATATATATATTATAATTGCTATCCCCCATAATTAAAAGAGGATAGCAACATAAATTTTGCAATTAAGCATCTTTTTCATCACTCTCAAAAGAAATATTATGCAAAACCTTTGGTTTTCTTGTTATGAGAGTTATTTTCGGTTCACTGTGATTAACTACGCAATCCTCTGTAATCAAAACTTGCTTTACATCTGCGCGAGAAGGGATATTAAACATAGTTTCTTTTAATGTATCTTCCATTATTGAACGCAAGCCTCTCGCTCCTGTTTTTCTTTCAATAGCCATATTTGCAATAGCAAGTAAGGCATCATCTTCAAAGTCAAGATCAATATTATCAAGTTTAAATAGCTTTTTATATTGTTTTACAAGAGAATTTTTTGGCGCTTTAAGTATAGTAACCAATGCCTCTTTGTCCAAATCTTCCAATGATGTAATAACAGGTATTCTACCGATAAGTTCCGGAATAATACCAAATTTCACCAAATCGTGTGGTTCAACTTGTTTCATCAGTGTAGCGCGTTTCTTGTCTTCGCTTTCTTTTATCTTTGCGCCAAAACCAATTCCGGAATTTTCCGTACGTTTTGCTATTACTTTATCAAGTCCCTCAAACGCGCCACTGCAAATAAACAAAATATTCTTTGTATTTATTTGTATAAACTCTTGTTGGGGGTGCTTTCTTCCGCCTTGCGGAGGAACGTTTGCAATAGTTCCCTCTATTATTTTCAGTAATGCCTGCTGAACACCCTCACCGCTTACATCACGTGTAATAGACGGATTTTCCGATTTTCTTGAAATTTTGTCTATCTCATCAATATATATTATTCCACGTTCTGCAAGCTCTATATCAAAATCCGCTGCCTGTATCAAACGCAAAAGTATATTTTCAACGTCTTCACCAACATAGCCTGCCTCCGTAAGAGTTGTGGCATCGGCTATTGCAAACGGAACATTCAGTGTTTTCGCAAGAGTTTGCGCAAGCAAAGTTTTGCCTACACCGGTAGGACCCAGCAGCAAAACATTACTCTTACCAAGCTCTACGTCGTCTTTATCATTCATTGTATAAATTCTTTTGTAATGATTATAAACAGCCACCGAAAGAGTCTTTTTTGCCTCCTCCTGACCTATTACATAATCATCAAGAACCGATTTTATTTCAATGGGTTTTGGTAATTTAAAATTATTTTCTGTCTGCTTACCTTTTTTTGTAGGCTTGCTATTTAATAAAACATTATTGCATAGCTCTATACACTCATTACATATTGCAACACCGGGGCCCATAATTAGTTTTTCAACCTGATCCTGTGTTTTGCCACAAAATGAGCAATACATTTGGTTGTCTTTTTTTGCCATACCTAAAAATCTCCTAAGTTATAAATATAACATTATTCCCTTGTTGTAATTACTTTGTCAATCAGTCCATACTCACAAGCTGTATCCGCGTCCATAAAGTTATCTCTCTCTGTATCTTTTTTGATAATATCAAGAGGTTGACCTGTTTGTTCAGCAAGTATTGTATTTAGTTTCTCTTTTATTTTTAACAATCTGTTTGTGTGTATTTCGATATCTGTTGCCTGACCTTGTACTCCGCCTAATGGTTGGTGTATCATTATCTCACTGTTTGGCAAAGCAAAACGTTTTCCTTTTGTACCTGATGACAGCAAAAATGCTCCCATAGATGCCGCCATACCTATGCAAATTGTCGATACATCACATTTGATGTATTTCATTGTATCATATATTGCCATACCGGCAGTAATAGAACCACCCGGGCTGTTTATATATAGTGAAATATCTTTTTCAGGGTCTTGGCTTTCAAGATAAAGAAGCTGTGCAACCACCAAACTTGATGTAACATCATTAACCTCATCACACAACATAATTACTCTGTCATTTAGCAAACGTGAATATATATCATAAGAACGCTCGCCTCTGCTTGTCTGTTCAATAACAACAGGTACTAAACTCATAATAAGAACAACTCCTTTACAAAGTGGGATATAATTCCCCTAAATTAACATTTTTTAAAGTCTTCCCACACCCAAAAAAACGTAGATTTTATCGAAAAATGGATAAAAATCAAATTATATGTTTAAGGCTGTGTATTTATAACACAGCCCGTAACACGTTTAAATAAAATTAACTATAATTTATAAAGCTACTTAGAATAAATTATTCTTTATCTTCTTTTGCAACTTTTTTTGCAGTAGTTTTCTTTACAGTAGTTTTCTTTACAGTTGCTTTTTTTGCAGTTACTTTTTCAGCGTCTTCGTTTTCTTCTTCTGCAACTTCTGTAATTTTTGCATTTGCTTTCAAGAAGTCGATTGTCTTGTTGTTTATCAAAGTTTCTTTAACATTTTCTTCTGATAGATATTCTTTTACTTTCTCAACTTCCATACCGTACATCTTAGCGGCATTAGCAAATTCTTCATTGATTTCCTCTGCTGTTGGCGCAATATTTTCTTCTTTTGCTATTTGTTCAAGTGTCAGTTCAATACGTACTTGTTTCTCAGCTTGTTCTTCAAAACCTTTACGGAATGATTCCATATCAGAACCTGTGTATTTAATGTAATCTTGAAGATTTAATCCTTGCATTTGTAGTCTGTAAGCAAACTCACGAACAAGATAATCAATTTTATTTTCTACCATTGCGTGTGGGATATTTGCTTCCAATTTTTCTGCTGCAAGCGCGCAAACTTCGTCTTCAAGGTTTCTTTCGCTTACAGTTTCTTTACGTTTCATCATACCTTCTTTGATGTCGTTTTTAAGTTCTTCAAGCGTATTGAATTCACTTACATCTTTAACAAACTCGTCATCAATTTCCGGTACTTCTTTATATTTTAGACTGTTTATTGTTGTTTTAAACACAGCAGGTTTACCTTTTAGTTCTTCTGCATGGTATTCTTCCGGGAAAGTAACATTTACTTCAAATTCTTCACCTATTTTTTTACCTACAATTTGAGCTTCAAATCCGGGTATAAATTGACCTGAACCCAGAACCAAATCATAACCTTCACCTTTGCCGCCTTCAAAAGCAACACCGTCAACAAAACCTTCAAAATCGATATTTGCTGTATCGCCTTCTTGCGCTTCTCTGTCATCAACATCTACCAAACGGCTGTTTCTGTCAGCCATTCTGTTTAGTTCTTCTTCAACTTCTTCATCAGTTACAGTAGCGACTACCTTTTTAACTTCCAAACCTTTGTAGTCTTTAACTGTCACTTCCGGTTTAACTGTTACTTTAACTGTAAATGTGTAACCTTCAACAGTTACTTCATTCATTTCCATTTCGCCTTGTGTAACAGGTGTCAAACCGCTCTCATCAAGAGCTTTTCTGTAAGCATTGCCGTATGTAGCGTCAATAGCGTCGTTGCAGAAATACTCTGCGCCAACCATTTTCATAACCATATTACGTGGAGCTTTACCTTTACGGAAGCCATGGATATTAAGTCTCTTTGAATTTTTACGATATGACTCTTCGTAAGCTGCTTTAAATTCTTCACCATCTACTGTAATTTTTAGTTCATAAACGTTTTCTTCTACTTGATTTTTTGATACTAGTTTCATTATAACTATTTCCTCCAAAATTTTTAAATCTTATATAGTATATCATAAAAAAACATACATTTACAATACATATTTATGATATTTATAATATTCTTTTTTACATATACATAATTTATAAGTTTGTCATAATAAACCATTATGACACAATGGGTTTATTATACCATATCTTTTCCTTAAAAGCTACTGTTTTTTAATATATTTTAAAAATAAATAATATTAAATTATCATTTTTTTAATAAATTAATATAAAAATAATGCGAATTTTTTTAAACCAAATAAATTCTTGATATAATGCTGTTTTTATTATATTTTATACGTTGATTAAATTACTTTAAACGGTCTGAATTTTAAATAATCTGCTGATATGGGGACAAGTTCCACACCTTTATATATACCACTGTATACATTTTTCAAGCCGTCACCATGAATATGCCCATAGTAGCACTTTTTAACGTCATACTTATTCATAACATCAAAAAACTCAGATATTTCCTGACCGTTATAGTATGGTGGATAGTGTAAAAATAAATATTTAATGGAATTCGTATCCATAAATGAAAGCGAAGCCTCTATTCTCCCAAGTTCACGCGCAATTATCTTCTTGTCCTGCGCCTCACCGTTTTCAAAAATCCAACCACGAGAACCGCAAATATTTATTCCTTCAATATCAAAACTGTTATTGTGCAGTAGTGACATTGTCTCAAATCCGTTTTCGTTAAAGAATTTGTATATTTTATTTTGTGTCACCCACCAATAATCATGATTACCTTTTAAAATCAATTTTTTTCCGTTCAGCTTTTCTATAAAGGTAAAATCCGGTATCGCCTCACTCAGTTTCATTGCCCACGATATATCGCCGGCAATTACCACTGTGTCATCATGTGTTACTGTGTTCTGCCAATTTGTCTTTATTTTTTCAACATAACCGTCCCAACCGCCAAAAATATCCATTGGCTTTTCGTTACCCAGTGATAAGTGCAAATCACCTATTGCATATATTGACAAAACACTCTCCTCCATTCTTATATATCTAAGCTAAATGTATTTTCATAGTAGTCTACTGTAAATTTTCCATTATCATTTGTTACTGTCCCTACATCAAAACTGGGTTGAAAATTTTGATATTCCGCATATTCTGTTAAAAAAATTTCTGCTGTATTGATAATTTTTCTTTGTTTGGATTTTGTAACAGCTTCCAGTGGAGACACCAAACTGTCACTTTTTCTTGTCTTTACTTCAACAAAAGCGATAATATCACCCTTTGTTGCTATTATATCTATTTCGCCACATAGCTTTGTATAGTTTCTTTTGATAATTATATATCCATTACCAATCAGGTACTCGCAAATTAAATTTTCACCGATGTTTCCGATATTTCTGTTTTGTGTAACAGCCATTATTTTTCGCCTGTTATCTTCTTTAAAAAAGACAGTCTATGCACAGGAAGTATACCATACTCCTCTATTTTTTCATAGTGAAGTTTTGTACCGTAACCCTTGTGCTTTTCAAAACAATATTCGGGATACTTTTCGGCTACTTTTATCATATATCTGTCACGCAAAACCTTTGCTACTATTGATGCGGAAGCAATAACCGCGCTCTGCGCATCTCCTTTTACTACTGTTTTTGTCTCTATCGGAAGTTTTGGCGCTCTGTTTCCGTCAATCAACGCCAGCGTAGGAAGTGGCAAATTATCTTCTTTCAGTTTTTGCGCCAAATTTTCATAAGCCCTTTGCATAGCAAGATATGTCGCATTCAAAATATTTATTTCATCTATCTCTTTTTCCGTTGCTGTGCCATATCCATAATAAATTTTGCCTTTGCTGTTATCTATATAATCAAATATTTTTTCCCGTTTTTTTTCACTCAATTTCTTTGAGTCATTTAACTCTGTTATCTCAAAATTTTCATCGGCTATATATACGCAACCTGCATATACTTCGCCTGCCAACGGTCCACGTCCCGCCTCGTCAATTCCGCAAACAAAATTTGCTTTTTCGGTTTTCATTATATCTTTATCAAAAGCGCATAGTTTGGCGTATGTCATTTTTCTTCCTCCACTGCTATCTTTTCAACAGGTCTTTCAAGTGTCAAATTTCCAAGTTTACCGCTTCTGAATTCATCAAGCAACATAATCGAACATCTTTCGGTATTTATATGTCCTCCGCTCATCAGCATACCACGGCGTTTTGCAATAGCTTCAAGTAAATCGTATCCGTCCAAATTTTTAACATCATCTTCTGTCACCTTGTATCGTTCAACGAGTTTTTCGGGATATATTTTTTGCATAAGCTCCAATAGTTTTACCGCAAGATGTTCTATATCCAAAATATCGTCTTTGATAGCGCCCGTAAAGGCAAGATGTTCAGCATATCGTTTGTTTTCAAATTTTGGCCACAATACCCCCGGCATATCAAGCAGTTCTATACCGCTTTCGAGCGTTACCCACTGCTTACCACGTGTAACACCCGGTCTGTCTTCCACCTTCGCCCTTTTGCCTCCGGCAAGTCTGTTTATAAGGGAAGATTTACCTACATTCGGTATACCTACTATCATTATTCTTATCGGTCTTGTGGTTGAAACATTGTTCTTTTCCCACTGCTTGATTTTTTCTGCGAGGGTTTCACGCACTGCCTGTGGAAAAGCTTTCAAACCCTTACCGGTTTTGCAGTCTGTCGGAATAGCGACTATTCCTTTTTCTTTATAATAAGCAAGCCATTTTTTTGTTATTTCTTCATCAGCGTTGTCAGCCTTATTCATAAGTAACATTTTCGGCTTAGTACCTATCATATTTTTTAGTTGAGGGTTGCGACTCGCCTGTGGTATACGTGCATCTGTCACCTCTACAACCATATCTACCAATTTTATATCTTTTTCTATCATTCTGTTAGTTTTGGTCATGTGACCCGGAAACCACTGTATATACATATCATTTGACAAGACAAAGACACCTCCCGATTTTTTTATTGTTTATGTCAATAATTTTTTTATCAACAACGTATATTTATTTTTGTTAATTAATTAAATGGTGTGAAAAAAAGAGGACATTATTCATGTCCTCACTTTCTTTCAATTTGCAGTTTTTAGAGCTGTACTTATTAGCGAAGAGCCTCTTTAACCTTAGCTGCTTTACCAACTCTGCTACGTAGGTAGTATAGTTTGCTTCTGCGAACTTTACCGGCGCGTACGATTTCTACACTGTGTACATTTGGGCTGTGGATTGGGAATACTCTCTCAACGCCAACACCGTGTAGCAGACGACGAACTGTAAATGTTTCTGAGATGCCGCCGTGTTTTTTAGCGATTACTGTACCTTCAAATGCTTGAAGTCTCTCTCTGTCGCCCTCTTTGATTTTAACCTGTACTCTTACTGTATCACCAACGTTTACTGTTGGGATTTCTTTTTTCATGCTTTCGCCTGCAATAAGTTTTAATGCGTCCATTAATTTTTCCTCCTATAAAATATCCTGATATTCTTATCCATAAACGGACAGCGGACTATCGGTTTAATGCCGTATCTTGCAAAGCCTATCTTCGCAAGACGTACATCAAAACCCGACAAAATTTTTGTCGGTTCTCATGCCAAACTATTTTATCACATATTTTTATTAAAATCAAGGACTTTTTTATACAAACCAATTATTTTCTTTCAATTTAATTTGTATAAAATAACATCAAAACAAAAAATTTTAAACATTATTCTTCAATAATTGTGTCTTCTGATGTTTCTTCCATTGATATACCTTCTTCTGTTTCGTCCTCGTCAACTTCGGCATTGATATTTACAGACTTTGCTCCAAGTTTTTTTGGTTTTGCGCTTGTTTTTTTAAGATTGTCTTTTTCTTCCATTACCTTTGCGGCAACTTCTTCACATATATCAGTATGCTCGGTCAAATAAATCTTAACATTGTCTCTGCCCTGTCCCAAACGTTCGCCCATATATGAGAACCAAGAACCGCTCTTGTTGATTATATCCAGCTGTACCGCAAGGTCAAGAACCTCACCAACACGTGAAATTCCCTCACCATACATTATATCAAACTCCGCTTCTTTGAATGGTGGCGCAACTTTATTTTTAACAACCTTTACACGTGTACGGTTACCGATTATTTCCGTACCTGTTTTAAGTGAATCAATACGTCTTACATCAAGTCTTACAGATGAATAGTATTTTAGCGCGCGTCCACCTGTTGTGGTTTCGGGATTACCGTATACAACACCGATTTTTTCACGTAATTGGTTAATGAATATAACCATACAGTTGCTTTTTCCTATTATACCTGTCAATTTTCTAAGCGCCTGTGACATTAGTCTTGCTTGCAAACCGACATGGTTATCACCCATTTCACCCTCTATTTCGGCTTTTGTCACCATTGCGGCTACTGAGTCCACAACCACAACATCAACAGCGCCCGAGCGAACAAGCGCCTCACATATTTCCATTGCTTGCTCACCTGTATCGGGTTGTGATACCAAAAGCGAATCAATATCAACTCCAAGCGCCTGCGCATATACAGGGTCAAGCGCGTGCTCGACATCGATAAATACAGCTGAACCGCCGGCTTTTTGCGCCTGCGCAACAACATGTAACGCAACTGTTGTTTTACCCGAGCTTTCAGGTCCGTATATTTCTATAATTCTTCCCTTTGGCAAACCACCTATACCAAGAGCTATATCAAGTGACAATGAACCTGTTGAAATAGCCTCAACATTCATAGTTGTGTTTTGTCCAAGTTTCATAACAGCGCCTTTACCGAATTGCTTTTCGATATTTGCAAGCGCTGTTTCAAGCGCCTTTTGTCTTCCTTCTTCTGATGTAATTGGAGTTGGTATTGGTTTAGCCTTTGTTTCTTTTGCCATAGTCTTATTTTCCTCCTAATATTTTATATAAAAAAAATCAATAAATTAACTAAAAGAATGCGAACATAAGCGAAAGTTTGTTCGTGTAGATATATTATATAATATTAATCTGATTTTTGCAATAGATTTTTAAATAAATTTTTATCCCCTCTCTTTTTTTGGATAATACGCTGCTTAACCTTACAAATTTTAATTGCAGAATATTTCCTTTATTATTATGAAAGGGGATATTTTTTATATTATACTTGTTTTTCCGTATTATAAATTTTTTTATATATGAGTATTGCCATACCTACACACAGTACTGTAAGAAGTCCCAGTAACAATTCAACAAGATATATGTTTGTAAGCGCGCCCGCTTGGAATAGTCCCGCCGGAAAGTTAATCATAGCGTGCAACAGCACAGCGAGTGGCAGTAACCATATTTTTTTGTTTCTCACGGAAACAAATACAATTACCGACAAAGATATGTGGATTGCAACAGCAAAAGTTCTTTCAAGTAACGACAGTACGGCATTCATAGGTTGTGTTTGGGCAATACTGTTAAGCACGCCGACTATTGCCTGCGCCTGCGCCTCAGGTATGTTTGAGCCAAAAGCCGCCTCAAAACCATTTATAAATACTGTATTGTAGAGCATATAATTTGACAGAATAGACATACCTATCAAAATAACTACTTCCATACCGCCGTGACCTATACCATAGGATACGGCATCTTCTATTTTGTTGCAATCTTTAAGCAAAAATTTAAACGCTATAAATCTTCCGATTTCTTCAAATACACCTGCAACCAACCCGCCGTATATCGCATAGTAAATCGGATTGCCTGCCAATGCTTGTTGAAAAGGTGACGGAACACCGAGTACCATTTGGTGAACAATTTTTTCGAGTCCGAATACCATAAAAGTAAATGTTATTGCGCCAACAATAATTGCTTTAAACGAACCTTTCTTAAACTTTATCCAAACAAACGCAAGTATCAGTGGCAATATAAAACCCATAAGCATTTGTATAATAAGAGTTGCCTTTGCAGTTTGTGTCATCGCTAAAATTTCCATAAACAAATCCTCCTAATAAATTAACAGACCCATAAATTATTGTACTATTCTGTTTACTGATGTGACGCCGTTTATTCTGCGTAATGTTGCCATAACTGAATTTAATTGCTCCAAATCTTTTATACTGATTGTTGCCTGAATACTGGAATGATTATTTTTTATTTCACGCGCAAGAAGTGTGTGTATAGAGACTTTCGCATTTGACAGCGCAATACTTACATCTGCCAAAAATCCCGGACGGTCTTCTCCTATTATTTCAATAGTTGATTTAAACTTCTCGTTTGTCTCTGTCGCCCACGAACATTTTACTATACGTTCTTGGTCAACATTCGCAATATTTAGGTTTATACAGTCTTTTTTATGCACCGATACGCCAAAACCACGTGTAACAAATCCAACTATTTCGTCTCCCGGCAGCGGAGTACAGCATTTTGCGAACTTAACCAAACAGCCTTCCAGTCCCTCAACAATGACACCGCTGCTTGTTTTGCTCTTTGTTTTCTTTATGATATTGTCAGCAATAACAGCTTTGGACTCCGCGCGATATTTTTTGTAAAAATCTTCTTTTACACGGGGAATAATTTTCTGTAACGATACCCCGCCGTATCCGATAGCCGCCCAAAAATCTTCTATTGTATTAAATCGCTGTCTGTTTGCAAGTTCAAGTAAAAATGTCTCTTTGTCACTCTCCGGAAGCGCGATAAGATTTCTGTGAAATTCTTTTTCAAGCGCAAGTTTACCTTCTGCAATGTTTTCTTCACGTTTTTCTTTTTTGAACCACGCACGTATTTTATTACGCGCCTCCGATGTCTTGACAATTTTGAGCCAATCTCTGCTTGGTCCGTTATTTGGATTATTAGATGTTATAATTTCAACAATAGAGCCTGTTTTAAGTTGATAATCAAGGGACACCATTCTGCCGTCTACCTTACCGCCAACGGTTTTGTTTCCGACTGCCGAGTGTATGGCATAAGCAAAATCTATAACAGTAGAACCAACCGGCAAGCTGATTACATCTCCACGTGGGGTAAATACAAATACCTCATCTGCGGCTATATCTGTTTTAATTGATTTTACTATTTCTTCCGCATCGTCACTCTCTTTTTGTGAATCCAGGAGTTGTCTTATCCATGTCAGCTTTTCATCAAGAGTACCGTTTTTTCCATTCATTCCCAGTTTATATTTCCAGTGTGCCGCAACACCGTATTCCGCTGTATAGTGCATTTCCCATGTGCGAATTTGCACCTCAAACGGTATGCCTTCTTTATCAATGACAGTTGTGTGCAAAGATTGATACATATTTTGTTTAGGCGTACTGATATAATCCTTAAATCTATTTGGAATAGGCTTCATCATATCGTGTATAAAACCCAAAACATTGTAACACTCCATAACGGAATCGACAATAACCCTAACAGCATACACATCGTATATTTCATTAAAGTCTTTACACTGTATAAACTCTTTTCTGTATATACCATAGGTACTTTTTACCCTACCGAAAATATGGGCTTTTACATTTTCTTTTTGCAGTCTCTCACCTATGCGCTCTATTATATTGTCAATAAAATTTTGTCTTTCTTCTTTACACAGTGTCAACTGCTTTTCTATTTCACTGCAAGCAATTGGGTCAAGATAATGGATAGCAAGGTCTTCCAATTCTTGTTTCATAGCGCTCATACCAAGTCTGTGAGCAAGAGGCGCGTACACTTCCATAGTTTCCAGCGCTTTAATCCTTTTCTTTTCCTCTGTTTGATATTCAAGCGTACGCATATTGTGCAGTCTATCGGCAAGTTTTATAATAATTACCCGAACATCTTGCGCAACGGCAAACAACATTTTTCGTACATTTTCCGCCTGTTGACGTTCACGGGAAATAAAAGGCACATCTTTCAGTTTGGTTACGCCGTCTACTAGTAGCGCTATTTCCGACCCAAATATTTTTTTTATATCTTCCGATGTAGCTTGCGTATCTTCCACAACATCGTGAAGCAGCGCCGCCACAACGGTATCTGTATCCATTCCAAGTTCTACCAATATAATCGCTGTTGCAACAGGGTGTAGTATATATGGGTCTCCCGATTTTCTCAGTTGTCCCCTATGTTCTTCTCTTGACAAAATAAATCCCTTACGTATTTTATCCAAATCATATTGCTTTCCTGTCTCGACAATAACATTTTTAAGCATTAAAAAATATTTATCATCTTCACACAAGTCATCATAATCAATAATTTTTTCTTCCATAACTTCAACATCGTCTATATTATTTTTATCATTATTGTTTTCCATTGTATCCTCCTTTTCTGTCTTTATAATTAAGCTAATTGCCTTGATTGTAAATTTATATAGGTTTCTGCTGTCTTGTAGTCTGTTTTCTCCTTTGTCGGTACTATAACTATACCTCTTACTCCATCAACGGTTTCATATTTAATCAGTTTCAGTTCCTTTAATATCTGCAAAGATACAAGTACATCAAAATATGATAATTGATTTTTAAGGTTATAGTAAATAAAGTCCTCTCCTGCAATATACGGTGTATTTTCCCTCAAAAACTTAAATAAAACAATCATTTTTTCACGGGTGAATATATATTTTTCCTTATTTTCAAGAGTAACTTCTTCTTTACACATTATTTTATCAAATAATTGTCTTTCTGTCATCTTTTGTGTTGCATCAAAATCTTTCGGAACAATGGAAACCACTTTTACAGAAGGACGGTCTATTCCCCTAAATGTATTAATTCCCAAACTTACCGCAACATCAACAGGCGTATTGATATCTATGTCAAACATTTTTTCTTTGACCGAAAACAAGAGAGTCTCAACTGTATTATCAGTATTGTCACCAAGCGTCAACTTTAAATGATTTCCGTTACTTAAAGGTGAAACCGCTTTTAACAGAACATTTCTGAGTACAGGAATAGGCTGCGTATTTTCACAACCAAAAGGTTCAAGCGTATTCAATGAATTAATATTATTAAGGGTTATATCTTTTATATCTATATTACCGTCAATGGCAAGTGTTTTATATGGCATAGTCCCAAAATTATTTCTACAATATTCTTCCATTTTTTCTATGAATAAATCTAAATTTTCTTTTTTTAGGGAAAGTCCGGCTGCCATTGGGTGACCACCGTATTTTATTAGCAAATCACCGCAATATTTTATTGCGTCAATTATTGAAAATCCCTCTACGCTACGCGCTGAACCACGTATTTCCCCGCTATCCATAACAGTTAATATTATCGCAGGTTTTAAATATCTGTCAACAAGTTTTGATGCGGTTATTCCTATGACACCCGCATTCCAATCTTTGCCCACAACAATAGTCACGCTTCTGTTGATTGCCTGTGGATTTTTTTCTATATAATCACCTATCTCAGCAATTATTTTGCTCTCTATATTTTTTCTTTCAGTATTTAAAGAATTAATGATACTTGCCTTTTTGCGCGCCTCGTCCTCGTCATGTGTAAGCAAAAGTTCAACTGCGTCGTCTACGTTACCTATTCTGCCTGTGGCATTTAGCCGTGGAGCTATAATAAAACCCACTTGTTCGGCAGTAAGCGGATTTTCCATATCTATTCCTGCAAGAGTCATCAGCGCGCTTAGCCCTACTCTCTCGGTATTATGTAAATTTAATAGACCATTCTTAACAAAATATCTGTTTTCACCATTTAACGATACAATATCTGCAACAGTTGCTATTGTAAGTAAATCGCCATACTGCAAAAAAGGTTCTTCAAAATTTTGTTCCAAAGCCGTTATCAGTTTAAACGCAACCCCTGCGCCACACAAATTATCAAACGGATACGTACTGTCACTTCTATGTGGGTTTATTACCGCCACACAATCAGGCAGTGTCTCTTTGGGTATATGGTGGTCTGTAACTATTACATCTACTCCTTTTTCTTTTAACCACGCTATTTCTTCGTGTGACGATATACCGTTATCAACTGTAATTACAAGATTTACGCTATTCTCTGCTATCATTTTGGCAGATGTCATATTAAGCCCATATCCTTCGCTCTCCCTGTCAGGTATATAGTAAATTACATTTGCTCCTTCATTTTCAAAGTAATCATAAAGCATAACGGTTGATGTTATTCCGTCACAATCATAGTCACCATGAATAAGTATGGTTTCATTTTTATCCATAGCTTTATATATACGCATAACCGCCTTATCCATATCATTCAAAAGCATAGGGTCATAAATTTTGGTGTTCTCATCTATCTTATTTAATTTTTCTATTGTATCTATTCCACGATTACCCAAAACTTTAAGTAAAAAATTATCGCTGTTTACTTTATTTTCGGAATATTTTTTCCAAGGTAAAATTTGCAAAGTTACACCCGCCTTTTTATATCTCTAAAATCATAAAATATATATTACAAAATTCCAAAACCAGCTTTCTAGCTGTCTATCGGTCTGTACTGTTTGATTATTTCTTCGGCAATTTTCAATCCGTCAACAGCTGCGCTGATAATACCACCCGCATAGCCCGCGCCCTCTCCGCAAGGATACATTCCCTTTACAGAGACACTCTCATAGTTTTCATTATTACGAACAATACGAATCGGCGAAGAAGTACGTGTTTCTGGAGCTGTCAAAAGCGCATTGTCATCATCAAAATTTCTTATCTTTGTTCCGAAAACCTTTAAACCAAGTTCCAAATGCTCTGTTACTTGCTTAGGAAACAAATTTTTAAAATCTATGTCTTTTACATTGGGTAAATATGTAGGTTTTACACTGCTGTTTTCAACAGATAATTTTCCTTTACCTAAAAATTTTGAAACAGTCATACAGGGAGCATTGTAGCTACCTGTCAAATTAAAAGCGTTTCTCTCTATATTTTCCTGAAAAGCTATTGCATCAAGCGGATTTTCACCAAAATCTTTACTGTCTACACCGACAACAATCGCCGAATTTGCATTTTCACCGTTTCGGCTGAAATAACTCATTCCGTTTGTGACAACAGTGTTTTCCATAGATGCGGCAGGCACAACCAAGCCACCCGGACACATACAAAAGCTATATACGCCACGACCGCTGTTGTCCCTGTGCGACAAATGATATTCACCTTTTGGAAGCAGCGGATTTCCCGCATTGTCACCATAAAGCGACTTATCTATTAATTGTTGTTTATGCTCTATTCTTGCGCCAACAGAAAAAGGTTTTACTGTCATCGTAACATTATTATCAATAAGCATACGGAAAGTATCCCTTGCGCTGTGCCCAATAGCCAATACCATAGCGCTTGTATTAAATTCACCGTTATTTGTGGTAAGCGTAATATTACCCATACCGTTATGTTTTATATCCAATAAACAGGTATTAAAATAAACTTTGCCACCCAAACGTATAATTTCATTCCGTATATTTTTTACAACTTTTTGCAAATAGTCAGTTCCTATGTGCGGTTTTGCCTCATACAAAATTTCTTCCGGCGCTCCAAATTCATACAATAAATTTATTACTTTTTTACAACGAACATCGTTTATTCTTGTGGTCAGTTTTCCGTCTGAAAAAGTACCTGCGCCACCCTCACCAAACTGTATATTTGAATTTACGTCAAGAATACCGCATTTTTTAAATGTATTTACAGCCTTTATTCTGTTTTCAACGTCACTGCCACGCTCTATTACTATGGGCTTATATCCCATACGCGCAAGCTCTATTGCGCTGAACATACCGCTTGGTCCAAAACCTACTATGACAGGCGGATTGTCAAGTTTCCTTGCGCCTACTTCCAATGTCTCATTTTTTTCAGTCACTTCTTTTACATTGTTTGAAAGTCTGAATTTAGCGCCTTTCGATAAGTTTATGCCAATGGTGTACACAAAGCAAATATTATCTCTCTTGCGCGCATCAACGGCTTTTTTTATAACAAAAATTTTTTCCACATCTTTTGATTTTACCGACGCTGTCTTTATTGCCGTTTCATAAGCAACTTTTATATCTTCTTTAAAGTTGATTTTTATATTTTCAACATATATTTGCATATTTTCTCCTTTTTTTGAAAAAGAGCTGTGGCAATTATTTTGCAACAGCTTCTTTTATCATATCCTGTTAATAATTTTTTGTGTAATTTCTCACAATTACAAATAGGGTATTGTGTTAATAAATTTTTGCCAGCTAAAACAAAAGCATAGATAATTCTTTAAATATCACAAAATATCTTTACAAAGTATGACAAAAATTTAAATGCAAAATGCTATATGAACCAGTGTTGTTAATTGTATGATACTGTCTTAGTATTTATATAAAAGTGATTATTAAGTATTATTTATATTATTTTTTGGCTATTGTAACCGTTGCGTAATAGCGACCAACAGCCCATGCAAAATTATCATTCATATTTACAATATTTACCGAATATCTCTTTTCACCTTCATCTATCGGTCTTTTAGCCATATCTATTTCTACCACGAAATCATCAGATGTAATATTTTGAATATCCCCTTTACCACCGATAACAACTATATCTTTAATAATATCTGTTTTCGGTTTAACTTCATAGCCTTCGGGAATATTTTTAATAACAATATTCTTTACATTAATTGTTTTTGTCGCAATATTACTGTTATCAAAAGTAGCGGTTACTCTGTCAAAATCGTCTTGTAACCTAATACCATTTGGTAAGGAGATAACAAAATTCCGTTCATTGTTTTCCAAAAGATTTAACTTTGAAACATCTACGTAACCCAAGGATAATTCTGAATACTTGCTGATATTACTTGACTCTCCCGCAATTTTTATTGAGTAGTCGCTGAGAACATATTGCAACTTATCAATCGGGAAATCGTTTTTATAGTTGACAAAGTCTATCACAAGCGGTACTTCTTTTATCTGCAATATTGTAACAACGATATTTGAGGTTGTATAGTCGCATACTATATGTTCTCCTCCGATATCTTTTGTCTTAATTTCGTTACCGTCTTTGTCATACAAAACTATCGGTAAATTTAAACTTACGCTGTCTGTCAGCTTCTCTTTAAAACCATCATATTTTACAATGGCTTTTTGAATATTGTTTACTTCTGTCTCAGGGCCTGTGACTGTAACAATATTCGGCTCCATTGTTATATCGCCCAGCAAAGTCTTTTCGGAATCAATATTAATTCCGTTAAGATGTTGCTCTATATAAAATCTTTTACTGATTATTCTGTCAAAGGTGACTGTTATTGTGTCAGGATATATAGATGTCACCTTATAAATATTATCCGGGTGCGGAACAGCGATTAATTTAAGTTCATACTGCCCCGGCTTTGTTACATCTGTAAAAAGCGTTTTTATAGAAATATCTTTATTTGATAAGCTACCTATATTGTACCGTGAACCTGTTACGTTTACCGTAACATTCGGAGTGCTTGTCTCTACTACATTTAAATTTAAATCCATAGGAATTTCAATATTTACCGGTACATTCTTTATTTGTCTGTCATCTTCCGGAGAAATAGAAGTAACAACTGCAAACCAACATATAATAGATAATAAAACAGAACAAATTACCTTTACGCTTGTTTTTTTAAAAAAGTCGGAAAGTTTCATTACCATACCCCTTTTAACATACTATCGTTTTGTATCATCATTTTGTTTTTTGAATTTAATTTTTGTCCTTATCTTTCCTTTTGTCTTTTTAAACGATTCTTTTATTATATTAATCGACTTCTTCTTTTCGGTTTCTTCTATTGGCATTAATTTACGATACAACATAGTTTTTAGTTTTGATTCGCCCAAATCGGTAGTAATTTTTCCGTTTTCCGCAACAGATATGTGTCCTGTCTCTTCGCTTACGATAATTACGCAACTATCCGATACTTCACTTATACCCAGTCCTGCTCTGTGTCTTGTGCCCAAGCTACGACTGATTTCATAGTTTTGTGACAGTGGCAGATAGCAACCTCCCGCGTATAGCTTATTATTTCTCATAATCATAGCGCCGTCATGCAGTGGCGAATTATGGAAAAATATATTTTGTATCAATTCACTGCTCGGTATTGCATCAATTACTGTTCCTGTGCCTATAATATCACCCAATTTGGTTGTTCTTTCAATTACAATTAACGCGCCCGTATGTTCAATAGACATCTGCGCAACAGCTTCGGTAATGGCGTTTATCATTATACGGACTTCATTCTTTTGTTTTTCTATGCTTTCAGATGACGGAGTAAATACCTGAAAAGAATCAATAGTTGTTCTTCCCATCTGCTCCAATACTTTTCTGAGTTCCGGCTGAAAAACAACTATAAGCGCAAACGAACCGTAAGTAACCACCAGTTTCAGTACTGTTTCAAGCATCTTGAAATTAAATATATCGGCAAATAAATACAGTACTATTACAGCAATTACACCTTTTATCAGCTGACCTGCGCGTGTTTCACTGATAAATGTTATTAATTTGTATACCAAAAAAGCTACTATTAAAACATCGAAAATATCAACCAAACTAATAGACTTTATTAAAATTATAAACTGTTCCAAAGCAAGTTCAGACTTAGATATTTGTACTGCTGTTTCCACTTCTATATTACACTTCCCAACATATATAATTTAAAACCACATACATTAAACCATATTAAAGCGCCGTGTCACGCACCGCTATTGTCATCATCAAAACGTATTTTATCTGTATTTATGTCTTCTTCATTTTCTTCACTGTTTCCATTAATTGTCTGCAAACTGTCAAGTTTGTCTTGCATAAGATTTAAAAGGTCTGCAAGTTCCTTGTTTTTGTCATACAGATGTTTTATCTCAATATCTTTATGTGCAAGAATTTCTTTTGTATCCATTACTTTTTTTGCATATAAAGTATCTTCCAACCGTTTATTCAGTTCTTTTAATTTTAATATTGTTGAATCTTTTTCTGCAATTATACTTTTATATTCACTGTTATCCAAAAGATTTTTGTATTTAGCAATCTCTTTTTCTTGCTCCATTATTTTATTTATGTATTCTTTTTCTCTTTTCGCCTGCGCATTACAGTTTGCCTTTAATAACTTATTCGATGCCTCTGCCTGATATAATACAGCTTTTAAGTTTACCCTGTCATTATTTTCGTGGCTATCTGTATTATCGGATTTACCGAAATTTTCTTTTGCAATAAAGGTATTTTCAAGAATATTGTCATCAAAGCCGGTTTTACTTTGCTCTTTTAATCTATTTAGTTCTTCTTTCAGTAACTTTATTTCTGTTTCCAATGTTTCTTTTTTATCTTCCGCAATTTTATCCTGTTCATATATATAGTCTAAAACTGCATTTTTTGAAAAACCCATACAAGCAGTAGGAAATATTTTTTTTGAATACATTTTTTACTACCTTCCTATTTTATAAATATTTACACAACACATACAAAATATCTTTACAACTATATATTGTTGTTATCTATTATTTTACCTTACACAAATAAAAATTTTGCTGAATAACAACGAAACCATATCAAAATTATAAAAATGTTACTATATAAAAATATAATACATCAATGTCATTATAGCATTTATCACTAAAAAAAACAAACTTTTTATAATTTTATCAGAATAAATATTTGTAAACATTATTCTATCATAA